>QXXL01000289.1 GCA_009911505.1 Lachnospiraceae bacterium | reverse complement strand
AATTGTACGGAAGCAGGAGAAAAAATCTTTACCTGTCCAACCTGTGAAGCAAGCCCAGAAGAAGGGAATACAAAAACGGTAACGGTTTCGGCGCTTGGCCATAATTTTCAGGATAAATATACTGCTCCGACCTGTACCGATAATGGAAAAACCCAATTAACATGTACAAGGCTGGACTGCAACGCAACCAATGGCCCTGAAGTCGATTTATATGAATTGACTGGGGAGGAAAGTGAAAAAGCAACCGGTCATAACTTCACAGAATTGATCGATACTTACCGTCCGGCAAGCTGTACCAGGAACGGAATAGGTATATACAAATGCAAGACTTGTGATGAAACAGCTAACCAAACTATTCCAGGCGGACACGACTATGGTGACTGGGTAACAATCGCTGCAACCTGTACTGCAAATGGATCAAAAACACGTACATGTCAAAGGGATACATGCCCGGATATCGAGACAGAAGGGCATGCCCACCAGGAAGTTGTATCTATCCCGGCAACAGGCCATGATTATGGTGAAAATGCAGCTGAATCGGTAAAAACAGAGGCAACCTGTGTTGTAAAAGGCGTTGTAACAAAAACATGTGCAAATGGCTGTGGAATAACTCAAGATGTCGAAGGTACAGTAGATCCAGAAAACCATGCAAACTGGAGCCAAGATGGCGAACATGCAGCAACCTGTACCAGGGACAGAATAACAGGCGTGTATTGTACCGATTGTGGGACACTTGGTGAAAATGCAACTTCGGAACCAGGCACAGCGACAGGCCATGCATTTGAAAATATGACAAATGAGCAATTTGAAGAAACATATGGCCCGCAGGAAGATA
>QXXL01000288.1 GCA_009911505.1 Lachnospiraceae bacterium | reverse complement strand
AATTGTACGGAAGCAGGAGAAAAAATCTTTACCTGTCCAACCTGTGAAGCAAGCCCAGAAGAAGGGAATACAAAAACAGTAGAGGTTTCGGCGCTTGGCCATGATTTTAAGGATAAATATACTGCTCCGACCTGTACCGATAATGGAAAAACCCAATTAACATGTGCAAGGCAGGGCTGCAATGCAACCAGCGGCCAGGCAGTGGATTTATTTGTGCTTTTAGGTGAAGAAAGTGAAAAAGCCTTAGGCCACGATCCAGTTAAAATTCCAGAAGTAAAAGCTACCTGTATAGCGCCTGGTTCTACAGAAGGCGTAAAATGCCAGAGGGCAGAATGCCAGGAGGTTTTAACTGCGACACAGCCCATCGACATTGACACAGTAAATGGGCATGATTATCAAGAAACAGAAGAAATTCAAGAATGGACATGTACGCAGGATGGGATTAAAGAATTCACCTGTAGTTTATGTTCGAATGTAAAAACAGAAACCACTCCGGCAGGCCACGACTGGTTCGTAGGTTTTTCGGGTGACGAAAAATTTGGTGAGTATGTAGGAAATGCAGATTGTGCAGATAATGGCGCCATACTGTACCGTGTATGTACCAGGGCATCAGCGGACGACTGTGATTTTACAGGCGATTTCCATGGTGTAGAGGTTGTATTGGAAATGCCAGGTACCGGGCTTTGCCCAACATGCCAGAAATATGTATGGAAAGTAACGGTTCCAGGCCAGGATGCAACCTGTACAGAAGATGGTTTTACGGAAAGTGAAACTTGCAGTAGCTGCAGCCACGTATTTAAACAAGCAGAACCAATAAATGCCCTTGGACATAAAGATACCACATGGAAAGTACAAACAGCGCCTACTTGTGTTGATGCAGGGGTAGAAGCTGAAACGTGCGGTGTCTGCAATCAACCAACAGGAGTAACCAGGCCAATCAGTGCAACTGGCATCCACAAATATGTAGATGTATTAGTAGATGGTGATTGTACACATGACGATACGATTTATTCCCGCTGTGAAACCTGCAAGCAAGATGAGCCAGGTAAAGCTCCTCAGGTATTCGAGGGGACGGCCCTTGGCCATGACTTTGTAAACGACATTTGTACACGTTGCGAAAAAAGGCGCATAGCTGTGTCGACCCAGTTTAACAAATATGTAGAAGATGGAAAAAATAAAATCCGTTTTACTTCTATTGTTGAGGTTGTTGATACAGAGACATATGAACCAATAGAAATGGGCGTCTTATATATTACCAGCAAGGACTACGATGGGGACGGATCCAATTTAACAATAGAAGGAAATACCCAAGAACCGCTTATTGTAAAAAAACAGCAGACTAATAACTTCAATTTGGATGGCTACTATGTTGCAATCAGCGTAGGCACTTCTACAGACAGGGTTCTTTGGGGCAGGGGTTTTGTAAAAGTAAAAAATAAGAAGACCGAAGAGGAAGAAACCTTCTATGGCGAGATTGTACACGGCAACTTTATAAATGGCGTTGTTTCAAAATAGGAGAATTGTAACAGCAGTGGCAGAATGGATGCCCGCATTTCCATAATGAAAGGTGAAAGTGCAGATTATGTATAAAAAAATTTTAGCGTTTATCCTATGTATTGTTTTAAGCTTTTCTATTGCTGCATGCGGCGGCCAGGACACTCAGGGAACGGCAAGCAACGGGCAGCAAAATAGTGACAAGCCGGAGCCGTTGCTAGGCCCGGATGCCACAGACGAAGAATTACTGGAACTTTTAGGGGACGAAATCCATGTTGTCCAGGATGATGATTATGCTCAAATGGTCAAAGAATTTCAGGAACATACGGATGAACACTCTGGAAAGGTTTACCAGATGGAAGGCACTTATATGCTGGAGGGTGAAACACCCTATATTGCCAGGACGCTTACCGATGGCAGTGAAGACGGCGTCATTGGCCTGCCTTTGAAATATCTGCTGGAACCGCCTGAGGAGAATTCCCCAATCCGGGTTACTGGGATTGTTAATGAAGGGGAAATCGACGGCAAGACAGTTGCTGTCTTAGAAGCAATTGTCGTAGAGCCGCTGGAAGGGCAAGGGCAGGCAAAACTTTAAGCGCCCAAAAAGGAGGTGGTACGCATGACGGAATATAAGGCACCGGAACTGGAAATCATCATGTTTGCATGTGAGGATGTTATTAGTACAAGCGGATACGACGGGACAGAAGAAGAACTGGATTAATACGCTGCCAGGCATGCATCTATAAAATGTAACATATATAAAATAAAATATCCCGTATACGGCATCATAAGATGCCGCACGGGATATTTTTATTCATCCTTTTTGGGAGATATTCCAGTGGCGCCACTTACATGGATAACTGGAGCCACATTGAAATTTCCTTAAAAATCACCGTCTACTTCGGTATCAACGATGCTTGTAAGGATCACATCCTCTGTGTCAAAATAAAGCACTTCCACATCGGGAGACTCGTATTTTTTCATGAATATCTACCTCCTTTCACAATTGGGAATTATTCGTTCCCAGAGGTTCCTGCATTATTTTTTTCTGCTTCTTTGTTATATGTCGTTTTTATTACATCGGTATACTCTGTAATAATCGTTCCGTCTGTTTTTTTATAACGCAAATAGCCTCTTGCACATACCCAATAATTACGGTTTGCCTCAGCAGTGCCAAGGTTGACAGTCAAGGCATTCGTTGCAGCGTTTCCACTAACTGCCTGTGTTTTAAGGTTCTCCGTTGTGCCGCCCAATATCAGGGCTTTTTCCAGGGCTGTTATATCCATATTTGCAAAGGTAGACTGCTTTGTCCCGTATAAGAAACCGGTATCAACCAAAGTATACCCTTCCGGGATTTCAGCCCTTGTAGTTGCAAAGGAGAGTTTATATGCCCCGTTTACGATAGATGTATATACATCGGACATAATGATTGGTTTTACCTCTACAGGCTTCGTCGCACTTCCTTGTTCTGCATATATTGCAAATATTGTCTTGTCAGCATTGCTTGATATCGCTATCTGGAAATCTTCACTTGTGCTTAATACGGTTTGACCTTCTTTATCATTTGCCCAGCAGGTAAATGTATATGTCTTCTCATCCTTCTGCAGAGTCTTTTCGGCTTTCAAAGGATAGCTCTGGCCAACAGCAGCCTGTTCGCTCTTTGTAGACAGGGTTACTTCGCCAGCTACACATTCTACCGTTATTTGAGCTTGCGCAGCTACTGGTGCATAATTTGGTTCAACTGTAATGGTCGTAGCGTCTGTTGATGTCAGCGCCTCATAGATCTTGGCAGCAATGGCATAGGATGTTATATCGGTTTCTTCACCAAATTTCCATCCTATGAATTCATACCCTGTCTGCTGAGGTACGGTCGGTGCGATAATGTCATTTGCAGTAACTACATTTCCAGCTACATCCTTGATTACTACCTGGCCGCCATTCTCTTCACGGCTGTAGAATTCCTGCTGAAGGACTCCGTCGGTACGCCTGTTAAATATTACCTGGACAAACGGCTTTTTACAGTTTGTACATATGCCGTCACTGTCTAACTTATGTGGTACCGGATCTAAAACGACTTCAAACTCATACTCATAACGGGGTGACTCGGAATTCAACTGTGCAGAGAAGGCATAATATGTATATCCTTCCTCTGTTGAACCGATACATCCTGGTTTTTTATACTCGTTTACTTTATCAAGTGTCGCTTCGATTGTAATCGGCTTCTGTCCGCAGACAGAACAGGTAAATACAGCCTGCGCTGTCGCACCTTCTTTAATCCATGAAAATGTTGGCGCGTTTTTGTATTCATGATCCCGTCCGGTAAATGATATGTCGACTTTGTTGTTCATTGCTGACGTTGCGTAGTTGTTACCACACTTGTCACAATGCCAGTGCCTTGGATAGTAAGGCGATTCACAGTTAAGCGTGGTATCGCTGGATGCCCTTACAAGCGTTGGGTTATGAGCATCTTTATACTTATGGGTAACAGTGTCTGTACCTGCTTCAACAGTATCTGATGCAAATTTTAAGCTAGAAGCATCTGTTTCCTCTTTACTTATGGTTGCAGTGTATAGTACGCCAGTTTCACTTCCGCATTCACCTGTAACTGCTACATCGACTTTTTGGAGCGTCTATGCGCTGTATCAGACGGATTTGCATTACAGGGGATATATGCATCTACTTCAAAATGGCGCCCTGTAATAAGTGTGGTGTTGTTCTTATCATTGTGCTCGTCTACTTCCTGGAGAGTCGTCCAGTCAACCTTTACATTGTTAAGAGAATATGCATGTGCTTTCCCATCACGCTCAATGCGGTATGATTTTGGTTGGCCCTGGGCTGTACCAGCAGCGTTATAAAGGGTTGCTGTAAATGCCGTAAAGCCTTTTGAGCCTTCATCACATGTTTCGTTTTGGTTCGTTATATCCCCAAGAAGGACATAGGATCCGTCTGCCTTACTCTTTTCACAGGTGGCTTCTGTTTGACCTAGTTTAGCTGTAATAGTATCTTCGTTGCCTGCCTTGTCTGCATCATCTTCATCTTTACATCTCTGGCAGGTGCGTTTCAGCTTGATTGTATAAACCGGCACTGACCCTGTCTGGCCTTCTACCGTTATAGTTTCATTTGCAACAAGTGTTGGGGACTCATCCCATGCAAGTGTAGCATTTACCCAATCATGCCCTAACTTATTTACTGTCTTTGTCTGAGTGTTTGTTGTAGTTCCTACTGTAGCTGTATAAGTTACTTTTCCGGAAGTGTTGCAGCTTGCTTCATGTCCTAGAACCGGACTATCTGTTACCGTTGCCAGCAGCCTCTTCTTCCAATACTGTTTCCCAGTTTCATCAGTGTATATTTCGCCTCTATCGGAGTCGGCTAAGTCGGGGCGGTTACCCGCCCTTTCTCGCCTAAGAACCGTACATGAGCGTTTCCACTCATACGGCTCA
>QXXL01000287.1 GCA_009911505.1 Lachnospiraceae bacterium | reverse complement strand
CCTTCATCTCCTTTGCTCTTTCATTTTATAGTATAGGTTGTTCAACTTTTTCTGTCCACACTTATATACTAACACCAGAACTGTGCAATCCGGCAGATTTGGAACATGGGCGCATCTATGACCGTATCATGGAGAGGTGTGTTCCTGTTGCTTTTTCAGGGAAGAATTACCGGATAGGCAGGGGTAGGGCAAATATGGAGAATGCTTCAGGCATTTTAAAGCATGAAACAGTGTGAAATGCTGTACGGTTCTTGAATTTGCAATGAAAAAATGATATGATAAAACCACAAAAAAGAAAGGAATAACACATGGCAAATATATATGACGGGGCGTTCCGCACAATCTTAAATGACTGCCGGAAACTGATTATCCCTGTAATCAACGAGATTTTCGGGGAAACATATACAGGGGACGAAGAAATCCGTTTTTTCCCAAATGAACATTTTTTAGACCAGCAGGATGAAGCGGACAAGGAACGGATTACAGATACGAATTTTACGGTTTTCGGGAAGATACCGAAGAAATACCATGTTGAGTGTGAAAGCAGCCTGTCGGACGGAAGAATCACCATAAGGCTTTTTGAGTATGATGCGCAGATAGCGCTTGATGAGGGCGAGGTTACGGAGGAAACATTGACTGTGACATTTCCCAATACGGCGGTTCTGTATCTCCGCACTTACAAAAAGACACCGGACAAAATGAAATATGTGATTGTTACACCGGGCGGAACAGTGAAGTATGACATACCGATTATGAAAGTACAGAAATATTCACTTGACGATATTTTTGAAAAACGTCTGCTGATGCTGATTCCGTTTTACATTTTTTCACATGAGAACAGCTTTCCGGAGTATAATAGTAATGAACAGAAACTGGCGGAATTGAAGGCAGAGTATCAGATAATTTTAGAAAGGCTTGACAAATTGGAACAGCAGGGAGTGATCGGAGCGTTTGATAGACGCACGATCATAGAGCTTTCCAGTGACGTGATTAAGGAGATTGCACAAAAATATGAGAATGTGCAGAAAGGTGTAGGTGATATGATGGGCGGAGCATTGATTGAAACAGAAGCAAGAAAGATTTTGAATCAGGGAATAGACCTGACAAAGAAAAAAACAGCAATTAAACTGTTAAAAATGGGAAAACTCACAATTGAGGAAATTGCAGAATGTTCTGAACTCAGCGTAACAGAAGTAGAACAGCTTGCAGGACTTCAAACGGTGTAGACTATCAAAGCAGAGTGAAAATTTTATATTTTAGCATTGAAGCAGGGAATAACTGATGATTCAGATTTGTTTCCCTGTTTTTTTGTGGTATTTTTCAGAAACTTATGGATATGGCAGTGCCAATAAGTCCATATCCTTGTACAGCGTCAGGGCAATTACGGAAAATGGAAAGGATTAAGATTATGGATAATGTGACAGGTAATTGCACCAGTGCAAAAGCAGATATTACAGTAAAAACGGTTTTTGACGGAAAACAGAGCGGACAGCAGGCATTTATGAAGCTGATACAAAGGCAGTACCGTATCAGTGGGGCAGATATGCAAAATGCTTATATTGATAAATCAGAATATAGTATTGACAAAACGCAATATACAGACTATACTAAAGACAGTGAATCAAATGTTGGCGGTACAACTGTTGGTTTTGCGGAAAACGGAGGACAGCATGATGGATTCTAATTTCGCAGCATTAGGTAGTGTAAATTAGTTTGTGTTTTTGGAAATAAATGGCTCCTTTTTGGTAAGAATTAGGATATGCAAATTCTTATCGAAAAGGAGTATTTTTATGCCAGTAGCAAAGGAACAAATTCGACAGATTATTTCAGAAAACAACTTAAACAGCGTCACCGATGTCTATGCCCTGCTCCGGGACAGTTTCAAGGATATCCTGCAGGAACTCATGGAGGCTGAGCTGGATGCAACCCTCGGCTATGAGAAAAACCACAAAGGGGATTTGCAGACGGACAACAAACGCAACGGGTATTCCCCTAAAAACCTCAAGAGCCAGTATGGGGAATTCCAAATTGACGTGCCCAGGGACCGGAATGGGGAGTTCGAGCCAAAGCTGATACCAAAATACCAGCGTGACATCTCCGGGATTGAAGAAAAGGTGATCTCCCTGTATGCAAGGGGGATGAGCACACGGGACATCCACGACCAGCTGGGCGACCTGTATGGGATTGAACTGTCAGCGGAGATGGTCAGCAAGATCACAGACAAAATCCTCCCACAGGTCAAGGAATGGCAGTCTCGCCCGCTGAACCCGGTATACCCGTTTGTATTCATGGACTGCATCCATTACAAAGTCCGGGAGGATGGACGGATCCTAAGCCGTGCAGCCTATGTGGTGCTGGGCGTGACGGCAGAGGGTTACAAAGAAATCTTAAGCATTACCGTCGGGGCAAACGAAACCAGCAAGTTCTGGCTGGGAATGCTGAACGACCTGCATAACCGTGGAGTGAAAGATGTGCTGTTCTTCTGCGTGGATGGGCTGCCCGGGTTTAAAGAGGCCATACAGGCGGTATTCCCCAAAGCAGAGATCCAAAGGTGTGTCATCCACATGCTGTGCAATTCCTTCAAATATGTCAGTTACAAAGACCTGAAGAAATTTGCCTCCGACTTCAAGGCGGTCTATAATGCCCCGAACGAGGCGGCAGCGCTTTCAGAACTGGAAACCGTAAAGGAAACATGGGGGAAGAAATACCCATTTGCCATCAGCAATTGGGAAAACAGCTGGGAGGACGTCAGCCCTTTCTTCCAGTTCCAGGATGACATCCGCCGGATCATGTACACCACAAACATCATAGAAGGGCTGAACCGCCAGTACCGGAAAGTGACCAAGACAAAAAGCGTGTTCCCCAGCGACACGTCCCTGGAAAAGATGCTGTACCTGGCAAGCCAGAATGTAACGAAAAAATGGACGCAGAGATACCGGGACTGGGACCAGGTACTGAACCAGCTGACCGTCCTGTATGGGGAACGGCTTACGGGATACCTGTAAAAAGACGGGGATGGCAGCATATGAAAACGCTCGCCATCCCAGCCTTATTCCATCGGCATTTATATTATTGCCAGAAAATCTCAACCTTATTCCGGAGACCGGGTGTGGGCAGAGCCCACGGAAATGGCAATAAGATACAATGCCTGTTTGCCATACAAAATAATAGAAAAAAACGTATAAGACGTTTTCCTTTGGTTATACTATAAATAGAAGAACTAATTCGACAGCCCCAAAAACAGAAAACCGACAAAAATTTTACATATCTATTTCTTATCAGGAAAGTCTAAATTTCATAGACACAAGATTTTTTACAGCCTCTGTTTGAAAAATCATTTCCGCCATCTGCATCCCCCACTTAGCGTGATATTTGTACCAAATTCGGTCAACGTAGCCCGCC
>QXXL01000286.1 GCA_009911505.1 Lachnospiraceae bacterium | reverse complement strand
ACTCCCTCATTTGGTACAAATCTCCCACTAAGTGTGGAATACATCTGTCGAAAAGCATTTTTCAAACACGCTCTAGCTACCAAACGCATGGTAGAAGAAGCAAAGCCATTAGGCGCAGATGCCATCGTCAATATACGTTACGCGTCTTCTGCCGTTATGCAAGGCGCGGCAGAAGTCATTGTTTACGGTACCGCAGTCAAATTTATTTAACTAAGCCGCAAAAACTAAACTCTGGATAAGTATTCGCCAGTCCTGGTATCAATCTTAATGACATCATCCTGGTTTACAAACAGCGGTACATATACTGTAGCGCCAGTTTCGACAACAGCCGGCTTAGTCGCTCCAGTTGCGGTATCCCCTTTAAATCCAGGCTCTGTATCCGTAATCTGAAGCTCCACAAACAACGGCGGTTCTACTGCAAATACATTGCCGTTATGGGAACATACTTTTACCATCTCATTCTCTTTTACAAACTTGAGTGCATCACCAATATCAGCCTTACTCAAAGCGATCTGGTCATATGTCTCAACATCCATAAAATAGAATAAATCCCCATCTACATATAAATACTGGTAGTCCTTCCTGTCGATGCGTGCCTGCGGGCACTTCTCAGTCGGGCGGAATGTCTTTTCCACAACACCACCGCTTTTAATATTTTTTAATTTTGTCCTAACGAATGCAGCTCCCTTTCCCGGTTTTACATGCTGGAACTCAATGATCTGAAATATATTCCCCTCTAATTCGATCGTAATCCCGTTCCTAAAATCTCCTGCTGAAATCATAATTTTCCTCCTTAAATACAATTGGATATATACGCTTGTACAATTCTATACTAAATGCATTGTTTTTTCAACCTTTTTTTCATTTATTCCCTAAAATCTGTAGGCTGCCCTATCTTATCAATCATATCCACGCGTATCTGGTGCCTCCCACCCAAAAAATGGGCGCCCAGGTAGGCTTCTACAATTGCCTTTGCCATCTCGGCCCCCACAATCCTGGCGCCAAACGCAATCATATTCGCATTGTTATGCTCTTTTACAAGCCTCGCTGTAACCGGCTCCGAGCAAACTGCCGCCCGGATCCCCCTGACCTTATTGGCTGCAATAGAAATTCCAACCCCGGTTCCACAGATTAATATACCGCAATCCGCTTCTTTTGCCGCCACTGCCCTTGCTGCCTTCTCTCCGTATTCCGGATAATTACAGCTTTCATGGCTATCCGTTCCAAAATTAACCGTTTCATGCCCTAACTCTTTTACAAATGCCATAATCTCATGTTTTAACTCCACTGCCGCGTGGTCATTCGCAATTGCTATTTTCATAAAACCTCCCGTTTCTTCTTACACCTCATCCGGTAAAAAAATAAAACCAGTTTTTCCGGATAGCGTTTTAATACAATTTGGATTTCTTCTTTTGGGTTGATGGGCTTTACCAGGACAGAACGGATGCCCGCTAAGTTTGCACCTAAAATATCCGTAAATATTTGATCACCGATAAATACTGTACTGCCCGTATCCGTATGCATCATCCCCATTGCGCGTCGGTAAGCGTCCGGCTTTGGCTTTGCCGCTTTATAAATATACAAGACCCCCGCCTTTTCGCTAAACGATTTCACGCGCGGCTCTTTATTGTTGGAAATCAATACGCACCGAAAACCCATCTCCTTTAACCCGGCAAACAGCCGGACGGCCTTTTTGTCCGCAGGTGCGCCGTGGGGCACTAATGTATTGTCGATATCAAAAATCAATCCCCTATACCCCATTTCATACAACTTGCCGTAGTCAATGCTATACGCTGACGCCATGTATGCATCCGGATATAAAAAACGTCCCATATATGCTCCTTTTATCTCATCCTTGTCACTTGTCCAGAATTTTTTTCAGTTCATTCATAAATGTATTAATATCCTTAAACTCCCGATAAACAGATGCAAAACGCACATAGGCAACTGCCTCTAAGCCCCTAAGCTTGTCCATAACAATCTCGCCAATTACGGAGCTTTCAATTTCTTTTTCTTCGCGGTTAAAAACCTCTGTTTCGATTTCATCAACCAGCCGGTTAATCTCTGCCGCTGAAACAGGGCGCTTGTGGCACGCCCGCAAAATCCCGGCTTCGATTTTGGAGCGGTCATACTGCTCCCTGTTATTGTCTTTTTTTATTACAATCAACGGAATAGTTTCTACTTTCTCATATGTAGTAAAGCGTTTCCCGCAGCCATCGCACATCCGTCTCCGGCGGATGGAGCAGTTATCTTCCGCGGGCCTAGAATCAATTACCCTCGTACCTTCGCTGCCGCAATATGGACATTTCATCACAAAGCCTCCTATAATTTTTTTCTGACATCCTCTTCTTTAATCTCTACCAGGATAATATCTGAACCGATACGCACAATGCATTTCCAGGGAATGCAAAACTCAAATTCATGCCCGAACATCCCGAAAAATTTACATGGCCCTGGCACAATGATTGCCTGGATGCAGCCTGTTTTTTCATCCAGTTCAATGTCAATAACATTACCAAGGCATTTACAGTTACAGACATTGATAACTTCCTTTTCCGAAAGATCACAAAAACGCATTGAAAACCCCGTCTTTTTCTTTCTAGTCTATTCAGAATGCCTTCGTCCTATTCCTTATACATTAAAACGGAACAGTATCACATCCCCGTCTTTCACCACATATTCCTTACCCTCTAACCCTACAATACCCTTCTCCTTGGCGCAAGAAAGGCTTCCGCAATTCAAAAGATCCTGATAATTAACTACTTCGGCGCGGATAAACCCACGTTCAAAATCCGAATGGATCTTTCCTGCTGCCTGCGGGGCTTTTGTCCCTTTCACAATTGTCCAGGCCCTCGTTTCATCCTCCCCGGCTGTCAGATAGCTTATTAGCCCAAGCAACCCATAGCTTGCTTTGATCAGCTTCTCAAGGCCCGATTCCTTCAATCCAAGCTCCTCCAAAAACAACGCTTTTTCGTCATCTTCCAGCTCCGCAATCTCCTGCTCAATCTGCGCACAGATGACAAATACCTCACTGTCTTCTGTTGCAGCCTGCCCTTTAACTTTTTGCACATATGCATTATTGGCCCCGTCGTCTGCCAAATCCCCTTCAGCCACATTCGCCGCATAAATCACAGGCTTTGCTGTCAGAAGGTTATACGATGCAAACCATGCCGCTTCCTCTTCATCATCCGGCAGCTCATACGTCTTTGCCAGGCTGCCCCCCTCAAGATGCTCCTTGATGCCCTTTAATAACGCAAGCTCCTTGGCAAGCGCCTTATCGTTCCTCGCACCCTTAGATGCCTTCGCAATCCGCCGCTCCAAAATTTCAATATCAGAAAAAATAAGCTCCAGGTTAATGGTCTCAATATCACGCAACGGGTTAATATTCCCGTCCACATGCACAACATTATCATCCTCAAAGCAGCGTACAACATGTACAATTGCGTCCACCTCACGGATATTCGCCAAAAACTGGTTGCCCAGGCCCTCGCCCTTGCTCGCGCCCTTTACCAGTCCGGCAATGTCAACAAATTCAATTACGGCAGGGGTCACCTTTTTGGAATGGTACATATCCCCAAGCATTTTGAGCCGCTCATCCGGTACAGGGACAATCCCCACATTAGGGTCGATCGTACAAAACGGATAATTTGCCGATTCTGCACCTGCCTTTGTCAGTGAATTAAATAGTGTGCTTTTCCCTACATTGGGAAGCCCTACGATGCCTAGTTTCATTTCTCTATCTCCTTTATCTCAAAGTCCCTGATTTCTTAGGTTTTGACGTTGCTGCCAGTATTCAACTACGCCAATTCCTACGCCAATTAGATAGCTATACTACGTTTAGCATTTTTTCAATTTTTTCAACTTCTTTTTTTCTTCTCATCATCTGTTACATGAATATACAAATTCATAGTGATGTTAATGCTGGAATGACCAAGAAGCATTTGTAATGTTTTAGGGCGCATACCTGCTTCTATACAACGTGTCGCATAGGTATGTCTGAGGGTATGCATTGAAAACCGCTCAATCCCCGCCTTATCAGCCAACTTGAATAAAGAAGTGTCATACGCTGAGTTTTTCGTTGGCTCACCCTTCCGGCACAAAAAAACGCAATCGGCAAAATCCTTACTGATTTTTTTCAAGGCTTTTACTTTTGCTTTCTGTGCCAGCAAAATCCTCCTGCATTCCTGTGTTATAGGAATATCCCTGTATCCGCTTTTACTTTTAGGGGGTCCGATCCGCCACTCTCCTGTTGAATGACAGTACTCCATACTTCTTGTTATATGGATAACTCCTTCCTCAAAATCAATATCGCTCCAACGAAGCCCTATCATTTCTCCAGTACGCAACCCTGTCTGCAATAGAAACGCAAACTGATTATAATTGCTCGTACCGTAGGCTGTATCCAAAAAGATTTTTTGTTCCTCAACTGATAAAACCCTTTTTTCTTTCGCCTTTCTTCCCGGTGGAACTTTTACTGATTTCTTTACCGGATTTCGACCTAGTACTCCATCCGAACAGGAATTGAAGTTTGGGAGC
>QXXL01000285.1 GCA_009911505.1 Lachnospiraceae bacterium | reverse complement strand
TCTAGAAATTTTAACGACGCAATGGTGCGAAGCAGATGGTTCCGGACTTCAATTTCTGTCCGGATGGAGTACTAGTATATCATTCTCCACTGCCGTCTCAAATAAAACATACCTGGTGATTCTGCACTGATACACCGTACTTTCTGCATATGTTGGTGTCATCTTATTCAAAATATCCTGACAATGCCGAAAGAAGCATTCTGCCAATATGCTCTTTAATGTTCCGTTCAAACCGCTCTCTATAATTTCTCTGCGTGTTTGGTCTGATTGTATCGCCTTTTATATCATTGATAAAATAATCAAACCAAGCTTCTTAAAATATTTTTCTTTTCGTTTCCCCAGTTTGTTTGTATATCTGGCTGAATACAGTCCATCTTGACGCTGATATATTCCTACTCCCAAATCACGACCTTTCAAGACTTTTCCCATATGTACGCCTCCTAGTATAATAATGGTGTAGTCAATCAAGACTACTTGGTTAATAAATTTCTCAAATTAGATAACAGAAGAAGG
>QXXL01000284.1 GCA_009911505.1 Lachnospiraceae bacterium | reverse complement strand
GAAGCTATGGCAGTTTTCCGAGTGGAGCGCAACAAGGGCTATACCGTTATGAGCAACCACCATTTACGCAACAAGGAGCTGACCTTAAAGGCAAAGGGGCTTTTATCGCAAATGCTGTCACTTCCCGAAGATTGGGACTACACCCTTGCGGGGCTGTCACAGATCAACCGGGAAAGTATCGACGCTATCCGTACCGCTGTATGGGAGCTGGAAAAAGCCGGATATATCAAGCGGCGGCAGGGACGGGACGAGAAAGGCAAAATGACCGCCATTGAATACACCATTTATGAGCAGCCCCAGCCGCCGGACGACACCCCGCCGGGATTGGATAACCCGACATTGGAAAATCCAACACCGGGCAATCCGATATTGGAAAATCCGACACCGGGTAAACCGACGACGGAAAATCCAATGCAATTAAATAAAGATATACAAAGAACTGACTTACCAACAAAAGAAAAAATAAATACGGATTTACAAAGTACCCATTCCATTCCTATCCTTTCCCCTAACCCCTCTCCTTTGGGGCAGGAAGCGGCTGCGCCGCCGGAACGGAAACGAAAGGAAGCGGAAGCACAGACAGCTTTTGAGATTTACCGGGAGATCATCAAGGAAAATATCGACTATGACATTCTCATACAGGATATGAAGTTTGACGGGGACAGGCTGAATGAAATTGTAGACCTCATGCTGGAAACCGTCTGTACCCGGAGAAAGACGATCCGCATTGCCGGGGACGACTACCCCGCCGAGCTGGTAAAAGCAAAGTTTATGAAGCTGGACGCTGAACATATCCGCTTTGTGCTGGACTGCATGAAAGAGAACACAACCAAAATCCGCAACATCAAGCAGTATTTACGGGCGGTGCTTTTCAATGCCCCGTCCACAATCGGCAATTATTACACGTCCCTTGTGGCTCACGACATGGCAAGCGGCGCACTTGCGCCACAGGAGCCGCACGACCCCTATTCATTCAAACCGGGCGAAAGCCTGTAACCACCCACAACCACAAAAGGAGGATTTTATTATGGCACAGAAAATGACGGGAGCATTGGTATTTGACGAGCGCACAGACCGCTACGACATTCGCTTTGACCTTGCCAGCTATTACGGCGGGCTGCATTGCGGGGACTGTTTCGACGTGTTCACACGCGGCAAGTGGAAGCCGACCCGTATTGAAATGAATATGGCGCAGGAATGGTACTTGGTGGGTATCAGAGCCGACGACTTAAACGGGCTGCGGGTGCGTATCTGACCGCCGCCCCATAGACTACCCCGAAAGGAGGGACAGACCCCATGCAGGACGAAATCAACGAAAAAACCGTTGCCCTGTATATCAAGACCGGGAAGCTGACCGCCGAAGTGCTGCAAAAGGCAATCAAAAAGCTGCTCTCACAGGCAAAGAAAGAGCTTGACAGACAGGCAATCCCCCACGGGAAGCAGACCCTAAAGCAGCTTATGAAGCAGAATACAGGCGTTTCCAACATTGAGATCACAAAGGACAACATCAAAGCCTTTGAGAGTACAGCGAAAAAATATGGTATCGACTTTGCGCTGAAAAAGGACGCGACGGAAACCCCGCCCCGCTACCTTGTATTCTTCAAGGGCAGGGACGCGGACGCGCTGACCGCCGCTTTCAAGGAGTTTTCCGCAAAGAAGCTGACGCAGGATAAAAAGCCCTCAATCCGAAAGGCATTAGCCGCTTTCCGGGAAAAGGCAAAGGAGCTGAACGCCAGCCGCCAGCAGACCAAACACAAGGACAGGGAGGTATCGCTATGAAGCCGGAAATCAAAAAGCTGCTTATTCTCAATCTCCCGTATCTGATCTTTGTGTACCTGTTTGACAAGGTAGGCGCGGCTGTCCGGCTTTCCCCCGGCATGGACGCAAGCCAAAAGATTTTACATCTTGGGGAGGGCTTCACAGCCGCCTTTGCCAGTGCCGCGCCCAGCTTCCACCCCGCCGACCTGCTGATCGGCGTTGCCGGGGCGGTGATTATCCGGCTTGCCGTTTACCTAAAAGGCAAGAACGCGAAGAAATACCGCAAAGGCATTGAGTACGGTTCCGCGCGTTGGGGAACCGCCGACGATATAAAGCCGTACACAGACCCGGTATTTGAGAACAATATCCCATTGACACAGACGGAACGGCTCACCATGAACAGCCGCCCGAAGCAGCCGAAATATGCAAGAAACAAAAATATCCTTGTGATCGGCGGTTCCGGCAGCGGCAAGACAAGGTTTTTCGTCAAACCGTCGCTTATGCAAATGCACAGCAGCTATGTTGTCACAGACCCGAAAGGCACTGTCTTAATCGAGTGCGGGAAGCTCTTACAGCGGGGCGGCTATCGGATAAAAGTGCTGAACACAATCAATTTCAAAAAGTCCATGCGCTACAATCCCTTTGCCTATCTGCGGAGCGAGAAAGACATTTTGAAGCTGGTAAATACCATAATCGCCAACACCAAAGGCGACGGGGAGAAATCCGGGGAGGATTTTTGGGTAAAGTCGGAACGGCTTTTTTACTGCGCCCTTATCGGCTATATCCACTATGAAGCCCCGGAGGAAGAAAAGAATTTCACGACGCTGCTTGAAATGATAAACGCCAGCGAAGCCCGCGAGGACGACCCGGAATTTCAAAGCCCTGTTGACCTCATGTTTGAACGGCTGGAAGAAAAAGACCCGGAGCATTTCGCTGTCCGGCAGTACAAAAAATTCCTGTTATCGGCGGGCAAGACGCGAAGCTCTATCCTCATTTCCTGCGGTGCGCGGCTTGCGCCATTTGACATACGGGAGCTGCGGGAGCTTATGGAAACGGACGAAATGGAGCTTGACACGCTGGGGGACAGAAAGACCGCCCTGTTTGTCATTATCAGCGACACCGACGACACCTTTAACTTTGTCGTGAGTATTCTCTACACACAGCTATTCAACTTGCTTTGCGATAAAGCAGATGATGAATACGGCGGGCGGCTTCCCGTCCATGTAAGGTGCTTGCTTGATGAATTTGCCAATATCGGGCAGATACCGAAGTTTGAAAAGCTGATCGCCACCATAAGGAGCCGGGAAATATCCGCTTCCATCATCTTGCAGTCACAGAGCCAGCTAAAAGCAATCTACAAGGACAACGCCGACACGATCACGGGGAACTGCGACACGACCCTTTTCTTGGGCGGCAAGGAGAAAACGACGCTTAAAGAAATGTCGGAACTTTTAGGAAAGGAAACCATAGACAGCTTCAACACGTCCGAAACGCGGGGGCGGGAGCTTTCCCACGGGCTGAACTATCAGAAATTAGGG
>QXXL01000283.1 GCA_009911505.1 Lachnospiraceae bacterium | reverse complement strand
ATTTTACAGGTGCGCGGTGTGCGCCCGTTCTTTTCGGACAAATTCGATATAACGAAGCACCCGAAATACAAGTACCTCTCCGACGCAGACCCGAAAAACGCCTTTGACATGGAAAAGCACATCAAACGCCGCCCCGCCATTGTGAAGCCGGAGGAGGAATTTGACTACTACGAGATTGACGGGGAGGGCTTACAGGAGGACACAGACCATGAA
>QXXL01000282.1 GCA_009911505.1 Lachnospiraceae bacterium | reverse complement strand
TTCACCCTGCTTGTCAACCCGAAAATCCGGGAGGAACAGCGGCGGGAAGCCGCCCTGCGGAAATTTATCAAGGATTGCGAACGGCTTTACGAGAAGAACCGGGCGCATTTACAGGAGGACGCAAGAAATGAATAAGCGTATCAGAAAGAAACAGGAGAAGCAGCGGAAGCAGCTTGAAATGAAGTGGCTGCTGGATATGGCAGTCGCCATTGACACAGCAATACAGGAGTATTGGCAGTGGCGGGAGGAAATGGAACGCCGTTATGTGGAGCTTTACGCGGAGGAAATAGCCCGCCGCATGGGGCTTATCCCGAAACAGTGACAGGGCGTAAAAGATTTGCGCCGTGGAAATGTGGATAACAGGCTATGGGGCTATGGAAAACGCCATTCACAGCACATGGAAAAGCCAA
>QXXL01000281.1 GCA_009911505.1 Lachnospiraceae bacterium | reverse complement strand
CAGTTACCCACATTCCCACACCGCCGACTGCTACGGAAAAAGACCCTTTCCTACCTGTCATTCATAAAAAGATTTTTAAGGAGCTGATCGGAAATCAAGAACGTAAACACGGGCTACATGGTACGCGCCCCTACCGTGGGACGTACCGCCCAACCCCTTACAACTGAATACCGCCGCGCCGCAGAACTTACGCAGCGCGGGGACGCCGCCTTTCAT
>QXXL01000280.1 GCA_009911505.1 Lachnospiraceae bacterium | reverse complement strand
TTTTTTATGCGGCGGCGACCAAACGCTGACCGCCTTTTGTCCGCTTGCCGGACAGCCGCAGACGCGGCAGAAAGGATATATTCATGGCATTTTTCAATAGCGCAGTAGACGTTTTGCAGACCCTTGTTGTAGCACTTGGAGCCGGACTTGGTATTTGGGGCGTGATCAATCTCATGGAGGGCTATGGCAATGACAATCCGGGCGCGAATGCTTATGTACGGTAAAGAAGCAAGCAACCGAAAACAAGAGATAGACAGCCAGCACCACACTATTCCGAACCAGAGAACAAAAGATAAGCATTATGGAAATGTGCATAACAGGCTATTCCGTCATGGATAACTCTATTCACAGCACATGGAAAAGCTAAAGTGCAGCTTTCCCACGTCCTGTAAACAGAGTTACCCACAACTCCATAAGACAGCCAGTTATACACATTACACACAATGCCGACTACTACGGAATCCCCCCTTCTTTCATATCTTTTTATAAATTCTTAAATTTCTTTTAGGGTATTGCATTATCACCTACAAAGTGTTAAGATGTTTATACACCCACAAAGCGTTGAGATAAAAGGAGGACAACATGGCACAGCAGATTTCTGAATCCGAACTGGTACTAATGAAAATCATCTGGAAAAATGGAGGGGCAGCTTTATATTCCCTCATCATGGAGGAATTGGAAAAAGATAAAAACGAATGGAAGAACAACACCGTACTCACGCTGCTTTCCCGTTTAGGAGAAAAAAAGTTCTTGAAAGTCAAAAAAATCGGCAGGAAAAATGAGTATGTGGCTACGGTAACAGAAGCTGAATACCAGACCATGCAGACCCACAGCTTTCTTGATAAAGTCTATGGCGGGAATGTGAAAAACTTAGTATCAACCTTGTTGCGGCAGGATATTCTTTCGGCAGACGAATTGAAAGAGATTGAAAGATTTTGGAGAGAAGAAAATGAGTGAATTTATAAAAATATTATTGTCGCTGTCTGTTTCCGGCGCACTGTTACTGCTTCTCATTTTGGGATTGAAGCCGCTGTATAAAAACAAATTCAGTAAGCGTTGGCAGTATTATATCTGGATAGTTGTTGCTTTGCGTTTTCTGCTTCCCTTTACTCCCGACACTACGATTATTGGAAGTCTGTTTGAAAAATTCGACACAACAGCAATAACAAATGAAATCCCTACAAACCCCAATGTACCCGTTCCCGCAGATACGGGTAACAGCAAAGCAGAGCCGATACAGCCAAACCGGGAAATAACCACCGCTGCCATGCGTGAGCCAGTTGACAAATATGTCTGCCTGTTTTTTATCTGGTCAGCATTGGCACTGGTTTTATTTGTCCGCAAAGTAACGGTTTATCAAGGCTTTATCCAATACATCAAAGCAGGAAATAAAGAAGTATCAGATATAAAAATCTTGAATCTGCTATCTGATTGTGAAGAAAAACTGAAAATTAAGACAAGGGTAGAATTATCCTGTAATCCGCTGATTGCTTCCCCTTTGCTGATTGGTTTCTTTCGACCAAGAATCATTTTGCCTGTTGGCGAATGGGAAGATAAAGAGTTGTCTTATATCTTTGTGCATGAGCTGATTCACTACAAGCAGAGGGATATGTTTTATAAATGGCTGATACAGATTGTTGTGTGCGTCCATTGGTTCAATCCTTTTGTATATCTGCTGGAAAAGGAAGTGAATAAATCTTGTGAATTGTCATGTGATGAAAAAGTCATATCTGTACTTGACGATACCGCAAGACGTGAGTATGGAGATATACTTATTTCCTTTTTGAAGTCAAACAATCTCTACAAAAGCTCTTTAGCTTCCGTCACTTTGACAGAGGGAGCAGAACAGTTAAAAGAAAGGTTAGGTGCGATTATGAAATTTAGGAAAAAATCAAAAGGGATTATTGCCATTACTGTTATTTTCACGGTTGCCGTTTGTATCTGCTTTTTTGTAACTGGTGCATACGCCGCCCCCTCTATTGCTAATGAAAAGAAATCATTCATGGAAGTTGCCACAGATATTTTTGGAAACGATGAAGAAAAAAAACAATTTACTGAAATTATTTCAGCTTCTGGTGAGATGATTGGTATCATTGACAATAATAAAGAAATAGAAAGGTTCGTAAAACAACTGGATATTGAATCTTGGAATGATTTGGAACAGTTGCCAGAAGATATAGACTTGGTATATAGCTATATATCATATGAGGTGATTGATGAACCTATATTTTTACAGGATGGAACACCGTTAGTTAATAAGAGTACCTTAGAATTTTATATTTCCAGCAAAGGTGAATATATTATACGAGATTATAATCAAGAAATAGAAGCAATAGCCAGAATATCAGAAAAGGCGGGACAGTTTCTTAATGCGCCGGAAGACTTAGAGCTAAATAAGAATATAACAGCGAAGGATATACTGGATGGGTGGGGACTTGATTTTTATGTGCCAAATAGTGATATTGAAAGTGTTATTGAAAAAATAGATGATATAGAGAATGCCCGATATTATATAGGAAAAACATCATTTACAGAAAAGGAACTGCGCAAGACTTCTAAAGAGCAGAAGATACAGTTTTACGGAGCAGACCAAAATACGTTGCTGAATGAAATAGATGATATTTCTGAAATAGCGCAATATCTAAACGGGTTGGCTCTGGAACAGTGGGAATATGCAGATAATGCACCAAATCCCGAAGAAGTTGAATGTCAAATTGTTAGATTTATGTTATCAAGGGATAATAAAAAAGAGTTAAAAGAAATGGATACCCAGATACTTTATAAAAGCAATGGTAATTACTACATTGAGGAAATAATTCCGGGTGAATATAGTGATCGGGGGGATATTATAACACATTATCAAGTGTCAGAGGAGATAGCAAAATATATTTTATCATATATAGAAATTGCATCAAATTGAAGCAATAGTTTGTGCATTTCTATTTTTCCAGTGGTAGTTAAGGGGCGTTTAGAATACTATCGCCCCTCTGAATTATAAATGCAACCGTAAACCATACACCGCCCTATGTGGGAGAAAGGGGGAATCATATATGCCTTGTACAGAAGCATACAAGGAGCATATCGAATACACATTTAATGCCTTTTGCAGAGTTGTCATACACTATGCAGCAATTAACGCATGGCGTGACCGTGATAGGCGGCGGCAAAGGGAAATATCCTTTGAGTATCTCACAGAAGAAAAGTTTTATCCTTTCAGTACGTCAGATAAATTGTTTATAGATCCCTATAAACAATACCCGGTTATGATATGCGGTCAGAGGGTTATCCTCACAAACGGGAATCTTGCCGAAGCCCTGTCTGCCTTGCCAGAGAAAAAAAGGGAAATCATTTACCTTTACTTTTTCGGGCGTTACACACAACAGGAAATCGGGGAACTGTACGGACGCTGCCGGAGTACGGCGTGGCATCACATACACAGTGCCTTGCAAATACTGCATGAAGAAATGGAGGTGCTTTACCGTGAGGAATCCTAAACTTGTGCCATATGAAACGATTGTCCGGGCGACCAGCGGAGAGTCGGAAGCCGTTGACGAAGTTTTACGGCATTACAGCAAGCGAATCCGAATTGTTTCCCTTGAAAACGGACAGGTCAACAAGGACACCGAGGACAACATCAAACGGCGGCTTATCGCTGCCCTGTTCCAATTCCGCTTTGATTAACAGCCATACCCCAAAACTGAATAACCGCCGCATAGAACGGCACACCAAGACAGGAAATCAAGAAAAGATTTCCTGTTTTTTTGCGTTTATG
>QXXL01000279.1 GCA_009911505.1 Lachnospiraceae bacterium | reverse complement strand
AAAAAGCGCCGTATTGCCCCACGAAAGGAGAAACAGAACACGCCCATTTTTGGCAGTTTTCGGTTTTCTGGTGGTGTAGGGAATGAAAGGAAAATGGAGAAATTTTCAGAAATCTCCGTCATTTTTGCTTTGTGTGGTGTTGTAGGTAGTAAGGGGAGAAATACGCCGCATAGCTGGCAGAATCCACGCCCAGCCCGCCGGAGGTATCAGCAAAAGCCCACACAGAGGAAGCCGCCACTTTCTTAGAGCAAGATTCTACCACAGTACCA
>QXXL01000278.1 GCA_009911505.1 Lachnospiraceae bacterium | reverse complement strand
TCCGTATAATACCACCTCCTCTCCCCCCAAATACATCTATTGCTATCTCCCCGCACTGATATGGAACAAGGGAACCAAACATGAAGTGTTCCTGCTTGGTTCCCTTTTATCGTTTGTGCATTATTGGTTTTCTTCTTATTGCATAAATCGATAGCCATTCCTGTCGCCATTCATACTGTAATGGTTCAATTGCTCCGTATCTATGTCAAGCAGTCTTGCACTATTGAACTTGCTAAGCCATGCCTGGTAGTTTGAGGCTTCAATCCCCATTGCAAGGTATTTCCGTGCTACACTATAATCCGAACTTGGGATTTCAATTTCCCATGCCTTATCCTTATCGCCATCATAAGGGATATAAGTAATGCCATTCGGTGTCAGGAACGTCATCCCTTCCCCTTCCCGTTTCAGGTTGCCGGATATTTCAAGCAGTGCATACAGCCCTGCTGTAGAACGCTGTGAACTGACTGAATACTTGGTAAATTCATCAGCCAGCTTTTCAATAATCTCCAAGTCCTCTTTCGATGTCGCAACAACAGACATCCCCTTTGCCTCATTGCCCTGTATGGATAAATAGCGCAGTCCGGTTCTAGGGTCTTGGTTCACTATCAGTCCGCCTTGCAACGGCACTTCCTTCAGATCAATCCCTCTTTTCCCGGCTATCTCATTCAAAATCCCTTTAAGTTCTCCCGTCATTGGCACATTACAGGAAAACGGCTGATCCATATTGATGACAAATTCCAGTCCGGTCTTTTCATCCTTCTGTATCATCAACTGGTCTTCCCTTATGTACAGCCCTCTTCCTGTTTCCTTATCCATGATCTCATATGCTGGAACCCCGTCCACATAGCTGGCATCCTCAATCTTATACCGTTCCGTTTCGATTGGCAGATTTAGGTTCTGTGATACCGATATATCTTTCCTTGAATACACGTCCATGTCATAAACACTGGCTGCATCCCCTCCTACATAATTGTCGCGCCCAGAAACGGCATTCGTTTTCCTTCCACTTTCGGAAGTATTCGCACCAACTATATCTGCCATCCTGCTTGCAAATCCTACTCCCGAATTATTCTTTTGTCCCCTTCCCGCTTCCTGCCATGCAGGATAGTGTGAAGTTCCAATTCCACTAATGCTCATTATCTTTAATCCTCCACAATTTTAATATTGCGGCCCCTCTGTCGATCAGAGCCGCCTCTGCTCTCTCATAGTAAGTCCGAGCAGTTTACTCCTTCATACAGAAACACTTTATCTACGTTCCACGGCAACACCTCCTCTTACTGCTCCCCGATTCCCCAATCTACCAGAAAACCGGGGAGACCTGCCCTATCCATCCACTGTGGCTTATTGGTGATATGAAACAAGATTAAGACATTTCTTAAAAATGAAATTTCCCCTCATCATATATCAGCCGTAAAATGGCGACATTTTTAACTTTCTCCACAGCACATAATTGTTCCGGTGCAAAAAGGTATAATAATGTTTTTATAGCAAAGGCATGAGTAACCACTAAAATACTACCGTTCTCATTATACGATTCGTTTTGAGCTATATCTTCAAGTACACCTTTCAGACGACTTGCTATAGCAGTAAAGGGTTCTGCCATACCTGTTGAATCATGCTCATAAATCGCCGCCGCAACATCCGGAAGCCTTTTATTTAATTCCGCAAATGCCGAAACACCTAACCAGTCAGAGACCACTTTTATAAAAGTTGTATTATGCTCTGCATCCATAGAACCTAGACACCACTCCCGTAGCCGCATATCTTTCTGAACTTTAATATCACTATTCCCACTGATTGATAAAATCATCTCCGCCGTCTGCACAGCTCTTAATGTGTCACTCGCATATGCAGCGTGGAAAATAGTGCCTTTAATTTCGAGCCCTAAGTCCTTTGCTGCCATTTTCCCATTATCAGTAAGCGGTGAATCACTCCAACCCTGTGCCCTGCCCAGACTGTTCAGCAAGGTTTCCCCATGCCGGACTATGTAAAAAGTAACCACGCTATCATCCCTTTCCTACCCGAAAAAAAATTACTTATGCGTCTGCATATACTCTGCTTTCACCTTATCAATCGTTTTTCCGCCAATGCCAAAATTTTTGTCCGGCACCTCCTTAATTGTCGTAACAAAAAATTCCTGCGGCACTTTCATAATCTCAGAGGACACTTCTGTCAACCGCTTTATCAGTTCTTCTTTCTGATTATCTGATAAAGTTCCGCTTTCAACTGTAATGTAAGGCATTTTACCTCTCCTTCCCATTGTTATAAAGTCGCCCCCACTCCCCGATCTGCCGGAACGCTGGAGATGCCTGCACTTATCGGGATATAGGGGCAAAGAATAACTTATTTATTATCCAGAAAATCCCAAAACTGCTTATAGTCCAGATATCCTTTCAGATTCCCGGCATCATACTGCGTCTGCATAGCATCCTTTAAAACGCTGATCCAGTCATTCATCCCGAACAAATCATCATGTGTCCTATTGTCAGCGCCATGCTGATTTGCACCTGCCCTTATAAAAGCAGACTGTGCGCCCGGACATTTCCCGCTTGCAGATAAATGGCTGGAATATGCAAACATATCTATATAGTCGCTGCCCGTTGTATCTACTTTCGACACATCCACCATGCGTTCTGTCACATTTCCGCCTTTATCCCATACCTTCACTTTATATACCGGGTTTGCAGGGTCAAAGTCCTTCGGCTGATAGACCGTAAGGGAATAATCCGCCCCACACATTGAGCCGATTGCCTTTCCGTCCTTATCGTTTGAAATATGTAACTCAAATGTGCCGCCGGACGACTGTGTTGCCGGAACCATATTACACATCTGGTCAGCGTAATTCCTTCTTGCCCTTCTTGTCTCATACCCTGCCGTCGGGTATCCCGTTGCTCCTATTCCATTTACATTCATTTTTCTTAATCCTCCATTGTTATCAATATTTATTGGCGTTTCTTCTGTCATTCAGAACCACCCATGCCCTCTTATAATAAGTCCAGGCATTTCATTACCCCAAAAACTCTTAGAACTTTTTGTAGAATATCAATTCCTGCCCTGCAAAATCCGGGTTTGCCGCTGGGGTCAGCGGATTCTCCAGCCTATGTATAATCTTTTCAGCCATTGACTTTGCGGAGCCTGTGCTGTCACCCAAAAATGCGGAACTCAAACCCTGCTGCCCGCTTTCAACGTGCAGTACCAATGCCGTTGAAATGCGGTTCATCGGGAAAGGATTTACTCCCGTTTCCGCAAGTGCCTTATCCCATGCCTGCATCACCTCATCAGAACTCTCCGGCCTGAAAGCATTCGTTTCTTTCTTTGGTGCAGCTTTGTTTATTGCATCAGCAAATTTCCCTCCTGCCACATTCCTTTCCGTCCTTCTTGTCTCATACCCTGCCGCCGGGTATCCTGTTGCTCCTATTCCATTTACATTCATTTTCTTTAATCTCCTCCATTATTTTTGTCAGCCCCTCTGTCGTTCAGAGCCGCATCTGCTCCCTTGTAATAAGTCCGAGCAGTTCACTGTCTCCATGCAAATATGCCTGTTAACCTCCCCGGCCAAATTCCATACCGGCCTTCACCTCCTCTCACTGATCTGCCGGAATGCCTGCCCTGTCCGGCGCGACTTTGGCGACCTCGCTTTTCCGCAGGGCGAGGAACTTATTCCCCATATAGACATCCTGTTATCTTCTCCCGAAGGGAATCGGACAGCTTCCATTCCTTTTTAAATGATGCTTTTCCTGCTCTCCGATTCACTTACCTGCCGAAAAACTATCTGTCCTCTATATCTTATCACTGCTTTTGATTTATACCGTATCGTCCTTGATCGCTGCCACAATGACATCATCCCTGATTTTCTTAGATGCCAGCATATAAATCGCATTGATTACAAACAGCACCAGTATAATATACGCCACCAATGCCCATACCGGAAAGGCATATAGGAATTCCACTACGGACACTCCCTCTATATAGCACTGTGCGGCGCATACAATGATGAGCAGCGGAAGTCCAATCAATATTGGCCTGACTGACAGCAGAAACCCTTCCATCCCAAGCAGCCGCCGGATTCCTTTTTCATCCACTCCTACCGAACGGAACATGGCAAATTCCTTCCGCCTTTGACCTAAGCTGTTCAGAATTGCAGAAAGCACCGAGGAAATGCCCACAACCCCGAACAGCGCCGCAAGGCTGCACACGATAAACATTGTCGCGCCTGTCATCCTCCCACGGTTTCTCATCCGTTCCGTCTTACTGGAAGTCATATAATCACTGCTGCCCAGATATGCGCCGCATATCCTTTCCGCTTCGCCCTGAATTTCTTCATCCATTCCATCTGGCACAGCATAATTTACATAGTTCCTGTAATTATAAACCGCCATCTCATCACTGAAATTCTCGATAATGGCATAATATTCCTCCATCGGCACGATAACAGGAAGCGTATAAAACGAAGGATCAAGCCCGATCTTCGGCATTGACGTGAGCACTGCCGCAACATCCACGGTAAATTCATAGTCGCCCTGGACATCATCAGAATACTCCTCTGTCAGCTCCACCCTCTGCCCCTGCTGGAGATTCAGATAAGAGACCGTTTCCTGCATTGCCTCATAATCCCTTGCACCGGGGTTCTTTGCCACACTGTTTACAATGATGGCGGAAGTTTCCGGTAAAGCCTCCGCGCCCGCTTCCCGCAGAACGCTTTGATATGCATCCTGCTCCATCCCCACCAGCACACACGGCACACGGTAACGCCCGTCACGCTCCACGATATAGCCGTCTGCGGCATCAAAACCTCCTGCCTGCAGGAATTCTGCCGACTGGTCACTCCCGGAAAGCCAGACAGCGCAGTTCGCCCTTGCATAAACAGATATTCCCTGTACCCCCTGCATGGCTTTCAGTTCTGCAAGGAGCGCACCGTCTATCCGCTCCCCTGTCCTCAACGTGATATTTACATCAAAATGATTCCTGTTTTCCGCCTGCGCATTGCTGATATCGGAAACCGTGAACGCTGCCAGGAACCCAAAGGCAAGGAGCATACACAGGGAAAGCGTCATCATGCAGGTATGGTACAGTTTTCTGCCCGCATTTACCGAGTTTGCCGCTATCTCCCCAAGGAATCCGAAGTGCTTTGCCAATACGGGATGGCTCTTTGCTTTCTTTACGGAAATGCTGTACTGCTCCCCGCGCACTGCCTCTATGGGCAGAACCTTTGACATCTGTTTCGCCGGCCCGTGCGCGGCAAGCAGGACCGTAACAAAGGAAAGCACTGCCGCCATGAGCGCCGCTGCCGGGGAAAAATAAACCTCCATCCTGCTCCCGAACACTTCACTGGTCATATCGGAATAGGCAGACAGGACGCCGAGGGAAAACAGGTATCCCAGAACCATTGAAAGCAGGATGGGAATAACCGAAAGGATACACGCCTCATAAATGACCGTCCTTCCTATCTGCTTCGGCCCCGCCCCCACAGATTTCAGTATGCCAAGCTGATGGATCTTCTGTTTCGCCGAAATCCCGAAAGCGCCCCTTATGATATAGGCAAATACCGCCATCGATGCGCCTGCCGCAAGCAGGAGTCCCAAGAACAGCTTCGGCACATCACTCTGGAAAAAACTCCCCGGCGCATATACCCCGTGCCATGCAAGCAGCGCGGCATGGTAGCGGCACGGGTAGTTCCCGTATTCATCCTTCGGAAGCCCTATCGCCTGTGCAATCTGTGGGACTGCCGTATATACTTTCCCCCTCCGCTCCATCTGGAGGTAGACTACCACCTCACTGTCCGGCGAAAGCTCATCCGGCTCCATAAAGCCATAGGCAAGGTATCCTTCATAGCCGGAGGAAACGGACACATCCAGTTCCCCCACAATGGTCAGGCTGTCTGCGTCCTTCTGCTGGCTTCCTTCCCCGCCGCCTATTTCCACGGCGAGCGTGTCACCAATGCCATATGCCGGGTTCTGCAAAAAGAAATCCTTGCTGACCACGACCTCGCCGGGAGCCTGCGGAATGCGCCCCCGCAGGAGCATATTCTTTTCATACATGGCATCCCAATAGCCGATGTCACAATTCTGTATCAGCAGGCGGGGGAGCGCCGTCCCTTCCGGCAGGAATGCGGTCTGGTTGTCCCCTTTCACAAACATGGCTTTTACGCCCGCATTATCCCTCACCATGCCAAGCCTGTCTGCCGGGACATCCATAAGCTCCGCATCCCAATCCCCGCCAATATAAATCTCCTGCTGTACCATCTGGTTCCAGAAACTCTGCGCAAAAACAAGCAATGCACATAAGAACGTGGAAGCAATCAGAACCGCAACCATAATGGAAATGGAGGTGCGGCGGTTTTTACGCGCCTGGTCTAAGCTGTATTCCCGTATGATGTTCATGGCCGCACCGCCTTATCCGAGATGATCTTCCCATCCTCTATCTTAATGATGCGGTCTGCCTCCAGCGCCACATTCTCATCGTGGGTGACCAGCAGGATGGTCTGTTTATACTGGCGGTTGGACAGTTTCAGCAGGGAAATGATCTCCTCCGTATTCTTCCGGTCAAGGTTCCCTGTCGGCTCGTCCGCCAGCAGGATCGCGGGCTGGTAGATCAAGGCGCGTCCGATTGCCGCCCTCTGCTGCTGTCCCCCGGAAAGCTGCCCCGGCAGGTGTTCCAGCCTGTCGCCCAGCCCTAATGTCCTTACAATGTCATCAAACCGTTCCTTACTCGGCTCCTTATTATCCAGGAGCATGGGCAGACAGATGTTCTTCTTCACACTGAGCGTGGGGATAAGGTTATAAAACTGGTAGATAAGCCCCACCTTGCGCCTGCGGTACTGCGCCAGCCGTTCCTCCCCAAATGTCGCTATGTCCACATCTTCCACAAATATCTTCCCGCCGTCAGGGCGGTCAACGCCTCCCAGCAGATGGAGCAGTGTTGACTTGCCAGAGCCGGACGCCCCGATGATGGCAACGAACTGCCCCCTTTCCACCTGCAGGTCTACATGGTCTAAAGCCGTCACTATTGCCTGCCCCACCCCATACTGCCTGGTCAGGCCCTCAGTCCTCAAAATATCCATAAATGTCATCCCTTCCACTGTTCATCAATCTTCCGTATTTCCTTCATATCGTTCTTCCCCATCAGTGCAGCCCTGTCCGGCGCGACTTTGGCAACTTCGCTTTTCCGCAGGGCAAGGAATTTATTTCCCATATAGACGTTCTGCGCCGCATCCTATTACCTTCTTCCAGAGGGAATCAGACAATTTGGATGGTGCCCTTCCCGGCTTTTGGATTCCCGCTTGATGGCTTTTTGCTATTCCTGTTATATCCATTTCAAAACCTACTGTTCAGTTGGAAACCGTGGATACCTGCCCTGCCTTGTCAGATTGTGGTTTATCGGAGATATCCAGCCGTAGCTTCATTTCCTTCTATGCCTTTGCATCAAAGCTATTCTGTGGATTCTCCGCATTAACCGCTTCTTTATCCGCCAGCGGAATGCCCCTCTTTGCATTTCCCCATGCCTCGTTATAGATCATGCACATTTCCGTCTGTCTAGAAGCCTCCGCATTGGTGGTATACATCGTCCACCCATTATTGGAATAAGTCGCCACCATTTCCCCGTTCTTATCGTAAAACTCTATGTAATCGCTGTTTCCTGATGGCAGTTTCTGATATTTCACTTTCCCTTCCAGCAGCGTCGCCACAAAGTCTATGGGCTTAAGCACATTCTGCCTGTTCCCGGAGACAGCTTTCAGCCCGGAAGTGATAATCCCTTTTCTGTCCGGGGATACTTCCGATGTGTAGCTTTTCATCAGCCTGTTAAATCCTTCGGATTTGTTTTGGAACTGCCCTTTTGCAAAATCCTCATATGCCTGTTCCCGAATCTGCTTCCGGTATTCCTCATCACTGATGCCGCTTTTCTTTTTGGAGAAAACATATCTATCATTAAAGTCGGGCAGATGGATACCGCCTATGCTTCCTGTTCCTAGAAAATATCTGTTCTGCAATGAAACATTGGACGAACTGACCTGCATTATTTCACCCTCCTCTGTAAATCTATTATAACTGCTCCAACCTCTCCAAAAACGCCCTATAAAATTCCCCTTCTTTGATGCGGGCCTGCTGGACCTCTATGCTCCTGGGCGTATATACCCTTGGATGCTCCAGATCGTACAGCGCCTCTTTCGCTGCCTGGATTGCAGATTCCACCGTGCTTCCAAGAATGTCAAAATTCTCCGTTTCACCCATAAGCTGTTTATTAAGCCGATGCACCATCATCTGCGATATGTGGCTCATCATCCCGTTGCCCCGGATTCCCATGCCATTCGCATTTATTTCTTTCGCCGCATCCATCCACGCATCCTTCACTTCCTGCGGGGCACCCCGACCGACCATCTCAAAGGCTTTCTCGTCCTGGTCGGCTGCTCTGCCCTGCGCGGCCTTTTCTTCCACTGCTTCCATAAATCCCACCGTTCCGGATTCCACGCTTCTTTCCATCTTCCTTGCCGTGTATCCTGTCAGCGGATATCCCGCTGACCCTATTCCATTTACACTCATCTCCAAATGTCCTCCATTATTTTTATTATTGCAGCCCCTCTGTCGGTCAGACCATATCTGTTCTTA
>QXXL01000277.1 GCA_009911505.1 Lachnospiraceae bacterium | reverse complement strand
TCTGAATTTTCATTTGGTGCTTCTGTCGGCCTGGAAATTTCCAAACTCATTGTAGTTTCCATTCCGCCAATACTCATTGTCATTACAAGCACCCTTGAACCATCTGGCTTAACAATAATATCTGTCTTTGATTCAGATTCCTGTTTATCTGCCTGCTCCAATTCCTCATCTGATAAGATTCTTTCAAATTCCAGTCCTCTTTCTTCAAAATATTTCTCCCACTTTGAATATTCCTTGATGTCTTTCGCTTCTATATACCCCTCCGCCATTGCATTCATAATTTCCATATACATATGCGTTGCCCCTATTGGATACATGACAGCCCAGCTCTTGGATGGATTGGCATCATCCA
>QXXL01000276.1 GCA_009911505.1 Lachnospiraceae bacterium | reverse complement strand
GGCCATACGCATACAAAAGCCTGCTATACCATACCGGAAGGATATGTATGCGGCTTAGAAGAATCAGAAGGCCATACGCACAATGACGAATGCTATAAAGAGGAGCTCACTTGTAAAATACAGGAACATTCCCATACGGACCTGTGTTATACAGATGCTGCGGCGGATGTGGAAGATCCTGCTGTTTGGGATAGCCAGTACGCAGGTGTTGAATGGAAAGGGAACTGGGCAGAGGATCTTGTGGAAGCGGCCCGGCTGCAGGTTGGCTACCGGGAGAGTTCCGACAATTATATTGTAACAGAAAGCGGCATCCATAAGGGCTATACCCGCTATGGCCAGTTTTCGGGGGATATGTACCGCGACTGGGAT
>QXXL01000275.1 GCA_009911505.1 Lachnospiraceae bacterium | reverse complement strand
TAAAGATCCGGGAAGAGAATGCAGTTTATTTTACCGCCCCTTCGGGTTATGAGCCAAAAGCCGGGGATCTTGTATTCTTGCAGAAGCAAAACGAAGAAACCGTAAACCAGATGGCAATTGTAACTTCTTATAACAGCGAAACAGGCCAGATAACGGTAATAGAGGGCAACAGTGATAATGAGGTAAAAGAGAACCCATACCAGGCTTCGGAGGGTTATATTATAAGTTATCTTAAAATGGCAGAGTTAGAAACGGCGTATAAAAATAATACAGGGAAGGCAGACAGCAATTGGGCTTTGAATGTTCCGGCCAAAACTGAGGCACAAAACAGCGGCTTGCCAGAGGGTTCCGCATTTTTGCCAATAGGCAATCAGGGAGGCGGCCTGGTGCTGGAGCTTCTATACGCAGACAAAAAAACGCATTCACAAAAACCGGAGGGGGATGAGTCATATACTTATGTGGATATGAACGGCTATTTCCGGTTATCTGCAACAGGCATACAAGGAACGGGCCAAATAGATGAATTTACGATGTCGCTGTATTTTCCAGCGGAATTCGTAACGCCTGAACGTATCAGGATCCCTGAGTTTCCAGATAGTTTTGCCAAGCATGAGATCAGCCCGGTGACAAAAGAAAGCGTAGACGGAAAAGACTATTATAAGATAGGAATTACGTTTAAAGATTATCTGCCTACTGGAGCCGTAGAGTTTCCTTTTCACCTGTCATTTTTAAATGCTACTGTGCCTGAGGATTATCAATTAAAAATTTTTGGCGTTCTGGAATCCAGTGAGTTAGAAGAGAACAAAAACAGTATGACGGCAGAAAATATATACCGTCCCATATATAAGAAACCAGTAATCAAAAAATATGTTAATACTAATGCCTTTGAAAGCATGGGAGATGATTATACCAGGGTTTCTACTGTATTAGAAGAAGACAATACTTTAAAGGATTCAGAATACGTCAGCTTCTGGTATAAGCTGGGCAGTGAACCTTGTTATCTCAGAGAATATGAAAAAATTACTTTGACGGATACTCTGCCCGAGTATATAGATGCGTCTGGAAGTACAAGAAGGGCTGTGTTTGATCCAGAAGCCAATCCAGGGTGGACGTTAAACGAAGATGGAACAGTAAGCCGCACATTTACATCGACAGCCGAAAGTAAGGACTGGAATGTAGATTCGGATTTGATGGAGCAAATTAGAACCGCAGAATTAAAACTGCGTTTTCCAGATTGCAAGGTAGATGAGCAGGGAGAAGATGGATTTTTAACCACTAATCTTAAGAACCATATTGCAGTAGACTGTGCGCCAAGGAATCCATCTGAACAGGAAGGGAATGATACCTGTGAAGATGATATCATTTTTACATTGACCAACCAGCCTTCAGGCGAAGGGAATTTCGCCAAATTAAATTCTGCTCATTCCATCATGGATACGGAAGCTATGAGAAGCGGGAAATACAGATGGGAATTGAAACTTACCAATCCGTCAACCAAGGCTTTCAAAAACGTTGTAATTAAGGATGAAGAAATTGATAAGCGCCTGAAAATTCAAAGTATTTCAATCATGGGCAATAAATGTAATTTTATAGTAGAAAATATACAAACTATAAAAGCGGTTACTTATGATGATCAGATAGTGGAATATCCATCAGAGGCGTTTAGCAATGCTATCTATGATGGGGAATGGCACCGCGATCTGGAATTAGAGGCAGAGAAAGAATTTAAAAGCTTTGAAGTTGTTATGAAAGACGATTATCAGATGGCAACAAATGATACAATTAGTATACGTCCCTATTCTACGTTCCGTAAACCAAAGCAGAAACATTTTGTAGAAGGGGAAGCTCATGATTTGGAGAATGTGTATATCAATAAGGCTGTTGCGGCATATAAAATAGAAGGCAATGAAGGTGTGACCAGCTTTTTATTCAGTGAAAACCGTTTTAAGCTGATTCCATCCCGTGAAAATATTTGGATTGAGAAATCGCTCCCATATTTTGACGGTTTACAATATCCTGAAAAGAAGCCAGACGGGACATTCACGTATGATTCGAGGTGTGAAGCTTTTTGCTATATGTATGTGAAAGGCTCACTAGAGGATAAGGCATATGACGATATGCAGATTATTGATCTGCTTCCCGAAACTTTAGTTGTACCAGATAATAATATAAGCTATGGTACAAATGGCAAATATATAAAGGATACAGAAATAATAGAAAATTACCATAATTCTGGAAGGACTGCGATTATCTTCCATATGAATTCGGATGAATTAAAGAAAGCGCTGGGTGCATCCGAAAATGGGAACGGAACGGTGCTCTTTACGTTCAAGCTGCGGGTGGCGGACAACGCTACTCCCGGAAACTATACGAATAAATCCTACCTGTTAAGCAAAGATTTTGAAGAGCCCCCCATAGATCATGGACAAATTCAGGATATTTATGATTTGGACAGCGATGGTAACAGGGAAGAGTCTATCCGGTATGCAGAAGCGCAAAGCACCCTCAAAGCTCCATCCGGTATTTACAGTGAAAAATATATTGCTATGAAAGGCTCCGATGCCTGGAGGAAATCAAAGCTGCGTTTAAATGTTGGTGATAATTTCCGATATAAGCTGAGTATAAATAATATAACATCAACCGCAAATCAAAATCTGGTTGTTTATGATGTGCTGCCACAGATAAACGACAGAAGTATAAATAATCTAGCGGCAAGGGGATCGGAATTTACAGTAAAATTATCTGCCCCCATTACTCCTCCTGATGGATACCATGCCCTTTATACAGATTCAGATGCGGTATATCAGCGTGATATGGAAGCAATTTTAGGAAGCAGCGATATCAAATGGACTAGGGCAGAAGAAATTGACTTAAATAATGTTACAGCATTTAAGATTGTAGCAGACAGCGGAACAGAATTGCCCGGAAATGCCAGAGCTGATTTTATTATTCCGGTTAAAGTGACGGATGTGTTGTTGGAGGATTCTTATGATAAATTAAACCAAAAGCAGCATGCCGACAAAGAAAGCGGAACTGTTGCCTGCTTAGAGGCAACCAATAGCTTTGGATACCGTACATCCAACTTTTATGGAAACAACCTGGAATCCAATTATGTAAAAGCAGAGATTGCTTTCGCAGGCTTTGTTATAAAGAAGGTGGAAAGCTTTGAAAACAAACCGTTGGCAGCCGCACAATTTAAGCTGGAAAAACAAAATGGGGATAGCTGGGAGCTGGTACAATTTAAAGAATCAAAGGAAGACGGCATTGTTAGTTTTACTAACCTGACAGAAGGGGCTTACCGGCTTACAGAAACTAAAGCCCCGAATGGCTATAGTATTTTAAAGGAGCCAATAGCGGTTAATATCATCCTTGACAGGTCAACCATGGAATATAAGGTAGATATCCCAGGCAATGAACACGCCGGAAATACCAGTGATCCGTTCTTGGTTGTCAATCAGGCCTACTATGAACTCCCCAATGCAGGGGGCCAAGGGGTTTATTGGTATTCAATTGGAGGCATACTGATGCTGTTAGCAGGCGTTTGGTGCGTATATAGAGAGCGTCAATATTGATAAAAGGCAGCCGTTTTATAAAACGGCTGCCTTTTATCATTCACTTCCACATAGTTATCTTACACTATATTTCATTCTAAAACCTTTCCATACACCTGCCAGCATTAACAGTACCCCACTAACAGCATACCAATAGATACCACTGCCTCCTGCATTTGGGAGCTCATATAATTCGTTATTGCGGATCCTCACCTGAAGGTCATTGTCAGTACCAATTACCTCAGCCATATTCCCTTCATTTGATATAATTGCAACCTTGCCATTCTTCTGCAAATTAATTTTTACAGGCTCCTTTAAAATAGAGTAACCATTCGGAGATTTAATTTCCGCAATCGAATATTCACCAGGCGCCAAATCGTTTATAACCAGGCTGCCATCCGTACCTACAGACAAATCAGTCTGTGTTTCCTCACTATTTCCTGCTGGAAGCAATATCCATTTTTGTGCAATAGAATCGTTATTCTCCCACAGGTGAACGCCTCTGTTTACCTCTGACACGGCTCCGGTAACATCTATACTGTAGCCCCCTGAGCTCTTAGGGGTTATACGCCCCGTTCCATCCTGCCCTTTCACAAACCGCCATTTTTGGTTATCATTCGGCTGCAAATTCGACCAAAGATGAATTTTCGCTCCATTTGAAAGGGAGCCGCCATCTAAATCAATCCATCTTCCAGCAGCGTTTCGGAATGCAATACATCCGTCATTCAATTCATGCACTTCAAACAACTGGCTTTCACTGCCGTTTCTATTCTTCAGGGACGGCAGGGCTCCATCCCCTGTTCCGTCAAATCCCAATACCAGGTTCGGATTGTCTGCAAATGCAATATAAGACTTTCCTGACAACGCGGATATCTCTTCCTGGTTTAACTGCGATAGCGTATAGCTTCCCTCTTTCCCTTCATCCGCTGTAAAGGAAAGCAAGCTGCCTTTGGAATCTCTTATTGTAAATATAGCTCCACTTAAATTTCTATTGCCAGTTTCATCTGTCTTCTGGATTTTTATTACAGTATCAGGATAAAATCCACTGTCATGGTTCTGCGATGTGTAAACGGAAACAAACATATTTTCTATTGACGGCATATCTAGATTTAAGATAATCGTCTTTTTCAGGTTCCCGTCCCTATCGTAAACCGGGATACCATCCGAATCTATGGCCTCCTCTGCATCTGTCGATCCATTATCTGTCAGTGTCGCATGAAGCTGTGAAATCTTATACTGGCCTGTTCCGTCCGAAAACCGAACGGCAAAAACCCCTTCTGGAAGATCGATGAATTTATATCTGCCGCGTGACTCTTTTGGCCCGGCTTCTGTTGTGCCCGCCTTTGTATCTGTCCCATACCATGTGATTTCTGACGGGCCGTCTGCCCTTAAGCTGACTTGCTGCCCTGTTTCAATTATAATTGGCTGATCTGTACCTGGATAGCAAACCGGCTCATACTCGCTCTCATTATCAGAGCTGCCTATTCCTTTAAATTTAAGCAATTCTACTTTTACCCCAGAAATCCGATCCGTATCCTCTTCATTCTGCAGCCCATCCCGGTTATAATCAAGCCATGTGAGCCCTTCTAAGATACGGCGGACAGTCGGTGTTTCTGTTGTAGTAGTCGTGTCCCCGCAAGAGAGCGTATTTACAAAGTAATTTGTTTTGTCGTTTGTAGCATCTGATTTCTCAGGATACAGCGTAATCTCCAAATCTATAAAAATGCTCTGGCTATCCTGTAAAGTACCTATCACAGCCCATGCCACAGGGTGCCTTCCACTATCGTTTACAGCCGGAAGCGCAATGCTCCCATCTTCTGCAACAGCAGCTTGCGTCCACGTAGCTTGAATGGTGTCTTCTGATACTTCCTTTAACACTTTATCTTTATACTGCTCTTCCATCGTGTAATAGATCTGGACTGCTTCCCTATTGCATTTTGTCACATCTAGTTTCCATTTTGTAAATTCATAAGTACCGTTAAAATTGCTGCGGTTTATTTTGTCTGCCGGCATAGTATCCATTAAGACTGCTTTAGCTGCGTTAGTAGAGTTATTGTTAAAATAAACGACATAGTCTATTGTACCATCTTCCTCTACAATTTTCTGTTTGGTATACTTACCAAAAGAATTTGCACTTCCCCGGGTAACTGAAATACCTGCTTCGGCATAATTGCCATTGTCCAAGGTTGGTTCACGCATATCGCCTGCTGCGGTAATAAAAACAGTATTTTTTAATTCCGTTGTTGTCCCGGACGGAACATCTGCGTCTGGATTACCTTTTGTCCCAATATCTACTGAATAATAAATCGCTTCCATTGGCTGCCCGACAACAACATCCGTTATGGTCCATTTCAGTGTCTGGGTACCGTCCGGATTCTCCGTTACATCAGGCTCCCTCAATGTACCTCCTGTAATCTCTCCCATTGTGCCGCCAACTTCAGAGGTCTGGTTATAAGTACCGCCAAAATATCCAGAACCTGCTTTGTAGCGCATATATTTGGGCAAAGTGTCTACAACCGTAACCACTGTCTTTATATCGAACGAACCTTCTTTTTCAAATTTGGTTGACGGCTGCAGCTTAAAATCTGCCACCCTTTGGTTGGTATCCATATCAAATACCTGTTTGATTTGCCCATCCTTATTTTTTTGCAGCAAATTTTTTGTAACGCCTGATTTATAGCCAATAATAAGTAATGTATCACCCCAGTGCGACCAGTCAGAGTTGTGGGTTCCATAGATTCCGCTTCCATCCGGTTTATAGGTTTCTTTAGTATACCAGGTAGACCAACTATGTGAATGCGTATTATTGGGATCAAAGTTTGCACTCTTCAAATGGTCATCTGACATGCCATGGAACTGGCTAGAAGCATCTTTTGTCCAGTCAATTGGCAGTTGATCCAGTGATATACCAGATTTTTGGCACATTTCCTTCGTCCACACACGTGAGGAAGAAGCCAGCATAAAGGTATCTCCTACCAGGCTGTCATGATTTTCAACTTTAGCTTTATGGTGGACCGTATAGGCCGGGCTTGTTCCTGAAATTAATGCACCTGGACCTTTAAAACAAGTCAGGATACCAACGCATATATGCCCTTTTGGTATATCCTTAAGATCCTTATAGAACTTTAGATCATATTCATAAGTCCCTTGCAGTTCATGGTCGCTCGTCCAGTCAGTCCCGTCTTTCTTCGTCGCATAATAGATAAAAACGTTATTTTCCAGTTCACTCTGCTGCGTTTTGCCATCTAAGGATGCGCTGCCGTTCAAATCTGTTTTATAAGTACCATCCGGCTTTATGGCGCTCCCATAAAACTTCATGAGGTTCGTTCCCCAGTACAGCTGGTTTACAGGCTCATTATTGCAATCATAAGTGAACCCGCCCATCATTTCTATTTCCGAACCAAGTACCGTATAATCGCGGCCGTCACGGTCATTATCAACGCCAACACCCTTGTTAAAATCTTCTACCCTGTTATATTTGACCCTGTTCTGCAGGGAACCTGGCAACGTCAGTTCAAGCGTACGGGTTCTTTCATCATCATCATTCCTCATCTGCTCAAATCCGTTTTCGCCCTGTTTGACGGGCTGGCCACTCATTGTAACAGCCTGCAGGTTGGATACCTTTACAGTGGTAGCAAACGCGCCTTCCCCGTATTCGGTTACTATATCAAAATATGGATCCTGGCTTCCGCTGTGTATCTTATTATATGGCTGTACTATAAACATTTGTCCTGCCGAAAAACATCCGACATTAGCGCCATACATATCATCTCCGTAATCTCCGTTTTTGATCGGCATATGTTCCGGATTGATCTCATATCCACTGACTGTAAAATGGATCTTGCTCCCCTCTTGCTGTGCCTGCCAATTTCCGCTGTTCCAGCAAGTATTGATTAAGCTTCCATTCCCGCCTGCATAATTATACGGAACATAAGGGGCGCACCATAAATAATCTTTCAAAATACGGCCGTTCTGATCCGCTCCGCCGTGTCCATTGTTTTTGTTGGCGTCAAAGCCCCATAAAAGCGGCGTATAATTTGCTGTCACATCAACTCTTTGATTTCTGTCATACTCCGTTCCAGCCGCTGGCGTATTTATCTGAAATACAGATGAAACGTCTACATCAAATGTAATCGGTTCTCCATTTGGCAGCTCAATCCCTTTTAGGCCCTTTGAAGCATTATCATTATAGAGCTGGAGAACTATACCCATTTTCATCATTCTTCCAGTAACATTGCCCTTATCCTGATTAGCTGCTGTTCCATATCCAGTTGAAAAATCAAACGTATCTTTGTAAGAACCGTCCCCTTCAATAAAAATATTGTATTTTGGAGCCGCTGTTACAGTAACCTGATCCGGCATAACTGTTTTCTTTTCAAGCATCTGGGCTCCGTTTGCATCTTTATGGTCTTCATTCTGACATGGCCCATCCCATGTACCGCCTTCCATTGCCGCACTGAAAATTGGCTGGAATTGCTGTCCATTTCGCATAGCCTTTACATTTATCGTTACATTGTTTCCAAATTCGCCAGGAATAACAGAAAGCCCATCCGACGAAGGGATTAAATGCCTGTAACCTGTCAGCACCTGGCATTGCACTTCTTTGCCGTCAATCATGCGTGTTTCTTCTTTTATTTCTGGCTTATATCCTTCCGTCTGATCCATCCATGCCATTGCGGTTTCATCAAAAACAGCCTCGTTTTTAGGCACAGGAAGGACAAATTCCATTTTTACGCGTGCATCATCGTATGTTTTTGAACTATCCCAGGATTTCATCCTGACCAAAAAATTGTATGTTACTGTATCAAATGTCCGAACCCTCAAATTGCTTGAGTTGGAGTCGTTGCCCTGAGCATCATCACCGTCAAAAGGCTCAATACCATCTACAATATGGCTTACTTCAATGGAATCCACATATGCTTCATCCCCAGTAAGTATATTTCCATTTGGTGCCTCCTTAGAAGCTTTTTTCTTATTTTGAGGTTTTTGCGTGTCAGCCGGCGCTGCTGTGCTAAGCCGGTACGCTTCTTCCAGCTCTGCCATTTTCAGATAGCTTACAACATAATCCGCTGCAGCCTGATACGTGTTCTCCCTTACTTCATTTGCGCTGTTCCCTTCGATTGCGGTGATTTCACCAGTTTCTCCGTTATAAGATGCCACAACCGCCATCTGGTTAGCCGTTTCCTCATTTTGCTTCTGCAT
>QXXL01000274.1 GCA_009911505.1 Lachnospiraceae bacterium | reverse complement strand
GCAGTGTCGGCTTCCTGCGGGAACCATCCGCTTGCCGCTATCCCTGCATAGTGCAGGCAGAAATTGACAAATGCCCCGTCCCAGTCGCGGTACATATCCCCCGAAAACTGGCCATAGCGGCTATATCCCTTATGGCTGCCGTCCGCGGCAACAACATAGTTGTTGGCGCTTTCCCTAAAGCCAAGCTGCAGCCGGGCCGCTTCCACAAGATCCTCTGCCCAGTTCCCTTTCCATTCAACCCCTGCGTACTGGTTATCCCAAACAACAGGATCTTCCACATCTGCCGCAGCATCCGTATAACACAGATCTGTATGGGAATGTTCCTGTATTTTACAAGTGAGCTCCTCTTTATAGCATTCGTCATTGTGTGTATGGCCTTCTGATTCTTCTAAGCCGCATACATATCCTTCCGGTATGGTATAGCAGGCTTTTGTATGCGTATGGCC
>QXXL01000273.1 GCA_009911505.1 Lachnospiraceae bacterium | reverse complement strand
GAAGCTATGGCAGTTTTCCGAGTGGAGCGCAACAAGGGCTATACCGTTATGAGCAACCACCATTTACGCAACAAGGAACTGACCTTAAAGGCAAAGGGGCTTTTGTCGCAAAGCAAGAGCCGCCGCCCACGCCGCAGGGCTTCCCTTTTCGGAAAAGCCCTACCGGGACGACGAGGATTTTAACCCCTATGTATTTGACGGGAGCATGAGCGTAGAGGATTTCGAGCTTATGCACCGCATGATGAACGAAGAAAGCTAAATTGTTTCCCTTATCCCGCGCTTGTGAGAGGGTATAGCCAAACTCAATATCTGCCGTTTCATAGCTGCACCCGAAAGAGGATATGAGCATTTGATTGTCCGTCTTGTCCGGGTTTTTGATATAGTCAAGGGCTTTGCTCAA
>QXXL01000272.1 GCA_009911505.1 Lachnospiraceae bacterium | reverse complement strand
AACAGGCTTAATCTTTGTAACCGCCATATTTCCGCAAGCACCCCCTTGATTTCCTCTATATCCTCTTTGTAGGCGTTCCCCGTCGCGTTTACGCGGCGTGCGATCTGATTGACATTCACCCCGATTTTCTGTATCTCCGCTGTCATTGCCTTTATGTCCGTGTGGTCTACTTGGATAATGTACCCGTCAATGGCAATCTTGCGGAGATATGCCGCCATATTGCTTGTGGGGACGAGCTTCATTTTTTCCTCAATCAAGTTCCGTTCTTCCTCTGTCACATAGAATTTGACCTGTACC
>QXXL01000271.1 GCA_009911505.1 Lachnospiraceae bacterium | reverse complement strand
CTTTTGCGTCCGTTCATGGTTTTTCGCTCCTTTCCGTTCTCATAGAGGGTTTGGGACACTTCCCAACAAGCAATTTCTGACCGACGGGGCGGGCAGAAATACGGAAAAGGGTACTCTTTTCCTATGCTTGCTACGAAAGTTCTTCCTACTATCTACAATGCCGAAAATACTCATTTTGCCAAACTTCCGCAAAAGAAAAACGCTGCAATCCTCAGAAAAGATTACAACGCTCTCTATACCTTGTTTACTTGTGACAGACACCTCTTATTTGCCCTCTGTTTCGACTTCCGCTATCTCCTTTGCCGTTGCGCTCACAATCCGTATGCCTGTATCGCTCATACCGTCAAGGAGCGCGTCAAGCTGCCGCCGCTGCGTGTTCTTCTCCGGCGGCGTTTCCAAAAGGAACTGGTCTACGGATATATTGTAGCGGAGCATAAGCTCAAAGAATATCTGC
>QXXL01000270.1 GCA_009911505.1 Lachnospiraceae bacterium | reverse complement strand
GGGTGCTGCCCCTTGTTCTCAATGTTCGCAAGGTAGCGCGGCGAGATAAACATTTCGTCGCTTACTTTCTTGCGGCTTTCCTTGCGCCCTGTCCGCGCCGCCTTGATTGCTGCCCCAAAAGCCTTGAAGTCATATCGTGGTACTGGTCTTTTTGCCATATTCATTCACCCTATTACATTTTACTGTTCCTATTTCTTTTTGAATATGTCTACACAGTACCTGTCATTAGCCAAAATAGAGCATATTATTAGCGGTAACCTATTCAAAGGCTACCGCTAAAAAAATCATTGTGGAAAGGTTAATGTTGTCTTAAATCCCTCTTGTGGCTTACTTTCTATCTTTATAACTCCATGATGAGCGTCAACTATCTGTCGTACTAAAAGCATCCCTAAACCATGACGTAAATTTAGTTTTTCGTCGGTGCTTTCCATATAATGTGTTTTAGTATTTAATTCCTTCAACTTTTGGGCAGGTATACCTATGCCGTTATCAGCAATAATAACCGTAGCATTTTGATTGTTACATGAGACTGAAACCGTAATATCACAACCGCTTGGATTATGCCCTATACTGTTTTGGATAAGGTTTGTAATTGCTCTTTTCAATAAGGTTTCATCGCCATTTATATAAAGCAGTTCGCTATCGCTATCAGTTATAAAATCAATAGAAAAAGAGTTATCAAGATTGCTGTCTAAAAATTCACAAACAACTTGGCGAGCCAATTCGACGAGGTGGATTTTTTCCACCCGTAACGGCTGCATATCATATTCCAATTTTGCAGTTAAATTCAAATCTTCGATAAGATATTTGATTTTAGCTGCTTGTTGTCGGATCGCAGCAACCTTTTCTTGCTGTTCTGCATTCAGTGTATTATTTGTTTCTAAGCTACTGGAATATCCCAATACCATAGATAGCGGGGTGCGAATATCATGTGAGATACCGCTGATCCAGTTTGCTCGTGCCATATCCCGTTGTTGCAATGTGATTGCTACCTTATTTAACTTTGTATTGATTTCTGCTAATTCTCCATGTTCGACTAACTGCGTATTTTTTCCTGCGGATATTTCTTCGATACCAGTCAAAATAGGCTTAATGGATTTCTCTACCTTACGGCTATTATGGACAAACAAAATTAACACAATCACAATATTCAGTAGAAAAAGAGAAACTAACCCCAAAATATCTATTTTAATGCTTGCAAACGTTTTGTAGGCAGATATTTTCCAAAAACTGTCTTTCGGATAACCAATAACCAACAATTCGTCTGATTGATTTGACACAAATACAGGATATTCCTGTAAGTACCACCGTGTCATTTCTGCTACATCGCCCGGTGTGTAATGTTGAGGTAACTCCGACGGTAATTTGTAATTCCAAAGAACATTACCGCTTTCGTTGCTTATCATCATACACCATACGTTTTCTTGTTCCATTTTCGCAATCGTATTATCCGAAAGTACATAACTGCTTGCACTCTGTTGTAAATCTTCTGTAATAGCTTCCAAAAGTTGCGTAGGGCTATGACTGCCTTGACTGCCGGAAATTACTGTTAGTGCAATAAAGAGAGCAATATTTACAAAGATGAAAAAACAAAACAGCCTTACGCTGGAATAAACATATCTCTTGAAAAATCGTTGAACATTATTCATAGGTTTACCTTGTTTTATCCTTTAAGACCAATTTGTAGCCAATTCCTTTTACTGTAATTAAAGAAACTGGCGAAGAAGGTTCTTCTTCTATCTTTTCCCGGATATGTCGAATATGTGACATAAGAGTTTTTTCATAGCCGATATATATGTCGCCACAAACAGTTTGACATAATGCTCCTAAAGTTACAATCCGTCCAGCATTAGCATACAACTTTTTAAGGATTTCAACTTCCTTTGCTGTAAGTGTAACTGGCTCTTGTCCTTCTCTGTAAACCTCGGCTTGCTCTAAATCCACCTTGCAAGAATTTAATAAAAAGCTGGTTTCCTCACCCTCTTTATAAGTGCGACGCAAAATTGCCGTGATACGCCATACAAATTCTTGTGCAATGAACGGCTTTACTATATAATCATCCGCCCCGACTTCAAAACCTTTCGATTTGTCTTTAATTTCCCCTTTTGCTGTTAAAAAAAGGATAGGAATTATATTTTGTTCGTGGATAGCTTTTGCCAGCGTGAAGCCGTCCATATCCGGCAACATTACGTCTAAAACTGCCATATCCGGCTTTACGCTCATTTTTTCCAATGCACTAAGAGCCGTGTTTGCCGTTAATATATTTTCAAAGCCATTCTCTTTCAAAATAGATTTGCACATCTGCAAAATTGCTGGTTCATCATCAACTAAAAGAATAGTTTTGTCTTTGATCGTGTTCATAGGCTCACTTCCTTTCATTTATTATATTATACCATATTTTTTCACGTTTGCGAATGTACCCATAAAAATCAAGGTAAAATCAAGGTTCTCTCCAATGTAACGCAAGGTAAGGGTTATATACTGTAAGCAGCTTAGGAAAGGAGTAAAAAAATGATTATTGCAACAGAAAATTTATCAAAAGAATATGACGGTGTTTACCGTGTTCAAGATTTGGATATTCGTGTCAAAGAGGGCGATATTTACGGATTTCTTGGACCAAATGGTGCTGGTAAGTCTACTACAATGAAAATGCTGCTTGGTCTTGTTAAGCCTACCAGCGGGACGATTGAGATTATGGGCAAGCTCTTTAATGAAAAAAACCGAAAGGGTATTTTACAATCCGTCGGCTCATTGATCGAAGCCCCGTCTTATTATGGGCATTTAACCGGACATGAGAATATGGAGCTTATTCGCAGACTTCTTGACTTGCCTCAAAAAAACATTGACGAAGCTATCCACATTGTCCGCTTAGAAAACCAAATGAATAAAAAAGTGAAAAATTATTCTCTTGGTATGAAGCAGCGGCTTGGCATTGCAATGGCATTAGCAAGAGAACCCAAACTTTTGATTTTGGACGAGCCGACAAACGGTCTTGACCCTGCGGGAATAGAAGAAATGCGAGGACTCATTAAGACGCTACCCTCAAAATACGGCATGACCGTAATGATTTCAAGTCATATTCTAAGCGAGATTGACCAAATGGCTACGGTTATTGGTATCATCAATCAAGGTAGTCTGATATTTCAAGAAAGAATGTCCGTACTTGATGAACAACGAAAACCACAAATTATATTGAAAACCAGTGATGACGATACAGCTTATCGCTTTCTTGCAAAACTCAATCCGCAAAGAACGCTTAACGGTTTACAGCTTGGAGCATTGACTGATGAACAGACAGGTGCAGTTGTGCGGGAGTTATGTTCCAATAATCTTTCTGTTTATCGCGTAGAAGAACATAGGGAAAGTTTGGAAGATATTTTCCTTACTCTTACGGGAAAGGAGCTGACTTTGTAATGAAATATTTATGTCTTGAATTATACAAATTAAAACGTAGAAAAGTATTTTTGACCTTTTTTCTTATCCTTGGTATGGAGTTGCTCTTTATTTTCTCTAATTATGGGAATAACAGTAACTTCCTTAGCATGATTTCTGACCCAAACGCACCGGCTTGGGAAGATTTGATTATCGGTCCCGCCGCTATGAATGGTTTATTTTTCCCTATGTTGGCGGCAGTTGTCGCCAGTAGGATTTGCGACATGGAGCATAAAGGAAACACATGGAAACTCTTAGAGTGCAACAATGAAAGCCGAAACACTATCTGGTTATGTAAGTTTACTCTTGTAGCAGCTCTTATGTTGACAGCTATCCTTATACAAGTATTTGTTATCGTTGCTTATGGAAATGCTGTTAGGATTGTGCAGCCATTACCTGTTAAGACTTTATTGGATTACACCGTGGGAACAATTATGGTTACTTTTGTTGTAGTTATCATTCAAGTGTTTTTCTCACTTGTTTTCGCTAATCAGCTTATTCCAATGTCTATTGGTATGATTGGAGCTTTAATAGGATTTATTTCAACGCTGCTTCCTGCGGGTATCCGAAATATTTTAATATGGGGAAATTATGCGGAGCTAATGGTGTTAGGGCAAAATATCTCTTCCGGCAATTTACAATCAAGTGAACTGATTGTGCAGAATATCAATTTTATTCCACTTACTATTTTGTTTGTTGCTGGCTTGATTGCATTTGCTTTCTTTCAAAGAAAATTTCAAAAATATGAATATTAGAGGAGGGATATAAATGCTTATCAATGCAATTCGCGCAGAAAACTTAAAAAGCCGCCATTCTAATATATGGGTAGCCGTTATTATTCTGCCCCTATTAACTGCCATGATTGGCGCAATTATTTACGGTATCAATGCTTCTGCAAATTTATATGACGGTGCGGTATGGCAGCAACTTTGGTTACAAACAGGATTGTTTTATGGATATTTCTTTTTTCCTATCCTAATTGCGATTTGCGCTTCCTACTTATGGAGGTTGGAGCATACAAACCATAATTGGAATAGTTTAATGACTATGCCGCTTTCCCGTCCAACAGTCTTTATTGCAAAGCTGGCTGTACTGGCAAAATCTATCCTAATAGCACAGGCTCTTTTGATGATATTTGTATTGATTGTAGGGAAATTTATTTTCCATTTCACGCAACCTGTTCCTATCAATATGGTGTGGTGGCTTTTTATGGGTTGGTTTTCTGCTTTGAGTGTTGGAGCAGTACAACTTTATTTGTCTATGCGGATACGGAGCTTTGCTGTTCCAGTAGGTTTAGCAGTTTGTCTTAGCATTGTGGGTTTAGCGTTTCATATTGTTGGTTTAAGCAGTATGTTTCCTTACTCACAAATCATTCTTGGCTTATCTTCACAGGACAAAAATTTACCAGTTGAAAGCATAGTCACATTTGTACCAATGATAATTATATATACTGTAATATTCATTGTTTTGGCTACACGTCATTTGAAAAAAGCGGATATAGTAGCCGGGTAAAGGAGTGGAAGAATGAAAAAAAACATAGATAAACTTTCTTTGGGTGTGAGTATACTTCCGCTAACGTTGTTCATTATTCGACGACTAAAAATTGGCATGATCGCCCCATGGACTTACATTATTTTTGCTGTATATGCGTTAATAATTGTTGCTGGATTTGTGTTCGCAATCTACTTGATGAAAAACAAAAATACCCGAACACCCACAGCAAAAGCAGCTCTAATACTTAGCTCTTTATATGTTGCTTTTTTTATCTTCTTTATCTATCTGACAATAGCAGCAAACATTTGAATAATAAATTGAACGAATAATTTTATTTGTCTGCCGCACGACGGCAAAAGAAAAAAAGCCGTCGTACAGCAGAGGTATTTTCACACGCCCTTTTTGGCGCGGCGGCTTTTGAAAAATCAAAGCCGCCGTTTCTTTTTATCTTCTCAAGGAATGACGCGGTATCACTGTTAAAAGCGGCGGCTAAAGGAGGTAGCCGCCATGAAGCGCATACCATATCGACAAAATCCGACGGTCATTGACATATCAAAAAAAGCACGTCCACCGCCGGGGAAAATTCTACCCACGAATATGAACTGTCTAATCAACTGAATACTGCTTACAATTCCTTTGCGTCCGTCTGCATTTTACAGACGGGCGCATTTTGTATTTTCTCAAAACTTTTTTTGAGAAATTCCCCGAAATCAACGTCCAATTTTAATTTTTATGGTTTGAGGGTTTACGAAAGGGGACATCAGAAAAAATCACCCGCTTTCGCGGCAGCGAAAGGAGGTGAGAACATGAACGAACCTAATCGTACCCAATGGCAAATCCGTTGTGCTTTTAATGGCTTTTGCAAGCGGGCGTTGAAGAATGAAGCTATGAACGCCCACAGGGACACAAAGCAGCGGCAATTACGCGAAATTACCTTTTCCGATCTGTCGCCGGAGGAAGAAAACAGGCTTTACGTCTGCGACGAGTATTTTGCAGATGATGAAGCGGAACAGTCTTTCGTTATCGGCGGCAAGGAAATTACTGCAAAGCTACTTGCCGAAGCCCTGCACAGTTTGTCGGACGATAAGCGCGAAGCCGTATTGCTGTACTACTTCTTTGATATGAATGACGCGGAGATTGCAAAACTCCAAAACATTCCGAGAAGCACAGTGCAATACCGCCGGACAAGCTCTTTTGATCTCTTAAAACGCTATTTGGAGGAACACACTTATGGGAAAGACTGGTAACACCGAACAGGATGAGCACGGCTTACTGCCATACCCGGTAATCATAGCCGCCACTAAGGGCGACCCGGAAGCTATGCAGATCGTCGTACATCATTATGACAGCTACATAGCCACCTTATCAATGCGAAAACTCCGTGACGAGCGCGGGAATACATATTATGGCATTGACGAGGATATACGCGACCGTTTACGGTCAAAGCTCATGCGGGCTGTCCTTTCATTCGAGGTTTAAGCTGATTTAGGACAGGCAGCGTCCCCCCTTTCCGCTGCCCGTCCCGGCAAAACCTTTTAAGCACCTTGACAAAGAAAGCGGCGCAAGATAACGGCGGCGCAGCATAGGGCAGATCGGATACATCCCTTTTGCGCCGAGCCATACGGCGGGTGCGCCACGACACTATCCCGGCGGGGTTTTCTTTTCCTGTCGGGACAGCCGAGCGACCAACACCACGCCGGGGAGCAAGTTTAGCAGCTTGCGGGCGACGACAGCGCAGAATATATAATGATACTCCCTTAT
>QXXL01000269.1 GCA_009911505.1 Lachnospiraceae bacterium | reverse complement strand
TCCGAGCGTTCAAAGCGTCGCAGGCAATGGGTAGGGCTGCATGAGAACCATGCAGGGGTGAAACTCCCGTGAGGTTATGCTGCTAACCGTCCGATCACAGCCCCTTTATAACTATTAACCTTTTACCCATGTTTGAAAGGGGGACTTATAGAATGAACAATGCTGATGTGCCTATTTGGGAAAAGTACACGCTTACCATTGAGGAAGCGTCAAAATATTTCCGCATTGGGGAAAACAAGCTGCGGAAACTTGCAGAAGAAAATCCCACGGCGGGCTGGGTGATCTTGAACGGCAACCGTATTCAGATCAAGAGGAAACAGTTTGAAAAAGTCATTGATACACTGGACGCGATTTAGCGAAAAAGATAGTGAAAAAGAGCCTTGAATATGCTATAATAAATGTAGGCATATCAAGGCTCTTTCCGACACGGAAAGGAGCAAAAACAATGTCGGAGAAAAGACGGGACAATAGAAACCGCATTTTGCGTTCGGGAGAGAGCCAGAGAAAAGACGGGAGATATGCTTAT
>QXXL01000268.1 GCA_009911505.1 Lachnospiraceae bacterium | reverse complement strand
AGGCATAACACCACAAAGGGGCGCGAACGGCTGATGAAGCTGCTGGAAGCGGATAAACTTGGTTCCTGCCCCATTGACAGCGTGAAACTGTCCGACGCGAAAGAATGGGCGTTGCGCATGAAAGAAAAGGGAATATCCTACAAGACCATAAGCAATGACAAGCGTTCTCTGAAAGCTGCTTTTTACACAGCGATACAGGACGACTGTATAAGGAAAAAT
>QXXL01000267.1 GCA_009911505.1 Lachnospiraceae bacterium | reverse complement strand
CGTGATCGAGGACGACACAGAGCCGAAAGTACCCCTCACAGCGGAACAGGAAGAAAGCCTTTTATCCTTTATGCAAAGTGATAGCGTCTATCAGAAATACCGTGACGAGGTTATCATACTGCTGGGGACGGGGCTTAGGATTTCCGAACTCTGCGGGCTGACTGAAACCGACCTTGACTTTGAAAACCGGGTAATCAATGTAGACCACCAGCTTTTACGGAGCGCGGAAACAGGCTACTACATAGAGAAGCCCAAAACGCAGAGCGGTATCAGACAAATTCCAATGAGTGAAAAAGTGTATGAAGCGTTGGGGCGCGTGTTGGAGAACCGCAAGGGAGCGAAAGCGACCACCATTGACGGGTACAGCAATTTCCTTTTCCTCAACCGGGACGGCTGCCCGAAAACGAATGTGAACTATGCGACCATGTTTCGGGGGCTTGCGAAAAAGTACAACAAGTGCCATGAGGAAGCCTTACCCAAAGTAATGACACCCCACACCCTGCGCCATACGTTCTGCACCAACTTAGCCAATGCGGGCATGAACCCGAAAGCGTTACAGTATATCATGGGACACTCCAATATCACCATGACGCTGAACTATTACGCACACGCAAC
>QXXL01000031.1 GCA_009911505.1 Lachnospiraceae bacterium | reverse complement strand
ACGCTGAATGACAGAGCTTTTTATAAGGCAGAACGGATTGAGGATATTGTTTCAGAGAGCATCGAATACGAGCAGCTGCATAGGGCGGTTTCCGAACTTCCAGAAGTGCAGCGGCGCAGGCTGAAGCTGTACTTTTTCGGGGAGCTGACCTATGAGCAGATTGCGAAGCTGGAGGGCTGCACGAAAAGGGCGGTAAAATTCAGCGTGGATATTGCGGTTGAAAAGCTGAAAAAGAATTTTAAGATTTTTTAAAATTTACACTACACGCAGCCTTTGGTGAGTGAGCAAACAGGTGAAGGGGCTTAAGCCCTTTCACCTGTTTCGCTTTATGGCAGGAACGGGACGGCTCTTTGACAACCGAATATCCATTCACCAAATACATTCTCTTTGTGGCTGTAATAAGCATAAGCGTGTGCAGCGGTACGCCATGACCCGCCGAAAGGCGGTGAGCGGAAAATACCGACTGAAAATATCGGGCAGCTCCCGATTTCGCCAAGACCCACAAAGAGGACAATGATACTCTCGTCCAGCCACAGTCCGAGCGGTAACCAGCCCGCCGCAGGCAATGGGGGCGGCTCTGTCAGACCGACAGTTGGGGTGTAATTCCCGTGGCGTCAGTTCGCTGCTGACCGTTTGGTGACTTCCCTTGCGTAATCACGCATCAGCATTTTCGGGGTGTCGAGGACAAATAGAAAATGCTCTCTATCATAAAGCCAGATGCAGGGCGGTCAATGGAACAGAGTTTGTTTTATATTCTCCCGACCTTAGATGCTTCCTTGCGTCTGGCTGTTACATAGGCAGGGTATTCCTGCCTAAATCAAAATAGGAGGTCAGACACTATGGACAGAATTATTAAGCGTGGCGACGTTTTCTACGCAGAACTTAATCCCGTTGTCGGTTCAGAGCAGAGCGGCACACGACCCGTACTTATCATTTCCAATAATATAGGAAACAGGCACAGCCCGACGGTCATTATCGCAGCCATTACGAGCAGGGTGCAGACAAAATCCAAACTGCCGACACATACCGCAGTAAATGATTTTGAGGGGCTTGATAAGGATTCCGTTGTACTGCTTGAGCAAATCCGTACAGTAGATAAGAAAAGGCTGAAACAATATATGGGAATGATGCCGACTGAAACGATGGCAAGGGTTGATAAGGCTCTTGCCATAAGTCTTGGTTTTTCCCTCAAGAACGAGCCATAAATTTATTGTGATGAAAGGAAATGTGCATGGCGGAACAAACACAGGTTGAAATAAAAGATAAATTCTGTCTTACCATTGATGAAGCATCGGCTTATTTTAATATTGGGGAAAAGAAATTAAGAAAGATTGTTGCGGACAATTTAGATACAGGGTTTATCATTCAGAATGGAGTGAAATTTTTAATCAAACGAAAACAGTTTGAAGATTTTTTAGGGGAATTAACAGCAATCTGAAACTTTTGATTTCAGTACAGATATTGTGCAGCATGAAACGGACGCTTTTGGGCATTCCAGATTCAAATGCTGCTTTTTTAAGATGGCAAAAGGGCTTCGTCTATGATATACTACAATATATCGTGACGGGGCTCTTTTTGTATGAAAGGAGCATTTGACATGAGCGGAAAAAGACGTGACAGTAAAAACCGTATTCTCCGCAACGGAGAGAGCCAACGTCAAGACGGACGGTATGCGTTCAAATACATTGATGCCACAGGCAAGCAGCAATTTGTTTACAGTTGGAAACTGGAAAAGACGGACAAGACGCCGCAAGGCAAACGGGATGACATTTCATTAAGAGAGAAAGAAAAGCTGATACTGAAAGACCTTGATGATGAGATTGTTCCCCGTGGCGGGGAAATGACCGTTCTGGAACTGGTAAAAAAATACCTCTTACAAAAAACAGGGGTAAGGCACAACACCGAAGCCAATTATAAATTTGTGGTCAACATCATCAAAAAAGAGGATTTCGGGAAGAAGCGGATTGACAAAGTAAAGCTGTCGGACGCAAAATGCTGGCTTATCAAATTACAGCAGGACGGGAGGGGTTACAGTTCCATCCATTCCGTAAGGGGCGTTGTCAGACCTGCTTTCCAGATGGCTGTCGATGACGACTTGATACGCAAGAATCCGTTTGAGTTTCAGCTTGCCACGGTTGTCGTGAATGACAGCGTGACAAGGGAAGCCATTACAAGAAAACAGGAACGGGCTTTTCTGGAATTTGTGGCGCAGGACAAGCATTTTTGCAGATACTACGACGGAATCTACATTTTATTTAAAACAGGGCTTCGCATTTCTGAATTTGTAGGATTAACGCTGAATGATATTGATATGCAGGACAGGAAAATCAATGTCAACCATCAATTACAGCGGAAAAGAAATATGGAATATGTGATTGAGGATACCAAAACCACAAGCGGCACAAGGGAAATCCCGATGTCCGATGAGGTATATGCGTGTTTTCAGCGGATTATTGCGAATAGGAAGAAAGTAAAAAAAGAGCCTGTGATTGACGGCAAATGTGGTTTTCTGTATCTGGACAAAAATGATATGCCGATGGTAGCCCTGCATTGGGAGAAATACTTTCAGCACATTTGCGAGAAGTACAACAGTATCTATAAAGTGCAGATGCCAAAGGTCACGCCCCATGTATGCAGGCACACCTTTTGTTCCAATATGGCGAAAAGCGGCATGAACCCTAAAACGCTTCAGTATCTTATGGGACATTCTGATATTGGAGTAACGCTGAATACCTACACGCACATCGGTTACGATGATGCGAAAGAGGAACTGGAACGGGTGGAAAATGCCGAGTAGTAAAATGGCATGATTCTCCTCAATTTACTACTTTTTTTACTACTTTTGAGGTCAAAGATATGCCAATTTAGACTACAATATGCCACGGACGAAAGACTAAAGCAAGACGCAGGAAAAGCCGATAAATCAAGGAAATACAGTAAATACAAGGAGTTTTTGAGATATGATAAAAATATTATTCGTCTGCCACGGCAACATCTGCCGCAGCACCATGTGTGAAAGCGTTATGACGCATTTAGTAACCCAACAAAACATTTCAGACCTGTTTTACATTTCATCCGCCGCCACCAGCCGCGATGAAATTGGCAATCCGCCCCATTATGGTACTGTAAACAAATTAAAACAGGTTGGTATCCCCGTTGTTCCACACCATGCAGTCCAGATGACAAAAGCAGACTATGAGGAATATGCCTATCTTATTGGCATGGATACAGCCAATATCCGCAATATGATAAAAATTGCAGGCGGAGACAGGGATAAAAAAATATATAAGCTTTTACATTTTACAGGTTCTGGCAGAGATATTGCTGATCCATGGTATACTGGGAATTTTGACATAACATACGCAGATATTTTAAAAGGATGTACTGCATTTTTAGATTACCTGAAAAACAATGGGCATATGCTACACTTGAATTAGAGCGTGCCCCAAATCATTCCTACCATCTGCACGCCCTGCTTAGCGCAGCATTTACACCATCAGATTAAACATTAGCAATTTAATCTGCATAAATTCAGTCAACATAGCCGCTATGACTCCCTTATTTGGCATACCATACCCCTTAGATGCTAAATGAAGCGTACATCTGCCGAATAGAATTTTTTAAACACGCTCGATGGGCGCTTTGGAACTCCCCCGCCCCATCCGCATAAAATAAAAGAAAAAGGGTTTTGCAATGGATCAGGTTCGGAAAAAATTACGGGCTGATGAGGCGCACCAGAGAGGGATCACCGGGCGCGGGGTTACGGTTGCCGTGATGGATACCGGAATTGTCCCCCATATGGATTTTGACACCCGCATATTGAAATTTAAAGACTTCACACAAAACAGGGTGCGGACTTATGATGACAATGGCCACGGCACACATGTAGCGGGCATCATTGCGGGGAGCGGAAGGGCAGGCAGGGGGGTATACGCCGGAATTGCGCCGGAAGCAGGCCTATTTGTGGCAAAAGTATTAGACCGTAAAGGAAACGGCAATACATCTCAGGTTTTAAAGGCAATTGACTATATTCTTGAAAACCAGAAAGAATACAATATCCGCATCCTAAATATTTCAGTTGGGATGCTGCCTTCGGCGGACGAAGAAGAAAAAGAAAACCTGATTGCAGCAGTAGAAAAAGCTTGGAACCATGGGATTGTCGTTATAGCGGCAGCAGGCAACAACGGCCCCGGAAAAAACAGCGTCACAGTCCCAGGCCAGTGTAAAAGTATCATTACGGTAGGCAGTATCGATGATTATGCCAAACATGGCAGGGGCTTAAAAAATGGATATAGCGGCAGGGGGCCTACGGAATGCTGTGTTGTAAAGCCAGAAATTTTAGCTCCTGGTACGGCGATCAGAAGCTGTTCGGCGCGCGGGAACGGCTATGAATCAAAAAGTGGTACGTCCATGTCTGCTCCGGTCATTGCAGGGGCTGTGGCCTTGCTTTTGCAAAAATATCCGGACATGACGCCAGCGCAAGTAAAATTACGGTTATATGAGCGTACGGTACGGATTGCAGAAGCAAAAGAAAGGGGATATTGGGGTGTTGTATATTTAGACCGTTTGTTGTAGAATAGAATTCAAATGACGTGGACAAAGCATTAGGAGGCATCTATGAAACGGATTGGCAGCATCTTATTTAACCGGGTATTTATGGTGGCGCTCGCAATTATTCTGCAGTTTTCCTGGATATTTTTTACGCTGTATGATTTCAGCATTCGTTTTACATTTGTCGATTTTGGAATCCGCGTCCTTTCCTATATCGTTGCATTGACGGTGATCAATAACTGGAGCAACCCCTACTACAAACTGGTATGGACTTTTACCATTCTTGCAATGCCGCTATTGGGTATTACATTGTATGCGGCGTTTGGACGATCCGAGCTTACAAAGAAGACACAGAAGCGCATGGACGCCGTGCACCGGGAAGTATCAGCGTGCCTGAAAACAGACGTTGACGCAATAGAAGGCTTAAAAGCCGCTGACCCTGGCGTGGCGCAGCAGTCAAAATATATCCGTGACTGGGCGCAGTTTCCGCTATATAAAAATTCCAAGACAAAATATTATCCTTGCGGGGAAATTATGTTCGAGGATATGCTAGAATCTATGCGGCGTGCAGAAAAATTTATCTTTCTTGAGTATTTTATTATTGAAGATGGGAAGATGCTGCAGAAGATCCTTTCTATTTTAAAAGAAAAAGTAAAAAAAGGCGTGTGCGTACGCTTAATTTACGACGATTTTGGCTGTATTAAAACACTGCCTAAGGATTTTGGGGAAACGCTTCGTACAATCGGTGTGGAATATGCGGTATTTAATCCATTTCGGCCGATTTTATCTATCATTTTAAATAACCGGGATCACCGCAAAATCCTAGTAGTAGACGGTCAGGTCGGGTTTACCGGTGGGATTAATATTGCCGATGAATATATCAACGAAAAAGTGAGGTTCGGCTACTGGAAAGATGCTGGAATAGAAGTCAAAGGCGAAGCGGTCTGGAGTTTAACGACTATGTTTTTGGAAATGTGGAATTACATTAAAGAAACATCAGAAGATTATCTGGACTATCTGCCTCAGATTTACAACAAAAAGCTTAATCCAGCGGACGGTTATGTGCAGCCATATTCCGATACTCCGTTAGATCACGAAAATGTTGGAGAAAATATTTATTTAAATATCATCAACCACGCCAAGAAGTATGTCTATATTTTTACACCATATCTGATAGTGGATAATGAAATGACAATTGCGCTACAAAACGCTGCAAAATGTGGAATTGATGTCAGGATTGTCACTCCGGATATTCCAGACAAAAAATTAGTATTTCTTTTGACCCAGTCTTACTACGAACAGCTAATCCAGAATGGTGTACGGATTTACCAGTATACACCGGGCTTTATCCATGCAAAGTGTTTTGTCTGCGACGATAAAGTAGCTACAGTCGGTACAGTAAACTTAGACTACAGAAGCTTGTACCTGCATTTTGAATGCGGTGTTTTTATGTACCGTTCCCAGGCCGTAATGCAGATCAAACAGGATGCGTTAGACACCATTAGCAGATCGAACGAAATATCTTTGGAATTTTGTAAAAACAGAAATATTGCTATCCGTGCCGTACAAAGTGTACTTCGCCTGTTTGCGCCATTAATGTAACCGAAATACAAAAGGAGGAAAACTTTTTTATGAAAAAATACCCTATTTCCCAAATTTTAATGATGTTTTTATTCTGCTTTGCCATAAGCCTGTTGCTGCCACAGCCTGCATGTGCACAAGAGGGTGGAATGGTAGAAGCCCTTACCGTTGTTCCAGGCAAGGCGGGTTTTTGCCCAGGCAAAGGGAAATCTATGCAGATAAAAGCCCAAGTAAATACCAACGGGGCTGCTGCCACAATACGCATTCGGATTTATAACAACAAAGGAAAATATATTTTCCAAAAAAAATACAAGGCCAGCCTAGGTGGGTACATAGAGTACAAATGGAATGGAAAGCCTGGCAAAAAGAACAAGGCAAAAGCATCCTATAAAAAATATGCCAAAAAAGGGAAGTATACTATAGAAGTCTGCGTCATTCCCCAGGATCCGTCCCTGCCGGTTTCCACGAAAAGTATATCCTTTAAAATAACTTCCCAAGACAACATCAAAGGCATCCCTATGCTGACAGGGGATGCAGAAGTTGACTATATGGCAGAGCAGATCTGCAAAGAGGCCAAAATAAAGGACTCTTTGAGCGATGATGAAAAAGTAAAGCGCATTTACCACTGGATGACTGTCAACCAAAAGCATGTGCATTATAATGGAAGTGGTGCGTATCAAACTTATTTTAATTTGGCTTCCTCCAAAAAGAAAATCAAAGCCTATCGCAAAAAAACGGATAATCTTATGGCAAGCGGGGAGCTGACATATAGTTATGATTACGATATGATCCGCCGTAAATGGTGCATGGAACGAAGATTAGGGGTTTGTACAGACAATGCAGCCATTTTTAAGATTTTATGCAACCATGTGGGTGTTGAAGCAGGTATCTGCAGCGGCTATTACTTGAACCGAAACGGGACAAAGCCGCCGCATTCCTGGAATTATGCTGTTGTAGGCGGTGTTACATACTATTACGACGTGGATGTGGAAATTCAAAATTATGGAAAAGGGCAGGGCGACTACTACTGGTATAGAAAAACCAGGGCGGAAGCTGAACGGACACATAAATTTGTTTCGGTAAAATAATCTTTTTTATGCAAAGTACCGCATGAAAATGTCCATCAAATAATCTGAAAAAACGGCTTCTGTAATATTCTCGGCGGCGAGGATATCTACGGAGCCGATTTTTTCTGTTCCAAGCCGGTAGACGGCTTCTCCGATTTTATCACCCTTTTTTACCGGCGCTGCTACCGAATCTGGCAGGGAAAGTTCTTTTTCAATTGTATTTAAATCTGCTCCGTTAGTATTTAAATACTGAAACGGATTTTGGAATGTAAGGGCAACCATATCCGCTTTACCACGTTTTACCGGAAGGGAGGGAAGGGCTTCTTTGTGTTGGTCTGTATAAATTTGACATTTAGAAAATCCGTAATTTAAAAGTGTAATGGCATCTTTTGTACGGTATGGAATCGTTTCGGCCCCCATAATAACGGCAATCATTTTCATACCGTCTTTTTCAGCAGTTGCTGAAACACAGTACTTGGCAATCCCTGTAAACCCTGTCTTTAAGCCTGTCGCATACTCATACTGGCGGATTAGCTTGTTGGTGTTTGTTAAGCCAAATTCTTTTTCACCTTTTGCAGTTACATGGGTCATAGTGTCCATCCATATGGTACAGTAATTGTGTATTTCGGGATGGCGTACTGTAAGCTCACGCGACATTAGAGCTACATCGTAAGCGGTAGTCATATGGCCGTCAGCATCTAAGCCACAGCAATTGACGAAGGTGGTGTTTTTCATCCCCAGGTCTTTGGCCTTCTGGTTCATTTCAGCAACGAAAGCTTCCTCGCTACCACTGATGAATTCAGCCATGGCCACACAAGCATCGTTTGCACTTGCAATACTAATACATTTAATCAGTGTTTCAACCGTCTGCGTTTCCCCGGTTTCAAGGAATACCTGTGATCCGCCCATGCCAGAAGCATGCTCAGATACCGTTACGTTATCGTCCAAATGGATGCTGCCTTTTTTTATGGCTTCAAAAATCAAAATCAGCGTCATAATTTTGGTTATGCTTGCCGGATGCCGGATAGCGTGCGGATTCTTTTCAAAAACGACAGCCCCAGTGGACATCTCCATCAAAACAGCGCTTGGAGCAGTAATAGACGAAGAAAGCGCCTGATCCGGCGTTTCGGCAGGTGCCGGATTTTGGCTCTTTTCTTCTGATGTTTTTTCTTCTGTAGGAAGCATAACAGGCGCTGTGGAAAGCCGCGCTGGTTCTTCGCCCGCAGGCAGCAGGTGGTAGCCCAAAGACTGGGTGAAAGGGGTGAAAACAGCTCCCAGAAGCAGGTGTAAGCTTAAGAAAAGGGACAGGAAGGATTGCATCATAAAACCTCCGTATTATTACAAATTCTCTGTTATATTCTAATCGGATTGTTAAAATTTTATGACCGAAATTTGTATTTTACTTACAGAAGCTTTTACTGGTTTCGTTGGAGTATGAGCGAGATCTCCCAGGCCTGTCTTGGTTTGGCGGCTTTGCCGTCTGTTCACCTGTAACACGCTCTAATCCGCCTTTTTTGGGCTTCTTATGGCCGAGCCTTGCATTTTGGGCAAAAATCAACTAGAATATAGTTTGTTTATAGTCTGATCTGTAAAAAGGAAAGGTAGTGCATGGAGTTAACGGTAAAATTAGAAGCATTTGAAGGCCCGTTGGATTTGCTTTTGCATTTGCTTGATAAAAATAAAGTCAGTATTTACGATATCCCGATTGTTGAGATTACAGAACAGTACCTGGAGTTTATCAGGGAAATGAAGCGGCAGGATTTAAATATTATGAGTGAATTTCTGGTAATGGCGGCTACATTGATTGCGATTAAATCCAAAATGCTGCTCCCTAAGGCTGTAAATGAAGATGGGGAAGAGGAAGACCCAAGGGCTGAGCTTATACAGCAGCTTTTGGAATATAAAATGTACAAATGCATGTCTTATGAATTAAAAGACCGCCAGGTGGATGCAGAAAAAATCCTATTTAAAATGCCTACCTTGCCGCCGGAAGTTATGGCATATGAAGAACCGGTAGATTTAGGGCAGTTAATGTCCGGGCTTACACTACATAAGCTGCATGAAATTTTCCGTTCGGTATTACGCAGGCAGGAAAATAAAATCGACCAGGTCAGGTCGGGCTTTGGCAGGATTGAAAAAGAGGAAGTTTCTTTGGCTGAAAAGATGGCATACCTAGAACAGTATGCGGCCGCCCACAAACGTTTTTCCTTCCAGAGCCTTTTGGAAGGGAAAAGCAGTAAAATGGAAGTAATTGTCAGTTTTTTGGCAATTTTGGAGATGATGAAAATGGGGAAAATCAGGATTACGCAGGAGGGCCTGTTTGACGAGATTATAATTGAGTCCAGCATGGCCGCGCAGGCATGAGGTTTTAAATGGAAGAAAAAATATATAAGACAGCGATAGAATCTATATTATTTACTATGGGAGACTCTGTGGAGCTGGATAAAATAGCCGCGGCGTTGGAATTAGATATAGGCCAGACGAAATGCCTAATAGAGGAACTGGCGCAGGAGTACGAAGAATCTGGACGCGGGATGCGGATTATAGAGCTGGAGGGCGCCTACCAGATGTGTACGGCGCCAGGCGCTTATGACTTCCTGATCCGGATTGCTAAGCAGCCCAAAAAACATGTCCTTACGGACGTACTATTAGAAACGCTTTCCATTATTGCATATAAGCAGCCAGTGACGAAAGCAGAAATCGAAAAAATCCGTGGGGTTTCCTGCGATCATGCAGTCAGTAAACTGGTGGAATACAGCCTTGTCAGTGAATTGGGGCGTTTAGACGCACCGGGAAGGCCAATGCTTTTTGGAACAACGGAAGATTTTTTGCGCAGCTTTGGGATACATTCCCTGGAAGAGCTTCCTAAGATGAATGCATTGCAGATAGAGGAGTTTAAAAGGGAGGCGGAGATAGAAGTACTGGACGCATTGTAATTTTCAGAATATGGAAATTGGTATTTTTCAATAAAATAGTTGTAATATATCTGGAAATTTAGTACAATATAACTATATGTAAAGGGTATCGTGAAAAGACAAGTTTCTGTTACGAACCAGAATGGAGGATTTGTTATATGAATGTTTACACAACAGACAAGATTCGCAACGTGGTACTTCTCGGACATGGTGGGTGTGGGAAGACCAGCCTGGTAGAAGCAATGGCATATTTAGCAGGCATGACAACCCGTATGGGCAAAGTAAGCGACGGGAACACCATTAGTGATTACGACAAGGAAGAGATAAAACGTCTCTTCTCTATCAACACTTCAATCGTCCCCATAATATGGGAAGATACCAAAATTAATATTCTGGATGCACCTGGCTACTTTGATTTTTGCGGTGAAGTTGAGGAAGCCGCATCCGTAGCCGATGCAGCGATTATTGTCGTATCCGGCAAAGCGGGTATAGAAGTGGGCACAAAGAAAGCATGGGAAATCTGCGAAAAATACAAGCTTCCCAGGATTGTATTTGTCACTGATATGGATATTGACGAAGCCAGCTACCGGCAGGTCATAGAAGATTTGCAGAACTTATACGGCAAGAAAATAGCGCCGTTCCACTTGCCGATCCGTGAAAACGGGCAGTTCGTAGGATATGTAAATGTATTGCAGCAGCGCGCAAAACGCTGGAAGGACAACGGGCAGGTAGAAAAAGCCGATGTGCCTGATTATTCCAGGGAGAACCTGGAGACTTACCGCGAAGAGCTAATGGAAGCAGTTGCAGAAACTAGTGAAGAGTTTATGGAACGCTATTTCGGCGGCGAAGAGTTTTCTGAGGATGAGATCCGCCAGGCGCTGCGTGTTAATGTGGCGGACGGAAGTATCGTACCGGTTATGATGGGCTCCAATATACTGGCGAGGGGCCAGTATACGTTAATGGTGGATATTGTGAAATATCTTCCAGGCCCGGACAAGAAGACCTGCGCAGGGATCAGCGCCAAGACAAATGAAGTGTTCCAGGCAGACTACGATTTTTCCAAGGCAAAATCTGCTTATGTATTTAAGACAATTGTCGATCCGTTTATTGGCAAATATTCTCTGCTCAAAGTCAATTCTGGAGTGCTTAAGACAGACGACGTGCTGTATAATTACCAAAAGGGTACCGAAGAAAAGATCGGCAAGCTGTATGTATTAAGGGGCAATAAAGCAGAGGAAGTCAAAGAAATCCATGCCGGAGACATTGGGGCGCTGGCGAAGTTAAGCAATACTTCCACGACCGATTCCCTCTCTACAAAAGCAAACCCCATCCATTACATAGCGGCTAAAATGCCCGTACCGTATACCTATATGCGTTACCAGGCGAAAAATAAAGGGGATGAGGACAAGATTTCCCAGGCATTGCAGAAGCTGATGGCAGAGGATTTGACCTTAAAGAGCGTCAATGACAGTGAAAATGGCCAGACCCTGTTATATGGGATGGGAGAGCAGCATCTGGATGTAGTGGTAAGCAAGCTGATGGGCAAATATAAGATCGAAGTGGAGCTTTCAAAGCCGAAAGTTGCATTCCGTGAAACCATCCGCAAAAAATCCGATGTGGAATACAAATACAAAAAACAGTCCGGCGGCCATGGGCAGTATGGGCACGTTAAGATGACATTTGAGCCTTCCGGCAATATGGAAGAGGCATATGAATTTGACCAGATTGTAGTCGGAGGCGCCGTACCGAAGAATTACTTCCCGGCAGTTGAGAAGGGCGTTCAGGATGCCGTATTAAAAGGGCCTCTCGCCGCATATCCGGTTGTCGGCGTCAAAGCTGTGCTTTACGACGGATCATACCATCCGGTTGATTCTTCCGAAATGGCATTTAAGACGGCTTCCCGCCAGGCCTTTAAAAAGGGGTTCTTAGAAGCTTCTCCGGTACTGCTAGAGCCAATCGTATCCTTAAAGGTAGTTGTGCCGGATGCCTATACCGGTGATGTTATGGGCGATTTGAACAAACGCCGAGGCAGGGTGCTTGGAATGAACCCAATTGAGGGAGGCAAGCAGGAAATTATTGCCGACGTGCCGAGCATGGAATTGTTTGGCTACAACACCGATTTGCGTTCTATGACAGGAGGCGCAGGGGATTATTCCTATGAATTTGCAAGGTATGAGCAGGCTCCTTCGGATATCCAGGAAAAGGAAATTGCAGCCAGGGCGAACAAATTAGACAGCGCAGAATAAATTTTAAAAGAAACAGCAAACTATTACATGAATGAAAAACGGTGGTTCTTTCTGTAGGAGGGGCAGAAAGGGCCACATTTTTCAGAAAAACCATATTAGGTGAAATGGGGCGTATAGTATGGACAAAAAATGTTTGGCTGTGCTGTTGGTGGTTATTTTTGTGCTGCAGGATCCGTATGTGGACAGGGCGTACAGGCTCAGTCAGGATTCCAGCCTTTTTTCGGGGGAAAACAGGGTGATAAAGGAATTTGGATCTGCAGGCGGATTTGAGGTTTGTTATTTTTTAAATGGAGGGGCTTTTGATGAGGGCGGCACAGCAAATGCCAGTCGAAAGGATTTGCAGGCTGCGCTCGCAATTCCTGTTAAGGAGGGGTATAATTTTGCCGGATGGTATTTAGACAGTGGCTTCTGGCACAAAGCAACCGGAGAGGATGTGCGCGGCAACGGGGATTGTATGTTGTATGCCAAGTGGACGAAGTCCATCGATGGGGAACACAATGTGCAGATGTACCCATACCGGAATACGGCTTCTAAAAGGCCAGGGCAAAAGAAATTAAAAGACTGCGCATATCGTTTTTTAAAAAACGTTAAAATCCCGGGCATGCCTTCTACAAGGGAAACGGATGCCGTGGAAAAGCGCATCACTGAAACCAGCCAGTGCTTACAGGGGATCTGTATGACGGAGGATTACCTGTTAGTAAGCGCCTATAGCGGCAACTATGGCGGCGGGCTTGGCTGCATCCATGTCTTTGACCGGGTGACAGGGGAATACTGCGCCACGGTTGGAGTCAAAAAAAACAGCCATATGGGCGGCCTGGCATTTGACGGTGAAAATGTCTGGGTATGCCATTCTGGCAGCGGTACGCTAGGAAGGATCCCGTACTCTGTCATCCGGCAAACAGCGTCTAAAAAGCCGCGGCAGGTAGTGGACTGTTTTAGATGGTTTGAGGAGGTTTCGGTATCAAACATTCCGTCGTGTATTGCGTATCACGATGGCAAATTATGGGTAGCGACGCATACCAGGCTGTTTTATTCCAGGGTGTATTCATACCGTATTACACCAGACGGGTTAAAACAGGCGGGAAACTGGCGGATACCCGAGAAGGTACAGGGGATTGCATTTGACGAAGACGGAAAAATATATATCAGCGCTTCTTACGGGAGAAGAAAATCTTCTTATTTAAAAGTTTACAAATCGCTTACCCATTTAGATAAAAACCCGGGCAAGCCAATGATGAAAGTAGAAATGCCGCCGTGTTCGGAAGAGCTTGAACTGGTGGACGGGGAGATTTATATTTTATTTGAATCAGCAGGGGAGAAGTACCTGGAAGGGACAGACGGAAAAGGGACGTCTGCTTCTCCGGTAGATGAAATTCTGGTGCTGCCAAAGGAATCGGTTTTATCTTGACAAATCCATACTGTATGATAAAATTTGAATGGAAATATCAAGAAAAGTGCGATGTATATAAATCATCTTCTTTAGGAGGAAATAGTATGGCAACACCTTATAACCACAGGGCCATTGAACAAAAATGGCGTAAAAACTGGGCTGCAGACCCAATCAATATCAATGATGGAAAGAAAGAAAAATACTACTGCCTGGACATGTTCCCATATCCGTCTGGAAACGGGCTTCATGTCGGGCATTGGCGTGGATACGTGATTTCTGATGTATGGAGCCGCTATAAGCTGATGCAGGATTATTATGTAATCCATCCTATGGGCTGGGATGCATTTGGGCTTCCAGCAGAAAATTACGCGATTAAAATGGGGATTCATCCAGCCAAATCGACGGCGGACAATGTAGCTAAGATTAAAGAGCAGATTCAGGAGATCTCAGCTATCTATGACTGGGATATGGAAGTCAATACAACGGATCCGGAATTTTATAAATGGACACAATGGATTTTTGTGCAGATGTTTAAACACGGCCTGGCATACGAAAAGGAGATGCCGATCAACTGGTGCCCGTCCTGTAAGACAGGGCTTGCCAATGAAGAGGTTGTTAACGGCAAATGTGAGCGGTGCGGCGCAGACGTGACAAAGAAAAACCTAAAGCAGTGGATGTTAAAGATAACCGCATACGCCGAGCGCCTGCTTTCCGATTTGGATAAACTGGACTGGCCAGAAAAGGTCAAAAAAATGCAGACCGACTGGATAGGAAAAAGCCACGGCGCAGAGGTCGATTTTGCGGTAGACGGAAAAGAGGATCGCATTACGGTTTATACAACACGTCCAGACACCCTCTATGGCGCGACGTTTATGGTGCTCGCACCAGAGCACGCGCTGGCGAAAGGGCTTGCCACAGACGAAACAAGGGAAGCAGTGGAAAGCTACATTTATAAGGCTTCCTTAAAATCCTCTGTTGACCGCCTGCAGGACAAGGAAAAGACAGGCGTATTTACCGGAAGCTATGCTGTTAACCCGTTAAACGGGGCAAAAGTCCCCATCTGGCTTTCCGATTATGTATTGGCGGATTATGGAACGGGGGCGATTATGTGCGTGCCTGCGCATGATGACCGGGATTTTGAGTTTGCCAAAAAATTTGGCCTTCCGATTGTCCAGGTTATTGCGAAGGACGGCAAAGAAATCGAAAATATGACAGAAGCTTATACGGAAGCGTCTGGCACAATGATCAATTCCGGTGACTGGAATGGCATGGAGTCCGCCCAATTAAAAGAAAAGGCGCCTGAAATGATAGAAAAGCGCGGCCTTGGCAAGAAAACAACGAATTACAAGCTGCGTGACTGGGTATTTTCCCGCCAGCGGTACTGGGGCGAGCCAATCCCGATTGTGCACTGTCCGGACTGCGGGGCTGTTCCCGTGCCGGAAGATAAGCTGCCCCTTTTGCTTCCGGATGTAACAAGCTACCAGCCAACCGGGACTGGGGAGTCCCCGCTTGCGGATATTACAGAATGGGTAAATACACCCTGCCCGAAATGTGGCAAGCCTGCCAAAAGAGAAACAAACACAATGCCGCAGTGGGCAGGCTCTTCCTGGTATTTCCTCCGGTATGTGGACAGCAAAAACGGCCAAGAGCTTGTTAGCCGTGAAAAGGCGGATAAATACCTCCCGGTAGATATGTATATCGGAGGCGTCGAGCATGCGGTGCTGCATTTGCTGTATTCGAGGTTTTATACCAAATTTTTAAATGATATTGGCGTTTTGGATTTTGACGAGCCGTTTAAGAAGCTGTTTAACCAAGGCATGATTACAGGCAAAAACGGTATTAAAATGAGCAAATCCAAAGGCAATGTAGTATCCCCGGATGATTTGGTCAGGGATTACGGCTGTGATTCACTGCGGCTCTATGAGCTGTTTGTCGGCCCGCCCGAGTTGGACAGTGAATGGGACGACAGGGGTATTGACGGCGTATACCGTTTTATTACGAGGTTTTATCACCTTGTTATGGACAACAAGGATAAAAATGCCATAGAGACAAAAGAACTGGTGAAGCTGCGCAATAAGCTGGTGTACGATATTACGTCCCGGCTTGAAGGCTTTAGTTTAAATACAGTAGTTTCCGGTTTTATGGAATACAATAATAAATTCATTGAGATGGCAAGGAACGGCGGTGTAGATAAGGAGACGTTAGAGACATTTATACGCCTTTTGGCTCCGTTTGCGCCTCATATCAGTGAAGAGCTCTGGCAGGAAATGGGGCATAGCGGTTCTGTATTCCATTGCGGCTGGCCGTCTTATGACAAAAAGGCAATGGAAGACGATGAAGTAGAAATTGCTGTACAAATTAACGGCAAGACTAAGGCAACCGTCACTCTGCCAAAAGACTGTGCAAAGGAAGAAGCAGTTGCACGGGGCAAGGCCGCGCTTAAAGATAAGCTTACGGGGAATGTAATCCGTGAGATTTATGTGCCGGGCAGGATTATCAATATTGTAGCAAAATAATTGGTCCTTGCCAGGCAGGAACCTATAAAATGGCAGCCGTATGTGTTTTGTACGGCTGCCGTTTTGGCTTTTAATTTCGTTTTAAATTCCTCATCAGGTTTAATAGCTGATCGGCTTTTCTTTGTTCTTCAGGCGACATGTTCTGTTTTAAAATTTCAATAATCAGGTCGGTTTCGTTTGGTGTAAACTGGATGCCTTCTTTTTTTGCATTGTTCATAGCCCCAAGGATCATATTAGACATTTCTTTTGCATTGCCGGATTTGTTCTGTGCGGCGAATTGCATTAGGAAATTTATTTTTTCCGGGGAAATGTTTTTGAAGTTTTCGTTATTTTTTAAAAAGTCAAAATCCATACCTTATGCATTCCTTTCTATTCTGGGGTTGGCGTGTGAAAAAACGTGTCGTAAGATGAGAACATCTGCATTGCCGTGAGCATCATGTCGATGGAATCCTGTTCTGCTGGGGTGCAAAATTTCTTAATATCCGTAAGTAGCTGCATCCGTTTTTCTGAAGGGTCGTCCGTAGAACACATGCTTAAAGATACGGACTGCCTGCCAAAGAGGGAGGCGACGTTCCTTAATTCGAGGAATTTAACCATCATTGCAAAATTCCGCTGCCTGGGGCCATCCATGTATGGGATGATGCTTTTTAGGATTTGGATGTTTCTGGATTGTGTTTCGACATCAAAGGCAGTAGGTGTATATTCGAGTTGTTCCTGATCCATAAAAATCCTTTTTTTATTAAGATATGATAGATAGTAAGATGTATTCCATGGCTACGAATGTTTCAGGCTTTACACCCTGTATCCCTTTTGATATAATACCACAAGGTAATTCTGTAAAAGAGGCGGTATTCTTGTTTGCAGGGGAAGTGGCGGGCCTGTAAAAGGATATGTAATTAACGGCATTTTTATAAAAGGGGGCATTTTATGCTACAAATCCAACAGCTAAAGCTTCCGGTTTCCCATACAAAAGAGGATCTGGAAGAAAAGATTTTAAAATCACTCCATATCCCAAAAGAAGAATTGCTATCTTACCGTATTGTAAAACAGTCCCTTGACGCGCGCAAAAAGAGGGCTATACAATTTGTATATACAGTAGAAGCATCTACTACAAACGATAAAAAAATTGCTAACAGGCTTTGCAGCGGCGCCGTATGCCTTCTGGAAACAAAGCCGTACCAGTTTTTGGTTTCCGGGTTAAAAGGGCTCTCCTGCCGCCCGGTTATAGTTGGCTGTGGCCCGGCAGGGCTTTTTTGCGCTTATATGCTGGCAGGGGCGGGATATGCCCCGGCCGTAATTGAACGCGGAAGAACAATGGATATGCGAAAGGAAGACGTAGAGCTTTTTTGGGAAACAGGTTTTTTAGATCCGGATTCTAATGTGCAGTTCGGGGAAGGCGGGGCGGGGGCGTTTTCTGACGGTAAGCTCAATACATTAGTGAAGGATACCCATGGGCGAAGCCGGAAAATACTTGACATTTTTACAGAGCATGGAGCGCCGAAGGAGATTTGTTATGAAGCAAAGCCGCATATCGGAACTGATAAGCTCTCTTTGGTGATTCCAGACATGCGCCGCAAGATTATTGAAAACGGGGGGGAATTTTTATTTGAAACCTGTGTAACTGATATACGCATTCAGGACGGGCGCGTGACGGCTATAGAACTTAACCGCAAAACATGGATGGATACACAGGTGCTGGTGCTTGCTATAGGGCACAGTGCAAGGGATACGTTTAGTATGCTGCACACGCGTGGGGTTCCAATGGAAGCAAAACCGTTTGCGGTAGGCCTGCGGGCCGAACACTTACAGGAGATGATTAATAGGAACCAATATGGGGATTTTGCAGGGCTGCTTCCTCCTGCCTCCTATAAGCTGACAGCAAAAGGCAGCCATGGCAGGGGGGTTTATTCTTTTTGCATGTGCCCTGGAGGCTATGTTGTCAATGCCTCGTCTGAAAAAAAAGGCGTGGCGGTAAATGGCATGAGTTACCATAAAAGGGATAGTGCAAATGCAAATAGCGCAATTATTGTATCAGTTACGCCAAATGATTACCCGGATCTAGGCCCGTTATCTGGCGTGGCGTTTCAGCGGAAATTGGAAAAAGGTGCGTTCCGCCTGGGGGACGGGGCAATTTTACAGCAGCTTTATGGGGATTTTAAACGGGCGCAGGCGAGCAAATCGTACGGCGGATTTTCCAGTGTTACACGGGGCGGGACTCAGCTTGGGGCTTTGCATACGCTATTTGGAGCAGAAATTTATGATTCCTTCTTAAGCGGGATGGAGCAGTTTGCAAGGAAAATCCCGGGTTTTAACTGCGCTGATACTATACTTTCCGGAGTGGAAAGCCGCACCTCCTCCCCTGTCCGTATACACAGGGATGAAGCGTTCCAAAGCAGTATACAGGGGCTATATCCATGCGGTGAAGGGGCAGGCTACGCAGGCGGGATTATGTCTGCCGCTATAGACGGGATAAAAATTGCAGAGACTATTGCAAAAGAATTTAAACCGTACGATTTTGGTTGAATCTTATTTTTTCATATGCTAAAATATCTGCCATGGATAATTGAAAGAAATGGAAGGTTAGATAAATTTGAACGAATATACACCAATGATGCAGCAATATTTATCCACAAAAGAAAAGTATAAGGACTGTATTTTATTTTACCGTCTCGGCGATTTTTATGAAATGTTTTTTGAAGACGCCAAAACTGTTTCCAAGGAGCTGGAGCTTACCCTGACCAGCAAAAATTGCGGAGCGGCGAAGCGTGCGCCCATGTGCGGCGTCCCGTTCCATGCTGTCGAAGGATATTTAAACCGCTTAGTACAAAAAGGCTATAAGATCGCTATCTGCGAGCAGGTCGAGGATCCCAAAACTGCGAAGGGAATCGTAAAGCGCGAAGTGATCCGTGTCGTAACTCCGGGGACAAATACGGACAGCCAGGCTTTGGATGAATCCAAAAATAATTACATTATGTGTATCGTATGCTTTGCCGGGAAATACGGCATTTCCATTGCGGATGTCAGTACAGGCGACTATTATGTGACGGAAGCAGATACAGAGCGTAAGCTGATTGATGAGATCAACAAATACAGCCCGGCGGAAATTGTCTGTAACGAAGCGTTTTTTATGAGCGGCATTGATTTAGACGACATTAAAAACCGTCTGCACATCTGTGTCGGCGCGCTGGATGCCTGGTATTTTGACGATGCCAGCGCCATCGGTACGTTAAAGGAACATTTCCATATCCACAGCTTAGAAGGGATCGGGTTAAATGATTTTGCCTGCGGCAGTATTGCGGCGGGCGCCCTGCTTCGCTACCTGTATGAAACGCAGAAAAATTCTCTGGCCCATATGAATGCCATCCACCCGTATGTCACGGGAAAATTTATGATGATAGACAGTTCTACCAGGCGCAATTTAGAGCTGGTGGAGACACTGCGGGAGAAGGCAAAGCGCGGCTCCCTGCTCTGGGTGCTTGATAAGACAAAAACGGCCATGGGCGCACGCCTTTTGCGGTCTTATATTGAGCAGCCCCTTATTGAACTGCAGGAGATATGCGCACGGCTTGACACGGTAGAAGAGCTGGGGAATCAGATGATTTCCAGGGAAGAGCTGCGGGAATATTTAAACCCGATTTATGACCTGGAACGCTTGGTGACGCGCATTGCCTATCAGACGGCAAGCCCCAGGGATCTGGTGGCATTTAAAAATTCCCTAAAAATGCTGCCGCCGATTAAGGCCTTGCTTTCAGATTTTAAAAGCAGTCTGATGCATAGTATCCGGGAAGAGCTGGATCCGCTCAAAGATCTATCCAGTATGATTGACTGCGGGATCATAGAAGATGCGCCTGTTTTGGCGCATGACGGAGGAATTATAAAAGAAGGGTACAATAAGGAGATAGACAAGCTGCGGCAGTCTAAAACTGAAGGCAAGTCATGGCTTGCGCAGCTAGAGGCCGAGGAGCGGGAAAAAACCGGAATTAAGAATCTGAAAATCAAATATAACAAAGTATTTGGCTATTATCTGGAAGTTACCAATTCCTATAAGGATCTGGTTCCGGATTATTTTACCAGGAAACAGACCCTCGCAAACGCAGAACGGTTTATTACACCCAAATTAAAGGAATTGGAGGATGTTATTTTAGGTGCGGAGGATAAGCTGACGGTACTGGAATATGAATTATTCCGTGAAATCCGTGAAGCAGTCGCAGCTGAGGTTGCCCGGATCCAAAAGACAGCAAAAGCAATTGCGAAGCTGGATGTGTTTGCTTCGTTTGCACATGTTGCAAAAGAAAACCGCTATTGCAGGCCAAAGTTAAACCGCAAGGGCATTATTGATATTAAAGGCGGCCGACATCCGGTTGTGGAAAATATGATCCGAAATGATATGTTTATCAGCAATGATACATATTTAGACAGCAATAAACAACGGATTTCTATTATCACCGGGCCGAATATGGCGGGTAAATCCACCTATATGCGGCAAACAGCCCTTATTGTTTTAATGGCGCAGATTGGGAGCTTTGTTCCGGCAGATTTTGCCAATATAGGCGTTGTAGACCGGATTTTTACCAGGGTCGGCGCATCGGACGACCTGGCAAGCGGGCAGAGCACATTTATGGTGGAGATGACAGAGGTTGCCAATATTTTGCGCAACGCCACGCAGGATTCACTTTTGGTATTGGATGAAATCGGGCGTGGGACAAGTACATTCGACGGGCTTAGCATTGCATGGGCGGTAGTGGAGCATATCAGTAATCCAAAGCTTTTGGGGGCAAAGACGTTATTTGCCACGCATTATCATGAATTGACGGAGCTGGAAGGGAAGCTTGACAATGTCAACAATTATTGCATTGCCGTAAAAGAAAAGGGCGACGATATTGTGTTTTTACGTAAGATTGTACCAGGAGGGGCGGATAGGAGCTATGGGATCCAGGTGGCGAAATTAGCGGGGCTGCCAGAATCCGTTTTGGAGCGTGCAAAGGAAATTGTAGAGGAGCTAAGCGCAAACGATATTTCCGGGATTGCAAGGAATATTAAGGTACATACTGCGGCAAGGAAAAAAAGGAATGCGCCGGATGAAGTGGATTTGGCGCAAATGTCGCTATTTGATACAATAAGGGATGACGATATTATTGCGGAGCTTAGGGAGATTGACATAAATAGCCTTACTCCCATGGAAGCGATGAACCGTTTATTCCAGCTGCAAAATAAAGTAAAAAACCGATGGTAGGTTAATGGGCAAGATCACACCAAGAAATCACCAGGAGGGCGGGTATGGCAGAAATAGCATTATTGGATCAAGATACGATAGATAAAATTGCGGCAGGGGAGGTCGTAGAACGCCCCTCCTCTGTTGTGAAAGAATTAGTCGAAAATTCGATAGACGCTGGGGCTACGGCAGTAACAGTGGAAATCAAAGAGGGCGGCATATCGTTTATCCGTATTACGGATAATGGCTGCGGTATTCCAAAGGGGCAGGTTTCCATAGCATTTTTGCGCCATTCTACCAGCAAGATAAAGTCCGTGGAGGATTTAATAAATGTTTCTTCCCTGGGGTTCCGCGGCGAAGCGCTTTCTAGTATTGCGGCTGTTGCGCAGGTGGAGCTGATTACAAAAACCATACCGGATTTGACTGGGGTGCGTTATGTGATAGAAGGATCTTTGGAAAAAGAGAAAGAGGAAATCGGTGCGCCGGATGGCACGACGATTCTGGTCCGCAACCTCTTTTTTAATACGCCTGCCAGACGGAAATTTCTAAAATCGCCGCAGACAGAAGCAGGCTATATCAGCGCATTAGTAGAGCGCCTTGCGCTCTCGCGCCCAGATGTGTCGTTTAAGTTGATTGTAAATAACCAGACAAAGCTTTATACGTCTGGAAACTGTAATGCAAAGGACGTAATTTACCAAATATATGGCAGGGAAATGACAGCGGCATTAATTCCTCTGGAAGAAAAAAACGAATGCTTCTCTGTAACTGGCTTTATTGGCAAGCCGGCTGTATCTAGGGGGAACCGGAATTTTGAGAACTATTTTATCAATCAGAGATATGTTAAAAGCCCTTTAATTGCAAGAAGCCTGGAGGATGCCTATAAAAGCTTTCTGATGCAGCATCAGTATCCATTCTGCGTGCTGTATTTTACGTTTGCCGGGGAACAGCTGGATGTCAATGTGCACCCTGCAAAGATGGAGCTTCGGTTTCATGCGCAGGAGGAAATTTATAATAAGCTGTATGAATGTATACGGGGGCTTTTGATGGGGCAGGAGCATATTAAAACGGCAATTTTGGAGACGCCGGCCCCTAAAAAAGAGACGGCGCCCGAAATAAAACAGAAAGGCGGTTTTCCGGAACCGTTTGAAAAAAAGCGTTTGGAGCAGCTAAAAGCGGAAGTACAAAAGGATTCGGCATATGAGCCGAAATACCCTGGCAAGGCTTTAGAAAACAGCGTACCTATGGCTTTAACCGCCAAGCCAGGCTACGTCCAGGAAGAGCTTTCCTACGAAGGGAAATTCCTCTCCGAGCTAGCCAAATCACAGCACAAAATTATTGGCCAGCTTTTCGATACTTACTGGATGGTCGAATACGGCGAAAAGCTTTTTATAATTGACCAGCATGCCGCCCATGAGAAAGTGCTGTATGAAAAGACACTACGCTCCTTAAAAGAAAAGGATTTCACGACGCAGCTTATGTCCCCGCCGATGATCCTTTCTTTGGACACTCAGGAGGAGCAGGCGCTTACTGTATTAGGGCAGCACCTTAAAATGCTTGGCTTTGAAATAGAGCCGTTTGGCGGGAGGGAATATGCTGTTTGCGGCGTTCCCGGCAATTTATTTGGCTTAGACGCCAGACAGGTTTTGCTGGAAATTTTAGACTCCCATGAAGAAATCAAAAAAGCTTCCACACCAGAGCTGGCGCTTGAAAAAATTGCATCCATGTCCTGCAAGGCAGCTGTCAAAGGCAACCACGCTCTAAAGCCCGAGGAAGCAGAGCTTTTAATAACAGAGCTATTAGAACTTGATAACCCGTATTTTTGCCCGCATGGCAGGCCTACTATTATCTCTATGGGCAAATACGAAATCGAAAAGAAATTTAAGAGGATTGTATAATATGAAACCACCGCTCGTTGTACTCGCAGGGCCAACCGCATCCGGCAAAACAGCGCTTTCTATAGAGCTGGCAAAACAAATAGGCGGATCCATTATATCTGCGGATTCCATGCAGGTATACCGCCATATGGACATCGGCTCGGCCAAAGTAAAGCCCAAAGAAATGCAGGGGATCCCGCATTACCTGATTGACGAACTGGATCCAGATGAGGAATTTAATATTGTCCTATTTCAAAAGCTGGCGGCTTCATACATGGAAGAAATCTATGCTGCCGGGCGCATCCCCATGATTGTCGGGGGTACGGGGTTTTATATCCAGTCTGTCCTTTACGGAATTGATTTTTCCAAGGAAGAAGCTTCCACAAAAATCCGGGAAGAACTAGAAGCATTTGCCCGTTGTTATGGCAATGTCAAGCTGCATGAAGAACTGGCCAAGGTGGACGCTCCGTCCGCAAATGCCATCCATCCCAACAATATCAAACGCGTAATCCGCGCACTGGAGTTTTACCGTCAAAATGGCTACCCCATTTCACAGCACAATGAGGCAGAGCGGCAAAAAGCATCCCCTTATCAGTTTGCTTACTTTGTATTAAATGACGATCGGAAACGGTTATACGATAAAATCGGACAGCGTGTGGAGCTAATGCTGCGCCAGGGGCTGCTTACGGAAGTGGAAGCGTTAAAAAGGAAGGGCTGCCATAAGGGCATGGTATCCATGCAGGGGCTGGGTTATAAAGAAATACTTTCTTATTTGGACGGGGAATGCCCTTTAGAGGAAGCCGTATCTGTTTTGAAGCGTGACACCAGGCGTTTTGCCAAACGCCAGCTTACGTGGTTCCGCAGGGAACGGGATGTTATATGGCTTAACAAACAGGATTTTGCATACGATACAGACGCCATAATAAAACATATGGTGGCAATATTAGAAGAAAAGGGGATTGTAAATGAGTTATAACAAAGCAACACAGGCGCAGTATGAAAACCTTGGGATCTGTAAGCAAGTCTATGCTTTTGGCGCGAAAATAGAAGAAAAATTAAAGGCCCGCTTTGACGCGTATGATCAGGTAGCGGAAGGAAACCAGCTTAAAGTTATAAAAGCCATGCAAAAAGCGAAAGTCAGCGCAGAATGCTTTCAGGCGACAAACGGATACGGCTACAATGACTTGGGCCGGGATACCCTAGAAGCTGTCTATGCCGCATGTTTTGGAGCCGAGGACGCGCTTGTGCGCCCACAGGTTACTTGTGGCACACATGCCCTTGCCCTTGCGCTTTTATCAAACTTACGTCCAGGGGACGAGCTGCTTTCCCCGGTCGGAAAGCCATATGATACGCTTGAGAGCGTTATTGGTATCCGTCCGGCAAAAGGATCTTTAGCGGAATATGGCATCACATACCGCCAGGTAGATTTGCTCCCCGATGGAAGCCTTGACTACGAAAAAATCAGGGAAGCAGTCAGCGAAAAGACAAAGCTTGCCACGATCCAGCGTTCCAAAGGCTATGCGGCAAGGCCAACGCTTTCCGTTGCCCAAATTGGGGAGCTGGTTACATTTTTAAAATCCATTAAACCAGACATTGTCTGTATGGTAGACAACTGTTACGGTGAATTTGTCGAAGAAAAAGAGCCGCTTGAGGCAGGGGCTGATCTCATCGTCGGATCGCTTATCAAAAATCCAGGCGGCGGTTTAGCGCCAATTGGGGGGTATATCGCAGGTAAAAGAGAATGCGTAGAAAACGCGGCGTACCGTTTGACCTCTCCTGGCCTTGGCAAAGAGGTCGGGGCTTCACTGGGCGTTATCCAGTCATTTTACCAGGGCCTTTTTCTTGCCCCAACAGTCGTAAACGCGGCGCTAAAGGGCGCGGTTTTTGCGGCAAACATCTATGGAGCCCTGGGGTTTGACGTTTTGCCAAACAGTACAGAAAGCCGGCACGATATCATCCAGGCAGTTACGTTCCACAAGCCGCAAGCCATGATTGCATTCTGCAAAGGTATCCAGGCGGCGGCCCCGGTGGATTCGTATGTAACGCCGGAACCCTGGGCTATGCCAGGCTACGACAGCGACGTTATTATGGCGGCAGGGGCTTTTGTGCAAGGATCTTCTATTGAGCTGAGCGCCGACGGGCCAGTCAAGCCCCCCTATACCGTTTATTTTCAGGGCGGGCTGACTTTTAGCCATGCCAAATTCGGAATTTTAATGTCGTTACAAAAACTTTATGAGCAAAATCTTGTTAATAAGGATCTAATGTGGTAGAATAAAATCTGGAATTTACGATCGAACCCAACAGGCAGGGGATAGAAAGGACATTCCATGAACCAACATTTCACGGTAAAAGAATTACCGGAATCCGAGAAACCCTACGAAAAATGCCTTCGTTTCGGGGCAGGGCACTTATCTGACGCAGAGCTTTTAGCTGTTATCATCCGTACCGGGACTGCAGGGAGACAATCAATTGAAGTTGCGCAGGAGATTTTGAACTACAAAGAAAAGAGCCTTTTAAACCTCTACCGCTTAAGCATCAAAGAGCTCAAATCCATTCCCGGCATCGGCGAAGTCAAAGCCGTCCAGCTAAAATGCCTTGCGGAGATCACAAGGCGGCTGACAAAGGCGACACGCGCCCGTGAAGTTTCATTAAATAGCGCGGCTTCGGTTGCGGCATATTATATGGAAGAGTTGCGGCATGAGAACAAAGAAAAGCTGATTGTAAGCATGTATGATTCACAGTGCGTCCTGCTTGGGGACGAAGTAATATCGGTGGGTACAGTCAATGCATCCCTTGTTTCACCCAGGGAAGTATTTTTAAGTGCGTTGGCGAAGCAGGCTGTCCATATCATCCTGCTGCACAACCACCCAAGCGGCGTCCCACAGCCGAGTGTACAGGATAAGCTTGTAACTAAGCGGATCCTAGAGGGGGGCGAATTAATAGGGATACACTTATCGGATCACATCATCATAGGCGACAACCAATATTTCAGCTTTAAAGAGGAACATCTGCTTCACTTGCCATAAGCAGATTGAAGGGAGAACTACATGAACAACAATATTTATTGCATTGATTTGGGAACCTGCAACATTAAAGTTTTCTGCAAATCGACTGGCAAAATATTAAACGAAAAGAATACAATTGCCATTGTAAACAAAAACCAGATGTATGCTTATGGGGATGTTGCATATGCCATGTATGAAAAAGCACCGGAAACAATCCATGTCACGTTTCCTATAGTAAACGGCGTCATTGCTGATTTCAACAACGTCCAGACCATGATTTTTGACTTTTTGGAAGCACGCTCCAAAGGAAAAGTCCATGGTGCGGAGTATATAGTGGCAGTGCCTACGGACATTACAGAAGTAGAGAAAAAGGCTTTCTTTGATTTGTTTTACAAAAGCAAGGTAAAGCCTAAAAACGTACTGCTTTGCGAAAAGCCGATTGCAGACGCTGCAGGGCTGGGGCTAGACGTCAATGAGCCTACCGGGGTCATGGTGGTGGATATCGGCGCGGATACCACAGAAATTTCTGTCATTTCCCTGGGCGGCCTGGTATTAAGCGATCTTCTGCATTTTGGCGGCAACCGGCTAGACGAGTCCATTATCAGCTATATTAAACGTACCTTTAACCTGGTAATCGGGCAAAAGACGGCGAAAGCGCTAAAAGAGACACTTGGTTCTGGCCTGCCCGGCCGGGAGGAGAGCATGATTATCGTGGGGCGCGATCTTGTCAGCGGTTTGCCGATTGAACTGGAAATAAATGCACAGACTGTATATGAAGCGATCAAAGACAATTTAAGCTCCATCTGCAATTCTATCAAGATGATTTTAGAGAAAACGCCGCCTGAGGTTGCGCGCGATATTATCCATGCTGGTATATACATTACCGGGGGCGGATCTTTGATCCAAGGCCTTGACGAGCTATTTACCCAGATCACAAATATACGCGTCAATACCTGCGAAAGCCCGGAAGAGACGGTGGTACGGGGCCTGATAAAGATTATTTCCGACGACAAATACAAACGTCTGACATTTAATATGAAGACTAGACTATTAAAATAATTGAGGTATTTTATGAGACGGAAACCAAAGTTTACATTTCCAGCCAGGTTTTTGCTGATTGCCCTTACTATCCTTTGCCTGGGTATGGTTTATGCCAGCTATGCGCTTGATATTACGGGCAGCCCGTTAAATACTGTGGCTGGCTATGTGTTTATCCCAATGCAGCGCGGGATCAATTATGTCGGGCGTTTTATATCGGATAAGGCAGACAATTTAAACGACCTGCGGGATGTCATGGAAGAAAATGCACAGCTTAAAGCGCAGGTGGACGAGCTGACTGCGGAGTTAAATACGATTAAATTAGAGCAGTATGAGCTTGACAACCTGCGGGAGCTGTTATCGCTCGATCAAAAATACCCCAGCTACAAGAAAGTTGCCGCCAGTGTCATTGGCAAGGATGCTGGAAACTGGTTTTCCGTATTTACAATTGACAAAGGCAAGAATGACGGCATAGAAGTAGATATGAACGTAATAGCCGGGAAAGGGCTGGCCGGAATCGTAACCGACGTTGGGCCTAATTATGCGAGGGTACGTTCTATTATTGACGACGTCAGCAAGATAAGCGCCATGGTGGTTACAAATAATGACCGCTGTATTGTACATGGCGACTTACAGGAAATGAATGCCAGCCAAAGGATCCTTTTTACGGATCTGAAAGATTCCAAGGATGAGGTGACAGAAGGCGCTGAGGTCGTTACGTCCAATATTAGCGATAAATATTTACAAGGTATTTTAATTGGCAATATCGGAGAATTTAAAAAGGACGCCAACAACCTGACGAAGTCCGGGACGCTCACGCCCGCCGTCGATTTTGAACACTTGGAGGAAGTGCTTGTCATCCTAGACAAAAAAGAATCCGGTGGAGAAACTGAATGACGCCGCATGAAACGGAGGAAGCATGAAACGTAAGATTACTGTTACACTGATTGTCATTGCCTGCTTTTTGCTGCAGTGCACCCTCTTTAAATCCCTTGCGATTGCGTCTATTTCCCCAAACCTTTTGGTAATTGTAACGTCTTCGTTTGGATTTATGCGTGGAAAAAAGGATGGGATGTTTATTGGATTTTTAAGCGGCTTGTTCTTAGATATATTCTATGGCGGCACATTGGGGTTTTATGCCTTAATTTATATGTATACAGGCTACTCCAACGGGTTTTTCCGCAAAATATTTTATCCAGAGGATATAAAGCTGCCCATGATTTTGATTTCGGTCAGTGATTTGGCATGCAGCCTTTTGATCTACTTCTTTCAATTTCTTTTACGGGGGCGTTTTGCGTTCCGGTATTACCTGATGCATATTATTATGCCGGAATTGGTTTATACAATCCTTGTAACAGTGTTTTTATATTTTATCTTACTGCAAATCAACCAGAAGCTGGAACGAGCTGAAAAAAGGAGTACGGGTAACATTGCTTGATACAATAAAAGAATCAATTATCAACTTTTTTAAATCCAGGCTGTTTGTATTAGGGGCCGTCATGTTCTTCCTATTTGGAATACTAATCCAGCAGGTATTTGTGCTCCAGATTGTAAACGGGGAAGAATATTTAAACAATTTTACACTCAAGATCGAAAAAGAACGTGAGTTAAAAAGTACCCGGGGCAATATTTATGACCGGAACGGAAAGCTTCTCGCCTACAATGAGCTGGCTTATTCGATTACGATTGAAGACAATGGGAGCTATGCTTCCGATAAAGAGAAAAACGAGTTACTCAACCATATATTAGAGCAGATTATTGTCAAACTGGATGAATACGGCACGCCTATTGATAATTCGTTTGAAATAAACAGGGCGGAAGACGGCAGTTTTTCCTATAATGTGAAAGGGAACGCCCTAGAGCGGTTCCTTGCCGACGTCTATGGGCGGCGTTTGACAGATGATCTCACATACAATAAAAAATTAGGCTACCATGAAGGGGAAGCGACTGCGGATCAAGTCATGGAATATCTGCAGGGGGAAAAGAAGTTTGGCATTGCAAAAAGCTACGAAGGGGATTTGGCGTACCGTATTACGGTAATCCGTTACGCCATGTCCGAAAACAGCTTCCAGAAATACATCTCTACGACCATTGCAGCAAATGTAGACGAAGAAGCAATTGCCTATATCAGCGAAAACGCAGACAAGCTGCAGGGGGTGGAGGTGACCCCTACGACACGTCGTAAATATGTAGATAGCAAGTATTTTGCGCAAATTATCGGCTATACCGGTATTATTTCCCAGGAGGAATATGATAAGCTTACAGAGGAAGGCGATGATTATTCACTAACGGATGTCGTTGGCAAGGCTGGTATTGAACAGTATTTAGATCAGCAGCTGCGCGGGAAAAAGGGCAAGGAAGTAGTATATGTAGACAATTTAGGAAAAGTCATTGAGACAAAGGAACGTATAGAGCCGTCTGTTGGCAATGACGCATGGCTGTCAATTGACGCCGATTTGACCAAAACAGTATACCAGCTTTTGGAACAGGAAATTGCGGGGATTGTCGTAGATTCAATCCGGAATGTAAAAAATTACGATTCTTCTAAGATTACCCGGGCTACGGACGTTATTATCCCTATTGATGACGTCTATTTCGCCTTAATTAACAACAACGTGCTTGATCTTGACCGCTTTTCCAAAAAGAATGCCAGCGCCGCAGAGCAGGAGGTCTATGCTGCATTTTTGTCCAAGCAATCAGCAGTCCTTGACGGGATCCAGGCTGAGCTTACTGCAAAAGAAGCAACGCCGTTCGGAGACTTGGAAAGCGAGAACGAGGACTATATTTCGTTTATCATCCGGATGTTGAAAGAAAAAGAAATCCTGGTGGAGGACAAGATCAATAAAGAAGATCCCACGTATGTTTCGTGGGCAAACGGTGAAAGCAGCTTAAAGGATTATTTAAACTATGCCATTGCGATGAACTGGATTGATATTACGCAATTTTCCATCGAAGAGAAATATTCAGATTCCAATGAAATTTACCTGGCGCTTTTGAGCTTTATCCGGGAGGAGCTGACCGGGGACCGTGCTTTCACCAAATTGATTTACAAATATATGATCCGTCAGAACCAAATCAGCGGGACACAGCTTTGCCTGATCCTTTACGACCAGGGCAAGCTAAAACGCGATGAAGAGCAGATAGCGGCGTTGACATCCGGCAGTATATCGTCTTATAATTTCATCAAAGAACGGATCAAAAATCTGGAAATTACACCGGCGCAGCTTGCACTTGATCCCTGCAGCGGATCCTGTGTCATTACTGATGTAAAATCAGGCGAAATTTTAGCTTTGGTTTCTTATCCGAGCTTTGACAATAATAAATTTGCCAACAATGTTAATTCTTCTTATTTTAACAGTATCCGGGAGGATTTGTCGTACCCGCTTTTAAACCATGCGACACAGGAGCGTACGGCGCCTGGATCTACGTTTAAAATGGTAACGGCTACGGCAGGGCTTACGGAACAGGTCATTGATACATCAATACAGATTCTGGATGAGGGCCGTTTTACACGCCTAGAGGAAAAAGGGCCGACCTGCTGGATCAACCCATCAAGCCACGGGCTGATCAATTTGTCAGAAGCGATCCGTGATTCGTGCAACTATTATTTTTATGAAACGGGTTATCGTTTGAGCTTAAGCAGCAACATTTACAATGAGAAAAAGGGGATTGCCGCCATCCAAAAATACGCGTCCATGTTTGGGCTAAACGATCCGACTGGGATTGAAATACCGGAAAATGCGCCACAGATCGCAGACGAATACCCGATCACCGCATCTATCGGACAAAGTAACAACAACTATACAACAACACAGCTTGGCAGGTATGTCACGGCTGTCGCCAACCGGGGCACGGTATTTGAGGAAACCTTACTAAAAGAGATAAAGGACGCTGAAGGGAATATCATCGAGCAATATGCCCCTACCGTAAAAAACCAGATCGATGTATTAAACACCCAGCAGTGGGATGCCATCCATTCCGGTATGCGCATGGTGGTAGAAAATTTAGACTGCTTTAAGGATTTCCCTGTTTTGGCAGCTGGCAAAACAGGTACGGCACAGCAGGTAAAGAACCGCCCGAACCACGCTTTATTTGTGGGGTTTGCACCCTGCGACAACCCGCAGATCTCAATTGCAACCCGTATTACGCACGGATATACTTCACACAATGCGGCGGATGTGTCCAAAGACATTTTGGCATACTATTTTAAAACGGCAGATGTAAGTGAACTTGTAAACGGAAAAGCAAAAAATATAGACGGCAGCTCAAACACAGTTACGGATTAAGAAACAGGAGGGTTTTATGTCACAGCCGGTTATTATAAAGAGCAATCAATACGGCATACATCTGATTTTAGATCCCGATCTTCCTTTTGAAGAGCTTTTGGATCGCATTATAGAAAAGTTTTTGGGATCGGAAAAATTCTTCCAGAATGCCCATGTGGCAATTTCCTTTGGCGGAAGGGAGTTGTCCGGGGAGGAGGAATACCGGATTGTAGATACGATTTGCAGCAGGACAAGCATCCATATTATCTGCATCATTGACCATGATGAAAAACGGGAGCAGTATACCAAACAAAAGGTAGAACAGTACCTGGCGGCAGAATCAGAAAATACGGGCAAATTTTACAAAGGAACGCTCCGTTCCGGCCAGGTGTTGGAATGTGAAACGAGCATTATTATTATCGGCGATGTCAATCCCGGCGCCAAAATCATTTCCGTAGGGAATATTGTAATCCTTGGCGCCTTAAAGGGGATAGCCTATGCCGGGGCATCCGGGAACGAAGGATGCTTTGTCGTGGCGCTCGATATGAACCCGGTACAAATAAAAATCGGGAATGTAATTGGCAGGAGCGAAGACAAAGGCATCTTGGCATCCATCCGGGAACGGAAAAAGACGGCGGCAGAGCCACAGATCGCCATTGTATCGGACGGGCGCATTTTAATTGAGCCAGTTACGAAAAGCACATTTCATAATATATAAATTTCAGGAGGGTTTGAATCATGAGTGAAGTAATTGTTATTACATCCGGCAAAGGGGGCGTTGGCAAGACGACGACAACTGCCAATGTAGGGACAGGCTTAGCGCAGCTAAATAAGAAAGTCGTATTGATTGATACAGATATCGGCCTTCGGAACTTAGACGTAGTTATGGGCCTTGAAAACCGGATTGTCTACAACTTAGTCGATGTCATTGAGGGCAACTGCCGGATCAAGCAGGCATTGATCAAAGATAAAAAGTATCCGAACCTTGCGCTGCTGCCTTCCGCACAGACCAGGGACAAATCTTCCGTTTCGCCGGAGCAGATGAAAAAGCTGACGGACGAGCTGAGGGAAGAATTTGACTACATACTGCTTGACTGTCCTGCAGGGATTGAACAAGGGTTTCAAAACGCGATAGCGGGTGCAGACCGCGCCGTGGTCGTGACAACGCCAGAGGTATCCGCCATCCGTGATGCAGACAGGATTATCGGGCTGTTAGAAGCAAACGAAATCCGGCAAATCCAGCTGATTGTCAACCGCTTGCGTATGGATATGGTCAAACGTGGGGATATGATGACAGTCGAAGATGTATGTGAAATCTTATCCATCAATTTAATCGGCGTCGTGCCGGATGATGAGCAGATTGTAATTTCCACCAACCAGGGGGAACCGCTTGTCGGTTCGGACGCAATGGCCGGAAAGGCGTTTGCCAATATCTGTAAGCGCATTACCGGAGAAGAAGTGCCATTTTTGGATTTACAGAAAAAAGCGGGGGTATTCGCCAAGTTAGCAGGATTGTTTAAATGAAGGAGAAGGAGGAGAAAATGTCATTAGTTGACTTTTTTAGAAGAAAAAACTCCGGCGATGTTGCGAGAGACCGCTTAAAACTGGTCCTGGTATCTGACCGTGCGAACTGTTCGCCGGAAGTTATGGAAAAGATAAAAAATGATATTATTAACGTGATTTCCAAATACATGGAAATTGAGACGGAAGGGCTTGACATCCAGATTACACAGACAGAATCGGAAACTGATAATGGCAAAGTGCCTGCACTCTATGCTAATATTCCGATTAAGGGGATGCACAATACTTCCGGGAGATAAGAGGATATTTAATTTATGCTGAAACAATATAAGCTTAGGAACTACAACTTCAGGCTGGTTTTTTACGTGATAGCGCTTACCGTACTTGGGATTTTTGTCATTGGGAGCGCCAAGCATTCGGTTCAGGATAAACAGATATTGGGCTTATGCTTAGGGCTTGCTGTGATGGTGTTTATTTCTTTGCTGGACTATTCATTTGTCCTGCGTTTTAGCTGGCTGTTTTATTTTTGCAATATCGGGCTTTTGCTTATGGTGCGGTTCATGGGGGAGAACACCAAAGGATCTACCAGGTGGGTAAGTATTGCGGGCATCCGGTTCCAGCCCTCCGAGCTATCCAAAATTATCCTGATCTTGTTTTTTGCTTATTTCTTTATGAAGTTCCAGGAGCAGCTAAATACATTAAAAATCCTGGCTGCTTCCTTTGTCATAGCTGGCGTTACGCTTGTCTTGATCAAGATACAGCCGGATTTGTCTACGACAATCATAACGGCATTGATTTTTGTGACGCTTTTGTTTATGGCTGGATTGAGCTACAAAATTGTATTTGGGGTACTGGCAGTCAGCATACCTGCCGTGATTATATTTATTAGCCTGATTTTGCAGCCAGATCAGAAGATACTTGACAATTACCAGTATAAACGCATTATGGCGTGGCTGCAGCCGGAAAAATTCGCCGATGCAGCATACCAGCAGCTTAATTCTAAAATGGCAATCGGATCCGGGCAGCTCCTTGGTAAAGGGTTAAACAATAGCGAGGTTACTTCCGTAAAAAACGGTAACTTTATCTCTGAGCCCCAGACAGACTTTATTTTTTCGATTGTCGGGGAGGAGCTTGGCTTTGTCGGGGCTGTCAGTGTGATTGTACTGCTGTTTTTGATTGTTTTGGAATGCATCCTTATGGCGCGCAAGGCTAAGGATCTTGCTGGAAGGCTGATATGCTGCGGTATGGCATCCTTAATTGGATTCCAGGCATTTGTCAATATATGTGTTGCTACCGGGCTAACACCCAATACCGGGCTTCCCCTTCCGTTTGTCAGCTACGGCCTGACATCGCTTGTAACCCTGTTTATGGGGATTGGTTTTGTTTTAAATGTCGGATTACAGCCGAGAAAATACTAGACTAGAATGGAGGATCAGACAGAATGAATATCGGATTAATTGCACATGATTCCAAAAAAAAGCTGATGCAGAATTTTTGTATAGCCTACCGTGGAATCCTAAGCAAACATGACTTATATGCAACAGGCACAACCGGGCGTTTGATCGAAGAGGTCACAAACCTTACGATCCACAAATACCTGGCGGGGCATTTGGGCGGCTCACAGCAGCTTGGAGCACAGATCGAGCACAATGAAATCGACCTGGTTATCTTCTTACGTGATCCGCTTTCACCAAAATCCCATGAACCGGATGTAGACAGTGTTGTACGGCTGTGTGACACACATAATATTCCGCTGGCAACAAACCTTTCTACGGCGGAGCTATTGATAAAATCATTAGACAGAGGAGATTTAGAGTGGCGTGAATTATACAAATAAAAAGTGCACCTTATGCATTCTGTCCGCTTTCCTGCTTTTGTTGCCAGGTTGTGCAGAAGCTGCCACTGAGGTGACATTTTCCAATGCATATCATATTTATGATACTTCCAAAAAATACGGGCTGATCGCATCGGATGATTCTTCATTGCAGGATACGGCCCCGTATTTTGCGGCGGATTACTGTGTATCAGACAGTGAAAATGTGGGGGAAAGCGCATCGTCGTATGTAGCTGGGGCTTCCGGTGTTTTTAACCTTACTACAAATGAAGTCGCTTATGCCCAGAATATTTATAAACGGATGTACCCGGCAAGTACAACGAAGATCCTGACAGCCTATCTTGCTTTAAAATACGGAGATTTAGACGCCGTATATACTGTAAGCCACAGGGCTGCTGATCAGGCGAGCGATTCTTCGGTCTGTCATTTAAAGGAAGGCGATCAGATGACACTGCAGCAGCTTCTCTACGGGCTTTTGATGCAAAGCGGCAATGATGCGGCGGTTGCAATAGCCGAGGGCATGTCCGGCAGTGTCGAAGATTTTGTGGAGCTGATGAATGAGGAAGCACGCGCAATAGGGGCTTTGGATTCGCATTTTGTGAATCCGGAAGGGCTTCCAGATGAGGATCATTATACGACAGTGTATGATTTATATTTGCTTTTTCAGGCAGCCATTCAGGATGAACGTTTTCTGGATTTGATACAGGCGCAGGAATATACGGTAGATTACATAGACATCACTGGTATGCCAGTACAGCAGGTATGGAAGTCGACCAACAAATATTTGCTTGGGACGGAGGATGCGCCATCCAATATTACAGTCATTGGCGGAAAGACAGGGACGACAAATGCGGCAGGGTATTGCCTGGCGCTTTTGAGCGAGAATGATAAAGGCGAACAGATTGTATCCATTGTGATGAAAGCAGACTGCAGAAATAACCTTTATTATTATATGAATGAGATTTTGAGGGGGTTTGCCAGATAAGGAAGTTGATATAAGGCAGGGAAATGTCAGAGCATACCCTGCCTTTTAGCTGCCCGCGTTTAAGGTTCTACGCCGGCAGCTTTAGAGGGGGATACCCTTTGGCATGGGCGGTATGTATGCAAATCCTGCCCCTTAAAAATTCACAGGTTGAAATCTTTCCAAGAACATAGTATAATGTCATCGATTGTAATAAACTACGGAAGGCAGGAGAAGAAAATGAAAAAGATCATCTTTACAATCTTATCGGTGCTTTTATGTGTGGGGTTACTTTGCGGGTGCGGTAAAAAAACCAATGTGGATGCCAGCACAGTTTTCATCGATAAAAAGGGAAAAATTACAAGTGTAGACGTTGAGGACCTCGACAAAGAATATTATGATGAAGAGGAGCTGGAGTCCTACATCACAGATCACGTTGCAGATTTTACCGAAAAGAACGGCGATACTGTGGAAAAAGTATCGTTTACCGTAAAGGAAGGTATTGCTAAGCTTCAAATGGAATATGATTCCTGTGAGGCATATACTGGCTTTAACGGAATTGAGCTTTTCCATGGGACAGTCGTGGCCGCGCAGGCAGAAGGATATGATTTTGACATGGAATTTTGCGGCGTGGATGCAGAAGCAGAGGAAGGGAAGGGCAAAGCTTTCACAAAGGAGGATGTCCTTGCAGACGATGACAATAAGGTTGCCGTAATTAAGGCAAATATTGATGTACAGGTGCCCGGCAAAATATTGTTTGTTTCCGCAAAGGATACGAAGGTCACGAGCAAGAATACGGTTTCTATTATAGGCGCGGGCACCAGTGAGGAAGCAGGGCTTACATATATTATTTACAAATAACAGGACAGGGAGGACAAACAAGATGGAAAAGTCAATGGACAAAATCGTAGCATTAGCAAAAGCAAGAGGGTTTATCTACCCAGGCTCTGAGATTTATGGAGGCCTTGCAAATACATGGGATTATGGGAATTTGGGTGTGGAGCTTAAAAATAATGTTAAGCGGGCATGGTGGCAGAAGTTTATCCAGGAAAACCCGTATAATGTCGGCGTAGACTGTGCAATTTTAATGAATCCGCAGACTTGGGTGGCTTCTGGGCACCTGGGCGGGTTTTCCGATCCATTAATGGACTGTAAGGAATGCCATGAGCGGTTCCGCGCGGATAACCTGATTGAAGATTATGCAAAGGAAAACGGGATTGTATTAGAGGGCTCCGTAGACGGCTGGGCGCAGGAGGACATGGTTGCTTTTATTGAGGAGCACAATATTCCCTGCCCGACGTGTGGTAAGCATAATTTTACCGATATCCGCCAGTTTAACCTGATGTTTAAGACATTCCAGGGAGTAACGGAGGATGCAAAGAATACCGTATACCTGCGTCCGGAAACGGCACAGGGTATTTTTGTGAATTTTAAAAACGTACAGAGGACCTCACGCAAAAAGATTCCGTTTGGAATTGGCCAAATAGGCAAGTCGTTCCGCAATGAGATTACGCCGGGGAATTTTACGTTCCGTACCAGGGAGTTTGAACAGATGGAGCTGGAATTTTTCTGTGAGCCGGGGACGGATATGGAATGGTTTTCCTACTGGCGGGGCTTCTGCCGGGATTGGCTGCTTGGGCTTGGTATGAAGGAAGAGGAAATGCGCCTAAGGGATCATGCCCAGGAAGAATTGAGTTTTTATTCCAAAGGTACAACGGATATTGAATTTTTATTCCCGTTTGGCTGGGGCGAGCTGTGGGGTATTGCAGACAGGACGGATTATGATTTGACACAGCACCAGAATACGTCCGGGCAGGACTTGTCTTATTTCGACGACGAAAAGAAAGAAAAATATATTCCATATGTCATAGAGCCGTCCCTTGGCGCAGACCGTGTCGTGCTGGCATTTTTGTGTGCGGCATATGACGAGGAGAATATTGGTACAGAGGATACGCCAGACATGAGGACTGTCCTGCATTTCCATCCGGCGCTTGCCCCAGTGAAGGTAGGGGTGCTCCCCTTGTCGAAAAAGCTTGCCAAAGGGGCTGAAAAAGTATTTGCACAGCTTTCCAAAAAGTACAACTGTGAATACGATGACAGGGGCAATATCGGTAAGCGTTACCGCAGGCAGGATGAAATTGGCACGCCGTTTTGTGTAACATATGATTTTGATTCGGAAGAAGATGGCGCGGTTACAGTGCGCGACCGTGATTCTATGGCACAGGAGCGTGTAAAAATAGCAGATTTGGATGCATACTTTGCGGACAAATTTAATTTTAGCGTAGCACAAATGGAGAAAGGGGTTTAATACTGGCAGAAGCTTATAGGAGGTTATTGGTATGAAGGGGAGAAGAAGGAAACAGCTATTTGCATTGCTTTTGGCGGTGGGGTTATGCCTGGGGGAGGTATCACCGTTTTATCCTGCCTTGATGCCAGTAGAAGCGGCAGAACGCGAAGAGACATCGTTTTCCGATATGTGGGCGCCTGGCACCTGCAATACATGGCTGTTTTGCGGTGGCACAGAAGGCGTTGCGGACTTTGCCACAGAAGGCACAGCCCGCAACTGGGCTGGATTATTTGAAGATATGCTGCGTTATTACGGCACATTTGTAGAACGCGGCAGGTTTGTGTTTAACACTTCAAGGCGGGGCGCAGACATAGGTTACATCTTAGAGCATTATGATACCATGATTGCCCCTTACGGGACTTTAGCTGTAGGCATTATGGCAGGCGAAGCAGATTATAGTAAAGGGTTTGCGGGAGAATATAATTTTATCAGAGATTTGGAGGCGCTTGCGTCGCAGATCCGCGAAGATGGCAAGCTGCCTTTTTTTATTACCCCGTATCCGCCTGCCGATAACAGCCAGTCCGATATGGCAGAGGTTTATAAGGAAGCTGTGTTTGAGGCGGCGGGGGATGAGGTTCCGGTAGTAGATCTTTTTGGGCTTCCGTCAGAAATGATTAACGAAGACAACAGCCTGACACCACGCGGGCATCAGGAGGTGGCAAACCAGATTAAGACAACTTTGTCTGTGCGTGATACAAATAACCAGATCCCTGTTACCAATTATGTCTTCAACCTGCTTTCAGACGGCGATTACACTGTAGCTAAGAAAGCCCCTGACGGCTCGCTTGCGCTCATAAAAGACGTAAAGGCTCAAAAAGGAGCTATTACTGTCAGCGTAGACGTTTCGTCCATCCATACAGATTTAATCCAGCTGGCATACAGCCTGGCCGATGAAAAGGGCCAGACTATATCGGCTTTAGCAAAAAAAGGGGCGCTATCGTTTACCATAGACGGCTTAAAGCCAGAAGAAACATACACCCTTACGGTTTATGATACAGGCAGCGGCAACGTAACGGAAGCATACTGTCCGGTCAGCATTACTGCGTCTACTGACGGGGAAGCGGCGCTGTGCGAATTCCCAGACGAAAACCGTTTTGTGAACGAGAAAATCAGGGCGCTTTTTACAGGTAATAAACCAGCAACCTACCTGTTTATGGGGGATAGTATTACACATGGCATCGTTACGCAGGGATACGACAACGTACCCCAGATGTTTGCAAAATATTTAGACGAAATGGGAAGGGAAGACGATGTTGTATTAAATACGGGCGTATCTAATGCAACCATTGCGACTACCTTAGACCAGATTGAGCCGCGCCTAACGCGCTACAATCCGGACGTTGTCATGGTCATGCTTGGGACAAACGACGTTTCTTACAGAGGGGAGAATAATGTAAACAACGGGACAGCATCTATGGGTGCGATTACCGTAGAGCAATTTAAAAGCCGTTACAAGGAACTGGTACGCAAAATCCATGAAAACAACGCCGACACCAGTATTGTGCTGCGGATACCCTGCGAAATGCTCGTAGATGAACCGCACAGCGGCTATGAAGAAAAATTTAATGCTATTTATGATGTAGCAGATGAAATGCAGGCAGAGATCCCGGATCTTAACATTGTAGTTATCAACCACAGGCAGGAATGGCTTGATTACAGCAGCAATGTCAGGAACGACAATATATCAAAAACAGGCACATATGGCTGGCTGGTGGATAATGTACATCCAAACGGCCGCGGCAACCTCTCTATGTTCCAGCAGATTATAAAAGAGCTGGGCCTTTATGTAAATACTTCAAAGCTGGCTAACTATCAATATGCCCTGGATGAATGGAGCGCTGCATCTGATATTGAAGCCCCTGTCATCCAGCGCGGTACCAGGGCGCAGTTTTCCATGGATGCCCTGGCAGGGTATACCGCAGGTATTAAGGAAGTAACCCTAACCCTCTCGGAAGGCGGCAGGGCAATATCCCATACAGCAACTTATACTAGGGAGGGCATGCTTACCTTAGACGGCCTGGATCCTGCAAAAACATATGTGGCAGCCGTTACAGGAAAAGATGCAGTAACCAGTAAAACCATTTCCTTTGCCGCACTGCTTACCAAAAGCGCTGACGAAACGGCAACAGAATCCGAACGGCAAGAACTCGCCGGCAGCCTTGCAGACGCAAAGAAAGAGGATACCTCTGCTTATCCTCCAGAGGTTCTTGCCGCATACCAGGCAGCCATAAAAGCAGTCGAAGAGGGCTATACAGCAAAGCCGGATCTTACAGTAACAGAATTAGACACGGCGCTTATCGCATTAAAAACCGCCCGCGCAGACGCCAAACGCGCTTTTGAAGCAGCAAAGAACGAAGCAGTATCACAGCTTATGGCCGCAGTAGCCCGTGCAGACGCCATATATGAGGCCGGGAAACAAAATTACACTACAGAAAGCTGGAATGCTTATGTAGCTGCATACCAGGCAGTAAAATCAGCTAATGCGGACACCTCATCTGTCGTAGATTTACGTGCCCTGATCTTAGCTTTATACGAAGCAGAGTCCAGTTTAAAGGCCTTGCCTGGGCAGCCGTCAGATCCAGCCCCCACACCTCATTCTGACGTGGAGAAGGGCAATGTTTATACGGTCGGAAATTACCATTATAAAGTAACAGATGCGGTTCAATTGACAGCAGAAGTAATCGGCACAAAAAATAGAGGGATTACCAAAATAAATATAGGCAATAATGTGGCGATTAACGGAGTATCCCTAAAAATTACCTCGATTGCGCCGTCTGCTTTTAAAAACAACAAAAAAGCAACCAGTGCAGTAATAGGCGGTTCTGTAGAAATTATAGGGAATGGGGCATTTTCAGGATGCGCAAAACTAAAAACAGCCAATATAAAAAGCACGGAGTTAAAATCAATTGGGTCAAAGGCGTTTTACAACTGCAAGAATCTTAAAAAAATTGTTTTAAAAACAAAAATCCTTAAAAAAGCTGGCAAGTATGCATTTAAGGGGACATATAAAAAATTGGAAATAAAAGTACCAAAAGCGAAGTATAAGGATTATAAAAACCTGCTTAAGAAGAAAGGGCAGGGGAAAAAAGCTAAAATAATTAAGTAAGATATGAAATACCGTTGACAAACCCCCCAACCATATGTATAATAGTTTAGGTGTGATTAGGAGACGAATGTGAAAATAAACATAACAGACGTACTATCCATAGAAGGCATGATAGTGGAACGCCAGATTTATTCTGAACTTAACGCATTCAGTTCAAAGCTAGGCAATTTTCCTATCATTGGCAAAACACCTTTTATGATGCATCTTGAGAATAAGGAGAATAAGCACCTTCTTATTACGGGAGAAACAGATGTATCGGTTGCAGTTCCTTGCGACAGGTGTTTACAGGAAGTTCCGGTTCGTATCCATCTTACAATTGACCAGGCAGTCCCGATAGGGGAAGCTGCAAGTGAAGGAGAAATGGAAGGTACCGGTTATTTGGCAGGGACCAGCTTGGATGTAGACAGGCTCATCCATGATGAAATTCTGGTAAGCTGGCCGACAAAGGTTTTATGCAGCAAAGACTGTAAAGGCATCTGCAGGAAATGCGGTGCCAATCTAAACCGCGAATCCTGCGCATGCAGCAAAGCGGAGCCAGATCCCAGGATGGCAGCGATCCAGGATATATTTAATCAATTTAAGGAGGTGTAATCGATGTCTATTTGTCCAAAGAACAAATCTTCCAAAGGAAGAAGAGATAGAAGAAGGGCGAACTGGAAAATGACAGCCCCAACATTGGTAAAATGCAGCAAATGCGGCGAATTAATGGTGCCTCACAGAGTCTGCAAAAGCTGTGGCTCTTACAATAAGAGAGAGATCATTCCACAGGACTAATTCTAGAACGAAAATCAACGGCTTGGCAGCGCCAGGCCGGATAACGTGAGAGGTGAAAGAGATGAAAGAAGGAATCCATCCAGATTACTACCAGGCAACGGTAACGTGTAACTGTGGCAATAAATTTGTTACAGGTTCAACAAAGAAAGAAATCCACGTTGAAATCTGTTCCAAATGCCATCCGTTTTATACCGGCCAGCAGAAGGCTGCTATGGCGCGCGGGCGTATTGACAAGTTCAACAGGAAATACGGCATGGGCCAGCAATAACATATGGTATGTAGTAAGGTTGAGGTTAATTTTAAAATTAAATCTCAACCTTTTTTGAATACAATTTGGAGAAAAAAATATGACATATTCAGGTATTGGCGGGCAGGCGGTCATGGAGGGCGTCATGATGAAAAACGGAGAAAAGTATGCCGTCGCCGTCCGTAAGCCAGATCAGGAAATTATTATAAAAGCTTCGGAATATCCAGGGATCATAAAAAATAAAATAATCCGCAACCTGCCTTTTTTACGTGGAATTTTTAGTTTTATCGAATCTTTGGCGCTAGGGGTTGGGGCGCTGGCTTTTTCCGCTTCTTTTTTTGAAGAGGAAGAAAGCCAGGAAAAAAACGAAAAAAAAGAAGATTTAGCAATGGGGGTTACGGTAGCTATTTCTGTTTTGCTTGCTGTCGGGATTTTTATTGTACTTCCCTATGGCATTTCTTTATTGTTTTCAAAAGTAGTTTCTTCTTTTTTGGCGACTTCTTTGATCGAAGGGGTTTTGCGTATCTTAATTTTTGTCGGATATGTGGCTGGTATTTCTCTGATGCCGGATATTAAGCGTGTCTATATGTATCATGGCGCAGAACATAAATGTATTAACTGCATTGAAAGCGGTATGGATTTAAACGTTGAAAACGTGCGGAAAAGTTCCAGGCAGCATAAGCGGTGTGGTACGAGTTTTCTGTTGATAGTTATGTTTATTAGTATTCTAATTTTTATGCTGATCCCGGTAAAGTCCAGGCTGCTGCGCCTTTTAGTGCGGCTTTTGCTTATCCCGGTGATTGCGGGCATATCATTTGAATTTATCCGCCTGGCTGGCAGAAGCGAGAATCCAGTCATAAATTTCTTAAGCAAGCCTGGACTGCTGCTGCAAAAACTCACAACTAGGGAACCGGACGATCTTATGATAGAAGTTGCGATTGCGTCGGTAGATGCCGTATTTGACTGGAAGGCGTTTTTGGAAGGGCCAAAGGGGAAAGGGCCATGACCTACCAGCAGGCAATCGAAACAGGGTACCGGCTGCTTTTATCACATCAAATCCCGGATGCCAGGACAGATGCATGGCTTTTGCTTTCCGCAGCCTGTGGGATAGACAGGAATTTTTACTATATGCATATGCAAGACGGCATGGACAGTACAGAGGAGGCTTTGTATCAGTGCTTTTTAAAACGGCGTACCAGACGGGTTCCACTGCAATACATTACGGGGGAACAGGAATTTATGGGGCTAAGGTTTCATGTCAGCCCCCACGTACTGATTCCAAGGCAGGATACGGAAGTGTTAGTAGCGGAAGCATTAAAAAGGCTCCGCCCTAATATGAATGTGCTGGATATGTGTACCGGATCTGGCTGTATTATAATAAGTATTAAAAAATACAGGCAGGATATTAGCGCCACGGCATGTGATATATCTGGACAGGCGCTGACAGTAGCGAAGGAAAATGCGGCATTAAACAATGTACCCGTGCAGTTTTTGGAAGGCGATTTATTTGAGCCAGTAGAAGGGGCTTTTGATATGATAGTTTCTAACCCCCCGTATATTCCAACCTGTGAACTTGCCGGGCTGATGCCAGAGGTACGGGATTTTGAGCCGCGCAGTGCCTTAGACGGGGATGCAGACGGGATTATGTTTTATAAAAGGATTGTGGAGGGTGCAGGAAAACATTTAAAGCCAGGGGGCTTATTGCTGTTTGAGATCGGGTATGATCAGGCAGCTGCCGTATCCGGGCTGATGCGGCAGGCAGGATACCAGGGCATAGAAGTAATAAAAGATTTGGCGGGGCTTGACCGTGTAGTGGCAGGCGCCCTGCCGTAAGTGGATAAAAGAAAGGAAATGTTATGTTTGATAAATTAGAGGATCTTATACTGCGTTTGGAGGAAGTGTTAAACCAGTTAAGCGAGCCTGACGTGGCAAGTGACCCAGACAGGTTCCGTAAGCTCATGAAAGAGCAAAGCGATTTGACCCCGATTGTAAACGCATATAAGGAGTATAAGCAAAATCAGCAGAATATCGAAGAATCCCTGGCGCTATTAGAAGAAGAAAGCGACGAGGAAATGCGGGAGCTGGCAAAAGAAGAATTAAACGAATCAAAGGGCAAGGTGGAACAGCTTGAGGAACAGCTAAAGATCCTGCTTTTGCCTAAGGATCCGAATGACGACAAAAATGTCATTGTGGAAATCCGTGCCGGGGCAGGCGGGGACGAGGCGGCGCTTTTTGCGGCAGAAATTTACAGGATGTATGTGCACTATGCTGAAGGGCGGCGCTGGAAAGTGGAAACAATGGAATGCGAAGAAATCGGCATTGGCGGTATGAAGAGCGTTTCCTTTATGGTGACTGGCCAAGGGGCTTATTCTGTTATGAAATATGAATCCGGCGTGCACCGGGTGCAGCGTGTACCAGAAACGGAATCCGGCGGGCGGATCCATACCTCGACCATCAGCGTTGCCGTTATGCCAGAAGCGGAAGAGGTAGAGGTGGAAATTGACGAAAAGGACATCCGGATTGATGTTATGCGTGCATCCGGCAACGGAGGGCAATGCGTCAATACAACGGATTCGGCGGTGCGTTTAACGCATTACCCTTCTGGGATTGTAGTATACAGCCAGACGGAAAAATCGCAGCTGCAAAATAAGGCAAAGGCATTTGCGTTGCTGCGGGCCAAATTATATGATATTGAGTGCCAGAAAGCGCACGATGCCGAAGCGGAAGCCAGGCGGAGCCAGATTGGGACGGGCGACCGCTCGGAGAAGATAAGGACTTATAATTTCCCGCAGGGACGAGTGACGGACCACCGGATTGGACTGACACTTTATAAACTGGATAAGATTATGAACGGGGATATCCAGGAGATTATTGACGGATGCGTGGCTGCGGATCAGGCGGCAAAGCTTTTAAAAATGAATGAAGGCTAGAGCGTGGGTGGCAAAGGGGCCGTCAGGCAGAGGGAATCTCTTATTTACTCCGGATAGGTATAGAGGTATCTTTTGGGTTTTCTTGTTTTTGTTAAATGGTGCAATCTTTAGCTGGCAGGCGGCATAGGGGTATCCTTTGCCGCTTGGTGTTATTCTGGTAGTATGCATTTTTTTTCTAAAATCCGTATACAGCCATATAGGCCAATGGCGATAACACACAGGATAAAAATAGATAGAATTACCCAATCCAGTTTAAATAGATTCGTGTGCAAACAGATATAAAAGATGATTTGTTAAAGTGAGTATTATAAGATAATTAAATCCCCGGACATTACCATAAGTCCATAACTGATAGGTTTTTTAGTCGATTTTCTCCCCAAAACGCCTCTACGAGCCATATAACGCATTACAGGCACATCTATATCCATTATCAAAACATCACAATATCGCAAAACAACGTAATTTAAAACAAGTATTTCATAGCATATCAAATAGAAAAGGAGAGTACAAAGCATGGCAAGATGAATAAGCAGCATGAACCAGTTACAAAAAGTATTACAGCCAGTTATGACAAAAATGGTAGACCAGTTGGCGGATCGGGTATACGAAACGCTGAATTATTTCCTGAATGATTATTACACGGGATGGACACCGGACAGTTACAGTAGGACAGAAGCGTTTCTCCGGTCAGCGGTAAAAGTAGACGCGCATCCATACCAGGGCGGCGTAAAAGCAAGCGTATATATTGATTTGGATTCAATGGACGATTATGTAAATGCAACAGGATACCAGGTGGCACAGTGGGCGAATACAGGGTTACATGGCGGTTTGTCAGTAAGCCATAAGCCTCATGTATGGGATGACACGTTAGACAATACGATCAATAATGATAGTTTATTAAATCTGGCCATTCAATATTTAAAGGGTCAGGGAATACCTGTACGAGCATAGGAAGGAGAAAAACAGTATGGAAACAGTAAACAAGAGAGAATTTGCCTATAAAATTTATTGCATCACAAGCGGACATTTCACCAAGGACTTGTATCAGATATAACGAAATCTTATCTACAATCAAGGTAATTTATATTTATAAGAGTAATGATAAGGTTCGTGATGGCGATAAATTAAGGCGGATTAAAAACTGTTACAGTAGATATGTGGATAAGTGTGTCTGTGAGGAATATGCATCAAATTATGAAAACTGGTATGGTTCTCAGCGCATCATTGTGCGTACCCAAAAGAAAAAAGAACAGGCAGATAATAATAGACGCTTGCCACAGATTTATAATCGTATCTGTGATGGATATGGTGATACATATGATGAAAAAACGATTAGAAAAGTGCAAAAGTATATTATCAATAAGAGTAAAACTCTGCAACTGGAAATTGATGCGAAACACGCACAAAAATATATGACAGACAGTGATAAAAGATGGGTTGAGAAATTGAAAGCTCAGATTAAAGATGAAAGTGTTTTTGAACAGTTTGATTTCTTGAAAGTAGACGATAATGGGGAAAAACCTGTTCCAATGGAGAATGATTTTTTCATAGAAGAAATACGGGATATGTCTACAGAGGGATATGTTCAAATGAACCTACCATTAGTAAATACTAATTGTGTGGGGACAGAACGACCTATGCAAAAATAACCACACTCCAACTGGTGTGCAGTTTAAAACAGGTAATTAGAAAAAATCTGATTATATAGAAGCATATAATGAATCTCATGGCAATAATGACCATGGGATATTTTGCGTTATTGGGAATGATTCAGGAATAGTTGATATAGAGGATTTGTATTGATTGGTATAAAAGCATTTTGGTTTGGGGTGTATTTTGAAAATATATCCATAGGTTGCTATAAATAGGTTGAATTTATCCTATAAATTGCATATACTATATTTAAAAAGAATATGGGAGATAATAGATTATGAGAATTGATACAAACACAATGGTTTCGATTACAGAAGCAAACCAGAATTTTTCAAAAGTAGCGAGATTAGTTGATGAACACGGGACTGCTGTTATTCTGAAGAATAATGTACCAAGATATCTTGTAGTAGATTTTAGCAAAGCTGAAAGTGATTCTGTTGCACCAGATGAAGACATCATGGACATAGCAAAACGGCTGATTGAACAGAATAGAGAAGCGTATGAGGTATTGGCAAAATGATCCGGCTGAAAAAGGAACAGGTTTTAATGCTCCATGCTCAATTAATTAGTGCTATAGGTGGATGTGATGGCATACGAGATGAAGGATTATTGGATTCTGCATTAGAAACACCATTTCAGTCATTTGGCGGAGAGGAACTATATCCAAGCATTCAGTCAAAAGCCGCCAGGTTATGTTATGGACTGGTAAAGAATCATGCAATGTTAGATGGAAATAAGCGGATAGGTGCTCATACCATGTTGGTATTTCTGGCAATCAATGGATATGAATTGGGATATACACAGAAAGAATTAATAGATTTGATACTGGATGTGGCAGATGGTAAACAGGGATATGAAGATATTTTGGCATGGATTTTGGGGCATCAGATATAAATATTGCACTGGCTTTTGAAAGAAACTGCAATTCATTACTCGGCATGTACTAAAAAGTACAGCTTCGTCAGATTTCTGACAGAGCAGATTATAGGGCTATTGCGTTTCATGATATCTCTTTGAAGGGAATCTGTATTGTGTCCATCGTGGACATTCACTTCCAGAGGGTAACAAAACGTTACATACTTTAAATGGGTGACTATATTGTAGGTATCCTGATTAGGGCTACCCTGTTTCTGGGCAAAGATATCCATCACTTGGAGGGTACGCATTATAAGCGTATCTTTTGAAATATACAGTTATTTGCCGATTAGTCCGATTGGAAGGATAAAGGTCACTGTTAGTTACCTTCGTTGTGAACCCGGTCGAAGGTGGCAAAGACAAAACTTTTTCATTTGGCATTAGACTTGATTTGCTAAATTTGGTAGATCAAAAATCGCAGTTTCGGTTCAAACTGATTCTGTAAATATGGAAAGTGTTGACCGCTGTGGGCAATGTTGTACATCATGTACAACCGTAACCATTTTTGGCAAAGGTTGTGACACTATGGCACAACTGCTGTATATTTGGAGTATTATAGGTATACTATGTTTCACCGTATACCGTAGACCCTTGAGACGGTGGTTCCCCGTGGGAATCTGGTGTGTACCTATAGGTATGGTGGCTATACAAGTGTACTTTAGATACTGTTGTTATCACAGTTGGACAGAATTGTTCAGATGTAAACGGGCTAAGTTTAACTTAGTCCCCCACAAGTGGGGGAAAGATTTCTAATCCTTCATTTTGGATGATATAAAGGTGGATAACGATTTGTTAATAAGTTTTATGCAATAGAAGTGTTGTTGATTTATTTCTGACTACTGTAGCCAACCTAATTTTGTGCTGGCTGGTGGTAAAAGTTTTACTACTAGATAGAGCGCAAAATTAGGGTGTCCTGATTCTGGACATCCGAAAGTGCATGATTAGCTTTTTTGAAATCGAGGCTGTAAATTTTTCTGTGTCTATGGAGGAAAAGTCCTTCCGATAAGATTCAGATATGTACAATACTATGTCGAATCCTGAGCTTGATTTTGCTGTCGATTTATCTTACTGATTAGAGTATTACCAATCTGCACGCCTTTATACAGATTTTTCTGATTTTTTGCACCAAAATAAAACATCCCGGCTGCTTCTTTTCGTGGGCTCTGCCCACACCCGGCCTCTGGAATAAGGATGGAGGTTTCTGGCAATACTATAAATACCGACGGGATAAGGATGGGGACAGCAGCATTCCTTTCAGGGTGCGCTGCCCCCAGACTTTCCTACTGCTCTATGCTTTTGTTCTCGGAAGGTTGCAGTACTGGCTGATGGCAGTAAAGGAGAATGAGGACGTCATTCTGGAACGGCTGTTGCAGAGCAGTGAGAGTATCCGCAAGGATTGAGGAAACCAAAGCGGAAACGGACGACGCAAAACGGTGGGTAGACTTAATCCAGAAGTACAGCGCCATTGACGAGCTTACCGCCTCACTTTTGAATGAGCTGATTGAGAAAATCGCAGTCCATCAGTGGAGGAAAGACGGGAATGGCAAAAAGGTATGGGACATTGAGATTTATTACCGTTTTGTCGGGAAGATTGATTGAAAGATAGAAACTATGGGGAATGTGCCATTTATGGCAGTTCCCCGAAAGATTATCCTTAAGTAAAGTAAAGCGGGGATTACTATGATGAAGCGATACGAATTAACCGATGATGAATGGAACCGCATCCAGGACCTTCTCCCCCCCCTGAAACGAAGGGGAAACAGAGAAGGCCAGCAAAAGACAGCCGGACGATCTTAAATGGGATGTCTGGATCGCCCGCAGCGGGGCA
>QXXL01000030.1 GCA_009911505.1 Lachnospiraceae bacterium | reverse complement strand
CCCTGGCGTGACCTCCCGGCACGTTATGGCCCCTGGGAAACCGTTTACAGCCGTTTCCGCAAATGGATTGATGATGGAGTACTAGATACAGCCGAAAAATCTTATAGCGAAAAGCATTTAAAGAAATATAGAAAATATTATAATATTCTATGGAGAGTTAGCAAACCAAAAGATTATAAAAGATTTATTATTCAAGCTAATTCGTGTTTAACACATAATGTATATGATGATTTAGATAAAATTAAATGTCATACTTTAATAATTGGAGGAAAACAAGATAGTATTGTAGGAGTAAATTCTTCAAAAGAAATAGCAGATAGAATTAGTAATAGTGAATTATATTTATATGAAGATTATGGATTCGCAGTTTATGAAGAAGCAAAAGACTTTAATGAAAGAGTTTTAAAGTATTTAAAGAGATAAATCGGAATATAGAGGAAAGCCATGAGTGTAAGTGAACGAGAAAATATGCATACCCTCTTTTTAGGGAAAAATTATCTTGAGCTTAGTTGGCGGGTTTGAAGAAGATGTTAAAGCAAAAGTAACTATTCCAATTTGTAGGGAAATTCAGTATTAGACGAATCGAAATATTTTGGAGGATTGAAAAACAGAATGAAAAAATATCAATGTCCTTGTTGCGGATATTATACCTATAATGTTCCAGCGAACGAAGATTGTGGGTATATTTGCCCCGTCTGCTTTTGGGAGAATGCCCCGTTCATTACTTCTGATAGCTCATCACAGAGCCAGACGCATAAGACGCAGAGACGAAAGACTTGTGAAAAATCACAGTTATGGGGAGGTTATGGCGAGCGACAAATGGGAAGTTGTATTGGGTAAAATAAAATTATTTGGCCAATAGATAATAATGGGTAAAAATATTTAATATTTAAGATGATTATGATTCAAAAAATAGAAAATTTATTGCTGTCGCGTTTAGTTTCTTTCAAGTTTTTGTTTTGTTTGAATACAGATCGGACAGGAAGAATAAATAACATACGTGCTTGTGCAAGGGGGATTGTAG
>QXXL01000029.1 GCA_009911505.1 Lachnospiraceae bacterium | reverse complement strand
CCCTGGCGTGACCTCCCGGCACGTTATGGCCCCTGGGAAACCGTTTACAGCCGTTTCCGCAAATGGATTGATGATGGCGTCCTGGATAATATTTTCCGCGTATTAAGCCTTGATGCGGAATTAGGGGAAATCTTTTTAGATGGCTCCATTGTGAAGGCGCACCAGCATAGTGCTGGTGCAAAAAAAGGGGGCTCAAAAACGGGATAGGCCACAGCCGTGGCGGGGCAAGCACGAAAATCCATGCTGCTGTGGATACCTATGGCTACCCGGTGTGCCTGATGGTAAGTGAAGGGCAGCGGAACGATATTACTTACGCAATCCCTGTCCTGGAGCAGATAAAGAGCCTGAAAGGCAGCCAGGTGGTGGCTGACCGGGGCTATGACGGCCAGGCCCTGGTTAACTATATATACAGCCGTGGAGGGGAGCCCACCATCCCTTCCAGGAAAGGGGCAAAATTTGAGCGGCATTGTGACTGGTGGCTTTATAAAGAGCGCCATCTAGTTGAAAAACTATTTTTAAAGTTAAAATCATACCGGCGCATAGCTACCCGGTATGACAAGCTTTCCTGCACATATTTGGTTTTTTTGTGTATCGCTTCCATATTGATTTGATTAAATTGAACAATGTAAAATGTTTTTCAAACGCGCTCTAGATATTAAGAAATCAGGAATAGAATTAATTACTAATGATGAAGTATTTGTATTGGTAAATGGTACGAATAATTACTTGATCAGCAATCATGGGCGGCTTGTAAATAACCTTAAAGGTAATTTTCGTATGCATAAAACCGGGTATGCCCATTTTACTCTTAGTGGAGTAGAGAAGAAAATTGAAACGTATACAGACAGGTTAGTAGCAGAACATTTTCTTGAAAATCCAAGCAAATATAAAAGGATATGGCATATTGATGGTGATAGAAACAATTGTTATTACAGGAACTTAATCTGGGTGAGTAATGAGGAATACATAGATTTGGAGCGTGGAATTTTGCTAACAGAGGAATTAGGAAGACAACAGGAATACATACCGTATATCACATTGAAATCCAATGCTGCATATTCAATCTGGAACAGTATTTATATACGTTGCTATATAGACAATAACGGCTCATCCATGTGTGATTTATGGAGATATAATAAGGATTCTTTTGCTGAGTGGTGGAGTGCGGAATATTACGAATGTGATGGTGAATCAATGGCAGTTGATAAAGATTTACTGTTTCCGGGTAATAAAGAGTATGCGCCGGATAAATGCTGTATACTTCCGCAAACATTGAATACAATGCTGTCTAATTGTAAGAAGCACAGATTACCAAAAATGGAAGACTGCAAAAATGGATCTGCCGCTAGCGTACATATTGATTATGGCTGATAAATATAAGAATAAAGTTCCGAAGAAAGTGTATGATGCGTTGTTACGGTTTGAAGTGAGACCGTATGTGGAAGATTGGGAATGATGGATGGTAATTGAATTATGGGCATACTGGATTTTGGTCTGGTATGCCTATTTTTTACGGATTTATAGAAAAATGTGGAAAAAAGCTTTAGGTTGTAGTATAGTAACGATATAATAAATTTGCATAAAACGTGATAGATTTATGGAGGCTGGTAACATGGTATATCCTTATGCAACACTAAGCGATACAACAGAAGTAGTCCATTCAGAAATGAGGTCGGATGGAAGGGTAAAAGTCTATTTTGAAAAAGCGGTTTATGATGGTTTTCATAATGCAACGTGTTATTTGCCGGATTACACATGGGAAGATATAGTTGGCTTCTCTGATGAAGAAATGGCTTATTATAAAGAATTTGTAGAAAATAATGCCCACTTAATTATAGGGTTTGCAAAAGAAGGGGGATTTGCAAATGCCTCAAATTTTTAAGTTCGGTGGATATATCATATTCTTCTGGTCAAATGAGAATAATCCAACAGAGCCGATCCATGTTCATATTGCAGAACATAATCCAAGGGCAAACTCAACTAAAATATGGGTAACGAAGAAAGGGAAAGCTCTTGTCTGCAATAACAATTCGCAAATACCTGCGAAAGATTTGAGGAAGCTGTTAGCATTTATTGAAGCAAACAGCAATGAGATTATGCAAAAATGGTATGAATATTTTGGGGAAATCAGTTACTATTGTTGATTTGTTGTAGGACATATTATCTTTAACGGAAGCTAAGTATAAGATGGGCTGTATTTGCCCTGTAATCAATGATATATCTTTAAATTTCAAATGGAACAACAATTCCCTGTCCGGCTGACTGCCGGACGGGTCGGGCTTTAGTCGGGCAAT
>QXXL01000028.1 GCA_009911505.1 Lachnospiraceae bacterium | reverse complement strand
CTGCGGAGCTTCCCCCGGCGTTTCCCGTCAAGGGCTTCCGATTCGTGGATTACGATTTTCTCCACAAACTCCCGTAAAAGGGTAGGGGTGAGTTCCTCAAAGCTGGTGTACTTGCGGACTACTTTCATAAACTTTTCAGCGTTTGCCGTGGCTTCCAGTGTCCTTGAAAGCTCGCCCTGCAGAACGGCGGCTTTCTCTTTCAGTTCCTTTTGCCCGGCTTCGTAGTCTGCCGACAGTTCCGTGAAACGCTCGTCCGATATGCGCCCGGTCACGCTGTCCCCATACAGCCGCTTGAAGATAGCGGAGAGTTCCGCAATTCGTTAAAAATGTTACGCAAGGACATTTCCCGGTGGCACATCTCCATGACTTCCGTTTTGAAGTATTCCATAGCAGCGTCCGTACAGCGGTGCTTGCAGCCCTCCCTTGTGTCCGCTGGTCTTTCCATATAGGGCAGCAAGGGTACTTCCTCAATCCGCAAAGAATTGATTACGATATGCACATGGATATTGCCGCTGTGGTTATGCCCGTCTGGGTGGGTACAGACAAGGGCTTGGTGTCCGGGGAAATGTTCTCTGCAAAACTGCTCGCCTAACTGTTGCGTCCGTTCAACCGTCAAGCCGTTGTCGGGTGCGTCACGGGGGTCAAAACTGATAATGTAATGGTGGCTCTTTACGTCCTCCCGTTTTTGATTCTTGCCGTATTTCAGATTGGAGCGCATACACGCTATGGCGAAATCCTCGCCGCCGCAATTCAAAGAAGATATGCGGTAATCATTACGGGGGATAAGCCGCCCGTTTTTATCCAGTGTGGGCTTCATGGTAAACTCGTCATGCCGGGAGGTTAGGTACTGTTCAGCCGCCCCGTAGTCGGCATTTTTAGAGCGGATATGTTTGAACGTTGCCAACGGCTTCACCTACTTTCTGCAAGACTTCAAACTTCAAGGCGGCAAGCTCCGCTGTGGCGGCTCGTACTTCTTGGGAGAGGGCGTTATAAGGTGCGCCGTACTCGTTCAGACAGCGGGCAATCTGATTCAAGTTGCCGCCGATTTTGCCGTATTCGGCTGTGAGATTTCTTTCTATCCTCCCCTTGCACGGCATAATACTGGCGATTTTTGAAAATGCCAAAAATGGGCGTAAAAAAACAGGAAACCTTTTCTTGATTTCCTGTCTTGGGATGCCATTCTGTATGTACGGCGGTTATTCAGCTTCTTTTACAAATATAATTTTACAGAAATTTATTCATCATTTGTATTTTCGATAAACGGAAATAGAAATCAGCGCAAAAACCATAGGTATACAAGCGTACCCTGCATTGACCTTTCCACCATTAAAGAGAACATATCCAGCTCCAATAAATGTTAAAATGATGAATAATACACTTAATGTAAAAGCTAATTTTTTTATCATAATGTCCTGCGTATCCCTGTCGATATGCCCGTTTTCAATGGCGGCGATTTGGATTCGCTTGCTGTAATGCCGTAAAACCTCGTTCACGGTTTCCGGCTCTCCGCTGGTCGCCCGGACAATCGTTTCATAAGGCAAAAGATTCGGATTCCCCATTTGAAAGCACCTCCATTTTCCTTTGCAGAAGCCGTAAAGTCCTGCGGATTAGATACCCGGTCGTACTCCGGCAGCGTCCGTACATTTCCCCGATTTCCCGTTGTGTATAATCTCCGAAAAAGTAAAGGAATATGATTTCCCGGTTTCTCTCCGGCAGAGATAGCAGGGCGGCGGCAAGTTCCCCGTTCGTGAGTATAACTGTCTGAATTATAGGCGGCTGCCTCTCGCTAAACCGTAATAATTTAATCAAGCAATTCATTAGATAAGACAGCGACAAAGTTAGTTTTCCTATCTGTCTGCGCTCTTTTCAGCCATTCCTGCTTTTTTTCCCTTGTCATGCAATCAAGCAAAATTGTAAAGCGGGCAATATTATTATTTTCATAGTATTTTTCGACATAGCGTTTCAAGTCACTTAATGGCATATAATTTGAAAGCACGGCAAAGAAGTTTGTTTTGTTATCCTGTTCTGATTTATCTACATACTGTAAAACCAAATTTGTGTCCATATCTTGTATAATGGTTGAAAACAGTGCAATTTTATCAGCGTCATATATTTTCTTGTAGTAATCTTTTTGGGTTGTTTCGTCTAATACTGAAAAGAGTGCGGAAAATCTAATCAAGTCCTCATTTTGAAAATATTGTTCCGTCAAAACCGGTATATCATCAGCTACAACAGGCGTTATGCTTATAATCAAAGGCATTTCTATTGCCGGACTAATATCTGTGTTTTTCAAAGAATAAATCAATTCTTCTATTGCCGAAATAGCTTCTCTATCATTCAGATAATCTTTTACCAAATCAGAAAAATATACTGTCATTTTTGATTCGTCCTCAAAGACAATTTCTGTTGCGCCATAATAATCTTGATTTTTAGCGTATAAGTTCCAACCCATTTCAATAATATAAGAATTGCAATAATATCCATTTTGTGTAAAAGAATATTGGTAGGAATTAGCATTTTCCAAATCCTTATTATCTAAATTTTCATCGTCTAAATACCAGCCATATCTTAAATTTTCATCATAAATATACGTGTTTTTTCCATTGTCTTTCTTTTCTGGTATTGACGATTTACTTGTTACTTTATAATCGGTAGCAGCAGAAATGGGATAACCGCCGATAAGAACCGCACCAGATAGAATAAAAAGGGTTAATATAACAGTCAAAATCTGAATTGTTTTCGTCATACTCTTGAAATTCATAATAGCACCCAACCTTTCTTTTAACTGTTCTGCTCCTTCTGTCAAAGTGACGGAAGCTAAAGAACTTTTGTAGAGATTGTTTGACTTCAAAAAAGAAATCAATGTGTCCCCATACTCACGCTTTGCTTTTTCATCAAGTATGGTTATGACTTTTTCATCACATGACAATTCACAAGATTTATTCACTTCCTTTTCCAGTAAATATACAAAAGGATTGAACCAGTGGACGCACACAACAATCTGTATCAGCCATTTATAAAACATATCCCTTTGTTTATAGTGAGTTAGCTCATGCACAAAGATATAAGACAGTTCTTTATCTTCAAATTCGCGGACAGGTAAAACAATTCTTGGGCGAAAGAAACCCATCAGCATAGGGGAAGCAACCAACGGATTACAGGATAGTTCCACCCTTGTTCTGATATTCAGTTTTTCTTCACAATCAGATAGCAGATTCAAGATTTTTATATCCGACACCTCTTTATTTCCTGCTTTGATGTATTGGATAAAGCCTTGATAAACCGTTATCTTACGGACAAATAAAACCAGTGCCGATGCTGACCAAATAAAAAATAGGCAGACATATATATTAAAAGGCTCACGCATGGCAGTGTCGGTTATTTCCCGGTTTGTCTGTATCGGCTCTGTATTGTTGCTGCCCAGATTGACAGGAACGGGTACATTGGGGCTTGTAGGGATTTCATTCGTTATTGCTGCCGTATCGAACTTTTCAAACAGGCTTCCAACAATCGTAGTATCAGGAGTAAAGGGAAGCAGAAACCGCAGCGCAACGATTATCCAGACATAATACTGCCAACGCTTGCTGAACCTGTTTTTATACAGCGGCTTCAATCCCAAAATGAAAAGCAGTAACAGTGCGCCGGAAACAGACAGCGACAATAATATTTTTATAAATTCATTCATTTTCTTTTCTCCAAAATGTTTCAATCTCTTTCAATTCGTCTGCCGAAAGAATATCCTGCCGCAACAAGGTTGATACTAAATTTTTTACATTCCCACCGTAGACTTTATCAAGAAAGCTGTGGGTCTGCATGGTCTGGTATTCCGCTTCTGTTACCGTAGCCACATACTCATTCTTCCTGCCGATTTTTTTGATTTTCAAGAATTTTTTTTCTCCTAATCGGGAAAGCAGCGTGAGTACAGTATTGTTCTTCCATTCGTTTTTATCTTTTTCCAATTCCTCCATGATGATGGAGTATAAAGCTGCCCCTCCATTCTTCCAGATGATTTTCATTAGTACCAATTCGGATTCAGAAATTTGCTGTGCCATTTTGTCCTCCTTTTATATTAACATCTTGTGGGTATATAGATATCTTAACACTATGTAGGTGATAATGCAATACCCTAATGAAAATTTAAGAATTTATAAAAAGATATGAAAGATAGGGGGGATTTCGTAGTAGTCAGCATTGTGGAAAAATCTAAACTTTTGGATTTTTCCACAATGCTTGTCTTTTGGTCTTTGGTTTCTTTGGTTCGGAATAGTGTGGTGCTGGCGGTCTATCTCTTGTTTTCGGTTGTTTGCTTCTTTACTGTACATGAGCATAGGCTGTTGCTCCTTAATTAACCACAAGCGAATCAAAAGCACAAAATGAATTTTAAGTGCTGCTACATATCGGAACTGTGCTGAAGGAAGTCTGGCACCCAACTTAAAATACCCATTAAAGGTTGTATCTCTTTGTATTGTCTACATTAATCACAACATCACCTCTTTTATAATTTCTTGAGATTACTATATAGTCCAATAGCCATATTATTTCTTTCTATTGTACCCTATCGTACTTATTATCATTGAAATTATAAAGAGGATTACCACTGCAATTCCTGCAATAACAATATAAGAAAATATAGAATTTGTCATAGCAGAAAATCCAGCCCCATCTTCAAAATATTTGACAAAATAGAACATGGGAATTACTACAAAAAGACCCATTGTCTGCGCAGAACGGAAACCAAACCAATAGGTTAATGGCAGACAGATTCCAGTCCATAATAACGGAAGAATCAGAGATACAGCAGCAGATACTCCCCAAACAGTAACATTGAAACTCTGAAAAGCAATACTCGGTAAAAGATTTAATATAATGCTTCCCACAATGCTGACTGCCAATGTACAAATAACGGAAATATATTTGCCTGCCACTACTGAAACTGCGTTTACAGGCATTGCTAACTGATATTTTTTCCAGCTTGCCTTTTCATCACTTGCAAAACTCATTATATTCTGCATGCCTATTGTCATGGCGAGCATTACAGAAGCAAACAGCCCCGCATAAACTCTGGTATTGACCATGAGTAATATAATTGCTCCAACTGCTATCAGAACCAGCTTTTTGTCAATACTCTTAAAGAAAATTGTAATATCTTTGTAAATTAAACCTTTCATGCTGCACCTCCTTTGATGTAAAAAAGCATAATATCTTCCAATGTTGCATTATCAACTACAATATCTTTGTATTTGCGCTTTATCGCTTCTTTGTCACGTACAAGACACTCCACACTGACATTTGTAACCCTGTGGATAATATAATCATCCGGGGAAATGGAAGCAAACTTTTCCCTCCCGCACTTCAATATCCCAAAATGATAAACAAGGTCGTCTTTTTGTTCCTCAAAAATAATTTTGCCTTGATGGATCAAGATTACATAATCCGCAATCTTTTGTATGTCCGACGTGATGTGAGAGGAAAAGAAAATAGAACATTCCTCGTCTTGTATAAATTCTAAAAATAAATCTAACATTTCATCACGCACAACCGGGTCAAGTCCCGTAGTCGCTTCATCTAAAATCAACAACTTCGGTTTATGTGCCATAGCGCAAATAATGGATAGCTTCATTTTCATGCCCTTTGAAAAAGAGCCTATTTGTTTTCTTTCGGGGATTTTGAATTTTTTTAGGTACTGTCTGTAAAGGCTGCTATCCCATGATTTATATACGCCGGACAGTATTTTTTCAATGTCTGACACATTAAATACATCATGGAAATTGCACTCGTCAAAGACAACGCCTATATCTTCCTTGACAGAAGAACTTGTATGTTCCATACCAAAAATCTGTATTTGCCCATTATCCTTTTTTAATTCATCAAGTATTAGGTTAATGGTCGTACTCTTACCTGCCCCGTTTTCGCCAATAAAGCCGACAATCCTGCCTTTCGGAACTTGAAATGAAACATGGTCTAACAAAAATTCGTCAAACTGTTTGCATAAATCCCGTACTAAAATGTTGTTTTTTTCCATGTCCTCGCCTCCTGTTTATTCTTCGTAAAACAACTTTAGAATATTTGTCATTTGTTCATAACTGATTCCATGTGCTCTGCCGATTTCCGCAACCTTTTGTAACAATTCCTCTGCTACACGCAACTGTTCTTCTTGGATAAACTCCTTGTTTTGGGCTGCAACAAAGCTCCCTTTTCCAGATACAGTTTCTATGAATCCGTCACGGGTCAAATCTTCATAAGCCCTTTGGACAGTAATAACACTGATATGCAAGTCTTTTGCTAATACCCTCATGGACGGTAACGCTTCACCAGCAGATAAAGTTCCGTTCATAATTAGATTTTTGACCTGCATACATATTTGCTCATAAATAGGCTTATCACTGCTGTTACTTATGATTATTTCCATTTATTCACTCCTCTCTATGTGTATTGTCTGTAATATTCGTACTTGTTCGATAAGTACAGTATATGCGCTTTTGATGTCATTGTCAATACCCTTTTTATGAAAAGATGGAGAGTGAGTGTGATTCCGTAGTAGTCGGCATTATGGAAAAATCCAAAAGTTTAGATTTTTTCCACAATGCTTGTCTTTTGGTCTTTGGTTTCTTTGGCGCGGAATAGTGTGGTGCTGGCGGTCTATTTCTTGTTTTCGGTTGCTTGCTTCTTTACCGTACATGAGCATTCAGAGAGGGTATATCTTATATGTAGAAAAATATATTCTGGATTTGTAAAGTACCCCTACCCCTTTTATATAGTATCTTTCGTGGGATATCTTTTTTTGGCCTGTAATCAATGATGTATATTAGAATTTTAGACGTAACAGAAACAGGTGATAAATTGGCAGGATAATTATATTACTACTGAAATTCTAACATGTATATTAGATTACTGGCGATAAAAGGGCATATTTTTAAAAGGAGTATACCCTGTATATATGATTTTATATGCGGGAATTGAAACATACCCCTCTCCCCCTGTATTGGGATATGATATTTAGTAACCGTTACCATAAATGATAATTGATTTATTTATGGAGTGATTTTTGCATTAGCAAACAATCACGAATATTATCTTCTCTTGATAATATGAGTCTATTTAGATATTGACTGACACAAAATGACCTCTGTAGCAGACCTAAATGTGTTTGGGAAAGTAGAGATTTGTAAATGTTGTATTTTTATATTTAGGTGCTGTGGTAATTAAATAAGTCAAATTTCAAATATAATATATCGTTTGATAATTATAGGCTAATTGAAATATACACTTATCTTTTCATAGAGAGATACAACTTTTGCCCTGTAATTAATGGTACATCTTTAATTTCTGGACAAAAGCTATATAGGTGATAAATTGATAGGGTATCAGTGCATTATTTTAAAAATCTAATGTGTATGCTTGATTTTTAGGGATATAGGATTAATTTGCTAATGTTGCTATTGGACAAGCTATATATGGCTAATTTTTTCTCAATTTTTATAGGCAGGGGATATATATGGTAGGTACTTAATATTTTTGAGCGGAACCCCCCAGACTGTCCGAAAAATAAAATGTAAACCCACCCGGACACCCTTTTCCCTGCTACTACCACACATACAACAATCGCCATCACAACAGGAGTAAACCGCAAGTATCCCATCAGAACTATGCACATTATGCCCTACGACACGATATTTGCCTCATACAGACGATTTTATATCATGACCTATAAATAACCATAAACATAAAAAATGCCGAATATGGCCAAATAAACGCATCACCACACTACAATCACGCTAATCAAATCAAACAAAAAAGCTATGAACCGTTCAAGCCCATAGCCTTTATCATTATGCATGCATCTTATTCCCAATAGTATCCAGATCCATCCTCATAATACAATTGCAATCCGTCCACGACTTCGAAATATACAACTTTCCGTATGTCTACATAGTTCTTTTTGAAATTCTTCTGAAGTTGTGTCTATATAGCCATTTGGTACAACTTCAACCGTCTTTTCGATTTCCCTAATTTCCGTAACCGTTTCGGCTTGTGTGGTTCCTAACAGATACGCGCATACAAGCATGATTTCTACAGTAGCAACAGTTGCGATTGTCTTAATTGTTCTTTTCATAATGATTACCATCCTTTTCATTTTAATATTTTGTATTGTAATTACTTGTAAATCTACTTATCTTATATATCAGGGTGTAGCCGTATTTGGTTACACACATTTTTTTACGCCTGTACTTATGCATGCTTTAACAGTGCCCTGTGTTCTGTTTTAACTTCTGTACTACCGTAATAGCTCCGTATATCATCCATGCTTAGTGTCTTGTGGCTTTTCTTGTTGAAGCTTTCGCTATGCCAATACCAGGCTTTTTTTTGGATGCATATTTGAATCCCATCTCTTTTAATTCTTTCCGGTAGTTATACGAATCAAAAGCCCAAATCCACGAGCCGCATAATTCAATCGTGATACCATGAAAGCCGATTATCTTATTCAGTATTTCACAATAAAGACTTTGCACTTCTGCCGTGCGTCTGGTATAATTGTATTACCATATAATTAGCACATATTAAAGGTAGGTGATTGTATGCCAAACGATCTTGAAATTACACAAAGAGCCATTGAGGACTTTACAAAAGTTCAAGAAAACATGGCACTTGCAAAAGAAGAGAATGCCACAAAAACATATGCTAATTTAAAGAAAGATTACATTTCTTTAAAAGCGTTGTTAGCAGTAGCAGGTGTAAATCTTACAGAACTTGACAGAATCAAAGAGTAGCAACTGAATAAACCACACGCAAATCAAGGTGTAAAGTCTTTATTGAATTATTAAGGCTTTACACCTTTTTAATTTGCACTTTGAAAAGTCAATATTTTTACACTATGCGCTGTCCGGTTTCATTGTCTATCAAAACAATATCCAGTTTACAGTTTAGGGCGTGTGAGATTTCTTTTAGTTCATTTTCTGAAAAATTATCACGCTTAAATTTGTTAGTCATGTTGTTGAATTTCGGATTGTCAATTTATCGGATGATATGCAAGTAATTGACCGGAGACTAAAAACGCCGTATGATGCGCTAACGCCATTACAGATGGAAGAATATATACAGATCGATGCGCAGCTTGACTATATGGACAGGATGAAGCGCAGGGAACGCAGGGAGATGCGGCGGCGGGAAAATTCACGAAACCTGCTTTATCGGGCGGCCTGCCTGTTTGGATTGGTTTAGCGGAAGGGGGATCAATTATGTTTACAATTTCGGATATTTTACAGGATATATCGCGTGGATGTGCAGTTTATAATCTGAATGAAGACTGCTTTTCGTACCGTATTGTATTTTTGTGAATGAAGAAAATAACCTTGTATTTGCACAAACGACAATTCTGAGAGATGGGAAATGCGTCTGTTTGCAAAGTCGGTCATATGGATTCAGTTTGGATGAATATTTCAGGATGATAAACGGGATGCGTAAAAAAGGCAGCCGAAACAGGATGATACAATATGGTGGATATTTGGCAAATACAAGGGATTAGGAAAACTGTCTAAACTTGTAATGGAAGTTTGCAAAAAATGAAAACAAGTACAGATGGAAAATAAAAATCCGTCTGTGCTTGTTTTTTTCGCAATATCTGGGATTAAAAGAAGAAATACATACTGTAACAAAATATTTATATATCGGAGATGATAACATTGATAACGCTGGATGATTTATTTGGAAAGCAAAGAATTTCATATCGGATTGGCAATGGGAGCCAATATCTGCCAGAATATGGTTCTGGACGCATACGAGAAAGACGAACCATTAATGATTGATGGCAAGCCGTATTTCATTTTGGACGCTGAACAATTATTGGAGCAGATGCTGGATTCGGTTTGTAGATAAAAGGCGTTTATATTATGCCATTGATGGCCAGTGCTTATAAAAATTTTTACTGTTTTGGTTGTTCAAGAAACCACCTGATTTCATGCCCTATAGATTTCAAGAGAAAAAATATAGAAAAATATAGAAAAAGTGTTCAGAAAATACAACTGTCTTTTCTTTAACAGTTTTGTGTTTGTTATATGGAAATTACAGTTGATGGAATCCGATTAGTGACATTCAAAAAAGTAAGAGGTGATTATATGGATTATGGTTATGCAAGGGCATCCACAAATTCGGATAAGCAGGATATAGGCAGGCAGAAAAGGGGGCTGATGGCTATTGGAATCAAGGAGCATAATATATTTTGGGAATACGAATCTGGTTCATATGAGGATAGGGAGAAGTTGCAGCAACTTCTTGCTACAGTGAAGCAGGGCGATACAATTGCCTGTACACAAGTGGGCAGACTGTCACGTTCTACAAAACAGCTATGTGAAATTTTAGAGTTTGTGGAAAAGAATAAAATTAAACTAATAGTTGGGAGTTTTATTGTAGACTGTCGAAATGATGATATTGATCCTATGACAATGGGAATGTTATGCATGATGGCAGTATTCGCGCAAATGGAACGCGATATCGCAATACAGCGCATTAAATCCGGCATAGAAAATGCAAAGGCAAAGGGAAAGCACATAGGAAGGCAGAGAACCACTGAAAAGGATATGCCCAATTCATTTTTTAGGTATTATCCTCGTTTCTGGTGTTACAAAAAAATAAACTAAAAAATAAGGATGCCAGATTTTCAGCATCCCCATTTCCTAAACTGCCACTTGAATTATTAAAGCGGATCGTTTATAATCAGTACAGAAGGTAACGGAGATTTGGACATCCCCATTACCCTAGACGGGACTGGCTTTTCCATGCCCAAATTCCCACGAAAATCACTCACCCTTCTCCAAACGCATTATATCTTCAATACCGCATCCTAAATAATTACATACCTTCTCAAGCACATCAAAGCTAATCCGGGAAGTCTTATTATTTTTAAAATTCCGGATAGTTTCAACAGAAATCCCCGTATCCTTCGCAAGCTGGTTTTGTGAAATCCCTTTATCTTCTAAAACCTGATTCAGTGTTATTATCATTGCAATCACCCCAAATTTGTATATAGAATAGAGTGTGTGCAGATTTAGAGGAAATATTCATGGTCGGATCTTCGGCCATGAAAAGTAGCTGATGAATATGTACGATTATGTGGGTATAAAAATGGAGAAATTGGCAATGGCAGAAAGAAGTAAGACCATAATGGACTTTCTACTTTAGATGAAATTGCAAAAGATCTTAATATGTCTACCACAAATTTAAAACGTGCCTTACGTATAGAACGCAATCCCACTGATTCAATGGAAGAATTATTAGATACTGGTGAGATTACGAAAACTTTTGCATAGGTTTAGTTTCTAATAATGCCATACAGAGCGTTTTTATAACAGAATAAAAATCTAAATTAAGAAAATTTTTGAAAAGAGCTTGACAAGTTTTGAAATATTAGTATAATGAAATGATTTAACAAGTGTTAGATGGACGGCATGGGAATAAAATCAAAAGGAGAAAATAAGAATGTAAAGTGAACCCCTTAACACCTCAAGAACAAGCTTTGCTTTTTCATCGGGTGTATGTGGTTTGCGTTTCATAAGCTCAGGCTCCTTTCATAATAATGATGATAGGAAAAACCTAACTTAAAAACAAGCATTTTTTTGTCTTAATTTATGGGTTCATTATACAGGCAATGAGGCACTTATCAATGACAGAATTTAAACTTGAATTGGAACAATTAAGCTCAGAAGGAATGAAATTTGATGTAAAAAGTCAGGGATTAGGAAATAATTATTTGTCAATTTTGGGCTGTGATGTATCAGTTTATTAGGAAAATGATACGGATTTTTATTTGCAGATGGAAAGCAATACCATCCCTTGTTTTAATGAGGTGGATATGAAGATGGAAAACATGACAGAAGAAAGAATTGACAAAGTAATTGATAGTGCATTTTTAGAAATCAATGAATACCCAGCCTATTCATCCCAATTGGCCTCCAATCTTGCAGCATTTAAAACAGCGAGGGATCATTGCATTGAAATATTTAAAAGTGTTTTAAAAGAATTGCTGTGCGGTTAAAAAGGAATATTAAATAAAAGTATATAGGAAAAACCAAATGGGCGGCAAACAACCGCCCTATTTTAATGCAATTTTATGGAGGAAAATAATGTTTAACAGGGATGCAGAAAAAGAAACCGTCAATATATTGTTACAGGAAAATAAGAAGTTAAAACGGGATAACCAGAGGTTACGAGAATCTTTGGATGAATTGGAGCGGTACAAGAAGGAATACAGGGAGCTGATTGGAAGATTAAGCGACGTAGAAGGGGTATATTGAAAAAATGGAAGAATTTAACCAGCTTGAAGAAGAGTACGGAAAGCATTGGATCAGATTATGGGCAAAGAGAAAATTATACCCAGTAAGTAAAGAAAATATAGCGGGATGACAGCAGTTGTTATATGGGATACAGCAAAAATCCCTTTCCCTGTTGCACATTTGAAAATAACAAATGAGTTTTAATGAAAAGAATCGGAATAGATTAAAAACTGAATATAGATGATATGTTACGGCACTGTAGGATTTGTTCTTGCGGTGCCTTTATTATAAAAAACAAGAATGAAAAAGAGAATATAAGATTGTAACTATTCATTGTATAAATGCGGCAGAGTAACGTAATAAGATTTTGGCCGTATAATAAATGGTATATGATTTGGGAGGGATGGACTATCAAGGAAGATTTATTATTTATTTTTAAAAGGCTTTTTGAAAACAAAAAAATCACCCTAAATGAGTACAACAAAGCAATAAAAATTGTACTAAATCAATATGCATGATATTTCACGTAATAAAGTGCGGTTGAATGTCCGCACTTTATGATTTTGTCACATAGATTTACTATATTTTATCAAAATGGAAGTCGGGGGAGATAGATTATGGATCAAAAGCTAAGGGCAGTATATTATTGCAGGGTCAGTACCGATGATGAAAATCAGGCAACATCCATTACAAACCAAAAGGAAGAATCCATAAATGTTATAAAAGAAAATCACTGGGAATTAATAGATGGATATGTGGACGAAGGGAAATCCGGCACAACTACCAAAAAAAGAACAGAGTATAATCGCCTGTTTAAAGATATGGAAACAGACAAATTTGACATTATTGTTATAAAGTCACAGGACAGGTTAATGAGGAACACAAAAGAATGGTATTTTTTCATAGATAAATTAGTGCAATATAATAAGAAACTTTACTTTTATTTAGAAAGAAAATTCTATTCTCCTGATGATGCGTTAATTACCGGAATTAAAGCAATCCTGGCGGAAGACTATAGCAGGAGTTTGAGCAAAAATATTAATAACGCCCATAGGAAAAGGCAGGAAACGGGAAGTAATGTTGTAATTACATCAAAAACATGGGGATATGATAAAATCAATAAAACCGTGGTAATCAATGAGAAAGAAGCAGAGATGGTGAGATTCATTTATGAAATGGCGGTTCAAAATCACGGTTCCCGCACAATAGCAAAAATGTTACAGGATTATGGATATTACAACCACGATGGCAATAAAATAGCGGAGCAAACAGTCAGACGGATTATAAGGAATCCTTTATATAAAGGCACTGCCGTCATGAATGTTTTTCATAAGAATTTTGAAACAAAAAGAACAGAAAGAAATAGTCAGGATAAATGGATATATCATGATCATATTGTACCTGCGATTGTTTCGGAAGAGTTATGGGATCAGGCAAATAAATTGATGGACAAAAGATCCCAAAAAGTGATAACGGAAGACTTTAAAACAAAAATAACAGGAAGTAAAAAGAATATTACACCTTTAACCAGTAAAATAGAATGTGGGTTATGCCAAAATGTGTTTTGGAGAAGTACCAGTGTAACGGTTAAAACACCAAAAGTATATTGGAATTGCAGAGAATATGTTCAAAGAGGCAGAAAAACAAAAAATGCAAGAAGTCCGAAAGGTGAGAAAAAGTCAAAATATAATGTGGCAGATTCTGGATGTGATAATATACATATAAAAGAATCCGATATGGATCATCTGATCTATGAATTGGCGCAAAAGATTTATGCAAGATCAAAAAATAATATTCTTTCAGTTGCCACATCAATATTAAGACAAATCATGGATGATACATCAGAATTGGATCATCAGGAAAAGGTTTTAAATGACGAACTTTATAAAATGAAAAGCAGCAGAGAAATTCTGCTAGATAAGTATCTTGAGGGTAAAATAGAGGATGATATTTATAGCATAAAAGATAGTAATTTAAAAGATCAAATGATGAAGCTTGAAGATGAGTTAAAAATGCTTTATAATAAAAAAAGCACTATATCTGATAAAGAAAACAGGTTTCATGATTTGGAAAATGAGTTAGAAGCAATCGCAGACTATGATTTGAGTGTAGACAATATGAAAAACCATATTGAAAAAGTAATTGTCTACCCATCTTACATGATGTTCTATTTTGATATTTTTGATTCTGTCAAAGTTGAGATAGAGAAGATAAACTATCGGAAAATGGAATTTCATATCTGTTTGTGAACGCAGGTAAAAACCTGGCTCCCATATATAATTAAATAACCCAGGCCGCATTTGGAAGCGATAAATTCTCCGATAATCACGCCCACCAGGCATAGCCCGATGTTGCTTTTCATAAGCCCAATCAAGTTTGCGCGGTTTGCGGGCAGGATTACTTTAAAAAGTGCTTGGTTTTTACTGCCGCCAAGTGTCCTTATCAGCTTGAGTTTTTCCCTATCTACCTCGGAAAAACCGATATAGAGGTTTAGGATTGTGCCAAAAATTGCCACTGAAACTCCGGTTAGGATAATCGTCTTATAATTTGCGCCCAGCCAAACGATTAAAAGGGGCGCCAGCGCGGATTTGGGAAGGCTGTTTAATACGACTAGGTATGGGTCTAAGGTTTCTGTGAGGCTTTTGCTGTACCAAAGCAGGATGGTGATAAGGAGCGAGCCTGCCATTACCAGAAAAAAGCTGGCCAGCGTTTCAAACAGCGTAATCCCAATATGGAAGAATAACGCATTTTCTATTGTCATATGATAAAAGCAGGATAGCAGCTTAGAAGGGCTGCTAAATATAAAATCGTCAATCCATCCTAAGCGTGCGCCCATTTCCCATAAACCTATGAACACAAGGAGTATTAGTATCCTGTAGAAGCAGATTTTGATTTTGTGGAACCGGCGGGATGCCAGGTAGGCAGCCTGTGCGGCAGAAATATTATCAGGGATCATAGGGGTTTATCTCCTTCCATATCTGATTAAAATATCCTTTAAATGCATCTGTATTCCGTCTCTCTAAAGGAGAGAGCTCTTTTGGGAAATCTGTAGCAACAATGCTTTGTATGCTCGCGGGCAACGGGGTCAGGACAATAATCCGATCGCCCAGGCTTATGGCTTCTGAAAGATCATGGGTAACTAAAATGGCCGTTTTGCCGGAGTTTCTGATAATCCCGCCTATGTCGTTGCCTACTTTCAGCCTGGTTTGATAATCCAAAGCAGAAAACGGCTCGTCAAGCAGTAACAGATCTGGGTGCAGGAGCAGTGTTCTTATAAGGGCTGCACGCTGGCGCATTCCACCGGAAAGCTGTGAGGGCTTTGCGTCTTTGAAACGGTACAGTCCGTAGAGCTTTAGAAGGTGATCTGCTTCTAAGAGCGTTTTTTCAGAAATTTTTTTCTGGATTTCAAGGCCAAGCAGAATGTTTTTTTTGATGCTGCGCCATTCAAATAGGTGATCGTGTTGGAGCATGTAGCCTATATGGCAGCGGCTTTGTTTGGTAATAGGGGCACCTTTAAAATATATTGTACCGGATTCTGGTTCGTTTAGCCCGCACAAAAGGGAAAGCAGTGTGGATTTACCGCAGCCGGACGGCCCTACAATGCTGACAAATTCGCCTTCATCTACGTGGAAATGAATGTCGCATAGGGCCGGGGTTTCGCCCTGCAGGGTGTGGTAGGAGTAGTGGACGTGGTTACAGTCTATGATAGGTTGCATGGTATGCCTGCCTTTCTAGTATAGCTTCCTGATTTTATTTTATGTTGGCCGCTGTTTTTTGACACATGTGTGATGGGATTGTTTATTGTGGTTGTTTGGGGCGGGAGGGGTCAAGGCGTTGAAAAGGATTGATATTTTTGTGGTAAACGTTTATAATTGCTGTAATATAAGGTGGGGATTTGTAGTTTGGCTGGCTTGCGAAAAGGCGCCGGATGGGATAGATATATGAAAGTTGATTATTGAAGGAGATATGGATATGAACCGTAATTATCAGAAGGAATTAGACTGTTTATTATCTGGGATTCCGCCGGATTTGCCTCCGTCTTTGCTTCTGCACAGCTGTTGTGCCCCATGCAGTTCTTATGTGATCGAATATCTTTCTGATTTTTTTCGTATTACAGTTTTTTATTATAATCCCAATCTGTATCCGGATGATGAATATGAGAAGCGTGTAGATGAGCAGGTGCGTTTTATTGAGGCGTTTCCGGCGAAGTATCCGGTGGGGTTTATCCGCGGCGCTTTTGAAAAGGAGCGGTTTTATGAAACGGTGAAAGGATATGAAGCGCAGCGGGAGGGTGGGGAACGGTGTTTTCGCTGTTACCGGCTTAGGCTTATGGAGACGGCGAAGGCTGCAAAAGAGACGGGGGCGGATTATTTTACGACGACGCTTTCTATCAGCCCGCTGAAAAATGCAAAGAAGTTAAACGAAATCGGGCAGGAGCTTGCAAAGGTATATGGTGTGAAGTACCTGTGCTCTGATTTTAAGAAGAAAAATGGGTATCGGCGATCAGTTGAATTGTCGAAGGAGTATGGGATGTACCGTCAGGATTATTGCGGCTGCATTTTTTCCAGACAGGAACGGGAACTACAAAAATCACAGAGAAAAGACGAAAGGGGAATTTGATATATGGCACAGTTATGGGGAGGACGCTTTACGAAAGAAACGGACAGGCTGGTTTATCAGTTTAATGCGTCTATTGCATTTGACCGGAAATTTTACAGGCAGGATATTGAGGGCAGTAAGGCGCATGCTAAAATGCTTGGCAGGCAGGGGATTATATCGGAGGAGGAAGCGGCGCGGATGATTGAGGCGCTTGATGGGATCCTTTCTGATGTGGATTCTGGGGCGCTTTCTGTGACGGAGGAGTATGAGGATATCCATAGTTTTGTGGAGACGACGCTGATTAAACGGATTGGCGATACGGGGAAAAAGCTGCATACCGGGCGCAGCCGGAATGACCAGGTGGCGCTTGATATGCGGCTTTATACAAGACAGCAGGTACAGGATACGGATGCGCTTTTAAAGAAGCTTCTTGAGACGATACTTGATATTATGGAAGGGAATACTCAAACTGTGATGCCTGGGTTTACACATTTGCAGAAGGCGCAGCCGATTACGCTTGCGCATCATTTGGGGGCGTATTTTGAAATGTTTAAGCGCGACAGGCAGCGGATGGCGGATATTTATGGGCGCATGAATTACTGCCCTCTGGGGTCTGGGGCGCTGGCGGGCACGACGTTTCCGTTGGATCGGGAATATACGGCGGAGCTTTTGGGTTTTTACGGGCCGACGCTTAATAGTATGGACGGCGTATCTGACAGGGATTATTTGATTGAATTTTTGTCGGCGCTTTCAACTGTGATGATGCATTTGAGCCGTTTTTCGGAGGAAATAATTATTTGGAATTCTAATGAGTATCAGTTTGTGGAAATTGATGATGCTTATAGTACTGGGAGCAGTATTATGCCGCAAAAGAAAAACCCGGATATTGCAGAACTGGTACGCGGCAAAACGGGACGTGTATATGGTGCGCTGATGTCGCTGCTAACTACGATGAAGGGGATTCCACTTGCTTACAATAAGGATATGCAGGAGGATAAAGAGCTGGCGTTTGATGCGATGGATACTGCAAAAGGTTGTCTGGCGCTGTTTGAGGGGATGCTGTCTACGATGAAGTTTAATAAGGGGGTTATGGAAAGGAGCGCCAGCCATGGGTTTACGAATGCCACAGATGCGGCGGATTACCTGGTGGGGCGCGGCGTGCCGTTTCGGGACGCCCATGGGATTATCGGGCAGATTGTGCTTTTTTGTATTGAAAAGGGGATTGCCATTGACGATATGCCGCTTTCGGAACTGAAGCGGTTTTCGGAAGCGTTTGAAGAGGATATCTACAAAGCAGTTTCTATGGAAACCTGTGTGAATAAACGCCTGACCACAGGCGCGCCGGGAAAGGCTGCGATGGAGCGCGCGATTGCCGCGGGACGGAATTATCTAAAGGGCGCGCCAGGGATCGGGGCGGTGCATGCGCCCCGGAATTAGTACAAATGCATAAGAAATCCGGTATTCCATGGGAAATTTTTGATAATATGCGGATTGCTTTTTTATGCTATTCATCATAAGATATGTATGAAACGACAAATGTACGCCACAAGCGGACAAAACGGCATTAAAGCGTTTGCCCCGGAGCGTGTTTGAAAAATTCTTTCTGTTAGATTTGTACGCGTAAAGAGGGGCTTACAGACGGCGGAAATATTTTCAAACACGCTTCGGAGCCTGTAGGCGTCTTACTAAAGATTGAGGCAGGCATTTGGCGAAAAACAGAAAGCAGAGGAAAAAGAACATGGAACAGAAATTAAAAGTAGGCATTTTGGGCGGAACTGGTATGGTTGGGCAGCGTTTTATTTCCCTTTTGGAGAACCACCCGTGGTTTGAGGTGACAACGATTGCTGCCAGTGGACGGAGTGCGGGCAAAAGCTACGAAGAAGCAGTCGGAGGGCGCTGGAAGATGGATACGCCGATGCCGGATGCCGTGAAGCATATTATTGTAAAAAACGTGAATGAAATAGAAGAAGTTGCATCCTCCGTGGATTTTGTCTTTTCTGCGGTAGATATGACAAAGGAAGAAATCAGGGCCATTGAAGAGGCGTATGCCAAAACAGAAACCCCGGTTGTCTCTAACAACAGCGCGCACCGCTGGACGCCGGATGTGCCGATGGTGATTCCGGAAATCAATCCAGAGCATATGCAGGTGATTGAATTTCAGAAAAAGCGCCTTTGCACAAGCCGCGGATTTGTAGCCGTTAAGCCAAACTGCTCTATTCAAAGCTATGCCCCTGTGCTGACTGCATGGATGGAATTTGAGCCTTACGAGGTTGTGGCGACGACTTACCAGGCGATTTCCGGCGCGGGTAAAACCTTTGCGGACTGGCCTGAAATGGAAGGCAATATTATCCCATATATCGGCGGAGAAGAGGAAAAGAGTGAAAAGGAGCCGCTTCGTATCTGGGGCAGTATAGAAAATGGCGTAATTGTCCCGGCGAATAGCCCGGTGATTACCTGCCAGTGTATCCGCGTTCCGGTTTTAAACGGGCATACCGCGGCTGTATTTGTAAAATTTAAGAAAAAACCGGCAAAAGAGCAGCTGATTGCAGCGTTAGAGCGCTTCCAGGGGCTTCCGCAAAAGCTTGGGCTTCCGAGTGCGCCAGGGCAGTTTATCCAGTATATGCAGGAAGACAACAGGCCGCAGGTGGCGCTTGACGTGGATTATGAGAACGGGATGGGTGTCTGTGTCGGAAGGCTGCGGGAAGACAGTGTGTATGACTGGAAATTTGTCGGCTTGTCGCACAATACGGTACGGGGCGCTGCAGGCGGGGCAGTACTGTGCGCAGAATTGCTAAAAGCACAGGGCTATATCGCTGCAAAATAAAAATTTCCGGAGTAAGGCCAGCCCCCACAACTACAAGAGGAAGCCATGGTACACTACACACCTACTATAAAAATGTTAGACCGGGAATACCAAAAACCGCAAAGCCAGCTGATTGTCCTGTATGGGCGCCCAGGCTGTGGAAAAGAAACCTATATCCGGCATTTCCTGCGGGCAAAACCACACTTTTATTACCGTGCCAGGGACATTTCTGTATCTGGCCAGGCTAAGGCATTTATCTGGGAGGTTGCAAAAAAATATTGCAAGGATCCTAATAATCTAACCTGTGAAGCCTGTTTTGCCATCCTGCAGGAATGCGCAGACGAAAAACCAGTCATTGTGATCGATGAGTTTGATCATCTGCTTAAAAAAGGATCTGACTTCCTGCAAAACCTGATCCTTATAAAAAAGAATGCGAAAAACCAGCCTGTTATGATTTTGTTATGCAGCTCTTCACTTGTTTTTGCAGAGCAGAAAATGGCTGCCGCTATGGGTAATTTATTTTATGAGATAGATTTTACATATAAATTTGCAGAGATTTCCTTTTTGGATATAGTGCGTACATTCCCTGAAAAACCGATTGCCGAATGCTTAGAGGTTTACAGCATTACAGGCGGTATCCCTGCATATTTAAGGATCTGGGATGCCAGAAAGGGTACAAAAGAAAACATTATAAGGCATATCCTTTCGGAGCGCGGGGGATTGTTTTTAGAAGCAGAACGCTACCTTCGTACGGAGCTTAGGGAGCTTTCTGTCTACAATACAGTTTTAGCCGTCCTTGCCGCGGGCAGCAGAAAGCTGAATGAGCTGCATCAGGATACCGGGTTTTCCCGTGCAAAAATCAGTGTTTATTTAAAAAACCTGATGGAGTTTGAAGTGGTTGAAAAGGTCGTTTCTTTTGATACAGGATGCAGAGAGAACGCCCAAAAAGGTGTTTACCAATTTAAAAATACGTTCCTCCATTTCTGGTTCCGGTTTGTATTTCCATATTTGTCGGATTTGTATTTACTTACGCCGGAGGAATTTTATGAAGCACATATTGCAGGGGGCCTGGGGGATTATATGGAGTACTACTTTTCCAGGGTCTGCATGGAATACTTGAAATTAATGGACCGCAGCAAGCGGCTTCCGGCTGTGATTGACAAAATGGGGACCTGGGTAGGGAAACAGGGAAGCATTGACATTGTTGCACAGAATGCAAAACAGGAGTATATTGCCGGAATGTGCAGCTGGTCAAAGGAAGAAATGGCGTATGGGTCGCTTGAAAAGCTGGAGGAGTTAGTTGTCCAGGCGCGCATTTCTGCAAAATATTTATATCTGTTTTCCGGGAGGTCGTTTGATATGATGCTTAAAAAGAAGGCAGCGGAAGATAAACGGGTGATCCTGGTGGATCTGTCAGACTTTTAGAAAGAGGACCAAACCATGGCAAAATCATTGTTTATAGCAGAAAAACCCAGTGTAGCGCAAGAGTTTGCAAAGGCGCTTAAAATGGAAATGAGAAGCTATAACGGATACCGGGAGGGTGAAACGGCAGTTGTGACCTGGTGCGTTGGGCACCTTATCACAATGAGCTACCCAGAGGTATATGATATGAAATATAAAAGGTGGAGCCTTTCTACCCTGCCATTTATCCCGGAAGAGTTTAAATATGAAGTCATTGGGAGCGCCGCAAATCAGTATAAGATTGTGGAGGGGCTTTTAAACCGGGAGGATATTGATACCATCTATGTCTGCACTGACTCCGGTCGGGAGGGTGAATATATTTACCGCCTGGTGGAGCAGATGGCGGGTGTAAAAGGAAAAACGCGCAAACGTGTATGGATCGATTCTCAGACGGAAGAAGAAATTTTACGTGGCATACGCGAAGCAAAGGATCTTTCAGAGTATGACAATATCGCTGCGAGCGCTTACCTGCGTGCAAAAGAAGATTACCTGATGGGCATTAACTTTTCCAGGCTCTTAAGCTTAAAATACGGTGATGCCGTTGCCGCCTATTTAAACGAAAGGTACGCCGTAATATCAGTCGGGCGCGTTATGACATGCGTACTTGGAATGGTAGTACGCCGCGAACGGGAAATCCGCAGCTTTGTTAAAACGCCGTTTTACCGTGTCATCGCCAAAATAAACCTGTGTGAAACGGTGGTAGACGCGGAATGGCGCGTCTGTCCGGCTTCCCGCTATTTTAAGTCGTACGGGCTTTATAAGGAGAACGGGTTTTTAAAAGAGGAGACGGCAAAAGAGCTGGTTGAAGCGCTTACGGGCCTGCCTATGCAAGTAGAAAAGGTAGAAAAAAAGAAGGAGGCCAAAAATCCGCCCCTGCTTTATAATCTGGCTGAGCTGCAGAATGACTGCTCAAAATTTTTTAAGATAAGCCCGGATGAAACACTTGCTATTGTACAGGAGCTATATGAAAAAAAGCTTGTCACCTATCCGCGTACTGACGCGAGGGTACTTTCCACCGCGGTTGCCAAAGAGATCCACAAAAATATCAGCGGGCTGGCAAATATCCCCGGCATGCGCCCATTTGCCCAGGAGATTTTAGAAAATGGCCTGCATCAAAAAATCGCAAAAACCAGATATGTCAATGATAAGCAGATCACCGACCATTATGCGATTATTCCTACCGGGCAGGGCGTTGGCGCATTAAAAGCATTGCAGGGGCATGCAGTAAATGTATATGAAGCGATTGTCCGCCGTTTTCTTGCAATTTTTTATCCGGCGGCTATTTACCGCAAAATAAGCCTGACCGCATGTGTAACGGATGTGCCGGGAGCGCAAAAGCTGCATACGGAACAGTTTTTTGCCGGGTTTAAGGTTCTTATAGAGCCCGGATATTTAAAACTAATGCAGTATTCGTTCCAGAAAAAAAAGAATACACAAAAGCAGGAGAATGTATGCGACGAAGAGCTGCTTGCGCATATTTCCACGCTGAAAAAGAAAGACCCATTGGATTTGGCCGGATATGAAATCAAAGAAGGGGAAACTTCCCCGCCCAAACGCTACAATTCCGGTTCCATGATCCTTGCAATGGAGAATGCAGGGCAGCTGATTGAAGACGAAGAGCTGCGCGCCCAGATAAAAGGGAGCGGGATTGGCACCAGCGCTACCCGGGCGGAAATATTAAAAAAGCTAGTCGCCAATAAGCACCTCGCTTTAAATAAAAAGACGCAGGCACTTACCCCTACGCTTATGGGCGAAATGATTTACGACGTGGTAAACGCTTCCATCAAATCCTTATTAAACCCAGAGCTGACTGCAAGCTGGGAAAAGGGGCTGACCTATGTGGCGGAAGGCAGCATTACCCCAAAAGAATATATGGTTAAGCTGACGAAATTTATCGAAAGCCGCACAAGCGGCGTTTTAAGCCTGCATAACCAGTCCCTGCTGCGGGGAAACTTTGATCAGGCGGCGAAATATTATAAAACAGAAAAAATAACGGGGAATAATAAAGGAGGAAATGATGGAACAGTGCAGAGTAAAAAACCTATATAATTTAAACGAAACGATTGCGGCAGAGTTATTAAAAAGCGTGGAGTATCCATGGGAAGCGTTAAAAGGGATAAGCGGCTTTATCCGCAAAATAGGGCCATCCTTAGATCCGGCAGTGTATGAAAAGAGGGGGGAAGATATTTGGGTGGCAAAAAGCGCGCGCGTTGCACCGACTGCTTTTTTAAACGGGCCTTTGATTATTGATGAGGAAGCGGAGATCCGTCACTGTGCATTTATCCGTGGCAGTGCCATTGTCGGGAAGGGATCCGTGGTGGGCAATTCTACGGAGCTAAAAAATGTTGTGGTTTTTAACCAGGTGCAGGTGCCGCATTACAACTATGTCGGGGATTCTGTATTAGGGTATAAATCCCATATGGGGGCCGGTTCAATCACCTCAAATGTGAAATCAGACAAAACCCTGGTTGTTGTAAAGGGCAAAGAAACGCAAATCGAAACCGGGCTTAAGAAATTTGGGGCAATGCTAGGTGATTTTGTAGAGGTTGGCTGCAATTCTGTTTTAAACCCAGGGACGGTTGTCGGCAGGCATACTAATATCTACCCGCTTTCTATGGTGCGGGGCGTAGTTCCAGGCAATTCGGTCTATAAGAATAAAAACGAGGTTGTGCCAAAAGAGTAAGGCTGGTTATGTACTGCTAAAATCAGTGTAAATCAAAAAATAGGGTGTGTCAGTTAGAAAAAACAAGTTTTTGCCATGTAAATCTAACTACACACTTTTTTTGTTTGAAGTATGCTATGGCCACAGAAGGAATGATACCTGCTGTCCCCGCTCAAAGGCCCCTTGATTTCTCTAAAGACTTATAGTATATTTCTAAATAGGTGTTTTTAACAGGTATACAAACCCAAGTATACAAGGAGGAGCTACAATGCAGGAAGCAATCAAAATAGCCGTAGACGCCATGGGGGGCGACAACGCCCCGCAGGAAATCGTAAAAGGCGCTGTAGATGCCGTAAACGAGAGGAAAGATGTCCATATCTTTCTAGTTGGCCACAAAAGCGCCGTGGAAACAGAATTGGGCAAATACAATTACCCCAAAGGCCGGATAACGGTAATCCATGCAGAAGAAGTAATTGAGACAGCGGAACCGCCTGTACTGGCAATCCGCAAAAAAAAGCAGTCATCAATTGTAATTGGCATGAATATGGTGAAACAACAGGAAGCAGATGCTTTTGTATCCGCAGGCAGTTCTGGTGCAATCCTTGTGGGGGGCCAGGTCATCGTCGGCAGGATCAAAGGTATAGAACGCCCGCCGCTTGCGCCGCTTATCCCAACGGAAAAAGGCGTATCCTTGCTGATTGACTGTGGTGCGAATGTAGACGCAAGGCCGTCGCATTTGGTGCAGTTTGCCAGGATGGGCTCCATCTATATGGAACACATTGTAGGAATAAAAAACCCCCGGGTTGCAATCGTCAACATTGGGGCAGAGGAAGAAAAGGGCAATGCCTTAGTCAAGGAAACATTTCCTTTGCTAAAGGAATGCCAGGACATCCATTTTACCGGCAGTATAGAAGCACGGGAGATCCCCCATGGGGCTGCGGATGTCATTGTGTGCGAGGCATTTACCGGGAATGTCATTTTAAAGCTGTATGAAGGGGTTGGCAGTACGTTTTTGCACATCGTAAAAAAAGGCTTGATGAGCACCCTGCGCAGCAAAATCGGGGCGCTTTTGATTAAACCGGCGTTAAAAGAAACCTTGAAATCATTTGATGCGTCTGCTTATGGGGGCGCGCCGCTGTTGGGATTAAAAGGCTTGGTCGTGAAAACACACGGCAGTTCAAAAGCCAGTGAAGTGAAAAATTCCATAATCCAGTGCGTAGCCTTCAAAGAGCAGGACATCAATGGTAAAATAAAAAAGAATATTACGGACTCTACCAGAGGGGATGAGTAGAAAGGAAGTAGGCTATGGAACTAGAAAAACTAAAACAGATTATTGCAGAGGTACTTAATGTGGACGCGGACGAGATTACAATGGAAACGACGTTTGTAGACGATTTAGGCGCGGACTCTTTGGATATTTTCCAGATCATTATGGGGATCGAAGAAGAGTTTGACATTGAGATCCAAAATGACGAGGCAGAGCAGATTGTAACAGTTGCGGACGCGGCAGAGCGGATTAGGGCTGCCCTAAATTAGCCCGATCCGGAAACATAAAACAGATAAAGCCTAAAAGGCAGGGCTTTGTCTGTTTTTGTTTCAATGACGAAGTGCTGCCAGTAAACAAAAAGGAGAAAATGAGTATGAGTAAGCAGGAAGAATTTCAGAAAATAATTGAATATGAGTTTCAGGATGAAATGATTTTAAAGCAGGCATTAACACACAGCTCCTATGCGAATGAAAAACACATCAAAAAGCACCTTGACAACGAACGCCTGGAGTTTTTGGGCGATGCCGTCCTTGAGGTGGTAACAAGCGAGTACTTATTTTTGCATTATCCGCAGCTTTCGGAGGGGGATTTGACTAAATTCCGCGCAAGCTTAGTATGCGAACCGACACTGGCTGCCTGTACGCCTTCGATAAGGCTGGGGGATTTTATCCTTCTTGGCAGGGGTGAAGACCGCACAGGGGGCAGAAAACGCAAATCGATTTTATCAGATGCTTTAGAAGCCTTAATCGGAGCGATCTATTTGGATGGTGGTCTTACTAATGCAAAAGAGTTTATCCTGAAATTTGTACTGACGGATATAGAGAACAAGAAGCTCTTTTACGATAGCAAGACTATCCTGCAGGAATATGTCCAAAGCAATTATGACGGCAACTTAAAATACCAGATTATCGGTGAATCCGGGCCGGATCATGATAAGAGCTTTACGGTAGAAGCGAGGATTGCCGGAGAAGTTATCGGCACCGGAAGCGGCCATACCAAAAAAGCCGCAGAGCAGGAGGCTGCTTACCAGGCTCTTTTAAAGCTGGATTCTAACAAACTTAAGGAACTGATACCTGGGCAGGGGGAAGCATGTACCTAAAAAGTATCCAAATGCATGGCTTTAAATCCTTTGCAAATAAAATTGTTTTGGACTTCCACAACGGAATTACAGGGATTGTAGGCCCAAACGGCAGCGGTAAAAGCAATGTATCGGACGCCGTGCGCTGGGTGCTGGGCGAACAGAGCGCTAAGCAGCTGCGCGGATCGAGTATGCAGGACGTTATCTTTTCTGGAACGGAGAACAGAAAGCCCTTAAGCTACGCTTATGTAGCAATTACGATGGACAACTCCGATCATGTCTTAGACATTGATTTTGAAGAAGTAACCGTTGCAAGGAGGGTTTACCGCTCCGGTGAAAGCGAATATCTGTTAAACGGGAGCGCCTGCCGTTTAAAGGACGTCCACGAGCTGTTTTACGATACTGGGATTGGCAAAGAGGGGTATTCTATCATAGGCCAGGGCCAGATTGAAAAGATACTAAACGGCCGGCCTGAAGAACGGCGAGAGCTTTTTGACGAAGCAGCGGGCATTGTAAAATACAAACGCCGGAAAGCGACTGCGCAGAAAAAGCTGGAAACAGAGAGGGACAACCTGGTGCGCATTAACGATATTTTAAGCGAACTGGAACGCCAGGTAGGCCCTTTAGAACGCCAGTCCGAAAAAGCGAAGACGTACCTTAAGAAAAAAGAAGAACTAAAAAGCTACGATGTCAACATGTTTTTGCTGGAAATCGGGCAAATTGACACGCAGTTAAAGGAAACCGAAGAAAACTGCCAGATTGCAGGTGCACAGCTAAAGGATACAGCTGAAAAACACGAAACGATCAAAGGGCAGTATGAAAAGATAGAAGCAGCCATGGAAGCGGCCGCAGAGGATATTGAAGCGGTACGGCAACAGCTAAACCAGGCTGTTATTACCAAAAGCAGGCTTGAGGGGGATGTGAACGTTTTAACTGAGCAGGTAAAGGCAGCAAAGTTGTCGGACGCCCATTTTAAAAGCCGCGTAGCCGAAATCGAAGCGGACAAGTCCGAAAAAGCAAGGCAGAAGGAAGCCTACGAAACGGAAGAAGCGTCGCTTGCCAAACAGCTTTTACATATCACGGCGTGCCGCAAAGGCGCCGAAGGCGAACTAAAAGCCTTACAGGCAGCCAGAAGGAATATGGATGAAAGCATAAAACAGCGCCAGGAAAAGCTGCTTGCCCTGCTGAACCAAAAAGCCCAGCTGCAGGCAAAGCAGCAAAAATTTGACACTTTAACAGAACAGGCCAATATCCAAAAAGCCCAGCTGAACAAGCGCCTTTTGAAGCGCAAAAGTGAAGAATCCGATTTGGATTTTTTGCTGGAAGAACAAGCGGCTGCGTTAAAAAAGATCCAGGGTTCAATTGTAGAATTAAAACAACAGGAACAGCAATTAGTGGACAGGCAGTCCGAATGGGAGAGGAAGCTTTCCGATGTAAACAAGGCCATTTCAGAGCATATAGCGGGATACCACAAAGCGGCATCCCGCCTGGAATCACTGCGCAATATTGCCGAGCGTTATGACGGCTATGGGAACAGCATCCGCCGGGTGATGGAGCAAAAGGATACAGAACCTGGTATTTTAGGAGTTGTATCCGATTTAATAAAAGTAGAAGAAAAATACGAAACAGCTATTGAAACAGCCCTCGGCGGCAGTATCCAGAATATTGTAACTGAGGATGAACAGACGGCAAAGCGGCTGATTGCCTACCTAAAGAAAAACCGTTTTGGCAGGGCGACGTTTTTGCCGTTAACTTCCGTAAGCGGCAAAGGGGGTATCAAACACCCGCAGGCCTTAAATGAAACGGGTGTAATCGGGCTTGCACATACATTGGTCCAAAACGACAGCCGCTACGACGGCGTTTTAGCCCAGCTTTTGGGACGGGTTGTTGTAGTTGATACGATAGATCACGCTGCTGCCCTTGCCAGAAAATACCATTATTCGCTTTCTATTGTTACATTAGAAGGGGAATCTTTACGGCCCGGCGGGTCAATGACGGGCGGTGCGTTTAAAAATAACAGCAACCTGCTCGGCAGGAACCGTGAAATCGAGGATTTAACCAGGCAGGTAGCAAAAATCAAAGAAACACTAAACCAACAAACTGCCAGGAAAGATGAAATCCTGACAGCCCAGGCGCTTTTAGCGGATGATCTTGACGTTATACGGGAAGGGCTGCAGCAGAATACCTCTCGGAAAATACCGTGAAGCTGGAAGCTGGCCGTATCCGCGCGCAAAAGGAGGAAGGCGCGGGCGAATGGAATGAGCTGCAGGCAGAACGCGCCAGTTTAGAAAAGCAGCTTGCAGGGCTAAAACAGGAAAAGGAGCAGGCAGCTGAGGAAATGGAGGCTGCGGTAAAACTGGAAACAGAACTTGCTGCTGAAGGCCAAAATGTCCAAGAAACCCTAAAGGAACAGGCACAGTTAGAAGAAAGCGCTTCAAAAACTCTGACCGAAGCCCAAATGGAGGAAGCCAATATCCGTCAGAAAGCGGAATTTGCCCGGGAGAATATTTCGCGTGTAACAGCAGAGCTGGAAAAGTCCAATTTACAAGTGCAGGAGCTTGCGGCAGAAGTGGAAACGGCAAAAAAAGACGCCCAGCAAAAAAAAGGTGAAATTGCCCAGATCCAAAAGCAGCTTTTAGCGCTTGGTGAAGAAACACTGTATTTGGAACAAAAACTGCAGGAAAAGCTTGCCCAAAATAAAGAGATGGCAGAAGAGCAGAAGGGATTTTTTTCAAAACGCGAGGAAATATCCGGACAGATGCACAGCCTTGACAAGGAGCTTTTACGTTTGAACGGGCAAAAAGAAAAGCTGGAAGAGTCGAAGGAGCGGCACGTGGACTATATGTGGGAGGAATATGAGCTAACTTACCATGCCGCACAGGGGCTTTACAACAGCGCCTACAATGACCTGAATGAATTAAAAAAGATGGCTTCACAGCTTAAGGACGAAATCCGCGGACTGGGCGATGTGAATGTAAACGCAATTGAAGAATATAAGGAAGTTTCAGAACGTTACCAGTTTTTGAAGGGGCAGCATGATGATTTGATCGAAGCGGAAGCGGCTTTGGTGGATATCATTGAAGAACTGGACGCTGGAATGCGCAAGCAGTTTACACAAAAATTTGCCGAAATAAAGCAGGAGTTTGATAAAGCGTTTAAAGAGCTGTTCGGCGGCGGAAAGGGGACATTGGAGCTGGTGGAGGATGAGGATATCCTGGAGTGCGGGATACGGATTATTGCACAACCGCCGGGGAAGAAGCTGCAGAATATGGTTTTGCTGTCAGGGGGGGAAAAATCTTTGACGGCGATTTCGCTTTTGTTTGCAATCCAGAATTTAAAGCCGTCGCCATTTTGCCTGCTGGACGAGATTGAAGCGGCGCTTGACGACTCAAATGTGGGGCGGTTCGCGAGGTATTTGCATAAGCTAACGAGGGATACGCAGTTTATTGTAATTACGCACAGAAGGGGGACAATGGCGTCGGCGGATAGGTTGTATGGGATTACGATGCAGGAGAAGGGGGTTTCTACGCTGGTATCGGTGGATTTGATTGAGGGGGATTTGGAGAAGTAAATATAATGAGAGAAAGAAGGAGAAATAATGGGCGGAGAGAAAAAGGGATTTTTTAGCAGGCTGGTGGCCGGGCTTACGAAAACCAGGGACAATATTGTGTCTGGGATTGATTCTATTTTTAGTGCGTTTTCAAGTATCAATGAGGAATTTTATGAGGAAATTGAAGAGATTTTGATTATGGGGGATCTTGGGGTAAAGGCTACTGAGGAGATCTTAGAGAGCTTAAAGTCTAAGGTGAAGGATCAAAAGATTAAGGAGCCTGCAGCCTGTAAGCAGCTGCTAATTGACAGCATTAAGGAGCAGATGCGGGTAGAGGAGACGGCGTACCGCTTTGAGAGGGAGACTTCTGTGGTGCTTGTGATAGGGGTAAACGGTGTCGGCAAAACGACTACCATTGGCAAGCTGGCCGGAAAGCTTAAGGATCAGGGGAAGAAGGTAGTGATTGCAGCAGCGGATACGTTTCGTGCGGCGGCAGGAGAGCAGCTGGCGGAATGGGCGAACCGTGCGGGTGTGGAGATGATCGGAGGGCAGGAAGGCGCGGATCCGGGGTCTGTGGTCTATGATGCTACGGCGTCTGCAAAGTCAAAAGGGGCGGACGTCCTTTTATGTGATACGGCGGGAAGGCTGCATAATAAGAAGAACCTGATGGAGGAGCTGCGCAAGATTAACCGGATTATTGACCGGGAATATCCGGATGCATATCGGGAAACATTAGTAGTGTTAGATTCTACGACCGGGCAGAATGCGCTTTCCCAGGCCAAACAATTTGGCGAGGTAGCGGATATTACAGGAATTGTTTTAACAAAGATGGACGGGACGGCCAAGGGGGGCATTGCGGTGGCAATCCAGTCGGAGCTTAATATTCCGGTGAAGTATATCGGTGTCGGGGAAGGGATTGACGATTTGCAGAAGTTTGATGCGGATGAATTTGTAGACGCATTATTTCAAAAAGAGGACAAAAAGGAGTAAGTGCAAATGTTGACGTTGGACAAGTTTGAAGAGGCAAGTGAAAAGGTCAGCGAGGTGACGCTGGAAACGAAGCTGGTATTCAGCAATTACTTAAGCAGCCAGACCGGGAATAAGGTGTATTTAAAGCCTGAGAATATGCAGTTTACGGGCGCTTATAAGGTGCGGGGGGCTTATTATAAGATTAGCACGCTTTCCGAAGAAGAGCGCGAGCGGGGGTTAATTACTGCGTCTGCGGGCAACCATGCACAGGGGGTTGCCTATGCGGCAAAATGCTATGGCGTAAAGGCAGTGATTGTAATGCCAACGACGACGCCTTTGATTAAGGTAAACCGGACAAAAAGCTATGGCGCGGAGGTTGTGCTTTTTGGGGATGTGTATGATGAGGCGTGCGCGTATGCTTATGAGCTGGCGGAAAAAAACGGGTATACGTTTATCCATCCGTTTGACGATCTGGCGGTTGCAACTGGGCAGGGTACAATTGCGATGGAGATTTTTAAGGAGCTTCCACTCGTAGAGTATATTCTGGTGCCGATTGGGGGCGGCGGGCTTGCGACAGGGGTTTCCGTGCTGGCTAAGTTTTTAAATCCTAATATTAAAGTAATTGGGGTAGAGCCTGCGGGCGCAGGCTGCATGAAGGCCTCTTTTGAAGCGGGCGAGGTGACGACGCTTGCGCATGTGAATACGATAGCCGACGGTACGGCAGTTAAGACGCCGGGGGAGAAGATTTTTCCGTATATAAAGGATAATCTGGACGATATTATTACAGTAGAGGACGACGAACTGGTGGTAGCATTCCTTGATATGGTAGAGAACCATAAAATGGTCATTGAAAATTCCGGGCTGCTTACGGTTGCCGCGTTAAAGCATCTGAATATCAAGGGCAAACGGGTGGTTTCGATCTTAAGCGGCGGGAATATGGATATTATTACAATGTCGTCTGTGGTACAGCAGGGGCTTATTTTACGCGACAGGATATTTACAGTATCTGTACTGCTGCCAGATAAGCCGGGCGAGCTTTCTAAGGTAGCAGATACGATTGCAAAGACACAGGGGAATGTAATTAAGCTCGAGCACAACCAGTTTGTAAGCATTAACCGGAATACGGCAGTGGAGCTGCGCATTACAATGGAGTGCTTTGGTACAGAGCATAAAAGGCAGATTATAAAGGCTCTTGAGAAAGAGCAGTATAAGCCAAAGCAGGTGAGGACGAGCCTGTAACAGTTTGCCCGTCTTCCGGATAGCATTTTTCAAGTACGTTCAAGGAGGGGAATGGAGGTATCATGCATAAAACAGAAACGTCCGTAAGCGATTTAAGGAAGATACCTGGAATTGGCGAAAATATGCAGAAGCATTTGAATAATATCGGAATCCACTGCATAGCAGATTTAAAGGGAAGGGATCCAAAAGAGCTGTACCACAGGGACTGCTTATACAAAGGGTACCAGGATGACAAATGCGTGTTATATGTGTTTTGCTGTGCGGTTTATTATGCGGAACATATAGAGCGCGATCCCAAGAAGTTAAAGTGGTGGTATTGGAAAGACAAGGAATACCCGGAGAAAGATTAAGACGCAAAAAGGAGGCAGCCAAATGCAACCCAACCCTTTGTTTACTTATATTGACCATACAGCGCTAAAGCCATATACAACATGGGATGAAATAAAAACATTGTGCCAGGAAGCGGTAACATACCAGATGGCATCTGTATGTATCCCGGGGTGTTATGTAAAGAAAGCCAGGGAGGATTTTAAATCCCTTAATATCTGTACGGTAGTAGGATTTCCACTAGGCTATAGTACGACAGAGGCTAAGATAGCCGAAACAGCCGCGGCATTAAAAGATGGCGCGAATGAAATCGATATGGTCATTAACCTTTGTGATATCAAAAATAAAGATTATGTCAAAGCAGAGAAGGAAATATCCTTACTGAAAGAAGTAACAGGAAACAATATATTAAAAGTGATTATCGAGACCTGCTATTTAGATAAATCAGAAAAAATTGAGCTGTGTAAAGCCGTAACCCGCGCGCAGGCAGATTATATCAAGACTTCTACAGGATTTGGCACGGCAGGTGCAGCCTTAGAGGACATTAAGCTAATGAAAAGCAATATAGGCCCCGCCGTAAAAATAAAAGCTGCCGGGGGGATCCGCAGCAAAGAAGAATTGGAAGCTTACATCAAAGCTGGCTGCAGCCGGATTGGCACGTCTTCTGCTATTTCTATGCTTTTAAAAGAATAAATTGTACAAGTTGCACAAAAATAATCCTATCCAATTTTGCGAATATTCACAAAATTTTTAAATTTTCCAAATAATTACTGACAGATAACGTCTGATAATGATAAAATATAAACTACAGAGGGGGTATGTGGAATCCGTTACGCTCTAGAGCGGGTTTTATATTTAAACAGGATTATAGATTCATTTGGAAAAGGGGGAGCAATGGTGTTTGAGATAGGAGAATATATTGTGTATGGAAATACGGGAGTTTGCAAGGTGGAAGAAGTGACAAAAATGCCAGTGCCGGGTACACAAGGCGATAAGCTGTATTATGCGTTAGAGCCGGTATACCATAAAGGCAGCCGGGTATTTACGCCAGTCGATAACCAAAAAGTCAAAATGCGCCCTGTACTTACCATGCAGGAAGCAGACGAATTGATCGGGCGTATTAAAGAAATTGATCTTTTGTGGGTGAAAAATGAAAAAGACAGGGAGCAGATTTACAAAGATACGCTCCGTACCTGTGACTGTGAAGAGCTGGTAAAAATCATAAAAACACTCTACCTTCGGAAAAAGACAAGGCTTGAGGCTGGCAAGAAAGTAACCAGCAGCGACGCCAAATACCTGCATTTAGCAGAAGAAAGCCTTTATGGCGAGCTGTCTGTTGTGATGGGGATTCCAAAGGATGAAATGGAAACATTTATCTATAACAAAGTAAAGGAATAAAAATAGGTTGCAGGATGTATTTTGTTGTGTTAGAATAAATCCTGTCGAAAATAAAAGCAGAGTAGGATTTGGTGCGTTAAGTGCTATATGGACGGGGAGTTGCCATATGGACGAAAAGCCAGTCGCAGTTGGCTGGTCTTGCGGTGCCAGATCCGCATCCCGCTGTGAATTATGATGAGGTGGTTTGCCTTTTAGCGGTAGCATTTACGATCGACAATATTGATCCGTGCTACGGAGGAAAGGAGGTAAGCCATGCAGACAAAGATAAGCGTAAAGTCAGTTTCTGTTGTCGGGTTTTTAGTTGCCATGGAGATTATTCTGGCCCGTTTTTCCATACATACATGGAATCTCAAAATCGGGTTCAGTTTTATCCCAATCGTAGTGGCAGCTATTTTTTATGGCCCGGTCGCAGGCGGGTTAGTAGGGGCAATCGGTGATGTTGTTTCTGCTATTTTGTTCCCGGTAGGGGCATATTTCCCAGGATTTACACTGACGGCATTTTTGACAGGGGCAGTATTCGGCTGGTTTTTCCGTAAAAAAGTTACTGTTTTAAATGTAGTGCTTTCCGTGCTTGTCGTACAGGGGCTCATTAGCCAGGTCATGAACACCTACTGGATATCATTCCTGTACGGAAGCCCATTTGGGCCATTGTTTGTGACAAGGATGTATCAGACTGCGGCAATGAGCGGCGTGCAGATTGTGTCAATTCTTCTCATGGACAAAAAACTGATGCCTGTATTGAAAAAATATTCCCTGCTAGATTAATCCAAATAGCTTTGGAAAGGGATATTATTTCCAATACCGGAAGAACAGTGGAATTGGTAATCATCCGTAATGAAAACGGCTTCCGTATCCGGAAGGCTTTCAATTAATGCCATGCCGTCTTTTAGCCCCAATGAAAAACAAGAGGTGCTTAAACCGTCACCGTCTACGGAATCTGGGCAAATAATTGTAACGCCCAATAAGCCGTTTTCATAAGGGTATCCGGTGGCAGGGTTTAGAATGTGGTGGTAACGTTTATCGTTTACAGTAATATAGCGTTCATATACGCCGGAGGAAACTACGGTCTGATCCGCCACATCTACAACCGCTGCCACTGATCCCTGTTCTTCAAAAGGCATTTGGATTCCAATGCGGTAATTGGAGCCATCGGGTTTTGGGCCAATACATAAAACATTCCCCCCTAAATTGACGGTCCCTGCTGTTATTTTCTGTCCGTTCAGATAGGCTTTTATCTGATCGGCAATATAGCCCTTGGCAATAGCGCCGAGATCGATTCTGGTATCTGGGTTTTTTAATGTAACTTCATTGCCGGAAATAGAAACTGCCCGGTAATCTATAGTGGATACGGCTGCGGCAATAGCATCCGTACCAGGGATATACCCGTCATTTCCGGAAAAATCCCAAAGGGAGGTGAGGGCTCCGATTGTAATGTCAAAGCCGCCCTGGCTCAATTCGCAGTAGGAAAGGCCTTTTTTTAGTAAAGAAACGGTTTCGTCGCTTACTGTAACAGGCGCTCCTTTAGCCTGGTTGATTTGTGAGATTTCACTTTCGGGCAGGGTTGCGCTAAACAGCTTTTCATATTTGTCTGCTATACGAAAACAATCCTCCAACAGGGATTCGTCTGTGGAGCCATAGATTGTAATGGTAATAACAGTATTAAAATAAAATCCGGTTTTGGAAAGCGGGCCGGAATGCATTGCGGCATTGCAGCCAAAGCAAGTAAATAGGATAAAAATGATAAGGGCCGTAAGGAATACGGCTTTTTTTTGTCGGATCATGAAAGTCCCCCCGTAAATATTTTGATATCTGATTATAACATATTTTTTATTATGGGGCATTTCTTTTTTCTGTTTTTGCCCCTTGCAGATGCTGCCTGTATCATAAATTTACACAATCCCCTTTACAGAACGTGCAAACAGCGATACAATCTCAGGTATGGCAAATGAGTGAATATCAATACAGCCTGGAGGAAAACATGGACACACAATTACGAAGAAAGCTAGGGGCAAAAAAACGGATTGTCGTAAAGGTCGGATCGTCTTCCCTGCAGCACCCTGAAACAGGAAAACTCAATTTTTTAAAAGTAGAGCGCTTAGTACGCGAGCTCTGCGACTTAAAAAACTGCGGTATGGATATCTGCCTTGTCAGCTCTGGGGCAATTGCAGTGGGGAGGACTTTTATGGGGATGGAAAAGCGCCCGCATACCATTGCACGCAAACAGGCATGTGCGGCAGTCGGCCAGGCCAGGCTGATGATGACCTACCAGAAAATGTTTGCGGAGTACCATCAGACGGCAGGCCAGGTACTGATGACAAAAAACACCATGATTGACAACGTATCGCGCAAAAACGCGCAGAACACATTTGAAGAATTGTTCCGCTTAGGCGTGATCCCTATTGTCAATGAAAATGACACCATATCTACCTATGAAATGCAGTTTGGCGACAATGATACCCTTTCTGCTATCGTTGCATCCCTTGTATCGGCGGATTTGCTGATTTTATTGTCAGACATTGACGGGCTCTACACGGACGATCCGCGTGAAAATCCGGATGCGAAGCTTATCCATGAAGTAGATATAATTGACGAGCGTTATCTTTTTATGGCAAAGGAATCCACAGGAAGCGACGTAGGCACCGGGGGCATGGCAACAAAGCTTGCCGCAGCCAAAATTGCAATGAAATCCGGTGCGGATATGATTATTGCCAATGCCCAAAATATGGGGATCTTACATCAGATTTTCGAGGGCAGCTTTACCGGGACACTGTTCCATGCCCACTATGACGAGGACTTTTATATCAGTGATTATATAGAGGAGACAATGGTATGAACCAGGAAAAAATAAACCGTATTAACGAACTCTACCGCAAATCGCAGGCCGAGGGCCTAACGGAAGCAGAGCAAAGCGAACAGGCGGTATTACGCAAAGAATTTATAGCAAATGTCCGTAATAATTTAAAATCACAGCTTAACAGCATAGATATGCTAAATCCAGACGGCACAACGTATAATCTGGGCGAAAAATATGGAAACAAAACAGCAAATTAGAAAACAGGGCCTTGCGGCGCGCAGCAACATGCCGCAAATCCTGCGCAGGCAGTACGACAGTGTTATTTGTGAAAATTTAAAAGCATATGTCAAACAAAGGGGCGGGGAGTTTTTAAAGCGGGGCGCCTACGGGTACTATCCGCATGGATCGGAAGTAAATCTGATTGGGCTATATAACTGGCTGCTCGCACAAAATATCCCGATGGCCTTTCCGCGGGTGTTTGGTGAAGCAATGGAATTTTACCAAATCCCGTCCATGGATGCATTTGAAACGGGGGCGTTTGGCATACAGGAACCAGTTTTTAGGTCAAAGCAGGCCGGTTTTAACCAGGCGTTTTGTTTTGTACCCGGCAGTGTATTTGACCGTTCAGGAAACCGTTACGGGTATGGGAAGGGCTATTATGACCGCTATTTTGGCAGCCATCCGGGGCTGTACCGTATCGGGGTTGCTTATGGGATACAGGTAAGGGCGCAAATTCCGTGTGGACAATACGATATTAAAATGCATGCCCTTATGACAGAAGAAGGAGGATATGAAATATGCAGCTATTAGAAATCTGCCAGCAGGCAAAAGGGGTAAAGCAGCAGATAGCAGCCCTGCCAGCCAGCCAGAAAAACGACGCGCTGCTTGCAGTCGCGGATAAGCTGGAAAAAAGCAGGGAAAGGCTGACGGCCGCAAATGCCATTGACATGGAAAACGGCAGAAAGAACCAGATGCCGGAGGGGCTTTTGGACCGGCTCCTTTTAACAGATAACAGGATTGCGCAGATGGCGGAGGGCTTACGCCAGGTGGTTGGGCTAGAAGATCCCATCGGTGAAGTCCTTTCCATGAAAAAAAGGCCAAACGGCCTGATGATTGGGCAAAAACGCGTACCGCTTGGCGTAATAGGGATCATATATGAATCCCGTCCAAACGTAACGGCGGATGCCTTCGGGCTTTGTTTTAAGACCGGGAATGTTGTGATATTGCGGGGCGGCAAAGATGCAATCCATTCCAATAGGGCAATTGTCGCCTGCATCCAGGAAGCCTTAGAGGAACAGGGCCTGCCGAAGGAAGCAATTTTGCTGATAACGGATACCAGCCATGAGACGGCACGGGAATTTATGCATATGAACGGGTATGTAGATGTGCTGATCCCAAGGGGCGGGGCGGGGCTTATCCGCACTGTAGTGGAAAATGCCACTATTCCGGTAATTGAAACAGGGACGGGCAACTGCCATGTCTATGTAGATGAAGCTGCAGATCTGGATATGGCGCTTGCAATTGTGTTCAATGCCAAAACGCAGCGGATTGGCGTCTGCAACGCCTGTGAATCGCTGCTTATACACAGGGAGGTTTTGGATAGGTTTATGCCAGCCCTGGAACAAAAGCTGGCGGAAAAACATGTGGAGATCCGCGCCGATGAAACGGCATTAAAGGCGTCAAAAGGCGTGGCTTGCGTTGTGCCGGCACAGGAAGGAGACTGGGGGAAAGAATACCTGGATTATAAGATTTCCGTAAAGACGGTTGGATCCTTAGAAGAAGCAATCGCGCACATCAACCAATATAATACAGGGCATTCGGAAGCAATTGTGACCAATGACTATTTCCATGCGCAAAAGTTTTTGGATGAAGTGGACGCAGCGGCTGTGTATGTAAATGCAAGCACTCGGTTTACGGATGGATTTGAGTTTGGTTTTGGCGCAGAGATTGGCATTAGCACACAAAAGCTGCATGCAAGGGGGCCTATGGGGCTTGCGGCCCTGACAAGTACAAAGTATGTGGTTTATGGAAACGGGCAGGTAAGGGAATAATTGATTACAGCGCGCCCACCTTTTGCAAAAATGAATAATCCCCCCATATTATACATATAGATAGATATGGGCAAATTAAACTTGGGAAAATGGAAAGAAAGCTTTGTGGAGTCGTTAGAGCTCCCCAAGGATTTGATGTATGGCGCCGTTTTGGTTTCTATTACCGGGCGCCAGGAGCTGTTAATTGAAAATTACCGCGGCATTTTGGAATATACCCAGAACCATATCAGCTTACAGGCAAAGACCTGCCGGGTGATGATACGCGGGAAGAACCTGCATATTAGTTATTACACCAACGAAGAAATGAAAATTACCGGGCTGATTGACTCTGTCTTGTATGAGAGCTAGGGGGCGGGTATGTTTTTATCTATGATAAAATTTTTTCGTGGTTTTTTACTGGTACGGTTAAGCGGGTATTCTCCGGAGCGTTTTTTGAATTTGTGCAGCAACCACAACATTTTGATCTGGGATTTGAAGAACCGGGACGGCTGTTATGAGTTCCATATCAGTATTGCTGGCTACCGGAGGCTTAAGCCTTTGCTGAAAAAAACAAAGACAAGGGTTACGATAAAAAAGCGGATTGGATTCCCGTTTTTTTTATACCGGTACCGCAAGCGCAAGGTGTTTTTTGCCGGGATTGTGCTTTGTATTGCTTTTCTTTTGTACCTTACAACGTTTATCTGGCTCATTGATATCAACGGCAATTCCCTGATTACAGACGACGCTATCCTGGCATTTCTGGAGGAAAACAGCTCGTCGTTTGGAAGCAAAAAAAGTGAAATTGACTGCAATGCGTTAGAGGAAGCGCTCAGGACTAAATTTGAGGATATTATATGGGCGTCTGTGCGGCTTGACGGCACGAAGATGACGATTGACTTACAGGAAAACCTGATTACCAAAAAAGAGACTGTAGACGCGGGCGTAAGGGCGGACGGGGCGTACCATATTGTGGCGGATAAAGAAGCCCTTGTGACATCGATTATTACCAGGAAGGGCACGCCGCTTGTCAAAGCGGGGAGCAAAGTAAAAGAGGGGGATGTACTGGTAAGCAGCCAGCTTGACATTTACAATGACAGCAACGAGATTGTGGAGCATGTGTTCGTGGCTTCCGACGCGGATATTTACGGGCAGACTGCTTATACCTATGAGGACAGCTTCCCGATGCAGTATAACCATAAGGTGCGGGTAGGGGAGGGCAAAAGCGTTTATCGGCTTGGCCTGTTTTCTTACCAGGTAAAGCTGCCTTCTACACTAAAAAAAGGCGCTTCTTATATTTCCTATACGGAAAGCCGCCAGCTTGCCATTGCAAAGGATTATTATATCCCGGTTACTCTGGAAAAAACGACGTATTATGCGTGCGGGTATGAGAAGGTGACACTGACAAAGGATCAGGCAAAGGCAAGGGCAGAGCAAAATATTTCGCAGTTTTTGGAAAAATTGAAAGAAAAAGGTATTGAAATCACGGACAAAAATGTTATGATAGAATTTGCAGGCAACCAGTGCCAGGTCCATGGCGTGATTACTGCGGTTGAAAAAATCGGCAAGTACGAACCTGCCGTGCAAAAAGAAATATCTACGGACGAAAGGCTGACGGAAGATGAGTCTGACTGAATTGAATTTAAATATTCCACCGGAACATGCTACAAATGTATTCGGGCAGTTTGATACCTATATGAAGAAAATTGAAAGGGCGTTCCATGTAACCGTAGTCATGCGCAACGGTTCGATCAAGCTGTTGGGAAGCGAATCTGGCATCCAAAACGCTTCCAGCGTATTTGAGCAGCTGCTTGGGCTTTCCATGCGCGGCAATACGATTACGGAGCAGAATGTCAATTATGCGATTTCGCTGGCGATGGAGAAAAAGACAGAGGTTATTGTAGAGATAGACAAGGACTGCATCTGCCACACGGTACAGGGAAAGCCCGTAAAGCCAAAGACGCTTGGACAGAAAAATTATGTGGATGCCATCCGCAGCAAAATGATTGTTTTTGGATGCGGCCCTGCAGGGACTGGAAAGACCTACCTTGCCATTGCGATGGCAGTTACGGCATTTAAAAACGACGATGTAGGAAGAATTATCCTAACCCGCCCGGCAATCGAAGCGGGAGAGAAGCTGGGATTTTTGCCTGGGGACTTACAGAGTAAAATCGACCCGTACTTACGTCCGCTTTATGACGCGCTTTACCAGATTATGGGGGCGGAAAGCTTCCAGCGGAATACTGAAAAAGGGCTGATTGAGGTTGCCCCCCTGGCCTATATGCGCGGGCGCACGCTCGATAATGCGTTTATTATCCTGGATGAAGCGCAAAATACCACACCCGCCCAGATGAAGATGTTTCTGACCAGGATCGGTTTTGGTTCAAAGGTTGTCATAACCGGGGATGCCACCCAGAAGGATTTAGCGCCAGGCACTAAATCGGGGCTTGATGTTGCGCTCCGGGTGCTGCGCAGGGTAGAAGATATTGGTATGTGTGAACTGACAAGCAGCGACGTTGTCCGCCATCCTCTGGTACAAAAGATTGTAAAGGCGTATGAAGATTACGAAAGTATACAGGAAAAAAAGAAAAAAAGGCAGGCAGGTAGAAAATGAAAGAATCAAAAATGCCCGCAAAACGCCTGCAGCATTATGTCATTATTGCCGTGCTGACAGTGCTGCTGTCTGTCCTCTTTGCTTATTTAAGCGGCCTTGGGGCGGATATTATCTTTAGTTACCTGTTAACGGATGCCGTATTTTTGGCAGTCGTGCTGTACATGCTTGAGAGCAACAGGCTTTTGGGAAGGCTTGGGATAGGTCTTTCGAGCAATTACGGCAGGATTGCCGACTGGTACGGGATTTGCTGTGCTGTGGCGGCAGGATGTTATTTCCTGCCTGGTTTTGTGTGCCCGGCTGCTGCCATTGCGCTGTTTTTATCCATTGTATCAACCGTGGAAATCGCCATTACGTTAAGCATGTTTTTGTGTGTCCTTTTGTGTCTTGCACAGGGAGGGGATTTTTACGAGCTGGCAGCGTATGTAGTCCTGATTTTGATTGGTGCGCAGCTCGCAAAGACGATGCGTGAGGAAAAGCTCAGGTTTTGGGGCTGCCTGCTTTTGATGTCGGTTTCCGTCTGTATCCCGGTCCTGTTTTATTATCTGGCATATAAGAGGAGCAGCTTTTCGGTATTTGGGACAAGCATTGCATTTGGGTGTGCGGCAATCATTTTGTTTGCTGTCTGTTCCCGCCAGCTTTACGGCCGGTCTGACGGGGAGGATATTGTGATGTATGAGAAAATCATTGACGAGGATTACCCGTTTGTCGTGGATATCAGGCGCTATTCCAGGGCAGAATATGTACGTGCTGTAAGGGCCGCTACGCTCGCCAGAAAGTGCGCGGCAGAAATCGATGCCAATGAGCTTGCTGCAGCTGCGGCAGGGTTTTATTACCGCCTTGGGATTTTAGAGGGCGAGCCTTTTGTTGAAAACGGCGTCCGGCTGGCAGAAGAGGGATGCTTCCCTGCGGCAGTCATTTCCATCCTTTCCGAATACGGGGGGGAGGAAAAGATGCCTTCCACAAGAGAATCCGCTATTGTACATATGGTGGATGCCTGCATCAAAAAGATAGAATTTCTGCGTACGCAAGAGCCGCCTGCCTCGTGGAACCAGGAAATGATCATTTACCAGACCTTAAATGAGCTTTCTGCCACAGGGATTTACGACGAGTCAGGGCTTAGCATGAATCAGTTTTTAAAGGTACGGGAATTATTAGTACGTGAGGAGATTGTGTATGACAATACGGGTAGTAGAAGAGGTGAAGGTGCCGTTTGAGTTTGATTACCAGGGACTGGCAAAACAGGCAGTTTTGGCCGCTTTAGAGGAGGAAGGGTTTTTGTATGAAGCCGAGGCGGACATTACGCTGACGGACAATGCGTCAATCCGGCGCATCAACCAGCAGTTCCGCCAGATCGACGCGCCAACGGACGTGCTTTCATTCCCGCTTTTATCCCTTTTAGGGCCGGGTGATTTTTCAGGTATGGAAAGCCAGGCGCAGGATAATTTTAATCCAGATACGGGAGAAGCAATGTTAGGCGATATTATCATTTCGGTTGAAAAGGCAGTGGAGCAGGCCGAAGCTTACGGGCATTCTAAAGAACGGGAATTTGCATTTTTAGTTGTACATAGTGTGCTGCATTTGCTGGGGTATGACCATATGACCCCGCAGGAAGCGGCATGTATGGAAAATAAACAAGAAAGTATCTTAAATGCGATGGGCATTGTAAGATGACAGGAGGATGAAAGATGAAACACATGAAACGAGCAATTGCTTTTGCAGCAGCCTGCTGCGTCGTATTTTCCGGATGCGGGAGAAAAGAACCAGAGCCAGTAAAGGAACCGGAGCCGACGGAATTTGTAGGCGAGATAGAGCCGGATACCGAGTTTGAGCTTGAGATCCCAACTGAGACGGAGCCTGTTATAACCGGAAGCGTGAACCCTTTGACCGGGGAACCGATGGATGAGGCGCTTGCTGCACAAAGGCCAGTTTCCTGTATGATCGGGAATACCACAGACGCCATGCCGCAGTACGGGACATCTGCAGCCGACGTATTAATAGAAGCCCCGGCGGAAGGCGGGCTGACCAGGCTGATGACACTTTACCAGGATTATGCAAATTTGCCAAGCATTATGTCTGTCAGGAGCTGCCGTCATTACTATGCATATTTATCGAATGAATTTGAAGCAATTTATGTACATTATGGACAGGCAATTTATGCGACGGAGATGCTAAAGCATTTAGACGACTTAAATGGCCTGGACGGGGATTTAGAGAATGTAACGTTTATGCGCGACAAATCCAGGAAATCACCGCACAACGCGTTTGTGAACGGGGAAAGTATTGTAGCCGGGATTCAAAAGAGGGGCTACCGTACGGAGCATGCGCCGACTTATAAGAACCGTTTCAGCTTTACGGCAGAAGACAGGCAGCTTGCCGGCGGCGTACCAGCGGCTGTAGTTGAACCGGGATATCTGGTGAATAAGCCTTGGTTTGTCTATAATGAGCAGACGGGGCTGTATGAGAGGTACCAGTATAAGGCGGCCCATGTAGACGGGAATAATGGGGAGCAGCTGGCATTTAAGAATGTAATTTTCCAGGTATGCGATTATAAGATGGAGCCAGACGGGAAGTATCTGGATGTGAAAACGGCATCTTACAGCGGAACCGGAAAGTATATTTCTAACGGGCAGGCCATGGATATTACCTGGGTGAAGGAAGTGGAAGACGGCATTGGGACGTATTATGATGCCAGCGGCAACGAACTGGAGTTAAACCCAGGAAAGACTTGTATCTGTATTATACTAAATGATGCAGAGGATAAGATTGGCGTTTATGGGAGCGAAGAAGAGTTTCAGGCTGCCAGGAATTAAAATTAAATAAATGTTTGGATAGGAGCCGCCAGGAGGAGGCTGTGGCAGATAGGATATTTCTGCCGTAGTCTTTTTCTGGCGGCTTTGCTCAAACCGCCTGGCTAAGGCGGGGCATTTATGGTAAACTATAATTAATACTTTACACCTTTTTTATTTGCAGAAAGAAAAGATAAGGAGAATAGGACATGGCTCTGCAATTCGTATTTGGCAATTCCGGCTGCGGAAAAACACATTACATACAGGAGCAGATGATAAAACTTGCTTCTGCGTCCCCCAAAAAAAATTTCCTGGTCATTGTCCCCGAGCAGTTTACGATGCAGACGCAGCGTAAGCTAGTTAAGATGCATCCGGGGCATAGTATTTTAAACATTGACGTATTAAGCTTTGCCAGGCTTGCCTACCGTGTGTTTGACGAGCTTGGAAGCTTTTGCCATCAGGTGCTTGAGGATACCGGAAAGAATCTGATTTTACGGCATGTGGCACAAGAAAAAGCGGATACTCTGACAGTCCTCCGCAAAAATATGGCCAGGATGGGCTATATCGGAGAAATGAAATCCCTGCTGTCGGAGCTGGCGCAGTACAATATTTCACCGTCGCAGCTGGCGGAGACGATTGAAAAGCTTCCGCAGGGAAGCTTTTCATATAAGCTTTCGGATATCTTAACAATGTACGAGGGGTTTTTGGAGTCCTTAAAAGGGCGGTTTGTAACGGCGGAAGAGGTTTTAGAGCTGCTTTCGGACGTGGCGGGGGAATCACAGATTTTACGGGGGAGTGTAATTGCTTTTGATGGTTTTACCGGGTTTACGCCGATTCAAAATGAGCTCTTGAAAAAACTGATGGGGCTTGCGGACACAATCTATGTGACGGTGGCGATAGATATCCGCGAGGATTTTTACCGCAGTGCGGGCAGCCATGAGCTCTTTGCAATGAGCAAAAAAATGATCCGCTCCCTGCGGGAAATGGCACAAGGGCTTCATATCCCGGTCTTAGAGCCAGTTTTACTTTCACATTCCAAAAACAGCCGTTTTGCGTCATCGGATGCGCTTTTATTTTTGGAACAGAATCTGTTCCGCGGCAGGGCCGGGCGTTTTAATTTGCCTGGGCAAGGGGCGGATATTGGGATTTACAGTACAAAAAACCCGCGCCGGGAGCTGCATTTTGTAGCAAGGGAGATAGAACGGCTGGTCAGGGAATGTGGATACTGTTACCGGGAGATTGCGATTGTCTGTGGGGATTTACCGGGATATGCCAATTATGCGAAAGAAGTATTTGATGTATATAAAATCCCTCTGTTCCTGGATCAAAAAACAACGCTTTCTTATCACCCGTTTATCGCATTTTTACAAGCGTCATTGGACGTTATTTTGTATGATTTTTCCAGGGAGGCAGTGTTTCGGTACCTTAGGTGCAGTCTGTCCGGCTTTTTGGCGCGGGATGTGGATGTGCTGGAAAATTACTGTGTTGCGGCGGGTATAAGGGGATATAGTAAATGGAAGGAAGCGTTTTGTTATCTGCCAAAGGGTTTTGACGAGGAATCGCTTATGGCGGTCAATCAGGCCCGCGAAGCAGTTGCCAGCCAATTTGAAAACCTGCGTAAGGCGTTAAAGGAAAAAGGCGTTACGGTAGAAGGGCAAACGAAAGCTTTTTACCGGTTTATCTGCGAACGGGAGGCCCAACAGAAGCTTAAGCAAAGGCAAGGGCAGTATGAAGCGGCAGGGGATTTGAAAAATGCAAAGGAATACGCGCAGATTTACAGGATTGTCATGGATCTGTTTGACAAGTTAGTTTTGCTTTTGGGCGGGGAGGTGATAAGCTTAGAAGAATTTGCCCGTATTTTAGACACTGGGTATGAAGAAGCGCGGGTTGGGATTTTGCCTCCCGGCTATGACAGGGTAGTATTTGGGGATATGGAGCGTACCAGGTTAGATTCAATCCGTGTGCTGTTCGTGGCAGGGGTCAATGACGGCGTAATTCCAAAGGCTGGGGGCGCAGACGGCATCCTCTCCGAAGCGGAACGGGAAATTTTGGGGCAAATGCAGATAGAGCTTTCGCCTACGGTCCGGCAAAAGACGTTTATCCAGAAATTTTACTTGTATTTAAACCTGACAAAGCCTAAGGAAAAGCTGTACCTGACATATGCGCGCGTAGACGGGGAAGGCAAGGCGCTGCGTGCGTCTTATCTTGTGCGTACCGTCTTAAAGCTGTACAACAACCTCGCGGTTACAGAGCTTTTAGAAGAGCCCCTAAAGGATCGGATTGTAACGCCAGAAAATGCCAGGGAGCTTTTGGTTGAAGGGCTTATCAAAGGCACAGAATGGCAGAAGGGAGAAAAAGAAGAAGAGCTTACCTACTGGGCGGCGCTCTGCCGCTGGTATGGGGCGCGTGCAAAATGGAAAAAAGAGGTTTCCAGGCTGTTTTACGCGGCAAAGCTTACACATACGGATACGCCGGTTTCTGCGGCGGTTACAAAGGCCCTTTATGGTACAGAGCTTATAAACAGTGTAACAAGGTTAGAACAGTTTGCTGCCTGTGCGTTTTCACATTTCCTCTCTTATGGGCTTAAATTAAAGGAACGGCAGGAGAGCGGGTTTTATGCGGTGGATATAGGAAATGTATTCCATGAAGCGCTTTTGTATTATGCAGAAGGGATAAAAGGGCACGGATACGACTGGTTTACGGTTACAGATGAAGAAAGCGAAGCGCTTTTAAAAGAGGCAATGGAACGGGCGATTGGGGAAAACCACAATCCTTCGCTTTATGCTAACGCCAGGAGCAGCTATGCAAAAGAGCGGATTTTCAGAATCCTAAAACGTACGGTGGCGGCCCTTTTATACCAAGTGCGGCAAGGGCGTTTTGCCCCGGAGGGCTTTGAGGTGTCGTTTGCATATGCCGGGGATTTAAAAGCGGTTCATTTTAAGCTAAGCGAAGAAGAAAAAATGCATCTGCGCGGCAGGATTGACCGGATTGATACCTGTGGGGACGAGGATAAGCTGTATGTGAAAATCATCGACTATAAATCGGGCAATACGAGCTTTCAGTTTTTAAATGTCTATTATGGGCTGCAGCTGCAGCTTGTGGTCTATATGAACGCGGCGCTTGAACTCATGGAACAAAAAAACCCTGGCAAAGAGGCAGTTCCGGCTGGGATTTTTTATTACCATGTCAATGATCCGGTGATTGAAGTGGAAGAGGATATAGACGAAGAAGAGCTGCGCAAGAAAATCCTGGGGGAACTAAAATTAAACGGTGTTGCAAATGCAGACCCGGCGGTGCTTGGAAAACTGGATACGGCATTAGAGCATGGGCAAGGCGTTAGCTCCGGGGTAATCCCGGTGGGCTTTAATAAAGACGGAAGCTTAAAAAAGACATCCAAAGTCCTTGAAACAAAAGATTTTGCAGTGCTCTCATCGTATGTTAACGAGACAATCCTGCATTTAGGCCAGCGGATTATGCAGGGGGATATCGGTGTTTCACCATATGCGTTAGCTGGCAAAAGCGGCTGTGACTACTGTGCATACCGTCCGGTCTGCCAGTTTGATACAAAGGTGCCTGGGTTTTCGTACCGCAGGCTTACAGAGTTGTCTGAGGAGGAGCTTTTGATGCGTATGAGGGGGGAGGAGGCATAAATGGGCATGGAATGGACAGAAGAGCAAAAACAGGTCATTACACTGCGCGGCAAAAACCTTTTGGTTTCTGCGGCTGCAGGCTCCGGTAAAACAGCTGTTTTGGTGGAGCGGGTGATTGGCAGAATTTTAGACGGGGCGCATCCGGTGGATATTGACCGGATCTTAATCGTAACATTTACTTCTGCGGCGGCGGCGGAAATGCGTGAGCGGATTGGAAATGCGGTTGAAGCGGCTTTAGAACGCGATCCCGCGGACGGGCATTTGATGAAACAGGCGTCTTTGGTGCACCACGCCCAGATTACGACAATCCACAGCTTTTGTTTGTACTTGATCCGCAATTATTTCCACCTGGTGGATTTGGAGCCCAATTTCAGGATTGCAGAGGAAGGGGAGCTAAACCTCCTTAAGGAAGATGTAATAGATGAAGTGCTCACACGCAATTATGAAGAAGGGGAAGCAGGCTTTTTACAGTTTGTAGAATGCTTTGCGACCGGGAAAAAAGACGACGGGTTAAAGGATATGGTGCTTGGGCTGTATACATTTGCAATGAGCTTTCCGTGGCCAAAGGAGTGGCTTTATGAAGCGGCTCAGAATTATCAGGCAAAAAGTATTTCCGATATGGAAAAAACACCCTGGATGCAAGCGCTGCTCTGTTATGTAAAGCGGATTTGCAGGAGCTTGATAGAGCTTGCAAAGAAGAATGAAGCGCTGACACAGCAGGCAGATGGCCCCGTTTATCTAAATGAAACCGCAGCACAGGATCTGGGGCAGATATTGGATTTGTCAGCGGCAGGCACTTACCGGGAATTAGCCCAAAAGCTGAATGCATATTCTTTTGGCAGGCTCCCTGTCAACCGCAAATATGAGGGCAGCGAGGAAAAAAGGGACTTATTCAAAGAGCAGCGTGAACAGTTAAAATCCACGGTTAAAAAATTAAAAGCTGACTATGCGTCTGCAAACGAAGAGGAGCTTATACTGCGCATGTCTGGCATGGGCCCTGTGGCAAAGGAATTAGTGCGTCTGGCAGAGGAATTCCTAGATGCATATGATACAAGGAAACGCAAGGAAAATATTCTGGATTTTGATGATCTAGAGCATTTTGCATTAAAGATTTTGTTGGATGAAACTACAAAACAGCCGACGGAGATTGCCCGTTTGTGCAGAAAGTTTTATGAGGAGGTTATGGTTGACGAGTACCAGGACAGCAACCTGGTGCAGGAGAGCCTTCTGCTTGCTGTTTCCGGCGAACAGGATGGGAAATACAACCGTTTTATGGTAGGGGACGTCAAGCAGAGTATATACCGCTTCCGCCTTGCAAGGCCTGAGCTTTTTATGGAAAAATACCAGGCCTATACGGCGGACGGCAGCCGGCAAAGGAAGGTTGAACTGCGTAAAAATTTCAGGAGCCGCAGTGAGGTCCTTGATTTTACTAACAATATTTTTTTCCAGATTATGAAGAAAGATTTGGGAAATGTGGAGTACGATAGCGCCGCGGCGCTTTATCCGGGGGCGCTTTATCCTGAATGCAGCGGGATGCAGGCTGAATTTATCCTGGCGGATCCGGCAGATGAAATGCTCTTAGAAGCAGAACTTTCAGATCCGATCCGGCTAGAAGCGGAGCTTGTGGCAGCGCGCATCCGAAAGATGATGCGCGGGCAGAAGGTGGCAGACGGCGCATCCGGCACCCTTCGTCCTGTGCGGTACGCGGATATTGTGATATTGCTGCGTAGTTTTACAGGCTATGTGGAGCCGTTTTTGGAAGTGCTTGAGCAAAAGGGCATCCCCGCGCACGCCACATCTAAAACGGGGTATTTTAAGGCGCAGGAGGTTGCAACAGTACTTTCAGCGCTGCGGGTTTTGGATAATCCCAGGCAGGATATCCCGCTTGCTGCGACATTACGTTCCCCAATAGGAGGTTTTTTGGATGAAGAGCTTGCAGCTATCAAGGCTGCAGGGGGAGAAAAGCCGTTTCATGCCTGTGTGCTGGATGTGCAGGAAGGGGAGCTGCCAGAGGGGATATACCAAAAGCTGAAGGTTTTTCTGAAAGATCTAAAGCGGTACCGCGCGCTTGCGGAAGAACTTGGTGTCTATGAGCTTTTGCACCAGATTTTACAAGAAACAGGCTTTTTGGACTATGCAGCTGCTATGCCAGGAGGAAGCAGGCGCCAGGCAAACCTTGAGATGCTTTTGGAAAAGGCGGCTGCGTATGAAAAGAGCAGCTACCATGGGCTGTACCATTTTATCCGGTATATGGATAAGCTGCAGAAATATGAGGTGGATTATGGAGAAGCGGAGGTTGTGGGGGAAAATTCCGATGCCGTGCGGATTATGACGATCCACAAAAGCAAGGGCCTGGAATTCCCCGTTGTCTTTGTGTGCGGGACGGCAAAACGGTTTAACCGGATGGATGCAAGAAGCCGCATGGTCATCCATCCAGATCTTGGGATCGGAATGGATTATATCGATCCGGTGCGCCGGGTACGCAGCGCTACGCTTTGTAAAAAAGCAGTGGCAAAACAGATCGAACTGGAAAATGAGGGCGAGGAGCTGCGGGTGCTTTATGTGGCGCTTACACGCGCAAAAGAGAAGCTGGTGTTAACCGGGGTGGAAAAGGGCATTACAGAACGCCTGCGCAAAAACCCAGATATGTCATTTTTGGCGAGGGCAACGGCAAATTCATTTCTGGACTGGCTGCTTCCGGCAATGCTTTCGGCCGGAGAGCAGGATCTAATCCAGGTCTGGGGCGCAAAGGAGCTGGTGGAGGATGAAGTGGAGAGCCGCCTTTTAGAAACGAAAGGGTTAGGGGAGCTTTTGTACAGGGCATCCCAGACGGATGAAGAGGCAGATGCTTATGTAGAGGAGAAGCTATCGTATTGTTACCCAGATGCGGCAGAAACCAGCCGCAGGACGAAATATGCGGTATCGGAATTAAAATCACGCAGATGGGAAGCGTTTAATGAGACCAAAGGGCAAAAAGCGCAGGATATGGACCCGGTATCAGAAGCAGACGGATTTGTCCCTTACGTGCCAAGGTTTGCAGGGGGGGAAAGCGAAGAGAACCAGGGGGTATTGCGCGGGAATGCCATGCACCGCGCAATGGCATGCCTTCCTGTGCAGGTTTTAGCAGGGCATCCGCAGATTTCCAGGGAGCTTGAACGTCAAATTGATGTGATTACTGCTAAGGGGCGCCTGACAGAGGAGATGCGCATGCTCCTTAACAAAAAAAGGCTGGAAGCATTTTTTGTGTCAGGGCTTGCGCTGAGGATGAAAGCGGCGGCAGAAAGGGGCGAGCTTTATCTGGAGCAGCCGTTTGTGATGGGGCGCCCGGCTGATGAAATAGAGGGGGACGGCAGCAGTACGATGGTACTGGTCCAAGGGATTATGGATGCTTTTTTTATCGAAGGCGGGGAGCTTGTGCTGGTAGATTATAAAACAGATGCCGTAAACAGTGAAGAAGAGCTTGCAGGCAGGTACCGCGGGCAAATGGACTGGTACAAAAAAGCGCTTATGGCAAATACCGGCAAGCGTGTAAAAGAGCAGATATTGTATTCATTTTATTTGGGCAGGGAGGTGCTGCTTGCGCCAGCACATGACCCTGTGCATCCGGCGGAATATGGTGATAAAGCGGGACTTATATGAGAATTTGCGACGAAGGTATTAGAATCTGCGTCCTTTATTGCATCTGTTTAAAAATCCTGTAAGATAAGTTTCACAGAAAAATTTATCTTACAGGAGGAAGCATCATGTCAGTTTTACAAACATCCCATTTAAAAAAATATTATGGCCAAAACGAAAGCCTGGTGAAAGCGCTTGACGATATCAGCGTATCAGTAGAAGAAGGGCAGTTCGCAGCCGTTATTGGTACCTCCGGAAGCGGCAAATCTACACTTCTTAATATGCTTGGCGGACTTGACACTCCGACAGCAGGCAGTATACAGGTTGAAAACAAATCAATCGAAACGCTTTCAAAAGAACAGCTTACCATATTCCGCAGAAGGCGGATTGGCTTTATTTTTCAGAACTACAACCTTATCCCCTATTTAACCGTATATGAAAATATTGTACTTCCTGTCCGTCTGGACGGAAAAAAAGAGGATAAAGCATTTTTGGATAAAATTGTGCATTTCCTGGGGCTGGAAACAAAGCTTTCCAGCTATCCGGCGCATCTTTCCGGCGGACAACAGCAGAGGGTGGCAATCGCCCGCGCCCTGGTACCAAAACCAGCCATTATTTTAGCCGACGAGCCAACCGGAAACCTTGACTCCTGCACCAGCGAAAAGGTGATTGATCTGTTAAAAATGACGAGCCAGACATTCGGCCAGACTATCTTGATGATTACCCACAATCCCGAAATAGCAGAGAAAGCAGACGTAAAAATCCGTATTGAAGACGGAAAAATAAAGGCGTAAGGGAGAAGGATATCATGAAGGAAAGAAAAATAACAGCAGATATGATTTCACGGATGTCAAAACAGAGCTTAAAAGCAAGCCGGATGCGCAATTTCTTTGTCATGGCTACAATTGTTTTAGCCGCCTCGCTATTAATGGCAATTCTTATGTTTGCAATGGGCCAGGATAAACGGTTTAAACAGGAGCTTTCCCACAGGCATCAGGCGTTTTATTACAGCTTAACGGATACCCAGGTGGAAAAATTAAAAGAAGATACGCGTATTTCCTATCAGATACAGGTTAAGGAAGGCGTACTTACTTCTATGGACGGATTTGACGTGGCGCCCTATTATGTGAGCAGCCTGTCAGATGAAATACGGGTTGGCGAGCTGTTAAGCGGCGAAATGCCCAAAGATGGGCAGGAAATTGCCCTGCAGGAAGCGCTGTTATATAAAATGGGGGTTTCGCCCGTTTTAGGCAGTGAGGTAACATTTGAATTCTATGATGGGAATACAGAAACCTTTACAGTATCTGGTATTTTAAAAGGCGGGGAAACAGATAAGCAGTTCCGGGTATTCTTCTCTGAAAATTATGCCAAATGCGGTAGCCAGTTAAAGGATATCCCATATGCGGTTTATGTAAAATTAAACAATGCGGATCAGATGTACCCGCAGGAGTTCAAAGAGCTGATCTATCAAATCGGAACGGACGCAGGGATAGCGCGCAAATTTATAAGCCCGTCAAAGGCCTTTGAAGATTCCCTTTCTATAGATTTACAGTCTGTACTAGTTTACGGCCTGGTAGGTACGGTGATTCTTGTGGCCTGTATCCTTGTAGTTTATGGTGTGTTTTATCTTTCAGTAATTGGCAGGATCCATCAATTCGGGCAGCTTAGGACAATTGGTATGACGAGAAAACAAATGAAAAAGCTGGTTTCGCATGAAGGGCGGCTGTTATTCTTTAAGGCTGCGCCAATTGGAATTGCGGCCGGAGGCATTTTTGGATATGGTATCATTCCAGACGGGTTTGATTTTTTGCATATGCTGTTTGCCGCCGCCCTTGTCTTTGCTGTGGTTTATGGCATTACTATGATTTCTGTCCATAAGCCGGCGCGTGCCGCATCAAGGGTATCCCCGATGGAAGCGCTGCGTTATCTGCCGCAGGATACCATAAAACGGAAGGAAAACCGCAAGCAGTGCAGAAAGCTTTCCCCTGTTGCGCTTGGTATTTTAAATTTCTCAAAAAACAAGAGAAAAGCGGCTGTTACCATGCTTTCCCTGGCGCTTGGCGGCATTTTATTTATGACGGCTGCGACTTATATGTCTTCGTTTGATAAAGGCAATTATGCAAGGCAGGGCTATTTTAAAGATGCAGAATTTCATATTACATACTCCGTTTCGGCGATTGAGCTTGACGAAAACGGATTGAACGGGCTACAGGCACATATGCCGTTAGATCAAAAGATGGTACGGGAAATATCTGCCATTGACGGAGTAGAGAGGGTGACAGAACGCAAATCATTTGGTTGTAAATTTGATTTTCCGGCCCAAAACGAATACGGCCTTACGGATGAAGTCTATCCACTGACAAAACAAGAGCTGGGGGAATTGGAGGGCTACCTGGAAGAAGGGAGCGCGGACAAAGAAAAGCTGATGAGCGGAGATTATATCCTGACGGGAGAAAATGCAGTGGTGCAGGAGATTTACGGTTGGAAATTTCATCCAGGCGATAAGGTTACGATCCATTTTTATGACGGGAATGCCCCGGCAGAAAAAGAAGTAACCATTCTTGGGATTTTAAATGCACAGTTCAATCTTGATAAGGGGATGGATGGATGGTTTTTAATGCCAGAGCAGGTGATTTTAAATATGGTGTCTTTTGACAACATAAATGCGCATCTTTTGATATCAACAGAACCAGAAAAAGAAGACGCTGTCGGGGAGAGCTTAAGCGAAATAATAGAAAACAAGCCCCAGCTTATTATGGAAACGCTAAAGGAGCGCACAATTGCTTATAAAAAGAATGCGGATCAGCAGTTTGGGATGATAAGCGGCCTGGCAGTTTTTATAATGGCGTTTAGTATTTTGAGCATGATGAATACACTGATTACAAATATTGTAACTCGTAAGCAAGAGCTTGCCATGCTAGAATCTATCGGTATGGGCAAGGGGCAGATGAAAAAAATGCTTTTAGGGGAAAGCCTGCTTTTAGCCCTTACAGCTGTGGGTGTTACGATGACAGCCGGGACGCTTTGTGGCTATATTCTAAGTGGAATGCTGTACCACATCGGGGCTTTTTATATGAAATTCCAGTTCCCGGTAGTATTTGCGGTTTTGTATACGGCAGTGCTGGTTTTGGTACCGCTTGTAATTACGGCCGCATCAATGCACAGTTTTTCTAAGGAAGCTTTGGTAGAGCGGTTAAGGGGCGCAGAATATTGACTGATACATATGAAATCGGGCTTTCAGACGCGTATGGTATGGTTGTCATTTCACCCCAAATGGCTTTGACGGTCATAAAAAAGGCACAGAGCTGCAAAAAAGAAAAGCTGGCAATCCCTGCAAAACAGATTCTGCCGCAGGGGTATGTGCTGTATCTTTCCCGTGTGCTTTTTGCGAATGGAAAGGCCGATGGGACTCTAAAAGCCACTTATCAGGTAATTGCAGAGCAGCTGGGCATGCTGTATATCGGCCAGGAGAAGTGCTTTAAAGAAGTCCTGGCAGAAAGAAGGGGAGGTAGTGTTTGGTTTGTGCTGCGGGGAGGCCTTGTTGGCCGTTGTGCCAACGAATAGATCTTGACAGATTGTACCAAAGAGCATAATAATAACAGCGGAATGTAACAAAGTATGGGTATACCTTTACATGGTTAATTATGTTTGCGTGTTGTGCGGGGTAATAATATTTGTAGGTACATATGCCAAGGGGGCGGATTTGATGGGGGTAAATAAATCTATACCAGATAAAAAGGGGTGTATGCTTTGCCCACGGGAATGTATGGCAGACCGGGCACATGGAGAAACGGGCTATTGCGGTATGCCAATGGAGCTTACGGTTGCAAGGGCGGCGCTCCATTTCTGGGAGGAGCCATGTATTACCGGGAAAGGCGGTTCTGGAACAGTCTTTTTTTCCGGCTGTACGCTTCGGTGCGTGTTTTGCCAAAACTTCGAAATTGCAGCGGGGACAGCCGGGAAAAGGATTTGTCCGGAAAGGCTTACAGAGATATTTTGGGAATTAAAAGAGCAAGGGGCGGAAAATATCAACCTGGTGACGGCAGGGCATTTTCTGCCATTGGTCATTCCGGCACTTTCTGCGGCAAAGGCAAGGGGGCTTGAGATTCCGATAGTATATAATACAAGCGGCTATGAAAAAGCAGATGTGCTGCAGCAGCTAAACGGGCTTGTGGATATCTGGCTGCCGGATTATAAATACCGGGACAGTGTGCTTGCAAAGCGGCTTTCCCATTGTGCAGATTATCCCAAGCGTGCGGAAATTGCGCTTACAGAAATGGTGCGCCAGGCAGGCAAACCTGTTTTTGACAGCCGGGGCATGATGAAAAAAGGCGTTATTGTCCGCCATCTGGTGCTTCCAGGCTGTGTGGGCGACAGTAAGGATGTGCTGGATTATCTGCATGATACCTGGGGGGAGCAGATTTGGATTAGTATTTTAAGCCAGTATACGCCGCTTCCCCATGTAAGGGATGATCCGCATCTGAACCGGAGGGTTACAGATGCAGAGTACGGGGAGGTAGTGGATTATGCGTGTTTCCTTGGAATGAAGCAGGTATATATCCAGGAAGGGGGATGTGCAGGGGAAAGCTTTATCCCGGCGTTTGATTATACTGGGGTTTAAAGTTTCGCAGGCGGCGCTTACAACCGCTTTGTTTTCTCAAGATAGCGATAGATTGTCAGAGCGGGAAAACAGATTAGGAAATGGTAGTCTCTATAAAACGGGCCGGATCATTTGGATTGTTACGGTTCTTTTTTGTGCTGCCGGATTCCAGCATTTTTTGTGTGCGGTCTACCTGTTTTTCCCGGATTGTCTTCTGATAGAGTGCGGATTTAGGCGAATACGTGATAATCAGCCTCGGTGATAGTGTGCCTGAAATGCAGATGGTTATGCATAAAGACAGTAAGCGTATGAAAACAAAATTTTTTATAGTTGACATCTTAGGTTTTGCGGAATATAATTTCAATACAGCTGAATAGACAGTTCGGCCCGATTGCTCGAGCGTACCATCCTGTCGTTAAACAAAACTAGGGAACCCGATTTTATTGAATCCTGCGTTTTGCGGGATTTTTTTGCTTTTTTGTACGGCTGAATTGTGATTGGAGGAAAATGTATGAAAGTACTGGTGTTGTCAAGCGGCGGCATTGACTCGACAGTCTGCCTGGCGCTTGCCGTAGAGAAGTATGGTTATGAGAATGTGCTGAGCCTGTCTGTTTCTTATGGGCAGAAGCATGGCAATGAACTGAAAGCGGCGCGGAGGATTGCGCAGCATTATCATGTGAGACATAAGGAACTGGATATGGGGATGATATTTGCGGGTTCAGACTGTACATTACTGGAGGGAAGGGGAGAAATTCCCAAGGGCACATATGCATCCCAGCTTCAGGAGAGCGCTGGAAAACCGGTTTCTACCTATGTTCCGTTCCGGAACGGGCTGTTTCTGGCGGCAGCGGCGTCTATTGCGTTAGCGGATGGATGTGAGAAGATCTATTATGGGGCGCATGCAGATGACAGCGCAGGAAATGCGTACCCGGATACTTCAGAAGCATTTCATGAAGCAATCAGCCGGGCAGTGTATGAGGGGAGCGGAAAGCAGTTGGAAATCGAGGCTCCATTTCTGTACAGCCATAAGGCAGATGTCGTCCGGACGGGGATGGGGCTTATGGCGCCCTTTGCATTTACCTGGTCCTGTTACGAGGGCGGAGAAAAGCCGTGTGGAAAATGCGCCACCTGTATGGACAGGAGGAAAGCGTTTGAACTAAACGAAATCCAGGATCCGGCGGAATATGAGGAGGAGAAGAAATGACAAATTCTGTTTTGTTTATACTTTCAATTGGTTTTTATCTTTTTTCGGTAGTGATTGCCTACAAAATGTTTGGAAAGACAGGGCTGTATGTGTTTACGGCAATTTCAGCGATTCTTGCCAATATACAGGTGTGCAAAAATGTGGATATTTTTGGGCTTTCGACCACTGCGGGGAATACGCTTTATGCGGCAAGTTTTCTGGTGACGGATATCCTGTCTGAAAAGTATGGAAAGAAAGCGGCGCAGAAAGCAGTCTACATCGGTCTGTTTACAACCATTATTTTTCTGGTGGGAACACAGGGGCTGCTCAGGTTTGTCCCGAATGCAAACGATATCATGAATGAGCCGATGACGATGCTGTTCGGTTTTGTACCGAGAGTGGTTTTAGGAAGCACACTGGGATATATCTGCTCACAGACGATAGATGTTTCGCTTTATCATTTCATCTGGAAAAAAACGGGCGACAATGAGGGAAGGTTATGGCTTCGGAACTGTGGTTCGACTCTGACTTCCCAGGCTGTGGATACGCTGGTGTTTACGTTTGCCGCTTTCTGGGGTGTGTATGACACGGAGGTGTTTGTGAGCATTCTGCTTACAACGTATCTGTTTAAGGCAATTGTTGCTTTCTGCGATACGCCTTTCGTATATCTGGCAAGAAAGTTTAAAGTGAAGGAGGAACATTAAATGTCTAAATTACATGCACTTGGAAAACAGACAAAATACCAAATGGATTATGCGCCGGAGGTACTTGAAAGTTTTGAAAATAAACATATGGACAATGACTATTTCGTGAAATTCAATTGTCCGGAGTTTACATCTCTCTGTCCGATTACGGGACAGCCGGATTTTGCGACGATCTACATATCTTATGTCCCGGATAAAAAAATGGTTGAGAGCAAATCCCTAAAACTGTATCTCTTTTCTTACAGGAATCATGGAGATTTTCATGAGGACTGCTGCAATAAGATTATGAAAGATTTGATAAATCTTATGCAACCGAAGTATATTGAAGTCTGGGGGAAATTCCTTCCAAGAGGAGGGATTTCGATTGATCCGTACTGTAATTACGGGAAGAAAGGGACAAAATGGGAGGAGATGGCTTATGACCGTCTCGCCCATCATGACATGTATCCCGAAAAAGTAGATAACCGATAACAGATTTACTTTCAAAGTTCCGAGCTTGCGGACGATAACAGAAGTACTTACTCCTTTATCATTGATATAGCCTTTTGAAAAATAAAACGATTCAGTATTTTTGGATTTTGATGTAGTAACTCTTAATAGAAGAGCCCCCTTTCCTAATTTTTTACAATACACTACAATAAAATACAATAGAATAAAACTAAAAAATAGACCAAAAAAAGCAGGTATTATGCAGTCTGCAAGTGTTTTTTCTATCATTCAACTGTCAACCCCCCGGGTTAATGGGATGTTAGAATAGTAAAAGTTAGAATGAATGGATTGACGTATAACCAGCTACATCGTATAATGGACGGGATCCAAGTACAATAATAAAACAGACAGGAGAACCAAATTATGAAAGAAATATCCAAATTAATGGACTACCGTTCTGATGTCCGTGTTGTAGACGCTACCTTACGGGATGGCGGCTTAGTCAATGAGTTTTATTTTACAGATGAATTTGCAAAGGACCTCTACCGCGCAAATGTCAAAGCAGGCGTTGACTATATGGAATTTGGCTATAAGGCCTCCAGGGAAATGTTTGAGGAGGACAAATATGGCAAATGGAAGTTTTGTAAAGATGAAGACATCCGCACTATTGTAGGCGATAATGATACAGATTTAAAAATTGCTGTGATGGCGGACGTCGGCCGGTGCGACTATAAGACTGACATTATAAACCGGGTTGACAGCCCAATTGACTTAATTCGTGTGGCAACATACTTAAACACTATCCCTACAGCTGTGCACATGATTGAAGATGCTGCTAATAAAGGCTATGAGGTAAGCTGCAATATTATGGCAATTTCTAATACACAGGAAACTGATCTTGCGGTAGCGCTTGATATTTTAGGGCAGACGCCGGTTGATGTATTTTATATTGTAGACAGCTATGGTGCGCTCTACCCAGAGCAGATTGCGCGTATTACAGATATTTATATGAATTTTGCAGCAAAATACAATAAAAAAATCGGTATCCATGCACACAATAACCAGCAGCTTGCATTTGCCAATACTATAGAAGCTGTTGGGGACGGCGTAGACTGGCTTGACGGTACTTACTCTGGTATGGGCCGCGGCGCTGGAAACTGCGCGATGGAGCTGCTTTTGGGGTTTTTACGGAATCCGAAATACAAAATAGCGCCAGTGCTCAAATTCGTTGATAAGCATATGGGTAAGCTGCGCAAGGATGGTGTTGTATGGGGCTATGATCTGCAGTATTTGATGACCGGGGTTTTAAACAGGCATCCGAGGAGCGCCATCCAGTTTACAAAAGAGAACAGGACTGATTATTACGAATTTTACAAAGAAATTGTGGAACAGGATTAAAGCCTATGCGGATGTACGATCTGATTGAAAAGAAAAAAAACGGGCAGGAACTGTCTACGGAAGAAATCCGCTGGATGATCTTTTCCTACACAAAAGATGAAATCCCGGATTACCAGATGTCTGCCATGACTATGGCGATTTGTTTTACCGGGCTTAACGACAGAGAAACTTTGGATCTCACCCTTGCCATGAAAGACAGCGGTGATTGCCTTAACCTTTCCGGGATAGAAGGGGTTACGGCAGACAAGCACAGTACTGGGGGTGTCGGAGATAAAACAACGCTTTCCCTTGCGCCTATTATCGCAGCCCTTGGCGTGCCAATGGCCAAAATGTCTGGCAGGGGGCTTGGATTTACAGGGGGCACCATTGACAAGCTGGAATGTTTCCCGGGCTTTACGACAGCCCTCAGCGAAGAAAAATTTATAAAAAACGTCAATACTATAAAACTTGCGATAGCCGCACAGACGGCCAATTTGGCGCCCGCCGATAAGAAGCTGTATGCCTTGCGCGATGTAACGGCAACGGTAGACCAGATGTCTTTAATTGCAGGCAGTATTATGAGCAAGAAGCTGGCGTCGGGCAGCGATATTATTGTATTGGATGTAAAAACGGGATCTGGCGCATTTATGAAAACATTGGAGGACGCCCAAAAGCTGGCGGAGATTATGGTGCGCATAGGTACGATGGCCGGCAAAAAGACAGCGGCAGTCATTACCGATATGGATGAGCCACTGGGCAATGCTGTAGGCAACTCCCTTGAAGTTATCGAAGCCATAGAGGCCCTTTCGGGCAACGGCCCGAAGGATTTCATGGAGGTCGTATATGCATTGGGCAGTAAAATCCTGGTACTTGCCGGTAAGGCTCAAACCGGGCGAGAGGCACAGCAGATGATGCAAAGGTGTATCACATCTGGCGCAGCCAAACAAAAATTTGCAGATTTTGTCGCAGCACAGGGAGGGGACGCTTCTTATGTCTGGGATACCGTAAAATTCCCCAAAACCGCTTATGAAATGCCAGTATATGCCCCCCAGGCTGGTTATATAAAAAGCATAGACGCCCAAGATATAGGAACGGCATGTATGATGCTTGGAGGGGGCCGGGAAACAAAGGAGAGTACCATCGACCTTTCTGTAGGTATATACCTGATGAAAAAACGGGGCGGCTTTACTGAGGCCAAAGGGCATATTGCAACCGTTTATGCAAATGACAGGGCAAAAGGGGAAGCTGCTGTGAAGATGGTACAGGAAGCTTACAATATTACTGCAGAAGCGGCAGGGCAAGTGCCTATGGTAAAAAAGACAATCCCTTCCATCCAGATGCAAAAATAATAGGATTTATGGTTGAATTTTCACGCAATTACTAATATAATATAATTCATAGAGGAATTGACTATTTCTCAAATAGACAGAAAACAGGAGGAGATTGCCATGGTTCAAATTATTGCAGGTGAAAAAGGAAAGGGAAAAACAAAGTATCTATTAGAAAAAGCGAATGCCGCCGTTGGGGCAGCCAATGGGAATATTGTATATCTTGACAAGAGCCAGAAACATATGTATGAACTGAGCAATAAAGTACGTCTCGTCAATGTAATGGACTACCCGATTACTAATTGCGATGAGTTTATGGGCTTTATCTGCGGGATAGTATCACAGGATAAGACTTAGAAGAATTGTATTTAGACAGCTTCCTTACGATTGCCAATATGAAAGATGACGAAATCCGTCATGCGATTGAAAAGTTAGACATTATCAGCGAAAAATATCACGTAAAAACTGTCCTTAGCGTATCCAAGAACGAAGCCGAGCTTCCGGAATGCGCAAAGGCGAAGGTGATTCTTTCCCTGTAAACATACAATTTTTACAGCCTTCAGGATTGTGGACATACCGCAGCCCTGAAGGCTTTTTTTACGGTTTACGCCTGCTCAATGCTCCGGATTCTGCCGTATACGCTTAATAAATATAAACCGCCAATTCCTACCAATGCGTAAACGATCCTTGACAGCCAGGTCATATTCCCAAATAAAAATGCCACCAGATCAAAACGGAAAAAGCCTATCAGGCCCCAGTTAATAGCGCCGATGATAACTACCGTCAATAATATATAATCCAAAGATTTTGAACCCATAGGTAATACCTCCTTTTTCATTAGTATTCCGTTTTTTTCACACTTTATACACAAAGAATGATTGTTTTCTTGATTTAAAAATGATAGAATACAAGCTAAAGCGTATTGGAAGGCTACAAAAAACAAAAAAGGCGGTAGGAGAGTGGCAAAAAGCAAAAAAGTAGTCCGGTATAGAAGGCCAGTCCATATTAATATTGGGTTGGTAGTATTTGGAATTATATGTTTTTATATGATGTTTTACGTGTATTCTTATTTTACTTCTGCGCATATTTCTGTTTATGAGGTGGTTCCGGGCAGCATTGCGGTGAACAATACTTATACCGGGCTTGCACTGCGCAAGGAGGAAGTGATTACATCCGCCTATGCAGGGCAAATCAATTATTACATCAAAGATGCTTCGAGGGCAGGGGCAAACAGTATCGTTTACAGTGTAGATGAAGACGGCGCAATCGCCAAACAAATCAATGCGGCCAGGGAGGATGTCTCTTCACTTGATGAGGAGAGCCTGGATAAAATACAGAATAAGGTCTCAGAGTATTCGGGCGGATACCGTCCAGAAGCTTTTTATGAGGTTTATTCTATGAAATCCGATTTAAATGCCGAGCTTGCGGAGGTAACCAGCATCGGAGCCCTCTCTTCCATTATAGATGCCATATCGGCTGCACAAAATACCACATTCCATATGGAACGCGCAGGCAAGGCTGGGGTCGTGGTTTATTATACGGATGGATTTGAATCAGTCCGGCCAAAGGATGTCACAGAAGAAATGTTTGACGAAACAGCCTACCAGAAAATGAATTTAAAAGAAAAGGCCTCCATAAATGCCGGAGAGCCTGCTTGTAAGTTGATCACAGATGAAGACTGGCATATCGTAATCCCCGCAAGAAATGACACCATTAAACAGCTCGCAGATGCCAAAACAGTGCGCATTAAGTTTAAAAAAGATGATACGGTTGTCCGGGCAACGGTAAACATCCAGGAAAAGGATGGGATGAGCCTGATTGTGCTTGGCTTGGAGAATTCGATGGTACGGTTTGCGGCAGATCGTTTTATTGAAGTGGAGCTATTGCTTACGGAAGAGCAGGGGCTTAAAATCCCTAATTCCGCCATTACAAAAAAAGATTTTTTTACTGTCCCGATGACCTATTTCCAAAAGGGGGACAACTCCAACACAGAGGGTGTCATGATCCGCCGCACAGATAAAAACGGTGAGCATACAGATACATTTGCCGCCCAGACGATATACTTTTCCACCGAATACGATTATTATGTAGATAGTGAAAATTTAAAAGATGGAGATGTTATTTTAAAACCGAATTCAAAGGAGACTTACACTGTACATAAAACCGCCAGCTTGGACGGGATTTACTGTATTAACAAAGGCTACGCGGTATTCCGCGATATAGATGTAATTTACCAGAATGAAGAGTATTCGATTATACGCAGCGGCACAAAATATGGCGTGAATATGTATGACCATATTGCGCTCGATGGAAGTTCTATTGCAGAGAACGCCCTGATTCACGATTAAAAATACCCTGGAAAGGAAGAGATAATATGTTATCCAAAAATTTACAGCAAGTAGAAGAAAACATTGCCCTCGCCTGTGAAAAGGCAGGGCGTAAACGGGAAGAAGTAACTTTAGTCGCTGTCAGTAAGACGAAGCCTGTATCCGTGCTCTCTGAAGCATATGGCATAGGCGTACGGGATTTTGGCGAGAATAAGGTACAGGAAATTTGTGAAAAACGGGAATCGCTTCCGTCTGATATCCGCTGGCACATGATTGGCCACCTGCAACGGAACAAAGTAAAGCATATTATCAGGGATGTTGCTTTGATCCATTCGGTGGATACTTACCGGCTGGCGGAAGAGATCAATATCCATGCCAAGAAGATAAAACGCATTGTCCCGATCTTAATTGAAGTTAATATTGCAGGGGAAGCCACTAAATTTGGGGTTGACGCAGAAGAAACGATGCAGCTTGCAGAAGAAATTTCAAAATTGGACAATTTGCGCGTTAAGGGGCTTATGGCAGTTGCACCATATGTGGAAAATGCAGAAGATAACAGGCATTATTTCCAAAAAATCAGGGAATTATCTGTTGACATTGCCAGAGAAAACATTGATAATGTATCTATGGGCGTTTTATCTATGGGCATGACGGGGGATTATACCGTTGCGATAGAAGAGGGCGCTACGATTGTACGCGTTGGGACAGGCATTTTTGGCGCCAGGACTTACGCAGCAAATGCAAAATAAGAATAAACAGTTAGGAGATTTCATATTTCATGGGAGTACTTGACAAATTTTTAGACGCCATGCGTTTGAATTCGGAAGAAGTAGATGATGATTACGATGATGAAGGCGAAGATTTTTATGATGAACCAGAAGAGAAAATAAAACGAATGCCTTCCCAGAAAGAACGGAAGCGTCCTGAGAACGACACACCTCCCTCCAAAAAGCAAAGTGACAGTAAAGGGAAGATTACACAGATGCGATCAAAGAAAATCGAGGCGAATGGTATGGAGATTTGCGTAATTAAACCGAGAACCGTAGACGACACTAGGGAAATTACCGATACCCTTTTATCTAACCGTCCGGTTGTGTTAAATGTAGAAGGGTTAGATATCGCAGTTGCACAGCGCATTATTGATTTTGCGGCCGGCTCCTGCTATGCAATCAACGGCAATTTACAGAAGATTACGAATTACATAATTATGATTTCACCGTCTTCCGTAGACATTTCAGGAGATTTTCTGGACAATCTGGCAAGTGAGGAAGGCCCGCTTCATTTTTCTGACTTCCATACGGAATTTTAAGGAGAAGCTATGGATCAAACAGAAGATATACTTATCAAAAAACGTTTTGTAGACTTGTCAAGGCTTGCAGACCGCAAAGGAAGCGTTACTTTCAGTAATTTTTTAAACCTTAACGAGATAAATTTATTCCATCAGATCCTTCCTGAACTTCAAACAGCATTTCAATTGTTCGGCGGATATGAATTTGCAGAGCGTCAGATGATAGCTTTTATCCCTGATGCTCTTTCTTATATCATGGATTGCGATCCGTCTGATACGCACGCTGTTTGTTTTCCAATAGCATGCCTGCATGTCTGCCCTTCCCATCCCAAATTCGCTGAGGAGCTTTCCCACCGGGATGTACTTGGCTCCCTGATGGGGCTTGGAATTGACCGCTCAAGGGTTGGCGATATCAAGCAGGATGGGCAGTCATATTATATCTTTTGCGAAGAAGGAATTTCAGATTATATTTTGCAGTCCCTTTCGCAGATCCGCCATACAGCAGTGACAGGAGAGATTGCAGAAGAGGGTTCCTACCATATCCGCCAGGAGTTTGAAATGGTAGAAGGGATTGTGTCTTCCTGCCGCTTGGACAACCTGGTCGCATTCCTCACCAAATTGTCCCGTGATAAAAGCGCTGCGCTAATCCGGTCGCAAAAAGTATTTATTAATGGCCGTACAGCCAGCTCCAATGCCTGTCAGTGTAAAGAAGGCGATGTACTTTCCATCCGCGGTTTCGGAAAATATACTTACCTGGGAAGTGATGGGGAAACGCGCAAAGGACGTATGAAAGTTGCTTTGAACAAATATATTTAACAGAGGAGTTTTTTATGCCAAAGTCAATTACGGTTTCCTATGAAGGCAAACCAAGTTATTCTATCCTGTTACAACAGGATTATAAAAAATTGCCAGAGGAGTTTGGCAGACTAGGTTACCATACTGATCGGAAAGTCTGTATTGTAACGGATTTTAATTTGTTAAATTTACATTTTAATGAATTGGAGAATGTAATTAAATCATGTTTTATCAATGTAACTTCCTTCTCTTTCCCTGCTGGGGAAGCACAGAAGAACCTGGATACGGTTCAAAAGTTATATGAGCATTTAATAACACATTATTTTGACCGCCATGATATACTAATAGCCTTTGGCGGCGGCGTCGTTGGGGATTTGACAGGCTTTACGGCGGCTACTTATTTAAGGGGAATTGATTTTATCCAAATCCCCACCACTTTGTTGTCCCAGGTAGACAGCAGCATCGGAGGAAAAACAGGAGTTGATTTCTTACAGTATAAAAATATGGTTGGCGCTTTTTACCAGCCTAAGCTTGTCTATATGAACCTTTCCCTGCTCCATACGCTTCCAAAAGATCAATTTGTATCTGGAATGGGAGAAATATTAAAACATGGATTAATTAAATCTAAATCTTATTTTTTGTGGCTGCAGCAAAACAATACCAAGATTATGGAATTGCAGCCAGATATAATAGAAGAAATGATTTATAACAGCTGCCTTATTAAACGGGATGTAGTGGAACGCGATCCTAAGGAAAACGGGGAGAGGGCGTTGTTAAATTTTGGTCATACCATTGGCCATGCAGTTGAAAAGTTGTCGGATTTTAAGCTGTTCCACGGACACTGTGTCGGGGTTGGGATGGCGGCTGCATGCCGGCTGTCCCGTGATCTGGGGCATATTTCAAACGGGGAGTGTGAAAATTTGTTGCATACCCTCACGCTTTTTGGGCTTCCTATCCAGGTATTTGAGTTGTCTGCAGAGAATATCCTTGCAGCGACTAAATCTGATAAAAAAATGCTTGCCGGAAAGGTAAAATTTATTTTACTGGAATCCATCGGCAATGCCTATATCAACCCAACGCTTACAGATGCACAGATTTTAGAAGGGATTTCTTCTATATTATATCATCCTGGTACAAACACAAAGGGCTCGGGCAAGGCAGGAGAGGAGTAAATCAGTATGAATCAAGCTTCCAAAAGAAACACTTTCTTATTAGGGATGGGCATTCTTGCTATGATTTTACTGGTTGTGCTGGATCAGTTTACCAAACGCCTTGCAGTCCTCTACTTAAAAAATGCACCTGCAGTCCCTGTTATTCCAGGTATATTCGAACTGGCATATTTGGAAAACCGGGGGGCGGCTTTTGGCATACTGCAGGGGCAGAAGGGGTTTCTTGTGGTTATAACGGTGGTTACGCTCTCTGTACTTATCTACCTGTATATCCGTATTCCAAAAGAGAAACGCTATTTTTTCATGCATTTGTTATTAATCCTTTTGATTCCGGGTGCAGTTGGGAATTTTATTGACAGGTGTACACATGATTATGTCATAGATTTTTTTTATTTTCGCCTGATTGATTTTCCAGTGTTTAATGTAGCAGATATTTATGTTTCGGTGGCGACGATACTTTTGATTGCGCTGTTTAGTTTTTACTATAAAGAAGAAGATATAGATTTGGTGTTTAAACAGCTTGCGTTTTGGAAAAAGAAATCATAAGGATATAAGGCAATATGCAGACGATTACATTTTTGACAACTGATCTGGACGAGGGGGTTCGGCTGGACAAATATCTGTCCGGGCAGCTTACAGATTTGACCCGTTCTTTCCTGCAAAAACTGATTAAAGAAGGGGATGTGGCAGTGGATTTAACCCCCCAGAAGGCCAATTATAAGTTAAAGCCTGCCCAAGAGGTAAAAATCCATATCCCTCCTGCAAAGAGCAGTGAAATTGTCCCGGAAAATATTCCGCTTGATATTTTATATGAAGATACAGAGCTTTTGGTGGTCAATAAACCCAAAGGCATGGTAGTGCATCCCTCTGCCGGGCATAATACTGGAACACTGGTCAATGCCATTATGTATTACTGCAAAGACAGCCTTTCCGGAATAAACGGCATGATACGTCCAGGGATTGTGCACAGGATTGACAAGGATACAACGGGATCTTTAATTGTCTGCAAAAATGACGAAAGCCATGTTTGTATTGCAGAACAAATTAAGGAACATTCCATACGGCGGATTTACCGGGGGATTGTATCAGGAAACATGCGCCAGACAGAAGGCATTGTTGAAGGGAATATTGGCAGGCATCCAATAGACCGGAAAAAAATGGCGGTTGTCACAAAAGGCGGCAAGCCTGCGGTGACGCATTATAAGGTGCTAGAGCAGTGGCGGGATGCCGCATATATGGAATTTTGCCTTGAAACGGGCAGGACACACCAGATACGTGTGCATATGGCGAGCATAGGGCATCCTTTGCTTGGCGATAAAGTGTATGGCAATTTGAAAAACCCATACCATTTAATTGGCCAGGCGCTCCATGCCATGACGATCGGCTTCCTGCACCCAAAGACAGGGAAGTATATAGAAGTAACTGCGCCTATGCCGGATTATTTTTTGCAATTAGCAGCAAAGCTAAAAAACAGGTAACTATATATTTTATATAAAATAAGTAAAGGTGGGATGTATATGAACAATCATATTTATACAATCGGAAGGGAATTTGGCAGTGGAGGCAAGGATGTGGGTATAGCCCTTGCCAAAAGCCTCGGCGTAAAATGCTATGACAAGGAACTGTTGGACGAAGCGGCAAAGGAAAGTGGATTTTGCGCGGAAATTTTTGAGAACCATGATGAAAAGCCGACTAACAGTTTTTTGTATTCGCTCGTTATGGACACATATTCCTTTGGAGGGTATTCCTCAGCGCCTTTTTTAGATATGCCGTTAAACCACAAAGTATTTTTAGCGCAGTTTGACACCATTAAGAAAATTGCGGGGAAAGAACCGTGTGTTATTGTCGGCAGATGCGCCGATTATGCATTAGCAGATAATCCGGGCTGTATAAATGTTTTTATCCATGCAGATTTGGATTACAGAGCCAGGAAAATTTCAAAAAAGATGGATTTACCGTTAAATAAGGCACGTGATTTAATTCAGAAAAACGATAAACGGCGGGCAAGCTATTACAATTATTATACAAGTAAAAAATGGGGGGACTCTAAAGGGTATGATATTACATTAGACAGTAGCCGGATTGGTGTAGATGGATGTGTAGAAATGATATTAGCATTTCGTAAGAGTCTGGAGAAGAAGCGGTGAAACTATTCGCAAAAGACAACTTTAACGAATAGTTAGTACTAAAAATAATAGAAACCGGGCATTGCCTGCTATTTGCATAAGCTGCCCGGTTTTATATGGTATGTTAGGCTTTGCCAACACTTTTACATACTTCTATCTTTTCCATAACGTATTGTTTTACATAATCCCTTCCACGTGCATTGTACTTTTTGGGATCAATTGTTTCGGGGTTAGCTTGTAAAACTTCCTGGACACCTTTGGTAAATGCAATCCTCAAATCCGTAGCATAGTTTACTTTACAGATACCACGTTTGATACATTCCCTGACAGCTTCATCCGGAACTCCTGATGTCCCATGAAGAACAAGCGGAATGGACACAACCTCCCGGATTTCACTCAGCCTGTTCACATCTAGCTTTGGAACCCCTTTATACACGCCATGGGCTGTTCCAATCGCAACAGCAAGTGAATCAATTCCTGTCGCATTTACAAATTCCAATGCTTCGGACGGTACGGTGTAGCCGCCCCCTTCCCCTCCATCTAAATCGTCTTCTTTACCCCCTACTTTTCCCAATTCTGCTTCTACCGGGACATCCGATGGGTGACAGGCGTCCACAACTGCTTTTGTAACCGCTATATTATCTTCAAAACTATCATGGGAGCCGTCAATCATTATAGAGGTATAACCTACCCGCAGTGCCTGCATAGCCAGTTCAAAGCAATTGCCATGATCCAAATGCATTACAACAGGTACATTTGCTTTTTGAGCAGCTGTTTTTACATTTGCATAAAAGTATGCTAAATCTGCATATTTAACAGTAGATGGTGTTGTCTGCATTATGACGGGGGATTTTAACTCTTCCGCTGCTGCGACCACAGCCTGTACCATTTCCATATTTTCTACATTAAATGCCCCGACTGCATATCCACCTTTTTGTGCATCCAATAATAGTTGTTTTGTTGTTACAAGCGCCATTTTCTTTTCCTCCTCATATTAAGTACTTAATCCATTTTTCTATCTTCCACTATAGCAGAAAATAGCTATGCTATCAACTAAAATTTGGTATATGTACATGTATGTGCTTAAAGCTCTTTAGAATCCAGCATCACTGTAAATGGCCCGTTATTTTCCAGCTCAACCTTCATATCAGCCCCAAAAACCCCAGTCTGAACATCCACTCCGGCCAGCCTGCACTGGGCGATGATATATTCATACAGCTCATTTGCCAATTTGGGCGCCCCGGCATGTACAAATGACGGCCGGTTCCCTTTTTTGCAGTCTGCATAAAGAGTAAACTGTGATACTAAAAGCAGGCTGCCTCCCACATCTTTCAACGACAGATTTGTTTTCCCTTCTGTATCTTCAAAAATACGCAGCGCAACCAGTTTTTTGATTAGCTTATCTGCTATTTCTATAGTATCCTGTTCCGAAACGCCAATAAACACCAAAAACCCTGTTCCGATTTCTCCAGTGGCCTGCCCTTCCACTACTACTTTTGCATGAGTAACACGCTGTATTAAAAAACGCATTGAATTGTAGCCCCTTTCTGATTTAAGTTTATTTTCACCGTTGTAATAAATATCCAATCCCCGTAGATTTTACCTCAAAAATAGTTTATAATCAACAGGTAACAGAAAAGAAAGAAGGTTCTTACAAAATGAAAGAAAAAACATACCATGAAAAAATAAACATTGATAATGAACTAAAGCTCCGGGAGCTGCTGCAGGCCCTCCCTTTTTTCTGTAAGGAATACTTTATTGGCATTGAGCCGACAACATCTTCCAGAACCCGTATTGCGTATGCTTATGACCTTGGGGTTTTCTTTGAATATATGCATACCAATAACCCATACTGCCAAAAGCAAACTATCCGCGAATTTCCGCTTAGCATATTGGATCAAATAAAATCCCAGGATATTGAAGAGTACCTCCACTGGCTTAAATATTATATAAAGGATGACGTAGAGCACACAAATAATGAACGCGGCATATCAAGGAAGCTGGCATGCCTGCGCAGCTTTTATAATTTCTTTTTCCGGACAGAACGGATAACAACAAACCCGGCAGAGCTGGTAAAAATGCCAAAGCTGCATGAAAAAAATATTATACGCCTGGATATTGATGAGGTCGCTTCCTTACTAGATGAAGTGGAGTCCGGCGAAAATCTGACCGAACGCCAAAAGGCATACCATGCACAGACAAAAAAACGCGACCTTGCTATGCTGACACTTTTACTTGGGACAGGAATCCGTGTATCGGAGTGTGTCGGGTTAGACATTACGGATGTGGATTTTAAAAACAACGGTATCAAAGTACACCGCAAAGGAGGTTATGAATCCATTGTGTACTTTGGAGAAGAAGTCGCAGGGGCACTGTTCGATTATATGCAGGAACGGGAGCATATCCTTCCCATGGAAGGAAGTACAAACGCCCTTTTTCTGTCAATGCAGAAGAAAAGGATGGGCGTCCGGGCTGTAGAAAACCTGGTAAAAAAATATTCCAGGCTTGTCACAACGATAAAAAATATAACACCGCACAAATTACGTAGTACATATGGGACAGCGCTTTACCAGGAATCCGGCGATATCTATCTGGTTGCCGACGTCTTAGGGCATAAAGACGTCAATACAACCAGGAAACATTATGCGGCACAGGCAGATGAACGGCGCAGGCAGGCCGCTAATATGGTACGGCTGCGTGAAAAGGCCCAGAGAAAAAACAGTGGAGGCCATTTCTCAGACATACTCTAAACAGTATGAGTATCCATTACCTGCTGAATCCGCTCTTGTACCAGGCGCGCTATTTCACCTGTATTCATATGCTGGTATTCGCAATAAAAAATGGGCTTTAAATAATGAACCTGTGTGGTAATTTTGCCAAAATGAAAGCTGTTAAATACTTTGTATGAATCAATTAAAGCCACTGGAACAATTGGCGCTTTGGCTTTTACTGCAGATTTGAAGCTGCCGGGTTTAAACGCAGTTACTTTGTTTTTGTTATTAAACTCGTATCCGCCTTCCGGAAACAGGATATAACGTTTGCCAGACACTACGTCCTCTGCAACCTCATTAATAATAGTAAGAGCCTGCCGGACATTGTCTTTTTCCATACGCTTCCCCTGGATTAAATCTATAAATTCCTTAACCAGGATTGAGTTGGATTTGGCTTTGTCTATAACAACAGAACAAGGCTCTTTATGGGTATAAATAATGCCCAATGCATCATATTTCCCCTGATGGTTCGGATACATAATATATCCTCCTTCCTCCGGAAGGTTCTCTGTACCAAATGATTTAGTGTGGACTTTGCCGGATAATTTCATTAAGCGTATTACGTGCTTTACCAGACGGTAACGCTCTTCTTCATCATAATGCTCCGGATGCCCTGCTTCCCGCCGCATTTTTGGGATAATGTAAGGGGCACGGAACAGATTCATAATAATTACATATATAAACCTTAGCATAGTTTAATCTCTCCTTAAGGCTTCCTTAATACGCCATCTGGCATAAAGGTATCCTTTAGAGTATAATTATATATGGTTTGCCAGTAAAAGACAAGGAATAACCATAAAAAGATTTCCTTTGCCACAAACTTCCATATTTAAATTGATATATTTCTTTTAAACTTTCAATAAGTCTCCACAGCGTAACGCGGAATCATCAAGTATTTTCCTGCATGGATTCCATCTCCGCACAAATGGTTCAGCCTGCGTACCTCATAGATATACTCTTCTATCCCGTCATATTCCTCTGTCATATATTGATTTGCTATGCTCCAAAGCGTATCGCCTTTCTCAATACAAATACTGGTATAATACTTATAAACATCCCTTTCGGGCACAGCTAATCCAGCAAAGCTACGGATATTGCCAACAGTAAACGTAATTGTGGCTATTGCAATAACTGCTATAACACAAATAATCTTTATTCCTAAAATATTGCCCCACACTCTTATAGAATAGGTTTTCCTCATATAAACTTCCCCTTTCGATTATAAAGCCGCAAAAAACAGAACAACAGTTTGCAAACGCCTGTTTGTATTATAATATTAGAACGGGTGTTTGTCAATACTTTTGCGAACAAATTTTCGGAATATCCGTTTGCTTTTTTTTGGAAGTTATGATATACTAAAAATGGATTTTCGTATCCAAAAGAAACGATAAGGAGGCCCAATTTATGGCATATGGAAAAATTACTGTAAAGCAAAGCGAAATATTAGAATATATCAAGAAAGAAATTTTAAATAAAGGATATCCTCCGTCGGTTCGTGAAATCTGCGAAGCAGTCCAATTAAAATCTACTTCAAGCGTCCATTCACATTTAGAAACACTTGAGAAAAACGGATATATCCGCAGAGATCCAACAAAGCCGCGGGCAATTGAAATTACAGATGATATGTTTAACCTGACTAGGCGTGAAGTTGTAAACGTGCCGATTCTAGGCAGGGTTGCCGCAGGACAGCCCATCCTGGCCACAGAAAATATTGAAAATTATTTCCCGATCCCGACTGAATTCGTCCCTAACCAGGAGGTATTTATGCTGTGCGTCAAAGGCGACAGTATGATAAATGCCGGTATATTCGACGGTGACAAGATTCTTGTGCGCAAACAGCCCGATGCATCAAACGGAGACATGATTGTCGCCCTTTTAGACGATTCTGCTACCGTTAAAACCTACTACAAAGAAAATGGGCACTACAGGCTACAGCCGGAAAATGACACTATGGAGCCGATTATTGTAGATGAAGTATCTATACTAGGCGTTGTGTTTGGTGTATTCCGCCTTTTTTAAATATATGGCAGGGGCTTTGTGATAGGGGCTCCAGTGACACAGCCCCTACCGTTTACCTTGAACATTACAGGATCGTTTAAAGCCCCTTAGCCCCCGAACAGAGACCACGCTACACACCCTGCCATCTGCACGCCCCACTTAGCGGGATATCTACACCGAATTCGGTCAACGTAGCCCACTACGTCTCCCTTATTCGGCATATCATACCCTTTGGGTACAATCTCCCACAAATGGGTCGCACATCTGACAGAAAGCATTTTTCAAATACGCTCTAAAGAAAGTAGGAAAAAATACTTCCTACAACTCTTTTGCTTCTATAACCTTCCCATCCCGCCAGATACGCTCAAGATCATAAAAGAATCTATCTTCCTTAGAAAAAATGTGTACAATAATATCCCCATAATCCATTAAAATCCATGTAGACTTATGATTTCCCTCCACTTGCTTTACATGGACGCCAGCCTTATAAAGCGACTCATCCACTGCATCCCTCATTGCTTCAAGCTGGTTTTGGTTCTCCCCGTCTGCAATAATAAAATAATCTGCAATTACAGAGATTTCACTAATATCAATTACCCGTACGTCCCCCGCTTTCTTGTCCTCAAGCGCTGCACAGGCTAATTTTGCCATTTCGCGTGAATCCATAATATGCCCTCCTATCTGTTTAACAGCTTCCTGTAAAATTCATATGTATCATATGTGACCGGATCAACCGCCCCCCGTCTCTGATCAAGGTAATGTATTGTATCATACAAAATCCGGAGCACAGCTTCGTTAATATCATCAAACGCAAGCTTTCTTACTTCCGCCAGATCCGGCGCCTTGTCCCGGTGCGGCTCAATATAATCTGCAACAAAAATGATCTTGTCCAAAAGCCCCATATTCGGCATCCCGGTCGTATGGGCTTCAATCGCATGAAGTACCGTTTTGTCCTTTATCCCGTATTGCGACTTGGCCAGCAATGCCCCCAGCTTTGCGTGCAGCAGATGTGGATTTTTTAGTTCCACATCCCGCATAGGGATACGGTTTTTTTCACAAAGGTGGATCTGCCTTTCTGCCGGGATGCATTTGGCGCAATCATGTAAAAGCCCCGCCAGCATTGCCTGTTGAATATCACCACTGTAGCGCATTGCAAGGCATGAAGCCGTATACATTACGCCAAGTGTATGCTGATAGCGGTTTTTATCCAGTTCTTTTTTTAGATCCTTTTTTATTTTTTTTAATTCCTCTGAAATCACAATCATTGTTTTACTCCATATAAAGGGAATGGTTTCTGATGAATGCCTCTACTTCTTTCTGGATCAGGTAGCGTACATTTTTTCCATTCCGGATACGCTGCCGGATATCCCTTGAAGAAACAGAAAAAACAGGGGCATGCAGCAGGTGTATATCAGCTGTGTACAAAACCCTTGCGTCTGCAATTTTTGCCGCCGCCCCGCTTGTATCATCATCACGCACTGCCACAAGGATAGATGCCGTCCGGCAGATTCCGGCAGGATTTTTCCAGCCCGCAAAATCATCTAGGGAATCTTCCCCCATTATAAAATAGAAATGAGTATCTGGGTACATCCGGCGGAATGCCAGTAACGTCTGGTATGTGTAATTCACTTCTGTATTTTCCGCTTCTAACGTAGATATGGTAAATGCAGGATTGCCTTGAATGGCAAGCTGAACCATCTCGCAGCGGACGGCAGGATCTGTTACCTGATCGCTTAATTTATGAGGGGATTTCCCAGTTGGCAAGAAAATAACACGATCCAGATCAAATTCTTCGGCGGCAGTTTGGGCAATAAGCAGATGCCCGTAGTGGATGGGATCAAATGTGCCTCCCATAATGCCGAGCCTGTTTGGCCGCTTTTCATTCATATTTGGATTTACTCCCTATAAACATTTTGTATACCCTACTTTGGCAGTTCAATGACAGGCTTTTTTTTAGAAACGCGGAAGAGGATGATTTTTTTCCCGATTACCTGCACAACCTGTGAACGTGTCCTTTCAGCCATCATTTGGGCAATTTCCTTCGGGTCGTCAAAACAGTTCTTTAATACAGATATTTTGACCAGCTCCCTTTTTTCTAATGCAGCATCGACAGAGGAAATAATTTCCGGTGTCAGGCTTGCTTTTCCGACCTGGAAAATAGCCTGTTGCTTACTTGCCATACTCATAAGGTAGGCTCTTTGCTTACTGTTTAACATATAGTTTCCCCCTCTATTTATAATAATCAAATTCGTGCCCGTACATCCGAACCGTATCCCCATCCTGTATTCCGCGCTCTTCCAAATCCTTTAAAATCCCTTGCTCTTTTAAGAATTTCTGGAAAAACATAAACCCTTTTTCTGAGTCAATGTTCGTATAGCCGAGCATTTTTTCAATTTTGGGGCCTTCTACTACAAAAGCGGCATCATCTGCACGCTCTATGGTATAAGATTCTTGTTTAAAAAACATAACAGCAGGATCATATTCCGGTTCATAGACTACCGGCGTATCATCCATCTGCGCTAAAAGGCTGCTGACATAGTATAAAAGCTCCATTACGCCTTTACCGCTGACGGCTGAAACCGGGAACACCTTTATGCCTTTTATTTCAAATTCGTCCTTTATTTTCTGCAAAACTTCGTTTTCATCCCCGTAAATCGCATCGATTTTATTGGCGGCAATGACCTGTGGCTTTTTCATTAAATCCAGATTGTAGGCGTCTAATTCTTTATTAATAGCATAGATGTCTGCAATTGGATCCCTTCCTTCCGTAGATGCTGCATCCACTAAATGGATTAAAACCCTGGTGCGCTCAATATGGCGCAAAAATTCATGCCCCAGGCCTATGCCCTCAGATGCCCCTTCTATCAGCCCAGGTATATCTGCTATCACAAAGCCCTTTCCTCCGTCTAAATCCACCACACCCAGGTTGGGGCTAAGTGTTGTAAAATGGTAATTGGCAATCTTAGGCTGCGCATTGGTCACACGGGAAAGCAAAGTGGATTTTCCTACATTTGGAAAACCAATCAGGCCGACGTCTGCAATGACTTTAAGCTCTAAGAGTACTTCAATCTCGATGGCTTCCTGGCCTGGCTGGGCATATTTGGGCGCCTGCATGGTAGAGGTAGCATAATGCTGGTTGCCTTGCCCTCCCCTGCCCCCTTTTAAAATTACCTGCCTTGTATTGTCCCCAGACATATCCGCAATGACCTTGCCAGATTCGGCGTCCTTGATGACAGTACCATATGGAACCTTTAAAACCAGATCTTCGCCGTTTTTCCCATGGCAGTTTTTCTTGCCGCCATCCTGCCCGCCCTGCGCAGCAAATTTGTGCTTATAACGGTAGTCGCTCAATGTATTAACCCCATCGTCCGCCAAAAAAACAATATCCCCTCCCTTGCCGCCATCGCCTCCGTCCGGCCCGCCGTTAGGGACATATTTTTCACGGCGGAAGCTGACATGTCCATTTCCGCCCTTTCCTGATTTTATAATTATCTTTGCCCGATCTGCAAACATCGTTTCCACCTCAACTTTACAATATTCTGTGATATTAATGATATAGGCTTTAACCCACCAGATTCTTATGCCACAGGATATTGTAAATGTGCCTCCTGTGATATAAAATAGACCCGGCTTAAAGTCGGGTCTATCATAGCTTCTTATTCGTTGCTGGCAACTGGATAAACGGATGCCCGTTTCCTGTCCCTTCCTTTACGTTCAAACCGCAATACGCCGTCTACTTTCGCATACAGGGTATCGTCTCCGCCTATGCCTACGTTGACGCCTGGATGAATCTTTGTTCCACGCTGTCTGAACAGAATATTCCCTGCTTTTACAAATTGTCCGTCTGCCCTTTTTGCACCTAACCTCTTAGAATGGGAATCACGTCCGTTCTTTGTGGAACCAACCCCCTTTTTATGTGCAAAAAACTGTAAGTTCATTTGAATCATCTCTTACACCTCCTTAAATTCCAGAGTAATATATCCGGCCCCGTAACTTTCCTGTACCCCTTGCAGGCCAAGCACCATAGAATCCATCAAAAGCCCTGCGTCATGTCCCGCCGGATGGCAAAACCGTACACTGATCCTGCCTTCTTCTGCGCCGGAATCTACTTCAAACGCTTCCCCGGTAAAACGGTCAATGGAATTTACCGTATTAATGACAAGGGCTGAAACCCCAGCGCATACGATATCCTTGCCAGCAGCCGCAAAACCTGCATGCCCAGTACAGTCAAAGCCAATATATTGTCCATGATAATCTTTCAAAACTGTTACAAAAACCATAGCTGCCCTGTTTTCTCCTACAGGTTGATCTTTTCAATCTTCACCTGGGTGAAGGACTGCCTGTGGCCTTGTTTTTTGTGGTATCCGGTTTTTCTCTTGTATTTGTATACGATGATCTTTTTGCCCCTGCCTTCTTTTACGACAGATGCTTCTACGGTTGCGTTCGCTACGTCACTGCCAACCTTAAGGCCATCGTTCGATACTGCGATTACCTCGTTAAATACAACTTTTTCACCGGTCTTTTCACCAAGCTTTTCAATGGTAATGATATCGCCTTCGGATACTTTATACTGCTTACCACCTGTTGCTATAATTGCGTACATATGGCACCTCCTATTATCATTACTCGCCAGTTACGGCGCTGCATTGCTGCAGTCTTTGGCCTCACTGTGCGGCATACTATTAGATAATAATGGATATAGCCGGGTTTGTCAATATACAATATGATCTAAAATATTATTTTGTTTTATAAGTGGCATTCTTTCCGATACCGGCGGAAGCCATCCTCCTTTTAAGATTCTTCCGCTGTGCTAAAGACATCTTCTTTGGTATCGTTATTTTGGCCTTTTTTGCAATTCCTTTAAACGCTTTTGCAGCGATTTTGGGCGCTTTTATGCTTTTAAATGTAATATTTTGCAGTTTCTTACATCCGTTAAATGCATTTGCCCCAATGTTTGTTATATTCTTTCCTATGGTAATTCCGGTAATCTTTAAATTGTTCTGGAAGGCCTTTTTATTAATCTTTGTCACCGTAAATGTAAAACCGTCTTTTTTCACTGATGGGGGTACCGTTAGCTTGCCCTTCTTCTTCCCAACCGCTTTTATAAGGGTAACGGTTCCATTTTGGGGGCTGGATTTGGTTACTTTATAACGGAACCCGTTAATATCAAACGTTGATCCTGTTGCTGGGATTACCACTGGCCCAGGCTGTGGCTGTGGAATCTGCTCCTTGTTGTCAGGAGGCGTCTGCACGGCTTTTAAATCCGTTTCCGCCTTTTTTAAATCGTTTAGGGCTTTTTCTATCTCTCCCGGCAAAGCGTCCGCTTTGTTTAAAACAGCTTGTGCCGCCGCAAGCGCCGCACGGTAAGCTGCCGCGCTTTCTGCCGTAAAGCCTGACAGTTCTTTTTGTATCGCCGAATTTACGGCTGTTTCAAGCTGCGGCCTGTTGGAGGCTGCAAATTTTGCCGTAAAAGCAGCGTCTGCTTTGATGCCGGAAACCGTAAAAGCAGCGTCCGTCGTACATTGCTTGCCAGCTGCATCATACCAGCCTAAGAAGGTATACCCAGCTGCAGCGCGCGCCGTCAATGTAACCGGTGCGGCATCATCTGCAGGTATAAATCCATTTTCTGTCGAAAGGCCGCCTGTGCTTGCCAAAAGTGTGCCGCCCGCTTTGGGTTCGGCGCTGTAACGGATTACCGAAACCTCTTTCTGCCCCTGCAATGGGGAAATCAGTTTTGCATCTGCAAAGTCCACATGATCGCTCCAGTCATGTTCTAATTTTTCCACGATCAATTTCAGCTCCCTGACCCCTGTAATGTCAACTGTTATAAGCTCCATCGGCGTAGCAGCTATGATGGTTTCTGTTTGTTTTAAAAGCTTTCCGTCACCATAAACTAGAACTTTTACATCAGGCTCATTTGGCTTTGTAATTTCCTGGTCAATTCCAACATAAGAAGAAAAAGCTGTATACCCAAGCCCTTCAATATCATAAACTAGCGTACAGGGGGCATGGACGCCAAGGCCCTTTTCAAATACCCGGTCTGTACCGTCTTCCGCTAACAAGGTAAGCGGATTGTTGTCAGTACTTTTGTCTTTTACCGCAGTTTTCCCGTTTCCGCCAGAAGACTGCGAATCATCCCAGGACAGATCAGACAAATATGCCGTACTGCTCCCGTTCAATGTAAAACGGTACACTTTCTCCTTTGCCCCATTTGGAGAAGTGACACAAATATCTACTTTATTGATACCGCCATGAATGCTAAGCGGTGCATTTAAACTGCCTTTGCCCCTGCCTACGCTCTTTCCGTCTAAAATGGCTTCAATTTGTGCATCGGCCTGTTCCGCTTTTAGGTTTAAAGAAACCATTTCTTTTCCAACCGATCCAGTATAGGAAGTGCCGTCGCTATTGAATGGCTGATCAAATGAAATACCTTCAGAGGGCACGGCGCTTTCCAGGTAAGCATTTTCTTGCGCTGCCACTTTATCCGTTACCGTAACTGTAACCTCGTTGGACCAAAGCTTTTCTCCCCCAGCCGGCACATATGCCCGTACTGTAACTGTTCCCGGCGCAAGCCCTGTTGCCGTACCATCCGCTTCAATTTTTAATATACGCTCATCGCTGCTTTCAAACATAATGTTTTTTACTGCTGGAAGTACATTTGCACTGCCATTGACAACAACGCCTTCTTCTGCCCCGACTATTATGTCTGCTTCGCCCATATTGTTTGTCGAAGCATTTAACTTTAAGCCCCCGTCATAATAATTGCCGTCTAAATATACCTCTTTGCAGCCGTTAAACGCATAAAGGTTGGAAGACATAACATTTCCGGTCCCTTGTGCCATAAGCTTAATCTGCTTGCCTGCACGCAGCATTTCGCCAGAAGCGCTTAACGTTAAGGTAATATGAGGATCATAACGGTAAAGATGATTGTCCGTAAAGCTTAGATCCTTTGTGCATTTGGCGTTTAATACCTGCCCGTTTTGCATAAAGAACGTATTGTTATTGATTACAATATTTTCATGGATTGGCTTTTCTGTGGATACGGAGGGATTTGTCGGCTCAATAAAAATAACCGCAGCCCCTGCCGATGGGCGTACAAAAGTATTCCCTTCAATCGTCACATCCTCAACCGGGCCTGACTCGTACCAGCCCTGCGCATCGTTTGAAATATAAATGGATGCCATCCCCATGCCATCGAATAAGTTATCTTTAATTTCAACCTTTTTTCTAGTCGTTACCAAAATACCCCTGGTCGGAACCTGCTTAAATACATTATTCTGTATCACTGCACTTGGCGTATAGGTAATATTTTCCACAACATGCGTATTGGGCGAAATATCAGGTAAAGCCCTGTCTAAGGTAATCTCAATATCCGTCAGGCTCCCGGTACCGCTTTGCTGTGCCCCGGCATCTCCTGAAGGGCCTTTTACGTCTACTACCGTTGCAACCGAATCCGCTACCCTGGTCATATTGCCCGCAGTCATAAATTCCACTTGATCCCCTTCAAAAAAGTTCGGGAAACCCGCTGTTTCATTGTGCATATACCGTACCGTAAACGTTTTGTTATCAGATGATTTACGCACTACTCTCATAAATGTCCCATGGATATTAATAGGGTCGTCATGGGGGTTTACAAACGTGCAGTTCTCCACCCGTATCTCCCCCCTACAGCCGGACATTTGTACAAAATCTGCAAAGCCAGCCGTGCTTCTGCCGCTTCCTTCCGGTACATCAAAATGAACGCCATCTAATGTAATATCCGAGGAATTCTGCCCTACAACGCCAAACCCATACAGGAAATGCGCGTTAACGTCTTTTAACGTAACCCCTTCGCTCTTCCAGAAAAACATAGCTGAATGATCCCTTGTCGTATTGCGCATCTGATAAGAACAGCCAGCTTTAACATTATCAGGTACATTGCCACTGTATGTTAATTTCAGTTTGTGATCGGAAATCTCCGAGATACTAGAAAGGCCGTTAAACAGCTTTGTTCCGGCACGCACGGTAAGCCCTGTATTGGCATCATAAATCTGGTTTGCTACATTTGCCAGTGCGTTTGTTGCTGTCCAATAGGTATTTCCGCTATAAGGGCTTACATCGCTCTTCCAGGTAACGGTTGTCCCGTTTACCTCATAATTAAAGCATTCCGGTACCACAACCGTTACCGAACGCCCGCCTTCATTGACCGATTCTACTGTCACATCAATAACAGAAGGAACCTTAAAGTCAAATGAAAGGTTCTGGTATGTAACGTTTGTACAGTCGATTGCCGCAAATGTCATCATCCTGCCGTGGAACATAAACAGGGAGCCGTTCCCTTCCAGTACAACGTTTTTCATGCCCTCAAACAAAAAACCGATATTTTTAATTTTATAGTCCTGATTTGCACCTACGGTATTGGAGATATACAGTTCTTTTTTGTATGCCTGATCCTCATAGATATCATACGTTCCTTCCGGAAAGCTGATAACAACAGGCACGTCGCCACCGGCATTGATTGCCTTTGCATCCTCAATCATCCTTTGAATGGCTAAAGCCCAGTCGTTCCCTTTATCCTCATTAACATACTCAATATAATCCTCGGCCCGGATTACCTCAGCATCTTTTAAATCTTCCGTTTCCACTGCACCTGCCTGCAAAGGAAACAATACAACCGTAAAAACCATGCATAACGCTAATGTAGCTGATATCAATTTTTTCATATCTTTTGAATCCTCCTTTGTTCTGCTTTCTTGATTTGATTCTCTTTTGATTTAATCCATTAGCCCTTCCCTTTTATCTGTGCAGATTATACATGCAAATAGCCTTTGATATATTTTATTATATAACAGTTAACCATTGCATGTAAATGATATTTCACTTATGTTCGTAGAATTTAACAAAACAGATATGCAATATCACGTTTAACTGCTATAATTTTCTAAAAATCCAAACAATGCTTCCTCGTCTTTTACGCAGTATCCTTCCCGTATTTTTTCACGCACCCCTTCTTCAAGCTCCGAAAACCGGATTCCCGTATACTCGTAAACTGTTACCCCATCTGCCAGATAAACAGTTAAAAAATCACCCTCTTCTACAATTATAAACTTATAATCTACTGTCCGGCTAACTGCAACCGCTGCTTCTTCTGTTTCTGTACTATAGGCTTCCTCCCAAACCTGTTCTGTAGCCTGCGTGTCCATCCTATCATCCGTATGCCGGAAATAAACTAACTGGTAGTATCCAATTCCCAATAACACAGCTAGGATAAAAAAAATGCGAATTCCATTGACCTTGTTCATCTTCATATTATATCACCCGTCATAGTATTCACATTTTGTGGTTATTTAAACCTTTTCTTCCAAATAAAACAAAAACTTTGCTATGTTATAGATTTGAAGCTTTTTTCTGGTGATACTGCCTAATCTACCCCACAATTACAGTTGAGCTCATTTCGGTTTCAATTATGCAAAATCTCCTTCGGCTTGCGTTTTAATATCTTAGCTGAAGAAATCAACACTGACACTGCAGCCGCTGCCATTAGCAGTAAAAATACGAGACACGCTTCTTGAAACGTAACCGTATAGGGCAGCGCTGCCCCTTTTGCCGGAGGCAGAAGGTTCATTACCATGTCCGATGTATTTGGCATAATAACAACTTCATATCCGCTCGCATCGCCCGAAGAATAAAACACAGCCTGCAGCAAATCCCCCGCCAGCCTTGTGGCCGGACCCGCCAAAAGCAATGCAGCAAGATATGCAACAGCAGCAATACCGCAGCACTCTATCAGAAACTGCCGCAATAATCCATTTCGGTTTATGCCCATAGAATAGAGTATACCAACTTCAGTTTTACGGCTGCGCATCCATATGGCCAAAACCAGAAAAAGGATTAAAAGAACCCCTACAATAGATATTACTGTTAATATATTTGAAATCTTTATAATTGAAAGCAGTGGAGACGCCGCCGTCTGAAAATCCTTATCATAAGTTCCAAATTTGTAATAATCCCAATCAATAGAATCCATAGCGAGCAGCTTTTCCTTTACGGAATCTAATAATGCCGGATCTTCTACATATACTACCATCAAACAAACAATATCATCGGGTACCTGCGCAGAAACAGTATATCCGTATTGAACCTGATATGCGTACCTGAACCAGTCATCAATATCTGGCGTGCTAAAAAATGTATTTGCCAGGATATCTTCTTCAAAGGTATAATCGGATCTAATCTTCTGTTCAAAATTGATATGAAAAATCCCGACAATTTCTGTTTTGTAAACATCACCGTAAAATTCGCCAGTAAGTAGATCTGCACTTTGCACCGATACCTGATCTCCGACCTTTAAATTGTTATTCTCCGCCAGTTCATCAGATATCACAACTTTTGCCACATCGTCTATTCTGACATGCCTTCCCTCTACAAGCCTTACCGAACCGTTGACAAAGGCAGGATGCCATTCGCTGTCATATACTTCGATAAAACTGTTTGTATGTGCATTCACTTCGTATGTTGGATCATTTTTTATCATATCCCGGTATTCTTCTGTTATCTCTCCTCCCAGTGGAATTGTCCCGTCAATAATATTAAGGCATTGTGTATTAAACCCTGGATGCAGAGTCAGTCCTGTATAGCCAGACTCCCTTCCAAGATTATCACAATAAAATCCGCTGACGCCTTCTATTGCAAGAAATTCCTCAATATGATGTTCCCTAATCAGCGGAGCTGAATATATAATCTCCTTTTCCCCATCTTCATTGATTCTTTCCTCCATAATAGAATGGGGATCTGGCACATAGGATTCTATCTTAATCCCTGCTGACAGAGTTTTGCGAAAATCCTCCGCCTCGGCCCATGCACTTTGTCTTATGGAAATTCCAATCAACATAAATAGCCCCGCAGCAAAAAAAATTAAAAACAGCAGAATACTTCGAATCTTTTTACGCATTACATACAGATATGCCCTTCTTCCAATCCCCATCTCAATCCCCCATTCTTAATATATATTAAGCCTTTTCGTATCCTTTAAAAACGCATCATGTTTCACAATCTCATACGCTATGTTAACATATATACACTGTGCAGATATTTTAATTTGTGTTATCTGCATAGCACACCTCCACATATATTATATAGGCGTTTGCGAAACGCCAAAAGCCGCATAAACACGGCATTTTTGTTACTAAGTCCAAATAACTCCTCACCGGATATGGTATAATAGAGTTGCCTAAAAACTATAAACTACCATCCAAGAAAGGAGTTATTCTGATACCTATGATACCATATAAACAGCTTTCTTTGGCAGATATTTTTCAAGATTGCCAAAATAAATTTGATCATGACAAGCCTGCGTTTCTTTCTCTATTGGAAACCCATATCGACATTGATGAAATGATTCTGGTTTGTTTCAGAAATCATTTTTATACATCAACGGGCAGAACCCGTAAATACCCTTTGCAGGCTTTTCTGTGGGCTTTAATCATTCTCGGTTTTTATTGCGAGAAACATCATTCCTCATCGGATGCCATTTTCTCAAGCTCAGAACTGGAAAATATGACGGAAACCTCTTTTGTGCCGTGTGAAATCCTAAAGGATACCTCAATCCCAGCCGCATACCCCGCCCTCTGACTGGCGGCCCCTATGCCATCCCGATAGTGCTATACCTTTCTAAATATAGAAGAAAAAATCATTCAAAACCACGCTCTGAAAGAAAATATGCAATATAGCAATGAAAAAATCTCATATTTCCCCATCTTCCGGTTATACTATTTTTATCAAAACTCAGGAGGGCATAATGAAAGCGACAGATAAGAATAAAATCATTCATACAACACCAAAAGGAGCCTGGGAAGGCGGTGTTATCAACCAGAGGAAGAAGCCTTCTAAAAAACAGCACCTCGAAGACATCTCCACCGATCTCCAGGGAAACGGTTATCCTATATTCCAAAAAGGACAGAAAGAATAAAACAAATTTCTTTAGTCCCCGCCACACGCCAGATACTTTTCACGTTTCCCCTTAAGATAAGCCTCATACCCCAGCATCTTCTCCCTTTGCCCAGGCGTTAAGCTCTCAAGCCCCAGCAGATACTCATACGCCTGGCGCTTATTTTTATACTGCGACACAAACATCTTTTTGTCATACTCTGCCTCGACTTCCTTCCTGCGCACCTCAATTACACTGCCATTGATGACACGATCAAAAACCTCCCCCAAGCACCTCGCGTCATCCAACGGACGGAATTTATGCGTAAAAGGAATCCCGCAGATATAAGCATACCGTTCCAAGCTGATATCATACTTTAAAGAAAGCCTGCCTGGCAAAAATCTTACAGCATCATAAAAATCCCATTCATCCAGGCTTCTTGTAATAAACCGTTTCAAAAGCTCCTCGTCCTGCCTGCCCAGCGAAATATAAAACCTAGGGCTGTATTTTTCATGTGCTGCAAACAAATCTCCTGTTACCTCTTCCATCGGTTTTCCATACCTTTGCAGCTTTTTTTCCTCATATCCAATGCGAAGGAGGTGCTCCTCCCATAATTCATACTCATTCCCGCACCAAATCAGGGTGTGAAGGCTGCCTACCTCCCGGCCCCCCTTACGGTAGCTAACCCCGATTGCCACTGGGACATTATGGTGGGTCGTACGTTCATTGCAAAACTCCAGGTCATAATAGGCTACCGTTACGCCTTCCTTTAACACATCCATGATTCCGCTGTTATCCGCCATAATATCCAACCTTTCTTCATTTGCCAAGACTTATTCCAGGGACATTACGGTACAGATCCCGCTTTCTGACATCTCATATTCAAATGTAACCATATCCCCAGCTTTGTATTTTACAATTTCTACCAGCGTTGTATCCGCTACATTAACATCAAATATCTCTTCCGATTTCTCTAAACATATATAATAATGCGTGTTGCCCTCTACCACAACCGGGGCAATAGAAGCAATTTTACCTTTCGCTTTTTCATAAATACCAGACGTTTCACTTTTGGTAATGCCGTTAGTCGCCAAAAGCTTCATATATGCTTTTTCACATTCCTGCACGGTATCGCCAATTGCAACCCATTGGTATTTTTGAACATTTACCATTGCATATTTTTTCACCAGCCCGGCTCCATCCTTAAGCGCCATAAAATAAGTCGGCTCATCGGTAATGTTTAGCAAAAGCGGGAATGTTGCACGGTATCCTAAATTCTGCACCTGCCCCTCGGCGCTCGACATCGCGGAATCTTCAATTGCACCCTCAATCCGGTAAAATTTAGTCTCCATAGTGCGCTGGTTCATCAGCACAAAACCAACGTTAGACTGATCGCCGCTGACACTCGTAACGCCCGTATACACCCAGACATCGTCGTTTAAAGCAATATAATTATAGCCATTTGTCGTCTGCAGGCAGTCCTTCTGCCCCAAAATACTGTTAAAATAACCATGCTTTAAAATACCGTGGTAATTATATAACCCCGTTAAAAGCTCTGCCGAATATACCTTATCTACCCAGGTTGGCACGTCCTTGACATCATATTCCTCGCACGCCCCGGTAATCGCGTTGCAGAGTATGGCTTTGCCTATTGTCTGCCCGCCGAACAGGCCTATATTGAATTTCTTGACTGGGCAGACCCAGTACGGTGTGCCTTCGTCATCAATTTCAAAGAAAATCTGATCGCTAAAAATATATGTCGGATAACGGAAACGCAGATGGCGGTATATATTGCGGTTAAACAGCTCAGATTCGGAATAGCGGATGCCGGAACTTAATTTGACGCATTCGGTATTCTGTGTGGCCATATCAATCCGGATATACGCCGGGATGCCCTGCTTTTGATTGGTAAGCCATTTAATTGTATTGGCGTATACAAGCGGTGCAACGCGGACTGGGGTATTCTGGTAATTGATTTGCGTATACTCGGAGCTGACTTCAAACTGGGAAACCATATCTACCATACTCCCCATTTTGCGGTTGCCAAGCAGCTTGGCGGAATTTTTATCCAGCAATGGTATTGTATTATAGCTAACCTCTTTGATATCTTTGGAAAAATCGCTTTCCTCTACGGTAAGGAGCTTTTGGTATTTTGCCGCGTTTATGATTGGAGAGGAAAGGATTGCCCCCACTGCATATACAGCCCCAATCAAAACAAACACAGCCAAGCCGATTTTGGCCAGCTTAAACTCGCGGAACATATCCCTGGCCCCCATCCTGATGCCTTGTTTACGGTAGGTTTGCCCCGATTTTACAAGCAGGTACATTACGGTAATAAAAGCCGCCAAAAACAACAGGCACTGCCAGAAGCCGCCGGAATGTATATTAATTGCCGGAAGTGTAATATAGTAATAAACCCCTAAAAAGATTGCCAGTATAACAATTATAATGATTTTTTTTGCTGCATTTTTCATTCTGTTCCCTCACTTTCGCCACAAATTGCTTTTATCTGCTTTTCCACATCCTCTTTTATCCCATCCAACAAGTAACTGCGGCCCCCCCTCTGGGAAGCCAGCCCCACTTCCTTTAACTGCTCCTTCATACGGGAAATTTCTTCTGCAAATTCTCTTGCAGACATCAGCAAGCAGCCCGCACCCCGTATAATGATCTGCTCAAGCCCGTCGGATGTCGCCACCGTTACATGGTATTTCCTGCTGTTTTCGTGGGCAAATTTTTCAATATAGGCATCGGCAGTTTCCGCTTCCCTGGTGTACACTACATGGATGTTATGGTAATCATAAACTTCCGTTTTATGGCCCGCTACCCTGTACGCATCAAACACGGCAATGACCTGGCAGTTTTTCATACCCTGGTAATTGCAAAGCGTATCTAAAAGCACGCCCCTTGCGCCGTCCATATTTGTTTCTGAAAGCTTTCTTAAATGTTCCCATGCATATATTATATTATATCCGTCTACCAAAAGGTATTCTTCTTTTGGCCCTTCTTTTTTTGACGCCCGGTATGGCGTCTCTGCTCCATCCGACGCAACAACACGCCTTGCGGCCTTATAGCCTTTTTTTAAAGTCTGCCTGCCTTTCTTGTTGGCATGGAACGTCTTTTCTAAAATGGCATCGACTTCTTCCGTGTCAAGCCATGCCTCCTCTCGGCAAATGCTCTGTGCCGTTACAGCAGGGCGATCCTTTTCCACATCCTTTTTCGCAGAAAGCACGCTTTCTACATGCATAAACTCCTTAACCCTGTACCATTCTACCAATTGCCCCGCACCATGGGAACAAAATACCGATCCTGCCGGGTTCAAAAGATCCGCTTGGGGATCATACCCCGCACTTACAATTACTTCCTCAGAGTTATGGCAGATATCATATCCACCATAACTTAAAAACAGCCTGCCGTTCCCTTTCGTATAAGCCGCCACCTCCCTGGCATATTCCTGCAGCAGCGCAACCGGGGCTGCCCCGGTTAACACGGCAAAACCATTTTTGATATCAGGCCCGTCCATGCTGCCATGCCGTTGTTTCATATCTGTCATTGCGCGCCCAGTAAACGCTTCCGGCACTTCTAAGCGATATTCGTAATAAGGCTCCAACAGCACGCATTCCGCCTGCATTAGCCCCTGCCGGACAGCCCGGTACGTCGCTTGCCTAAAATCCCCGCCTTCCGTATGCTTCTGGTGCGCCCGTCCCGCCACAAGCGTAATCCGGATATCGGTAATGGAAGAACCTGTTAGTACGCCGGCATGCTCCCTTTCCCGTAAATGTGTCAATATCAGGCGCTGCCAGTTTTTATCAAGGATATCTTCACTACATTCCGATACCGTAACCACACCGCTTCCGCGCCTTCCTGGTGAAAGCAAAAGGTGCACCTCCGCATAATGGCGCAATGGCTCGAAATGCCCCACACCTTCCACCGTATCTGCAATCGTTTCTTTATAAACGATACGTCTGGAACCAAATCCGATTTCTATGCCAAACCGATCTAAAAGCTGCCTTTTTAACACATCCGTCTGTACCTCTCCCATCACCTGCACCAGAATCTCCTGATGTACCTCATTCCAAAGGACATGAAGCATCGGATCCTCTTCTTCAATTTCTTTAAATTTGGGCAGGATCTGCACCGCATCCAGTCCATCCGGCAGGCAGGCACAGTATGTTAAAATTGGTTCTAAAAGGGGCGCAAAAGAAGCCCCCTCTATACCAAGCCCCTGCCCCGGATACGTCTGCGAAAGCCCTGTTACCGCGCACACCTCCCCAGCCTTCACCTCATTTACAGGCTCATATTTTTCACCGGAATAAATGCGGATCTGATTTACTTTTTCTTCCCAGCCTCCCTCTTCATGATAAAGCAGATCCTTTACCTTAAGGCTCCCCCCAGTTATTTTAAGGCACGTCAGGCGGCTCCCCGCACTATCCCGCATAATTTTATATACCTTTGCGCCAAATTGATCCGGGTACTCCTTTGGCAGCATAAATGTGGAAATACCATGTAAAAATTCTTTTACACCCTCCTCTTTTAACGCCGCCCCAAAATAGCAGGGAAAAATCTGCCGGGCAGCAATCATTCCACAAAGCAGATCCGTGCTGATAGTTTCGGTTTCTAAAAAAATATTCAGCGCATCCTCACTGCACATGGCAGCTTCCTCCATAAATACCTTAGTTCTGGTATCATCAAAAGCAATACAGCAATCTGAAAGCTGCTGTTTTAGATCCGCCATCAAACGCTCCCTGTCTGTCCCGGACTGGTCCATTTTGTTGATAAATAAAAAAACCGGGATATGGTATTCGTCTAAAAGCCTCCACAGCGTCCTGGTGTGCCCCTGTACACCATCCGCGCCGCTTATAACTAAGACAGCATAATCAAGCACCTGTAACGTACGTTCCATTTCAGCAGAAAAATCCACATGGCCTGGTGTATCAAGCAACGTAATGATCACTTCCGGAAGCTTTAAAATAGCCTGTTTGGAAAAAATCGTAATACCTCGTTCACGCTCCATCATATCCGTGTCTAAATAAGCGCTCTGCTTGTCTACCCTGCCAGGCGTACGAATCATGCCACTTTCATATAAAAGCTGCTCAGAAAGCGTAGTTTTACCTGCATCAACATGGGCCAACAAGCCTACACATATATGTTTTTTCTCTTTTTTAGGTTCCTGTCCGCCCATAAAAACGTCTCCTTTTCGTGATTACATACCTTTCAAGTATACCACAAGGAAAGGTATTCGTCGAGGTTCTATGCACTTTTCATACCCCCAAAACCCAAAACCACATACCAGCAAAAACGCCAAAAGCTGCCCCTGCCAAAACATCCTTCACAAAATGCACCCCCCCAATAACCCTGACAAAAGATAATACCGCCCCCGCAAAAAATACAACTGCCCCTAACGCCGTTTTATCATAAAAATAAACCATCCCAATTACAAACACCGAAAAAGCATGGCGGCTTGGAAACGATTTCCCTTTCGTATCCTTATAAAGCAACGGCGCAATCCCCCAAACCTCATACGGGCGCGGCGCAGAATATAATTTGCGGAATAACGACACCACACAAAAAGAAACTCCTGGGATAGCAATATTCCAAAAAAGCTCCCTTCCGCCTTTACAAAATGCAATATAAAAAAGAAAAAAAGGATATGAAAAAAACACCGATACCGTAACCAGCTTATCCGCCGCATTCAAAATCCACTGCTTCCTCCTGCTTCCACGATAAGGAGCCGACCATCGTAAATACTGTTCTTTTGTCATATTCTAATGACACCCCCACCTTCCATAATGTTATTTCAGGATAGACCATTTTCATAGAGAATGCAACAAAAAAGCAAAATCTCCTTTTGCCTAGAGCGAACTGTGAGGTGTGAATGGCAAAGGGGCCGTCAGGCAGAGGGCAGGGGATTTCTTGTTTACGCTGGTTGGGATAGAAGTATCCTCTGGAACGTATTCCCAAAATGCTTTCGGAAAATATATTCTACACTTAGCACCTAAAATGTGTATTATGGGAATCGTAGTAGGCTATGTTGACCGAAATAAAATGGGTATAACACTGTTTAAAATGATATACCCGTTTATTTTACCCTGTATGGCTGCTACCTTATACTGGCTTTGCATGGAGCCAAACTTTATTCTTTCTTTTCTTATTTGATACACATAAACTTTACCACCCAAATACTATTGTATGAAAATTATCGCACTATGCTTTGAGTAATTCAAGCACATAAAAATAATATTCTGTACAATAGAAGTATACCCTATAACAGACAGGATCCACAGCCATAATAAAGAAATCATTGAAACTTCATATTGCCACATGCTATACTAAAACGTGTTTCGAACACGCTCTAAATAAACTTATAAACACCATACGTCCCTGACAACAACACCGAATACCAGCCAAAACCGTAGTCAGGCAGGGGGCAGAGTATGCAGCTGGGGCCTTGTGATGGGGTTTAGGGGCTCTTAAGTATCCCGTTTGCTTCCCAGCAATGCCCTCCCTCTGCCTGACGGCCCTTTGCCAATCAAAACATACATCCAGCAAAAAACCTATATCAGCTTAAGGAGAAGCTCATGAAAAGTATCAAATTTAATAATCAAAACAACTATCACATGTTTAAAAAATATTACGAATCCTGCCAAGAAGAATCAGATAAATTAACCCATGCATCTGATAAGGTATCTCTCCTGCGCGGCATTATATTTGCCACTGCCGGACTGCTTCTTTTTATTGGATATCAACAGAAAAATCCTGTTTTACTTATACTTGCCTTCGGCCTTTTCCTTACCTTTATCACGCTAGTCCTTTATCATAACAAATTAGAAAAAGAACAGGAATACCTAAAAGATTCACAATCCGTACTTAAAGATTATATGGCGCGCTTTGAAGATGGATGGAAAAGCTTCCCTGTAGACGGGACAAGGTATTTAAACGAGGAGTTTTTAGAAGCCCGGGATTTAGATCTGCTTGGTAAAAGCTCCCTCTATCAATATATCTGCACGGCAAGCACAATTTGGGGGCAGGATCAGCTTGCCCTCTGGCTTAGCATGTCGGGAAAAGTTTTTTCCATGGATTCTGCTTTACAGCTTTCCCAAGAAATCAAAAGCCGCCAGGAGGCAGTAGCGGAGCTATCCCAAAAAATGGAATTGTGCATGGAACTTGAAATTGGCGCAAGGCGTTTGAGAAATATAAAATACGAAAAGTCTAAAAAGATAATGGATGATTTCTTTCATACACTGGAAACAAGAATCCATTTCCCCGTAGTTTGCAGGATCTTGTTTAGGCTATTCCCGCTCCTTACGCTATTTTTTTTATTTTGCGCCTTATTGGGGATCTACAGGCATTTGGCAATGCCCCTTTTTTCCTTTCTGGCTTTTGCCCAATTGTTGTCTGCCTTCCTAGGGAATCACTGGAACAATAAAGCGCTATCCCCCATCTATCAGATGAATAAAACAATTACCCCTTACCGGAAATTGTTTCAGCTTTTGGAAAGAGAAGCCTTTCACAGCCCCTACCTTAAATCTTTGCAGGATATATTATTAAAAAACGGCACTGCTTCCGCTGCATTAAAAGAACTAGAGACAATTACAGAAGCTGTAAGTGCACGCCACAACCTTTATGCATTCCTGCTTTATAACAGTTTATTTTTGTATGACTACCACTGTATGGAAAGGTATGGGAAATGGAAAGATAGCTACAGGGACAGCCTTAAATCCTGGCTTAAAGCATTGGGGGATGCCGAAGCCTTAATAAGCTTATGCACAATCTGCCGCACACGCAAGGTTTGCTGCCTGCCAGATATCGCGGATTCTAAATATCCTGTATTTACAGCTTCTGATATCAGGCATCCGCTAATAAATGAACCTGCGGTGATCGGCAATGACATTAACCTGGCCCACCGCACTTGTATTATAACAGGTTCAAATATGTCTGGAAAAACAACTTTTATGCGCAGCATAGGTATCAATTTAGCGCTGGCTTACGCTGGTGGGTTCTGCACCGCCCAAAGACTGCATATTTCGCTTATGAAGCTATGCACATCCATCCGGACAGTGGATAATGTAAACGAAGGCATCTCTACATTTTATGCAGAGCTGCTGCGTATTAAGCAAATGACTGAGGCCTGCCAAAAGCAGATTCCCATGATTTCCCTGATTGATGAAATCTATAAGGGGACGAATTCAAAGGACAGGATTTTTGCAGCGAAAGAAACCATACGGAATTTGTCAAAGCCTTATTCGTTTACATTGGTTACTACCCATGATTTTGAGCTGTGTGATTTGGAAAATGATTTGGATATAGACGCAATTAATTTTTATTTTACAGAATATTATAAGGAAAACAGAATTCTTTTTGATTATAAATTAAGGGACGGACGCTGCAATACCACAAATGCACGTTATCTGTTACGCATGGCGGGAATTCTTAAATAATTTAGAGTAAAGCGCTCATATAAATTGGGCTGTCACAGACAGGAAGTACCTGTCCATGACAGCCTTTATCCGTATTATTGCCACCTTAAAGGTTTTTAGATTTTCCGTCCTGCTTCGTAGCTTTCCGGCTATGGGTTTTTATTCCTACAATTCCAACCTGCATATAAAAACACCAGAATATTTCTACATTTTGGAATCCGCATTTTTGCATTACATGATTTTAGAGTTTACATTCCTGTCAAATATTGTTATATTTTATGAAAAAAGGTATTTGGAGGATGCAGGTTATGGCACG
>QXXL01000266.1 GCA_009911505.1 Lachnospiraceae bacterium | reverse complement strand
CAAAGTCCCGCATAAACCCGGCAACCCCAGTAAAATCAAGGGGTTAGGGCACACATATGCTAAAACCCTTGATTTTACTGGTCTTTTCCGCCAAGCGTTTTCATCGTCGGGAAATGATAATGCTGTATTTTGTCTTTGTTTATCTTTGTTTGTGCTTATATAAAAGCCTATGTTTCCGGCACTTTCCCCCTCTTTTTTCGTTTGTCTTTGTTTGTCACGGTTCTTTAGATTGAGATAAAAATTGAGATAAATTTGAGATATAGGAAAACCGCCCTGGCAATCCCGGAACGGCTCTCTTTATCAGATCAGCATATTTTTATTTTGCCTTGCAGATTTTCAAAGGATTCTTTCTTTTTGCTCTCCGTTGCTTCTGCGTATATGTTCATGGTTGTGCTTATATCGCTATGCCCCATAATCTCCTGAATGACTTTGATATTAGTTTCATTCTCACAGAATCGGGTACAAAATGTATGCCGTAGGTTGTGGACTGAAAAATGCCTGATAAAGATAGGCTCTCTATGTTCCTGCTTTGCTCTCTCTTTCTCCTGCTCATTGTAAGCTGTATATATCCTTTTTATCGCTCTGTTGATAGTCTGCGGATTATGCACATAGCCCTCACGGTTTGTAAAAATAAAGCCGCTGTAACCGTCTATCACTGTTTCGTTATATCCCCTCTGCATCTGCTGCCGCTTCTCCTGCAATAATGCCCGGCGCACTTCATCCAACATAGGGATTGTGCGGCATCCTGCGCTTGTCTTTGGTGTGGTAATGTGCATCTCGCATTTTTCGCCCTGCTGCCGATACACACGGTATATCAAATTATGATTTATGCTTATTGTCCGGCTCTCAAAATCTAAGTCCTGCCACCGCAAGCCGATAATCTCGCCCACTCTGCATCCAGTTCCGAGAAACACCGTGAACAATGGAAGCCAGTGCCTATAAATATCAGAATTAGAAATAAAGTCAATAAAGGCTTCCTGCTCCTGCTCTGTCAATGCGTGGCGTTTGGGTTTCTCCCAATTATGAGATTTTTTAATCTCTGCCATTACTCCGTCCGTGGGGTTACTCCTGATATATCCATCCCTTACCGCAAGCGTAAATACTGGATGCAGAATTGTATTGATAATTTCCATGCTGTTAGGCTTGAAGCCCTTTTCCCTGATAAGGCTGTTATAAAATGCCTTTACATCCGAATATTTGATACTGGCTACTTTCTTTCGCCCGATCTCACCTGATACATAATTTTCATACATATACAGATAATTAGAGCGTGTGGAATCTTTCAACTCATATTTTCCTGCCATATACAAATCAAACATATCATTCAGGGTGATTTTGTTATTGGCAGCAGTTTTTATACCGTCCTCAACATCCCGGTCAATCTGCTTTATTTTCTCCCGTAGGCTTATATCGTCCCTCTTTCCGGGCGGCGTTCTGTCCGTTTCCACCAGTTTCCAACTATACACCGCACACCGCTTTCCTCTGCCGTCCATGTACTGATAGCGGTAACGACCATCTTTCATCTGATTTTCTCCATCCCTCAATATCCTGCCTTTGCTGTCTTTCCGCTTTTCTGCCATACAAGCACCGCCTTTCTATAATGTGGGATAGGGCAGCAGACATATAAGCCGCCGCCCACTCCCTTATTTCCGTTACCTGAAAATCAATACTGCTGCCTGAATGATGTTCCCGGCCAGTGAGATAATCAATGCCACTCTGCACCGCCATAACTTCCTTTTTGCCATGCCGATAATCTCCGTTGCAAGGTTCTCTGTGCGCCCTGTCCTCTTTGCCATTATGCAACGCCCCCTTTCACAATAATTTCACTCTTTACGCCTATTCCCTGGCTGTTCTGCCCTATCAACAATTCCATAGCAAGCCGCAATACCTTGTCCTGCCCCCTCTATGCAATCCACAAAACATTTCCCGGATAGCTTCACATCTGTATGCCCTTTCCCGGTCACTCCGAAAATAACCGTTCTTGCGCCCCTCTCCGTGCGTACAACCGCCTTATCCCCGGCAGATACCCGGTCAATAAGAAGTCCGGGCAGTTCCCATGTATACAGCTTGCCGCCGGGCTTGTGGGATGCCCTCACAATCTGCCGCCTGCCGTACCTGATAGGAACACACTGGATGCCGTGCGCCTTTGCTATTAGATAGCTTGTGTAACCGTCTATCAGGTTTCCCCGGCTGTCAAGGATAATCTGCGACTGTAAAGCCCCGGTTTCCTCGAAATACTGTTCTTTCTGCTGCATCTTCTCCGGCTTCGGCCCATGCGCCGCAAAACACGGATAAATTTTTATTTCATCAATTTTCATTTGCCTGCCCCTTTCTTTTCTCCCTTACCCTCTATATGGTCTAAATCATCCGCTATTCGCTCCAAATGGACTTGTACGCCATGAAGCGCACTTCTCATAGCAGAGGGGTTAATGTGTCCGTTTCGTTATTGTCTAACTGATTTCCAAGTCCGGCTATTATCATTGACACGCCGATAATCTCTGCTGATATACAGAACAAATCTATATCTTTTCGCATCATATAGCACCGCCTTTCCGGGCAGAAATTCCCCTTTTCGTGGGTTCAGGTCTTGCAAAAAGAATATAATCAGATAGCTGCCTTTTCGCTCCCAAATAGTGAATGTATGAAAGTTTATTGATATGCGCCGCTTTAAGGAACTTCTGATTTTCCCGGTCAGCCCATTCTACATATTTTTCTGCTTTCTGATTGCCCTCCCTTGCCATGCACTTTAGCCGGATGAATAAATTGTCTACCTCTGCAACCATCTTTCTATGCCTTCTCCTGCTCATATCAAGCATAATCACTTTCGGGCAGGTCAGCACCGAATAAGGGATGCCGTTATAACGTGCCACTCTCCGTATTTCATCAGCGGTCAATTCTTCCTCTCCCCGGAATGCCGCCAGTACCAATTCATTTGTTACGTTTGCGAAATATCCAACATACAGACAGCTTTGTTTCTGTACTTCAATCAAGTTTGGGTACTTGTACCCTTTATATAGTCCTGCTCCTTCTTCTCTAAGGAACTGCAAATACCAATCCAAGATAATTTCCTCTACTTTCTTTACAGAGGGCAGGGGAAATGTTATAATCTCCCCATACCCTAATACTTTTTTTGTAACGGTTTTTGGGTTACTGCCTATACTGGAGTTAGCGGCTCTGATATAGGCTCTTTCTTTATACTGCTATGTTAATCAGTGCGCCCAGGCTTTCTTTCCATCCATAGCCGCCGATAATCTGCATCAGGGTAGCCTTTACCTGAATACCCATATCAAGCACTTTGGAAAGTTCCCTTGCCAGTTTTGACGGAACGTACCCTATAACTGTTCTCCGGCGAATCGGCTTGATATGTACAACTATCTGAATAGCGTTACTATCAAACTTATTTTCCTTTTCTCTTTCCAGTGTAACGGTCAAATCCTCCGGCTTGAACTGCTGCAGGAATGCCAGCCGCTCTTGTCTGTTCTCGAAGCTAACTCCGGCGGCTCTCACTGTCATTGACAGCTTTACCCTCTGCCATGCCTTTTTAAAGGCTTCTTTGAGAGAGTACCCGGCTTTCCGTAACTGGTTAGCCATTGCACACACGCTCTTTCTTACTTTGGTAATCTGTTTCATGTGGTGTTGCTCCTTTCATCTCTTGATAGGTCTATCATAGCATTAGTCCCCTAATAAATCTATAGGCAATTCTCACATAATTAGTCCCCTAATTTTGTTTATTTTTGCTATAGTCCCCTATTGTAAAATATGCTATAATTTTGGTATGGTGGAGAAGGTGTATCTATAAATAGCCGCCCCACTCAAAATCTAAAATGAAAGAAGGTGTCGTTCATGGCGTACAACGAAAAGCAAAAAGAATACACAATGAACTACATGAAAGAAAAACTAGACGAAATAAAGTTCAGAGTTCCCAAAGGTCAAAAGGAAGTTATTCGGGAACACGCTGAAAAACGGGGGGAAAAGCTCACTCCCTTTATCGTGCGTGCAATCAATGAAACAATGAACCGTGACAACCAAAACAAGAAATAGCGTTCTCTGCTCCTGATAGATAGAATTGCATTTTTATATCCCATGACTAATGACAATAGTGACAAAAGTGACAAAATACCTATCAGGGAAAGAACCAGAAAGCAAATTTACATTCCATGACTACCGACAAAAGTGACAATAGTGACAATAACGCCTATCAGGGAAAAGCGAAATTTATATTCCCCCTCATTCCTCAAAACCCCCAATACCTATTTATCAGGTAAAGGACAAATGTCCGTCAGCGTAGTTACTGCACAACTATCAACCGTAACCACAATAAAGCCATTCATCATCTGGGAGGAATGAACCGCCCTATTGTCAGAATCCCTTTGTAAAGGCTCCTATCTGCCCCATATCGGGCTTTTACTGTGTTACCTGATAGAAAAACCGTCCATGCCGTTACAATCCAAAATATGGGCTTGTGGCGTGTTGCTGTTGGTATTCTGAAAAGCGGAAAAGCCGCCCTTGTCATTTTGCCGATTTCAAATCGGGATATTGCCGCCAGGGGCTATCCAGTAATTTCAGGGTGGGGGCAAATCAGATCCCCCTTTGCTCATTCCAAAAGAGGAAAGCCGCATATATTCCCCCGGAAAATCGAGGCTGCGTCCGTCCGGGTTCAAATCTGCTCCCGGAAAATTCCGGATACGTTGCCACTTGTGGCTATGCTCTACAAGGTTACATTCCAAACCGTACCGAAAAGTACGGATTGCGTACAATGGTGGTTCTGTGTTTTGGTAACGTCTGATAAAAAGCAAAACGGCAGCAGGACAGCACACTTTTACGCTTTCCCCATTTGTGGGGATGCCTTTGTGTCCTGCTGCCAGTCTGCATACTTTCCCGGTATCTGCATATAATATCTACGTAAAATACGTATATTTTTTATGTTTTTCTCTTGACAATACGTAAAATACGTGTTATTATATAATTGTAAGGAGGAAACATACATGAGATTCAGAGAAGCAGACCGGATGCTAAAGGATGATGGATGGTACGTGTCAGACATAAGCGGCTCACATTACCAATACAAACACCCAACAAAGCCCGGAAAAGTAAGCGTCCCGAATCATCCCGGTGACATCCCGAAAAGTATTGTTAAATCCATACGCAAGCAGGCGGGGCTGTAACAAGCCCCTGCCCCTTGCAAACAATATAGATTACACGGAAAGGAGCAATGATTTATGAATTATGTATACCCGGCTGTTTTCTATGAGGAAGAGGGCAAAATATCAGTCATTTTCCCCGATTTGGGA
>QXXL01000265.1 GCA_009911505.1 Lachnospiraceae bacterium | reverse complement strand
CACTCGCCAAAAGTACAAGGGCGGTTTTCTCTGTCTATCCATGTTTTAAAAGCCTATTTTCGCATTTTATCCCCCTATCCTTATTATTTCTACCCTTGCACCATTTCAAGCCGAATTTGCCCCTCTACAAGCCCTACTATAAGGCATTTGAAACTATTTCCGCTTGAACCTCTCCGCTCTCTCTCTGCGTTGCTCTTCTGAAAGCTGTTTTGTAGGGTTTATCTTTATCCATGCAACCGGGATATGGGCGCACATACTGCCGTCCTGATTCTCTGCCACAATCTGACATTCCTCCGGGCGTTCTGCTGCCAGCTTCTTAATGCGGCTCTTATACCGCCCCTGGCAGAAAGTGACCGCCGCCCTCTCG
>QXXL01000264.1 GCA_009911505.1 Lachnospiraceae bacterium | reverse complement strand
CCTGCTGCATACCGTTTCTTCTGTCAGGCTCTTTTCCTCCATGACTTCCACAATTCTTTTACCGTTCAATCTCATACTGTGTCTATCCTTTCCCGGCATAGTGCCGTTACAATAACCGTTCTCTTTTTTGTGTACTGTTTTGTACGATTTACACCGCAAAACTCTATATGGCAGCAGGCGCATAATTCCCGGAAATACTAAGTTTTGCAGAGGGCGGCAGGACTATAAAGCATATTCTTTAGGGATATTTAGGGGTAAATGTTCAGGTTTTTTCAAGTCCTATATGCCGGGAAATAACAGGTTTTCACAAGTCCCATACTCTGAAAATGTAAGGTTTTGGCAGACTATCCCCGGATATGTTAAGTAATGTTAAGTTCCCATACCCCCGAAAAAGTGAGGTTTTATGAGGTCCTTATATCCGCAATGCTAGGATTTTCTAGGGTGTTCCGGCTTTTATATACCTCCGAAAAAGTCAATAATAGTAAACATTTTTAGGCTTTTTTAGGTCTGTCATATCAGACAATATACAATCCTGCTGCCGGATGCGCTCTTTTAGGGTGTGAGAAATGTTACCATGCCGCCCCTTTTAGGGTGTCGGAAATGTCAGTATTGCTTTTTTATGGCTGCCGGAACTGCCGATTGTGCGTCGCCCTTTTAAGGCCTTGTAAATCTCGGCATACTCTTTTAGGGGATACGGAATCTGCAATATATTTTTAAGGACTAAAAAAATGAAGATACTGCTGCTGCTTGCCCCGGTGTCCTGCCGATCTGCCCCGGCACTCGCCCTATATGGTGAATTGCATTAGCAATTTCCAGTACAAGCCCCCGGATATTAGTATTTTTTAGTAATCTGCTTTTTAGGGTGTCCAGAATGTCTTGATACTCCCCCGCGCGTTATAGTGTTTACAAATTCCTTTTTTGTGTAAGAAAGTGTAAGTTTTCTATGCGCGCGTTATCGTGTCCACTAATTCAGTTTTGCCCGGAAAATCAAGGCTTTTCCCTTGCTCCTATACCGTGTCATTAAACTTCTTTTTTTGGTGTGCATTTCTGTGCATTTTTGCACTTTTCCCCTCATGCGTGTATCGTGTTACAAAACTCTTTTTTTGTGCGCACTTTTGCGCATTTCATGTATTTTCCCCTCTGCTGCCTTTTACCTGAAAAGTATGGAAAACTGCTGCCATGCGCCTATATACTGTCGTGTGCATAAATTCCCTATATCCCGGAAAATGCCACTAAATGCAACTATTTTCCACACCGCCCCTATAAACTGAATATCCCACCATTTCTCACTATCCACCATGCGCATATATCGTGTTTAGAAACTCCCTATATCCTCTAAAATGCCAACATTTGCCAACATTCCATTTTTTCATTTATTCGGAAAAACCGTGTTAAATCTATGAATAATGGGGATAAATCAGAGAAAAACCGTTACAAAAAACTATACTCCCCAATCACTTTTCAGGCGGTTCAGCATCTTCATTTCCTCGCTTGTGTCTTTATCCGGGTTGCTGTCCGGGTGGAATGCCTTTGATAGTGCGCGGTAGAACTTTTTTAACATGACCTTGTCAGCTTCATTGTAGTTACTGGCAGCAGTACCGCAATAACTACCTCCACTATATCCCCCGTAGTTACTACGGAAATTCTCATAATAACTACGGCTCTGCTCCCGGCTCCTGCGCTCATATTCC
>QXXL01000263.1 GCA_009911505.1 Lachnospiraceae bacterium | reverse complement strand
TTCTTGCCTTAAAATCTGCCTTAATCTTTTTCAGGTATTCAGGATTGCGCAATTTGCCGAACACATCATAGCAGCGGTTGTATTCACTCCGGGTAACGCCGTATTTCTCCGTGAACTCGTTTACCCTCTCGTTATGCTCCCTGATTATGCGGCAGTTCTCCTGCCTTGCAGCATATTCCTCCGTCTGTTTGTATTCCTCCCAAATGCGGTCAACAATAGCCTGCCACTTTGTATAAATCAGGTCTGCCAGTTCGCTTTCTTCCAGTCCAAGCGTATCCGCTTTTGATAAAAGACCGCCTATAATATAATCCCCCGGCCAGTCGCCCCAGTCCACAACCTCATAATATCCAATCGTACAAATTACGGTCTGTTTCTTCTTGACTTTCCCATTCTCCCGGTAACTCTCATGTATGCTTATACGGTATGATTTCCTGATAGGGCGTTCAAACCGCTCTGCGCTGTTACGGTATTCATAGCTGCAGCACTCTTTACCGTCAGCCGTCCACCGTGATTCATATACCTCTATCCCCTTTGGCTCTCCTGCCGGAACCGTCTTTGTTGCT
>QXXL01000262.1 GCA_009911505.1 Lachnospiraceae bacterium | reverse complement strand
CCTGAATAACACAAAACATAATATTTCCTTTCCGTAGTTACTGCGCCACGTTACACAATAACCACATATCCCCTGCCAGTAATCACAAACACCCTGCCGGAAATTCCCGGCACCATCCCCAAAATTACGGGGTACCCCTGCCGCTGATTAGACGCACCCTCTTTTCATGTGCGGCCTGCTGACTGCTATTTCAATACCTCCCGGCAGAAATAGGAAAATGTGCTGTATATGAAATATCCGCTGTACTGGCTGTCTATGAACTGCACATTGCATCCGAAACGGCTCTCCCACGTTTTCAGGCTCGACATAAAGGAAACTGGTGTAAGCTGTGTATTGTATGCGTGATTTATGATACTGGTATAACCGCCCACATCTTCAACCATCAAATATATTTTCGCTCCGGCGTTCCTGGCTTTCAAAAACTCCGCTTCAAATTGTTGCCGTTTCTGTGCCAGATTTCCGCTCAATTCTTCCAATGAGTTTTTTCTTTCAATCACAATCGAATCATGGAAATATATATCGCCTTGCCCTGTTGCGGCAGATGGCAGCAGAAAAGTATAATCCCCAAAATCCAGTTTTTCTTTTCGGTATGTAATCCCTTGCTTATCGAAATATGACAATATATGTCCGTTCCGCTTCTCCCTCGTATCAATCAGAACAACCATTTGTTTTGTCAGTTTCTTTATTTCCTCCACGGAAAATTTATATTGCTTCATGCGCTGCGTTCCTCCTTTAGTAGCACATCCAAATTGTGATAGAATTTCCTGCGGAAACCATAAAAATCACTTCGCCCGACCGGAATGCGCCCCAGCTTATAATCAAACTCTATAAGGTCATAGGACTTGCTTTTTGTGACAGATAAGATAATCCACGGTTCTATAAATTCAAGCCCTCTGCAAGCCTTTGAGAGTGTTTCACGGCTATATTTCCCCACCGCACAACCGTCACGCAATTCTATGTACCTTTCCCGGCTTATGTTGTACGCTTCAAAACCAAGCCGGGGCGCTCCCTGATTTTCCGTCCTGCTTAAATTACCCTTTGACATATTGCAAGCCACTCCTTTATAATTTAATCAGGTTCGGGGGCTTGCTTAGGCAGGCTCTTTTTTTAGGTGGCATTTTGTGGCATTTCCTTGCTTTTCCTTTCCAGTTCATCAATAGCCGCCAGTAATAAGGCAATCGCCAGTTTCGCATTATCATACTTCTTTGCTATCTGCCCGGATTCATCAACCAACTGCTGCCATCTCTCATCTTCTGATTGCTGTATGCCTGCATACTTCTTGTAAAATT
>QXXL01000261.1 GCA_009911505.1 Lachnospiraceae bacterium | reverse complement strand
GTAAGTGCGCCTTTTTTGCTTTAAAAATAATTTCGATTTTTCTCATTTTGCTATTGACATTTATTAGCTGGACTTCTTTCAGCATTTATCCCTAAAAATGCTTTACTTCGTGTATCGGAAAAATAATAATTTTTTTAACTCCGACAGCGTGAATAGACGATTTGACAGCGTAACTGGATTGACATTTTTTATCCTTAATATCCCCTCTGCCGCTCTCAATATCCCTCACAAAAGGGGCGGCTGCCCCCGCAAGGCGGCCCAAACGCGAACCGCCGTGTAAGCATATTAACTCTGTTTCCCCCGCTTTCCAAGCGGTTTCTGCTGTCAAACCTGCCTGCGGAAACGGCAGACCGCCGCATATGGCGGTAAGCCATCTGCGGCGGCCTTTGCTTAATCAATGGTATCTTTTCCAGCCTCGCCACAATTATTTCATCATAAGAATCGTAATCCTATTTATTAGGCTCATAGGCATTACTTTGGAAAATACAACCAACAGCTTATTATATATCCCCGGAATAACCAGTTTTCTTCCTTTCATCATTTTGTGATAAGCAATCCCCACTACTTTTTCCGGCTTCATAACTCCAATCCTGAATAGCAATGTGTTTTGAATATTTGCTTTTGCAGCAAATTCCGTCTTCGTCGCCCCTGGACATAAAGTAGTTATCTTTATTCCTGTTTTACCAAGCTCGCCACATAAAGCATTTGAAAAAGACATAATATATGCTTTTGTGGCAGAATAAACGGCATCTGTTGGAGACGGAATAAAAGAGCCTGTTGAGCCTACATTCAGGATTCTCCCATAGCCGTTTTCTTTCATATGTACTAATATACGTTTTGTCAATTCTGTTACAAACCGTATATGCATATTTATCATTTCAAGCTCCCTGTCAAGTCTGGTATCCACAAAAAAACCACACTCATTAAAGCCTGCGTTATTTACAAGAACATCAATGGTGACCTTCCATTTATCTATATTCGCCATTATCAAACCTGCCGCACTCTCCTGTGTCAAATCCTGAACAATGTATTTCACTGCCACATGGTAGTTCTCCTGCAAAGCTGCCTGCTGTTGTTTTAACTTCTGCTCATTCCTCGCAACAAGAATCAAATCATACCCCTCATCTGCGAATTTTTCCGCAAAGGCTTTTCCGATCCCGCTGGTGGTTCCCGTAATCAAAACCGTTTTCATTCTTCCTTCCCTTCTTCATTTTTAAACAATTCCCATTCTTCCAGATATGTTAAATCCCTGCTTGACGGCTCCTTTAAACGTTTTTCATAAAATGCTGACTTTTCGCGTGTTAAGGCAAGCGCATTTTGCAGCTGATCCATCTGTTCCTGAATATCCCTAATGTAATCCTGAACCATGCCATACCGCTGTTCCATTGTTTTCCCACCCTGTACCAACAGGGCAATATATTTTTTAACTGACTGGATTGGCACATTTGCCCTTCTCAGGCATTGAACCATTTTTATCCATTCAATATCTGAATCCGAATACTGCCTGTATTTCTGGCTTGTCCGAGAAATCTGCGGCAATAACTGTTCCTTTTCATAATACCTTAATGCTGCTGTCGATAATCCCGTCATTTCTGCTGCTTCTTTTGCTGAATACATATAAATCCACCTTTCCCTGTTATCATAAACTATGAAGTGCGCTTCAAGTCAACAATTATATTTTAGCATACAGATTAACTTTTAGAAAATTATCCCATTAAGCAAAAATCCCTGCCTTCTCCCAAGGCACAAAATTAGTCCGATATAGTGGAAACGCAGACCGCCGTGTAAGCATATTAACTCTGATTCCCCCGCTTTCCAACTTATTATTTTCTGAACCAATAAAAAATATCTGTGAAATTTGAAATGTAGAGAAATGAATTGTGAAAACTTAAGACATGAGAAAAAGGACTGCCGAAACATCCCTTTTCTCACATTATCATTTATTCATTCAGTTTTTACCGCTTTTCTCATATACAAACACGGAAACTCTTTACACTATCACGGAAACCCTTATATTATCACGAAAACTCCCTGTCAGTTTCCGTGATAATACAGCCAGTTTCCGTGTTTGTATAAGGGTTTTGCCTGCGGGTATCGACTTTTGCGTGATAGTATGGAGTTTTGCCTGATAGTGTCCGAGTTTCCGTGATAATAACCGACTTTTGCCTACGTGTTTATACTATCATGCAAAACAACCTCAGAACAAATGTTTATATCCCACTAATGTAAAAATGCCCCTAAAAGCACACGGAAATAATGTAACTTTGTAAGTTATGCAGTGCCAAAAACGCCGTGTTTACGGGCTTTGTCGGCTTTCCGTGTCCGTATCTGCCGGGGAAGGAGACACCTTGACAAAATTCGACAATATCCCCCATATTTCACCAACATATTTAGATAATTCAGCCAAACCTTAAACAATCTAGCAAAACCTTTTGACAGTTTACTCCTCTGTGAAAATTATCATTTGTTGTACTTCTATCTGTTTTACTAAAACTACGCCATTCTTTTCGCTTCCAATTCATAGGTTTCAGAGGATAACACCATTTCATAAACTGCAATGTTATTTTCCGTACCAAATTGAATCATAGCCTCTTTAAAATTGTCAGAAGCCTTGGCACCCAAATAAAATGCTTTTATGTTACTCTTTAAATCTAAAACATATTTTCCGTTTGGACAATCCAATTCTTGCGGCATAACTTTATTAAGATTAGCAATTACTATTCTCCATTCTTTCTCATATGCCCAAACATCTGATTTCCTGCAAGTTGTTTTGTATATCAAATCGTTGCTTCCGTTTTGAATATCTGCTTTAGAAATTACATATCTATCCTTTGTATATGTAACTGGATACAAATGTCTATAATACATATCATTTTCTTCAAAATCATATTCAATGCAATATCCCATATGATTTTTGGCATAATGACTCCACATAAGCATGGAATCATATACCTCTGACAGACAAACCACCCTTACTGCATCTTTAATTTTATCCATACATCCATCTAAACTGCTTTTTAGCAAATTCATCCATGAATCAGAAAGTTTGGCACCATGTGCCTGCAAAACCATTTGTATTGCTCTTTCAACATTCTCTGAATAAAGCAACCTGTCCTTTTCTTCCTGTTTTAACGAAAACCTTCGTTCTAAAAGATGTATGTACGTTTCCCTGTCAACAATATTTTCTAATATATCTGGCCGGAAACAAAATTCACAATCATACGGATCATTGAAATAAAGTGGTGATGAAGGATAGACTAAACCTTCAAAAGCCTCAAATTTCCACTTTTCGATATTAATCATTGAGTTATGAATGTAGCTATAACCGCTCTCTATATCAGTGTTAAATGATCTGTACCTATATAGTTTTTTCCCCATATATTTTCCTCACTTATACTTATCGCAAATTCAACCACATATTTTTACCCCAAGGTAAAATCAGTTTCCCTCAGCTGCTCTGCGGAAGCTGAAACACACTTCCCTTTCCCCTATGAATCGCAGAAACCTTTGATCTACTGCGGTTTTTGGCTTAGAAGGCAGACTGCCTCAACGTGCAGTGAAACGGGAATTTTATACTACATGGCGAAATTACTGGCTTTTGCCAAAAAGTTTACATCCCACTTATTTCGCAAATAAATCTATTTTTCCTCTTTTACTGTAATCAAATGGTATTTTACTCTTTGCCGCATTTCTCAACCCCATTCCAATTGCAATACTGTACCTTTTGAATGTTTGTCCTTTTATATTTGCATAAAAAGTAAACGCTATTTTCATTTCATCATCCCACTTATTCCAAAGAGCCGGACTTATCACCATATTCTCAGAATATAAAGGCAACATCATTGAAAAATAAAATTTGACTTTTTCTAATGGAGCATTATCGATCTGTTCAAAAAATTTGGCATAAATATTCTTCTCACTGGACAAACAACTCAAAAGTATGTATGATTTTTTATCCTCTGGAAAAGCAGTTATAGCAATTCGGTGCATAACACCTTTTATAGTATGTTTTATCCTTTTTCCATTTAAATCATAATCTGGAGCTATAAATGCATAATTTGCAAATTTAATTCTTTCTGGGATAGTAATCACGCATGTCTCTATTCCATTATATGTTCCTGCGAGTATCTCTGAATTGAAATGGTTCTTTACTGCTTCAAACTCTTTCAAGCGCAATTGTGACACTCTATACAATCCAACCATCTGAGGCAATTGAAAAACAGGCGGTCTTCTTTTAAAACATTGCTGAAAAATTTTATATGAAACTTCCTGCTTATAACACTCAAAAACAAAGGCTTTATAAGCATATATAAACTTCATTGGTTCACTATTTTCATCAAAATCTGGCGCCCCTTTTTCAATGACAGCAAAGGCTATATTATCATGTCTATCACAAAAACAAGTCTCTGTTGTAGCATCATTCGCACTAACTTTAGAAAATTCTACCAGCACTTCTGGTTCCTCTCCTTCAATGGGAATGATGAGAGGTTGCCTTTTTTGGTCCATAGTATACACATGACGTTCAGTCCCTGCAAGTAATGAAATAATTTTGTTGTTTTGCAGTGCGTGGGCATTTTTAATCTTTCCTTTACAATTGTTTTTATCAGGATGCATACAGCATTTAACCATAGATTTTCTCATCTGCTCCATTACTTGTACTTCTGGAGGCTTCTTACTCTTTGCCGGCTCCTGATCTGGTTTTCCTTTACAACATTCTTTAAACTTCTTTCCGCTTCCACAAGGGCAATTTTCATTATCAAATATCCTAAAATAGGCTAATGGGTTCATCCGCTTTACCTCTTTTGCCGTTAAATACACTTTTTTATTTTACCACATTCACTTACATTTTACTATCCGAAAAACAGAACAAAAAGAACCGGACATGAATCATATTCCCCAAATCCGTAACGTGGAAACTATATCTATCTTCTCCAAAAATTTTGCCTCCTTATACCCTATCTTCCATATTTCAACAGCATTTTTCTACAAACAGGCGAAACTCCAAACAAACACGGAAACTCATATACAAACACGCAAACTCCGAGCAGTTTCCGTGTTTGTACCATATCCCCCGTTTTTCAACAGCATTTTCCGTCAAGCTAATACGCCTTTCACCAAAAATCCCTAATATCCTACTCCTTTTTACCTTTCCGTTTTATACTATCACGGAAACCCCTGACTTTTGCGTGAAAATATACTTTTGCGTGATAGTACGATTTTTGCCCCAATCGCCATCCTATCAGCGGCGTCCAAAAACACAAAAATAGGGGTCCACCACCCACCGTGATGAACCCCACCAAACCTCAAAATCCCTTGATTTTAAGCCATTCTTCAAGACTTTCGCCTGCGAGTACCCAAAATCCTATGGCATCAATTTAAGATTGCCGCCTGTGCCGCTGTTATACTTTGATGACTTTTACCCCTCTTTACCCCATTTACCCCACCCAATTCGACATTCGACAAACGGGATTCGACAAAATCCATATCTTTCAGTGCTACGAAATCGCATCAGAGTAGCCTTAAAAGCTGTACCAGCTCATGCGACTCCTCCGCATCTGATGCGGTCTGCCTTGTATCAAACTGTGAAAAACGATTGTCACGGTAAAATGATAACAGCTTTTCCTCATTTTCTGCCTCTAAGAAGGTCACTACGCCTCCGCCCAAATACTGTATCTCTTTAATTTTATCCCAGGCAAGTTTAAGCAGTTCTGCTCCCGTGATCTCTGTTCCGCCACTCTCCGAGAAGTTTTTCCCAAGTTGTGCTATCAGATATGCCGACATGGTATAGGTATCCGATTTTTCATCCAACTCACTGATTCGCAACAACTTTCTTTTCATGGTATTGCTCACTGTTTCACCCCTTACCGTCAATGGTTTTAATGCAAGGGTAAAATATCCAAGTAATCTGACATCCTCTGCTGAAACTACAAGATATGTAACAGACTGGTTCTTTTTCGTGAATTCTATGGCACTTTTTTTCAAAAAACGTTCCACGTCCTTATTCTTCGGACTGGAAAAGCCGGAAAGCAACTCAACCAGTGCTGGCTCTCCGGCTTCTTCATCATTCCCCAAAGCCAAATACTCACGGATATTGACTGAAAAGAATTTATCATTTCCCGGCATTTTCCTTCTCCTTTATTTTCATCTTCCGCAGCCGCATCATTTCCCTTAATTCAGGTTCTCCCTTTATCTCTCTTGCCGCTACGGGTATATGAACAGGACGGTTCTTGGCAGATTCTTCAATCGCATTGATGAACATCTCCACCTGTTCCTTGCCGGAAATGACAAAATTCTTTGTGATACTTGAAGTTGCCATGATAAACACCTCCTTTGTTAGTATGGTTCTTCCGTTGCAATTCATACTTTTCTATCTCTATTTTATTATTTTATATCGGTTAACGCAACAAATCTTTTATGAATTTTTTATAACTTATTTTCCCACTTGCAATCCCGCCAAAACAGAGTTAAGCTACGACACCACGGAAGGAGGGATTGGATTGGAAAAAGATTCTGCATTGTACCAGCTCATGGATACCCGTATGCACAGCGTCATGAACGGTATCGTGAGCAGTGACGGGGAATATCAGGCGATTCTCCGCAAGTCGGACATATACTCCGGCGAACTGGAAAGGATGGACTTGTCAAAAGAAATCCGGCTGCTGATTGACCGCTACGTCAGCGAGCAGAACGCTCTCGGCTCCCGGTTTGGGATGCTCGCCTACCTGTTGGGATTTTCCGACTGCAAGGCCATGTTTTTAGGGAAATGCCTGCCGACAGACGCAAAAGAAATGAATACAGAATTGTAACCGCAAAGTGCCGGACAGGGCGGAAAGGCTGCGCCACAGCCCTTCCGCCCTGTCTCTTTCGTTTTAAATGAATATCCACACCTCCAGCTCCGCATACCTGTTGGATTTTGACCACTGCGGGTGTTTCCTGAACCACGCCCGCTCGTCATCCGGCGTGACCGTTATCTTCTTGAAATAAACGGGGGAACCGGCATCATCCAGTCCCCCTCCCGCATCGGGGCTTAGGTTTAGGAGCCACTCGAAGCGGTCTTCGTAAACCCTCACCCCTGACACATATTTATCCATCTCCTCTTCTGAAAATTCCCCGTCCTCCGGCATGGTAAACTGCCCCATGAGCCTTTGCAGGTTTTCCAGCTTGCCGCTCACGTCCGCCTCCGTGGCGGGCTCCACGTCTCCGTACTGCGCCATCCGCTGCTCCAGTTCCGCGATCCGCTCCCCCACCTCCTGCTGCTTGCGGCTGAATACTTCCTTCGGTATCTCGTTGTTCATCCTCATATCGAGCAGCGTCTCGTACCGCCCGCGCTCTTTTTTAAGCTGTTCCTCTATGATTTCCTTGTCACGCAGGACTTCCGACTGCTCCACCCCGGCGATGCCGCACCCCAGCACCGCCGCCGCGTCCAGGAGCGTCCCCTCCGGGTCATCGAACACGGCGTGGAGGACTTTCTGCGCCATCGTGTACATCTTCCAGTCCTGCACCAGCGGCGAGCGGCAGACGTTCTCAATGCCCAGGCCGTTCTTAAGCCTTGCCGCTATGGTCCCCGTCCGGGTCTGGTCATAGCACTTGTAGGTGTAGGTGATGAAGTCCGTCTTGGTATGCCACTTGGTCTTTGCAAAAGCATGGCCGCACTGGCACCGCATCTTCCTGCGCCAGAGGTCGTCCGAATGGACGCCCTTGTTCTTCCGGCGCTGCCCCATCTGCGCGTCCTTTTCCGCCATCATCTTCTGTACCCTCTCGAACTCCTCCTTTGTGACGATGGGCTGGTGCTTCCCCTCCACGATGACGCGCTCCAGCTCCCCCTTGTTCTTCGCCCTTTTCTGTTCCAGGTAGTCCGGCACGTATTCCTTCCGGTATTCCAGCTCCCCGCAGTAGAGGCGGTTCTTTAAGATGTGGCCGACGGTGGCGTAATGCCACATCGTCTTCCCCATCGCCGTGCGGCGGCCTTCCTTTTCAAGCTGCTTCATGATCTTGTGGTAGCCGTTGCCCGCAAGGTACAGGTCGAATATCCTCCTGACCGTTTCCGCCTGTTCCTCATTGATGACGTATTCCGGCCCCACCTTGTCGTAGCCAAGCACGTTCCCGGTGCCGTAGACCACCCCGTTCTGGAAGGAGACCATCTGCCCCGCCTTCACCCGCATGGAGGTCTTTTTCGATTCGTTCTGCGCGAGGGTCGCCATGATGGTCAGCCGAAGCTCCCCGTCCTCATCGTTCATGGTCCATATCCCGTCCTCGGTGAAGTACACCTCAATGCCCATCCGCTTTAACAATCTCGTCTGCTGGAGGGTGTCCACCGTGTTCCTTGCGAACCTCGATACCTCCCTCGTGACGATTAAATCGAAATGGCCGTCCTTCGCGTCCTCCATCATCCGCACGAAGTTTTTCCGCTTGGATATGGAGGTGCCGGTTATCCCTTCATCGAAATACCGGCGGTAAAGCACCCAGTCCGGGTGCCTGTCTATCAGGTCATCATAATACTGCACCTGGTTCTCCAATGCTGAAAGCTGTGCCTCATGCTCTGTTGACACCCTGGCATATATCGCAACTTTCCTTATGCGCATCTGCATCCGCTCCTTTCCGTCCCTGCCCCTCAGGGCTCCCGCATTTTTCTTTAAAACAAGGTGCCGCATCCTTTGGGTTTCCTACCCTGCAGTAGATTGACGCCCTCAGTTTTTTCCCCTCATTATCTGCCATATCCGTCTGCGCTCCTTTCTTTTTGGGTAGTCTATTAATCACTCTGAAAGCCCGTAAAGTCAAGCAATACGGGCGCTTTCTTCCTATATAAATGCCGCCTTACATCCGGGTGGTGAACGCAAGAGAAATCCAGCCGTCCCGCTTTTCCGCATAGGTTTTGAGCAGCCCCCAGCCGTCCTTTTCCTCCACGATATTGAATACACCCACACCCGTAAATTTGCCTGTCTTTTGAAATGACGTTCCGGGGCCTCTGCGGATATTTAAGTCAGGGATTGCCACCCGCACCATGTAAGGCGCGGAAAGGGTGATGCTCTCCATGAACTGCACCTTCCCTTCCTCCATGACGGCTTTTAAGATGGAAAGAATCTTCTCCCCATACTTCTCTCCTGCCGCCCAGCCTTTCCCCTGCGGGTTCTCCTTCTGTCCGAGCCACTCAACATAAGGTGCGCAGCCCCGTTTCACATAGCGGAACCGTGGATCAATTCCTTCACCTACAAGCGCATCCGCGGAGGCGTAGGCTTTGAGGTGCTGAATCTGCGCCCGGATGCCAAGCTGCGCCGTGTCAAAGGACAGCCCCGCTTTGCCTCTCTGCGTCACCCCAAGCCCGCAGAAATTGTTCTGCGGAAGTGTGACCGCAGAGCCGGAGAAAGTGAAGTTCCCCGTTTCCAGACAGGACTGTGCAAAGGCGATATCGCCCCTCACGCCCTCCGCCTCCCCTTCGGAAATATACAGCGGGATCATATCCAGAACGGACTGCGGCACGGACGGATTCTTCTTTTTGAGGTATGCTTTCATCTGATCCGCCGTGGCTTTCGCTTTTCCCATAATGGCGGTAAGGGTATCCTCCGCTGTGCTTCCCTCCATCACCGTCTTGATGTCTTTTCGGAACTGCCCCATCGACAATCCAAACTTAGACCATAAATGCTCCACGTCCCCGTGGTTGCTGGCAATGCCCCTTTTACATCCCTCGCTGTGGCTGATGACAACGCCATCCGCCATAGGATCTAAGCCGAACTGCTGACAGAGATATGCAAACAACTCCACTGCATATCTGTAGGCGGCAAGCACATGGTTCTTCGTATTCTCCCCATCCCCTGTCTCCACCCATGACGCGCCGCCTGCATATTTAATGGTGGCAGGCTCCGTCATTTCCACGCCGATGTGGGTATTGTTCGCGCTGCCTCCGCAGTGCCACCCACGGAACTCCCACGGGAGCAGTTGGTATACATCCCCGTCCGGCTCTACGATGGCATGGACGCAGGCATTCGCATCCGCCTTGTTCCAGTTCTTCATGAACACATCCGCCTTTGGCTGCGGGCATCCCACCGAGTGGATCATAAGACCTTTCACGGTGATGTGCTTCCCCGCTTTATAACAGCCGGACTCCGTAAGGTAATTCTGTTTTAAATTCATCCCATTTTCCTCTCTTTCACATCAAACGCCGCCCCGTTCCACGGGTCAGCTTATTGAACGAAAAAGGCACCGCCGCAGCGATGCCCTTCCAAAAATTATCCTGTTATCTTTCCATCCGTCTCAACATGGCGCGACACACCTGCCTTGCCCTCTTTTTCAGCGGGCGTTTCCATCTGCGGATGGATGCCGCTCTGGTGTGGTTCCTCGACCAGCCGCCGTAATCCTCCAGCGTGTACTTCCCATGCTGTTCCATCTCTCCGTATGCCCTCATCCTTAAGCCCTCCGTTCCAGTATTCCGGTTTCCCCGGTCACAGACATGTTCGCTCTGGACGGGCATAATAGCAAGCGGGAATGGGACCATAAACTGCACAAACATCATCAGAAAATTTGTGCAGCATATCATTCCCCTTTTTCCTCCCGTAGCTGCTCCAGCACGGCCTTTAGCTTCCCCGGAATGGGCAGCCCCGTCCGGGCGGCATTCTCCAGGATGGAAATGCCCTCATTGGAAAGGTAAAAGAAGATGACCGCCGTCCGCAGGACGCTCCCCTCCCCGATGATGTGCGTATCTACGATATGCCCCACCGCCACAAGGCTGAAAATAATGACCTTCTTAAAGATGCCCTTGAATCCCACTTCGCTGGAGAGCTTCTTCTCCACCGCAGCCGCCATCAGCCCGGTGGCATAGTCCACGATGACAAACACCACTAAAGCATAAAGGAAGCCGTCAAAGCCTCCCATGACCGCACCCAGCGCACCGCCGAGCGCCGCCTCGATAAAATTCTTCATTCCAATTCCTCCTTCTGGTTTTGGGCAAGAAAACCTGCTAACAAAAGTCAAGACTTTTTGGCAGGTTTTTTATAAATTTTTGATACGAATTTTTTCCACGACAAT
>QXXL01000260.1 GCA_009911505.1 Lachnospiraceae bacterium | reverse complement strand
CACCTTATACAGAAAAATAAAGTGCGCAGTTAGATTTGCTGTATTTCTAACTTACACACTTTATTTTACACTCCCATTGACAATATCATATTATCTTTGGCTTGTCTGGAACGGGTATTGCAAAAAGCCGCTTCATAACGCCGATGTACTCCATTCTTTCCGTATCAGGAATTTTCATTACTCTATATCTCCTTTTCCCAATTGTTGACGGCGGTATGCTGTATAAAAATCTCGCATTCAATCCACGCCCAACAAATTCGCTGTTTTCCATAACTTCCTTGATTATGATAGGCTGCACATAAAGCAGCATTGTTATCAGGGGACTGTTAAGCATCTGCCCTTTCCTGCCAAGCCTGTCCTGTGAAAACCTGTCCCCGGAATATGCTTTCAAAACAATATCTATAACTGTCTTATCGCTGTATCTCCCGGCAAGGATATTGAATATGCCGCCCTCTGTTGACATTATCCCTATACGCTCTTTGTTCTGCTCCAACAGCTTTCCAAGCACTTCCATAGTCACATCATCCACGGCAAGCCTGACCGGGGCAACCTCTTCCAGTTGGTTCAGTTCATTTTGGAATGTGTCTAAATCTCCCATGTCAAGGTACTTTTCATCACCCTTTTTCTTTCCGCTTTTTGATAAGCTGTTTATAGTGTTCCTTATCCTGTTTTCAAGGACTTCTTTCTTTGCCTTATATGTTGCATTCTCCGGGGCAAGCCTTTCATTTTCCTCTGCTTCATACTCGTATACTGGCTGCATAAGTACATTCATGGCAGGGCTTTTTCTCTCTGATGGTTCCGCTATGACAGCCATATAGAGGTTTGCCGTTTCCTCCCAATCTTCTGTTGGGCGCACATTATATTTTTTCTGTATCCCTAATGCTGATACCGCCATAACTGCAGGAGCAACCATTCCAGTGCTTACTTGCAGACTTTCACATAAAGATTTTGAAAATATTCTTGCTTTGCAGGGTAAAAGGTCAAGATTAAACAATGGTAGCTTATTTGCGGCACACTCTCCAAAATCCCCAAAATCGGCAAAATCAGAAGAGTACGAAATCCCGTCATCACTGACTGCCCCAATAAAGCCTTGCCTTTCTCTATTCAATTCAGCATCTGCAATAAGTCCAATAGCTCTCTGTCGTTCTTCTGGTGTAAGTCCTGCATTATTCTCCATTTCCGTTTTTCTTCACCTCCCATCTGCTTTTTCTGCCATTGCTTTTCGCACTCTTTTCTGTACCATGCCGCCACTTCTTTCATTTCTTCATCATGCTTTTACTCGTACTCAGATACGGCTTTATTGTAATATTCCCTTGCCCTGCTGCACCCTGCATCACTCAGGGCTTTTATTGCTTCATCAGAAAAACCGGGGAAAGATATTTCATACCCGTACACTTTCATGAAGAAAGCCTTGTCCAGTTTCATTCCTGGCCGGATGCTCTGCAGCAGTTCCTCACGGCTCGCCATATTACGCCCCATATACAGTTTCAATATAATCAAAAAATACCGATTTCTTTATGCGGTAACTCTTTCCGATTTTGCGCACCGCCCCGGCTTCATCAGCCAGTCTCCGCACTGTACTACTTCCCAAATTCGATTCTGCACAAGCCTGCTGCAATGTAATAAGTTCCCCATTCTGATTTCTGTTTTTAGCAAGATTCATTACGTTTATCTCCTTTCGTCTTGACTTGTATGTATTTGTTTGTTATATTTATATTATAAATCAACAAACAATGACAGTCAACAATAACAAGCATGGTTTTTAATATGAAACAAATTCGAACATTAGTGCGTTTAAAAAGGAGAATGTGCAAATGGAAAATACAAACATAAAAAATGAAGTTGGCAAAAGACTATTAGAATTGCGCAAGGAAAAGGGCTTAAAGCAAGATGAGGTTGCGCAAGCTGTTGGGATTACTAGGGCTTCTCTCTCTTATTATGAAAAAGGGGAACGCTCCGTAGATATTGAAGTGCTTTACAAATTAAGTAATTATTACAATGTATCTATTGATTACCTATTTGGCTTATCTGATAAGACACCGCCTAAAAGGGATTTTGAAACTAATACTGAAATGTCCAGTATCGGATTCTCCCCTGAAGCAATGGAAACTTTTTGGGGTGATCCCCGTTTTGTGGAACTGCTAAATGAGTTTATTGCACATAAAGATTTTTACACATTCCGTGAATTGACTTACAGCAGATATACAAGTTACGAATATTTTTCCAAGGCACATAAATCTTTTTTGTTGACTCAATTATTGTATTCTATTATTGGGGACATTATGGAAAAATGGTATCTGGAATGCAATGATGAAATTGCCGCTCTGCCACTTGAAACAAAAGAAAAACTATATGAAGAAATACAAGAGTTTTTATCCATACGAAAACAGACAAACGAAATGCTTGATGGCAATGGCTATATGACACCAGAATATATTGAGCATATGCATGATGTAGAAGAAAACATGAATGAATTAAACAGAAAGCTTAAACACCTACTAAAAAAATAGTAACCTCTGCATTATATCAAACAGAAAAGCACCCGATACCAATTAAGGTATTGAGTGCTTTCTTCTGCTTCAAAATCCTATTTTCTTCTGAATTTGTCACAGCATTGTCACAAATCCGTATTTCCAACCGCTGAAAGCGGCTTATTTACTGCGTTCCTGCAAAAACCATATCAAGTGTTTTTTCTTGACATAGTACCAATGCCGCCACCGCCTTCCATCAAAATCTGTATTTTTTTATGAGCCGGATGCCGCTTTCTGCGCCAGCACCTTCACCGCTTCCGCAAGGATCAGCTTGCCGTCCACACGCTGCGTGGCGAGGAAGCCCACCTGCCCGGTCGCCGCGAACAGCTCATTCAGGCGCTTGAAGGAACGTCCCTGCCTGTCAGCAATCCAATAATAGCTGAAATCACCGAAAGCGATGGTCTTTGCGCCCGCGGCCATGGCCGGCATGTACGCCGAGGTCTTGATGGGGCGGCCTAAGATCATGTCCGGCGTCCCGGCTGCCAGGGACGGCTGCCACAGGTACTGCCCGTTATTGTCCTTCAGCTTGCGGATGGCCTTGATGGTGGAATCATTTAACACCCACACGGACTTCCTGCGGTACGGGGCTTTCAGCGAATAGAATAAATCCATCAGCTCATCTGCCGTCACGGCCGTGGCGGATGCCGCGGTCGCGCCCGTTTCCGCGCCTCCTGCGGCCGCAAGCACCCCTAACGGCTTGCCCTTGCCGTCCCCATTGAAGAACGCCTCCTCTTCCCTCGCCCCGATCCTGCGGGCAAACTCGCGGGAGATATAGGACTGCAGGTCAAAAACGCTGTCGTTTAACAGCTCCTCGGAGACCTTGATCATCGTCCCCAGCTTATACGCCCCGATGGAGACCTGCCCAAAGGCGTCGTCGCTCTCCGGGATTGCGCCCTCCTCGTCAATCCAGGACGCCGTGCCTTTGCTTGCCACCACCGGGATCTTCCTGTCGCCGCTGGAGGTCCTGATGACCTTCGCCATCTGGCGGAAGATGTTCTCCTCCTCCAAAGCCTCCACCAGCGTCCTCTCATACTCATCCGGCACCAGGTAGCCGCCCTCGGAATCCGTGCCGACCTGCAGGGCGTTGGTGACTGCGGGCATCGGAACCTTGGAGCGCATCACATTCCAGAAGTTCTTCCGGTAGTCGTCTGAAGCCCGCCCGGTCTTATCCTCCCCGCCGTCCGCGTCCGCCTTTCCGCCCGGCTTCCCCGTGAGGGGCTTGTTGACCGGGCGGTCCAGTTCCGCATCCAATGCCTCCTGCCGCTCCAGGCGGGCAATCTCTTTCCCAAGGTCCGTGATCTCCTGCTCCATCCTCGTGTATGCGGCGTCGTCCTCTGCGGAAAGGACACCGTTCTCCTTCCTGTGGGAATCTAAAAACGCCTTTGCCGCCTCCCATGCCTTCGCGCGTTTCTCACGCAGTTCAAGAATCGTCATAATGGAATCCTCCTTCTCATCGCTTTAATAAATTAAGCCGCTCCATGAGTGCGTCCACGGAACGGCCGGTTTCTGTTTTTGGTGTGCCTTTTCCCACTGGGGCCGGGATCTTCGCCTGCTCCCCGATGCCCGCCTTGGGCTTTTTCTCCCCGTATCTGGCAATGACTTTATTCAGCAGGGCATTGTCCGCCGCCCTGCGGGAGAACAGCATGGAGCTGTGGACGGACGGCTTTTTCCCGTCCCCATTTTCCTCCCCGTTCGTATCCCCCTCGCCATTTTCCCCCGGTTCCGTTTTTGCCCGCGCCATGATGTCATCCGCAAAGCCAAGCTCCACCGCCTTGTTTGCGTCCATCCAGGTCTCCGCGTCCATCAGGTGCGACAGCTTCGGGCGGGAAAGCCCGGTCTTTAACACATAGGCGTTGATGATGGACTCCTTCACCTCGGAGAGCATATCCATCGCTTTCTGCATCTCGGCGTGGTCGCCCCATGCCATGGTGGCGGGGTTGTGGATCATCAGCATGGAAACCGGGGATACCAAAACTGTGTCGCCCGCCATGGCGATCACACTGGCGGCGCTTGCAGCGATGCCATCTATCTTCACGGTGACTTTCCCCTTGTAGTTGGAAAGCATATTATAAATCTGTGCCGCCGCCACGCAGTCGCCGCCCGGTGAGTTAATCCACACGGTAATGTCACCCGTGCCGCTGTTCAGCTCATCCTTGAAAAGCTGCGGCGTGACGTCATCGTCAAACCAGCTATCTTCCGCGATGGTGCCGCTCAGTTCCAGGATGCGCTCTTCCGCCCCCGTTTCCTGGTTTTTCGCCTTCTTCCAGTTCCAGAACTTCTTCATTTTCATTGGGTTCCTCCTTCCCTTTTTGATATGCCGCCCCGGACATGGAAAGCGGCATCATGTTCCCGTTGATGAGGTACAGGTCGCCGCCTGCTTCCTCCGGGATGCGGTCAAGGTTCTCAAGCTCCCGGATGTCGTTTGCGGACATCCACCCGTTCTGCCGCCCCACGGCATATCCGTTCATGCGGCTCTGGTAGTCGCCCCGGAGCAGGCCGTCCACGTTGAACTTCACAAAGTATTTCTTTTTCTCCTCCGCCGTCAGCAGCGAACGCGCCATGGACTGCTCCCACCTCGACACCCACGGGTCCAGGGTGTATTTCACGAACTCAAGGCTCTGCTGCTCGATGTTGGAGAAGCTGCTCTTTTCCAGGTCGCCCACCATGTGCGGAGGCACACGGAATATCCGCGCGATCTCATTGATCTGGAACTTCCGCGTTTCCAGAAACTGCGCCTGTTCCGGCGAGATGGAGATCGGAGTGTATTTCATCCCCTCCTCCAAAACGGCCACCTTGTTGGCGTTGTGGCTGCCGCCGAAGGTGGACTGCCAGCTTTCCCTTACCCTGGTCGGGTCCTTGATGGTCCCCGGATGCTCCAGCACACCGCTCGGCTGCGCTCCATTGGCGAAGAACTTCGCCCCGTACTCCTCACAGGCTATCGCCATGCCGATGGCGTTCTTTGCCATGGCAATAGGGGAATAGCCCACCAGCCCGTCAAAGCCAAGGCCGGGGATGTGCAGCACCTCTGTGGGCGGCAGGACGACCGTGCTGCCCTTTACCGTAGGCGCGTCTTCCATGCTGACCGTGTACTCGTAATAGAGCTGCCCTTTGGAGTCCCGCTCCACGCCCATCCGGTCCGGCATCAGCGGGTACAGCCCGATAACCTCGCCCTTGCCGTTTCGGATGATCTGCGCGTAGGCGTTCCCCCAAAGGAGCAGGTGCGTCATCAGCGTTTCACGGAAAACGAAGGAAGTCATCTCCGGGTTCGGCTCATCGTGCAGTAAAAAATACAGCGGATGTTCCGCTGCCTTTTCCTTCCCGCCGTCCTCCGTGTATTTATAAAAGTGCAGCGGCAGCCCCGCCACCGCCTCCGACAGAATCCGGACGCAGGAGTACACTGCCGTCATCTGCATGGAGGTGCGCTCGTTCACCCTTTTCCCAGATGTGCTGTTCCCAAGGAAAAAGCTGTAGGCGCTCCCCGACGTCCTGTTCTGGGGAGCATCCCTCGCCCGGAACAAGCCGCTGAATAATCCCATAAATACCACGCTCCTTTCCAAAAACGGACAGCAGGAAGGCGCCGCCGAAGCAGCGCCCCCTGTGCCGTCCCGTCTTAGCCGTTTACCGATGCAACCTCTAAAACCGTGTCTCCGTTGTGCGGGTATGCCCTGACCACCTCGCAGTCACGGTAGAGGCCCATCTCGTAGATCCCGTAGACCTCATCCCCAAGCTCCGCGTCGTAGATCCGCATCCTGGATTCCTTGATCTTGTGCTTTGCAATAAATTCGTGTACCTTCATGTGCGTTACCTCCGTTTTCTTTTTTGATTTCCCTTTCGGTAGTACACATATTCGCTCTGAATGCCGGTAATAGCAAGTCAATTCCCGCCATAAAGTACACAAACATCCGGGGCAGTTTTTGTGTGGTTTATGCCCCGGAAAAGCCGTCTCAGACCAGCCGTCTCAGAGCGGTACGGCACACCTGCCTCGCCCTCTTTTTCAGCGGCCGCTTCCACCTGCGGATGGATACCGCTTTTGTGTGGTTCCTTGACCAGCCGCCGAAATCCTCCCACTCATATTTTCCAAACCTTTCTTCCGCTCCATATGGCTTCATCAGAAATCCCTCCATCCAGATAATTTCCGGGATATCCTCCCGGTAAGTGACATATTCGCTCTGAAGCCACAGGATAGCAAGCGGATTCCGGCAGTATCTTAGACAAACATTTTCAGCGGGGTTTGTGCATTTTTACGGTCAGAATACAATCAAACCGCGGGTATCGTAGACGCTCTCAGAGGAGATGTTCCCGCAGCGGATCGCCCGGTCAAGCCCCATAATCGCGGCCACCGCCCCGTCAATCTTCTCCGTAGATTTTTCCTTGTCCGCCTTGATATTGCCCGCCGGGTCGGTGCGGATGAAGATGTTGTCCATCATCCACCGCAGGACCGGATGCCCGCCATGGGCGACCATCTGTTCCAGCACCAGCTTCATCAGCTCCTTGGTGGGCGGGGACATATCCTTGAAACCCTGCCCGAACGGGACCACCGTGAAGCCCATGCCCTCCAGGTTCTGCACCATCTGCACAGCGCCCCAACGGTCGAAGGCGATCTCCCGGATGTTGAACCTCTCCCCAAGCCGCTCAATGTATTTCTCAATATAGCCGTAATGCACCACGTTCCCTTCCGTGGTCATCAGCTTCCCCTGCCGCTCCCACACATCGTAGGGGACATGGTCGCGCCTCACACGCAGCTCCAGCGTCTCCTCAGGCACCCAGAAGTACGGCAGGATACAGTATTTGTCCTCCTCATCCAGCGGCGGGAACACCAGCACGAACGCCGTGATGTCCGTGGTGGAGGACAAGTCCAGCCCGCCGTAGCAGACACGCCCTTCCAGGCCGTCCTCGGAAACGGGGAAGGCGCAGGCATCCCATCGATCCATGGGCATCCACCGCACCGCCTGTTTCACCCACTGGTTCAGGCGGAGCTGCCGGAAGCTGTTCTCCTCCCCCGGATTCTGCTTTGCCGACTCACAGGCTGCCTCCACCTTGTCAATCCCCACCGTGATGTTCAGCGAAGGATTGGCTTTCTTCCACACCTTCGGGTCCGTCCAGTCGTCCGCCTCATCCGCGCCGTAGATGACGGGATAGAAGGTCGGGTCGATCTTCCTGCCCTCCAGGATATCCTTCGCCTTCTGGTGCGTTTCGTAGCAGATGGAATGGGTGTCCGTCCCCGCCGTGGTGATGAGGAAATACAGCGGCTGCATCCGGGCGTCCCCGGAGCCCTTGGTCATGACGTCAAACAGCTTCCGGTTCGGCTGCGTGTGCAGCTCGTCGAATACCACGCCGTGGATGTTGAAGCCGTGCTTGGAATACGCCTCCGCCGAAAGCACCTGGTAGAAGGAATTGGTGGGCGTGTAGATGATCCGCTTCTGCGAGGCGAGTATCTTCACCCGCTTATTCAGCGCAGGGCACATCCGCACCATGTCCGCCGCCACGTCAAAGACGATGGTGGCCTGCTGCCGGTCGGCGGCGCACCCGTACACCTCCGCCCGCTCCTCCCCGTCCCCGCAGGTAAGGAGCAACGCCACGGCGGCGGCCAGCTCCGACTTGCCCTGTTTCTTCGGGATCTCCACGTAGGCCGTGTTGAACTGCCGGTAGCCGTTCGGTTTCAGAGTGCCAAAAATATCCCGGATGATCTGC
>QXXL01000259.1 GCA_009911505.1 Lachnospiraceae bacterium | reverse complement strand
AGCTCAAAAGGCTTCCCCGCCCATGTCCCCTTGGTGTGGCAGAGGCTCTCGATGAACATCACGGCAAAATCGGCGGCGGCCTTATCATAGCGGCTGTCCTTCGCCTTGAACTTTGTCGGCCTGTATTTTTTCAGCTTCCGCATAGCCATCGGCATCACCTCCAGAAGATGGCATAAAAATGGCCTGCCATCGGCAAGCCCCCAATCTATCAGTACAAGACACAGGGCCTTCCGGCCCCGCTCTTGAAATGTTCTTCATTGGTGTTTACTGCTGCATCGCCCAGGCGATTGCGTGGCCGTCATCCTCGAACTCGACTCCGCTTGCCGCCCGGAGACCGATGGTGCCTTCGCAGGTATGGTCGTCACCCAGGAATTCGTAAACCGCCCCGAAATAGCAGGGTTTGTTTGGGCCGTTGAAAAAGTACCCGGCGATGACCACCCTGTCGCCAAAGGTCAGCAGCTTGCCCCATCTGCATTCCAGGTCTTCCGGCGTGGTGGGGTTCGGCAGTCTGTAGGTTTTCATTGCATCGTTAATCTTCATGGTCTGTGTCCTCCTTTTTGTTTTCCCTTTTCGGTAGTACACATATTCGCTCTTTCTGCCGGTAATAGCAAGCAGAACCGGAGCATAAAGTACACAAACATCTGCTGCGGGAATTGTGTATATCTGCGGCCAGCGGAGCCTTCCGGCTCCGCCGGTCCGGGATAGTTATTTTACCCTGAAAAGGTATCCGTGCTTTTTCTCACGTTCCCCCGCAAAATGGTTCATGCCCCCGTTCACCTCGGCCATCCCGGCCACTTCGCAGCCGTTCTGTGTGAAAAGCCATGCGGTCTCCACCGCGCTGCTCCAGCCGGAAGAAAAGGTGAACTCGCTGATCCCGTTCTCCCTCATGCAGGAGATGAGGCTTTCCACATCCTTCTCCCAGACCACTTCGCTGATGTCAAGGCGGGCGTTCCCGTTCTCCATGGCGGTCTCGTATTCCCTCCAGATGCGGCAGGCGGCAGCCCCAAGCCCCTCGATGCCTTCCATCAGGGCGTGGTATCCGGCCCTGGCCTTTTCCTTCCCCGCCTCGTCCGCTGCCGCGTCGTAGGCTTTCTTAAGCTCCTGCACCTGTGCGTAGGTTTCTGCAAAAATGTCCTTTTTCATGGTGTGTACCTCCGTTTTGTTTTTTTGTTTTCCCTTTCGGTAGTACACATATTCGCTCTAAAAGCACATATTATCAAGTCATTTACGGGCATAAACTGTACAAATATCCGCGCCGGGAATTGTGTAGTTTATGGCGGGCTAATCCCCGCCAAGCTCCCGGCGGATCATGTGTCTGGAGTGCTGCCGCTCCGACTTTTTGAACGGCCGCTTGTAGCGCCTCCGCCTCTGCCCGCGCCTTTTCCCGGACGCGGGCATGGCAATCCCGGTGTGCATCTCATCCCCGTACTGGTGGTCCTCGATCCACCGGAGGTTCCTGCCATATGCCTTCATCCTTCCTGCCCCCTTCCGTAACACCTGTGGATGGCTTCAAGGATCTGTTCCTGCTCCGCCGCGCCCACGCCGATGCCCTCCAGCGCCTCCCTGGTTCCGCAGTCCGGGCAGAGCTGCGTCTCATTGTCCTTCCGTGAGACTGCCGGCCTCCCGTAGTAAACCTGACCACACCTTGGGCATATCCTCTTTTTCCTGTCCGTGTGTTTCATTCCGCATCCGCCTCCCTTCCAAGCGCCGCTATATCCTGCGGACTTCGTCCTCGCCGTAGATTACATGGAGGTGGGAGCCGTTGCTCCAGCGGACCATCAAAGAAGCCGTGTCGTCCACACCTTCCACCACGCCCTCCGTCCCAATCGGAGGGGCCTGGCAGTCGTCCATTTTTTCGAGGCGGACACGCGTCCCCGCAGGGTACTCCCTGCGGACGCGCTCCACGATCTCCCTACTCGGAAATGTCATTGTCTGCCGCCCCCTTCCTCGCCCCGCTCTTGAAGCTGCCGTTGCCGGAAAGGTTCTTCAGCAGGACCTTCCGCTCGCCCTTGTACTCCTCCCCGATGAAGCCGAGCCGGAGCAGGAAGCACCGGAAGGCGTATTTCTCATTGTCCGCCGGCCGCTCCTTCGCCGTGACGCGCTTCTGCTTCCGCGCCATGTCGCAGAGGGCGGTGATGAAATGCGTGTATGCCTTCGCCGCATCGCCATCCTGCCCGTCCGCGAACCAGGGGAAGGAGACCTTCTCCTCATCCGCCTCAACCGGGAGGCTTTCAACCGCCAGCGCCTTTTTGATCAGGGCGGCCTTGGCGTCCACCAGCCTGTGCAGGTTCTCCAGGGCGGCGTCCGTGAAGGACTCCCTCGGCAGCGACACCGTAAGCCCGATGCCCTCCTGCGGTTCTTCCGTGGGAGCCTCTGGCTCCATCTGTGCCTCTGCCGTTTCTTCTGCGGAATCCTGCGGCTCTGCCTGTGCCTCTGCGGTTTCCTCCAGCTCTGCCGTGAATCCCGCCTGCGCCAGCCCTGCCAGAACCTTTTCCACCGTACCGCTGTCCGTGCGTTCATCCCAGACCAGGGTTCCTTCTTTGCTGACCGTAAAATTGCTGATGGCGTATGCGCAGGTCGGCATCCTCATGTAGACCGCCTTCATCCCGACGATCCCGGAAATGACCTTTACCATCTCTTTCCTGCGTTCCCCTGTCACGTTGAATCTTCTTTCCATACTGTTTGCCCTCCTTTTTTTGTGGTACTACATTAATAATACGAAACCATGGCGGTTAGCCGATAACCCCGGCCTGCCATTCTTCCGCCTGCCACTCCCTGCCGG
>QXXL01000258.1 GCA_009911505.1 Lachnospiraceae bacterium | reverse complement strand
CACCTTATACAGAAAAATAAAGTGCGCAGTTAGATTTGCTGTATTTCTAACTTACACACTTTATTTTACACTCCCGCGGGCAATGATCCGCTCTTTTTCGCTTTTACACTGGTGTTCCTACTTCAATCAAATTACCGTCTAAATCATAAAAACGGACTACTTTTTGCCCCCAGCTATGAGTCATAAGCTGGTTGACATACCGGACTGGGGGGTATAATGCTTCCAGTTTTTCTATAAATGCTTTTATATCCTGTGTTTCAAAATACAGTTCACAGGAGTTATTTTCTGGAATAATTTCCTTTCCCAGAAAATTTTGCCAAATCCTCTCGTCTTGCAGCACAAGGCCTTCTGTTAAAATCATGTTTCCATCATTGTCACATACCAAATCAAGGCCGAACAGATCATGGTAAAATTTTTTTGACTTGTCGATATCTTTCACAACTATAAGAATATTTTTTAATTTCATTGTTCTTTGTCTTCCTTTCTTCTAGAGCGTGTTTGAAAAATGCTTTTCGGCAAATGTATTCCACACTTAGTGGGAGATTTGTACCCAAAGGGTATGATATGCCAAATAAGGGAGACGTAGCGGGCTACGTTGACCGAATTTGGTGCAAATATCACGCTAAGTGGGGGATGCAGATGACGGGAATGATTTTTCAAATACGCTCTAGTACTCCATCCGGCCAGTTTATTTTTTTACATTCTGCATTTCGTTTGATTGTCCAGATGCGAACCTGTTCCTGAAAGCTTTCCATATCCGGAAGCGGTTTTGCAAGCGCCTGGCGGCCCATAATGCCGATCTCAATTTCTACCATGTCCAGCCAGCCTCCATGTTTCGGGGGATAGTGCCATTCAAACCGTTCCGCCAGCCGGCGTGCTTCTTCC
>QXXL01000257.1 GCA_009911505.1 Lachnospiraceae bacterium | reverse complement strand
CAGACCACCGGGCGGAGGGGATCATATGGACGTTGGTATACTTCAAGGATGCCTTCCATAGCGGCCACAAATTCCGCTCCTGCTTTTGGGATGCTCTCCAATGGTAAAATTTGGACTCAAAACAGGTTTTTCCATAATCATCCTACACTTTCCAATAATACAGACGGACTTAATTGCGTTTTGCCCTAAGCTTTTCTATCTGTTCTTCCGCATCTGTCCTTGGTGTATTATAATACAGCAGTTTCTCCTCCGTTGTCATATGCTTTGTCACTTCATAATTACGCTCTCGAATCTTGTGGATATCCTCAACCGTAAAATCTGGGCTGATTTCCAATGTATATGCCATTATTCCCCACCTCCCAATAATACAGACGGATTCATAATATCAATATCCTTATAGCTTTCAAGGTGTGTGATTGCCCTGATACCCTTAATAGTCTTTATATTTACAATATGCTTAAAATTCCATGATATGATGCAGTCACGCCCATGCACGACAGCAGTAGCTATATGCTGACAATCATCAATACTTTTCTTTGTCAGTATACCCATATCTATAATCTGATTTGCAACTTTAAGAACTTCATCTGTAATTTCCAACTTTGTATATGAAATCCTGCTCAAATACTCATACAATACTGTTCTTTTGGGTTCTCGACATTCACCCACTTCATCAAGCGTCACCTGTGACAAAAAAATATCATACTTTCCAACTTCAAACTGTGCCCAAAGAGCTAATGTATCCTTCATTCGCTCTGGCGCATCTTCCTGTTGCAGATAACTTATAACAGATGTGTCCTAATACACCTTCAATTTCCTGTCCATAGCATCCCACTCCCTTTATAGTCATTTTAGCACAAAACTCTCCCTTTAACAATCCATAACCCGCACATGTTTGTGTCACGTTTGTGTCGGTATCGCCGGTTCCTGCCGGTTCACACAAAAAAGTCCCCTGTTACTTTTTCTATAAAGTAACAGAAGACTTCTCTTTATTCATACCTGCAAATAATCAAGCTACTATTTACTCAGCTTCCAGTGTATTACTTGCTGTTAATAGCCGCCTGTGCAGAACGTAACTTTGATAGGCGTTTTTTGCTGTCACACTTATGTTGCTGTAATCCATGCTTAGGACATATGTACGAGGACTTTCGTCCTCATCTTCGTTCCCCTCCTCAATAGTTGCATTGGCATGGTTTTTTCTGCCCTCAACTTTGCAAACAAGTGATTGCGTTTCATTCGGCAGGAAATTCAAATCCCAACGATACCTGCAATTATCTACGGGAATAATTTGCGAAACAAATTTTTCAATAACACTGTCATCAAGTTTGGGTTTGGAAAAGTCTAACGCTTCTTCAAGTACGGCTCTTATTTTCTCAATATCAAATTCCATGCCACTCTCACTATCAGATAGCTCACTCAGCCGTGACTTTTCTTCCATATATTTATTAAGCTCCGCTTCGGTCGTATCTTTCAGCGACTTAAATTCTTCTTTTGTAATTTCCCCATCAGCCCTCATGCTGATAAGATTATCAATCTTATTTTTTAGCCTTGCTATTTTTCCCTCTAACGCCGAAGCTGCGGCTTGATTGTTCTTGGTATCTGATTGATAATGTTCATTCAAGAGCCTATAAACCTCTAAGATTGCATTCTTACGTTCTTGCTCTGACCAGATGCCCTCGAAAATCTTCTTAGCCATAATTTCCAATTTCCAATCACCGACCATACGGATGTCA
>QXXL01000256.1 GCA_009911505.1 Lachnospiraceae bacterium | reverse complement strand
TCAAGACCATTCTTCTCTCGGAAAGCCTTGCTGCCATTATTGACTTGATTATAGCACTGATACCCGAAAACTTCATCTCCCCTCTTATTAGTTCTCCACTTGTTTTTTCGGAATGTTGAACCACAACTGCAACGTAACTTTCTAAGCCATACATCTTGTGTAGATTTCTTTCCATATGTTCTCTCACCTTTGTTTACTATCATTTTTGTTGTCCGTGCCTTGCGTATTTCGCTGCACTTATTCCAAACTTCCTCTGAAACAATCGGCTCAAAATCCCCCTTGACATACATATATGTTTCTTCATCAAGATTCTTTATCCGCTTCTGTTCCAGATAATTATTGCTGAACGATTTCAGATAACAATTATATCCTTTATATGTGGCGTTATGCAGGATGCGTCCGATTTTTGATGCAGACCAGCTCACCTGCCCATGCCCATCCTTTCTCCCAAGACGACAGAGTTCTTTTGCAATTTTGGTCTGCCCAGCGCCTTGTAAATACAAATCAAAAATCATTCTTACTGTTTCTGCCTGTTCCTCATTTATTACATAAGTGCTTCCTACACGGTCATAACCAATGATATTTCCATTTCCATATAAAACACCATTTTCACGGCTGATTTTCTGCCCCGCCCGAACACGTTCAGAAACTTTACGGCTTTCCTCTTGTGCTAATGTTGCCATTATCGTAAGTCTAAGTTCTCCGTCCCCATCCATTGTCCAAATGTTATCTTCCACAAAATAGACTTCAATTCCAAGATTTTTCAACTCCCTTGTTGTTACCAGAGTATCAACCGTGTTTCTTGCAAAACGGCAGACTTCACGAGTTACAATTAGGTCAAACTTTCCTGCCCTTGCATCTTCAAGCATCCTTAAAAATGCGGGACGTTTTTTCGCTTGTGTCCCTGTTATTCCCTCGTCGATATATTTTTGAAGGACATTCCAGTTACTGTGCCGTTCCGTCTGGTCATCGTACCACTGTAATTGATTTTCAAGAGCTGCAAGTTGAGCTTCATGCTCTGTTGAAACTCGCCCATAATATACAACCGTCCGCTCTCTGTTCTTATCTAAAAAAATATAAGGATTATGCCTAGCTGCTATATTTTGCATAATGAATTCCTCCTTGCTTTGTTTTTTATAATCGTACTAAAAATCAAGCCGCTTGTGAAATGTGCAAATTGTAGTGCTTGTAGACATTCATATATGTTTCTTTGTTTACAAGCCCTTTTTCAAAGAGAAGCTCAATTAATATGGCAGCAACATACTCTTTATCAATCTCAATTTTATCCATTCCGATGTCCTCCTTTAATGGAAACGCTGATGGCAAGAGCCTTGTCAACTCTTGCCATCGCTTCAGCGGGCATCATGCCCATATACTGTTTTAATCTTTTTTTATCTATTGTACGAATTTGTTCAAGCAAAACAATAGATTCTCTGTCAAGTCCCTCAAAGTTCTTTACTTCGGTGTGTGTCGGCAATTTTGCCTTTGTCTGTGTCCTGCCCGTGATAGCGGCAATGATGACTGTCGGGCTGTGCCTGTTGCCTATATTATTGGAAATGATAAGTACGGGTCGTGTGCCGCCCTGCTCCGAACCGACAACGGGATTAAGCTCTGCGTAGTAGATGTCGCCACGCCTGATTGTTCTTTCCATATTTTTTATAACCTCCATCTGGATTTAGGCAGGAATACCCTACCTATGTAACAGCCAAATGCAAGGGAGTATTTAAGGTCGGGAGAGCATCAAACAAGCCCTGTTCCAATAGACCGCCCTGCATCTGGCTTTATGATAAAAGGCATTTTCTATTTGTCCCCGACATCCCGAAAATGCTGATGCGTGATTACGCAAGGGAAATCACCAAACGGTCAGCAGCGAACTGACGCCACGGGAGTTG
>QXXL01000255.1 GCA_009911505.1 Lachnospiraceae bacterium | reverse complement strand
TCGGTCTGACAGAGCCGCCCCCATTGCCTGCGGCGGATTGGTTACCGCTCGGACTGTGGCTGGACGGGAGTATCATTGTCCTCTTTGTGGGTCTTGGCGAAATCGGGAGCTGCCCGATATTTTCAGTCGATATTTTCCGCTTGCCGTCTTTCGGCGGGTCATGGCGTACCGCTGCACACGCTTACGCTTATTACAGCCACAAAGAGAATGTATTTGGTGAATGGATATTCGGTTGTCAAAGAGCCATCCCGTTTCCGATATAAAAGAAAACTGGGCAAGAGATTTTGCCCTCTCACCCAGTAGCCGATGGGAGAGTGCGATTTTGGACACTATCCCAAAAGTTTTTTAATTTTTTTCTTAAACCTGTTCAAACGCTTGTAAATGACTTCCTTGTTTAAACTCAATTCCACTGAAATTTCAGTGACTGAAAAGCCCTGCATCCTCATCAGCAACGCTTGGAGAGTGAGCTTGTCCAACTGATGCAGCTCTTGATACAGCACTGCATTTTCAATGCTGTCCAAAAATTCCTCAACCGTTTTTACTTCGGGCTGTGCTGTGTCCTCTGCCACTTCCTCAAGATATGTACCCGCATCCTGCAATTTCTCATAGTACCGTCTGTCGGAATTGAATATCGCCCAATCATGGACACGGAGCTTTTCAATATCGCCCTCGCTGACACCCAAGCTCCTAAGCTGCTTTTCCTCGGCTTCTTTCCATATTCGCCATTTTCTTTCTTCTCTGGCTTTGTTGTACGCCATAATCCGTTACCTCCAATCTGAATTTTTTTGAAAATCCAGATTGAAAGGCGGAGAACGGCATCCCACGCCAGAAACAGCCCTGCGGCGTATTCCGACAAAAAACGACAAAAGAAAAACCGTAAGGGCTGTCGTGCCTTTACGGTTTATAGATATATTAGTTCTTATATGTAGAGATTTGACTTCTACTTCTTGGATAAAAAGCCCCCTTGCACTGACAAGGATTTTTTTAACAGGCTGTCCACCCATCTCCGATATGATATATATAACTGGAAATTGCTATTTGCAGGCAATAAAAATCCCTCCAAACTTAAAACAGGTTTGGAGAGTGCTTGTTAAGTCTTTCGGGCATAGCAATACCGCCCACCAAATCGCCGTTTTTTTTATTTGGTGGACGTATCTGCATTTAATTAAGTAAAATGCAGAGCCGATAAACTGTGGTTTCATTCATTCCACACATTCATCGGCTCTGCATCTATGTGTCTGGCTCTGTGATGATAAATACTTGCATATTTTTTGCGTTAATTATCGTTTCCCGTTTACATTTTGGACAATAAAGCGGATAGTTTTTCAAAACAGTATCTTCCCTAAATTTGTTATGCGTCTTTTTTTTGCAAATCGGGCAATATATCCACTCGTATTTCATATTTGAAGCAACCTGCCTTTTTTTAACTTAAAAACGGTATCTGCTTGTTTTACAAGGTCGTTGGAGTGGGTAACAATAATTACGCATTTATTCATCTGATGGGCGCAATTTTTCAAAATCCCCGTAATTTCTGCGGCAGTATCTTTGTCTAAATTTCCCGTTGGTTCATCCGCTAAAATAACAGGGGCATTCGATACCAGTGTACGGGCAATTGCCACACGCTGCTGCTGTCCTCCCGACAGTTTCATTACATTTCGTTTTGCTTCATCCTCCGTCAATCCAAGCTGCTTTAATATTGGCAGGGCGTCCTGTTTTGCGGTCAATTTTACGTTTTCAATCGGAGTCATATAATCAATAAGATTGTAATTCTGGAATATGACAGAAACATGATTGCGCCTATGGTATTCAAGTCCCATCTCCGATATATCCCTGCCATTAAACATAATTTTTCCTTCCTGTGGAATATCAAGACCGCCTATCAATGATAACAGGGTCGTTTTCCCAGAACCAGATGCACCAAGTATCGCATACATTTTTCCTGTTTCAAATTGAGTTGTGATATGTTCTAAGACCTTTGAGCCTTTTTCATATTGATATGTTACGTTTTCACATATTAGCGTTGTCATCTTTTTCTCCTCCTAACTCATGCGGGATAAAATTTCACGCGGCTTCAAACGCATGACCGCAATAGACGATATCATAACAGATACAATGATAATTACAAATCCAACAAGATATAGCTGTAATAAATTTTCTATGCTTACAGAAACTTCAATATCCGTTTCCAAATAATCTGTATTTTCTGCACCGCTCAATTCTATATTGTCTACACCTCCTAATGCTGTACTTTCAAACGATTCTATCACAATGTCATCTTGCTGCACGTCGTTCGGTTCTTCTATTTTATTCTGTATATCCTGCTGTAAAAGCACATCGGCGATACGGTTTGAAACCATATTACTTGTAAAGAAGGAAATCCCAAAAGCAACGATTGCAATCAGCAATACTTCTGTCAGATATTGCCCTATAATGTCTGTCTTTTTTATGCCAAGCGAGAGGAACACACCTGTTTCACGGACACGTGATTTTCCCCATAGAGTAAGAATAAGCGATAAGATTACAACGCTGACAAGGATAGCCGCAATCAGCAGACCTATCACCAGTTTATCCATACTTTCCAGAGAGGAAGCCGTATTTTCATAAGTTTCATTTTCCGTATCAATCGTAAATCCATCCTCTTTAAATCCAGGCGTCTTTTTCACTTTTTCGATAATTTCATCCATTTCTTCTGGGTCGTTTATGGTAATTGAAACTTCTGAAAATCCCTGGACAGCAGGGGTGTTCTCGATAAGAATTGCCGACGCTATATCTATAAACACCCGATTCTGTATTTTATTATAGCCCTCTATATTCTTGCCGATTTTTTCTGTTTCCATTGCTGTAAACAATCCAACGATTTCCAGCGTCATGCTGCGCCCATCCATAGACCTCGTTTTCAGCATATCGCCTATCCCTAAGCCATTTTTATCAGCCAAATCTTTACAAATAATTGCTTTCCCCGTATCTTTTTCTGTAATATGCCTGCCTTCCGTTAGTTTGACAACGCCATTTGTAAACAAATTGTGTTCTTCGGAACGCCATAGACTTACCGTAGTCGTGCTATTCCCTAATTCTTCCTCCAAAGGAATTGTCCCCTTGAAAAAAGACAACTGTTCAAAATCCAATAATGTTTCATCAAATGCATCGCAATATTTCACTCCTGCTATATCACGGATATTTTTCACCATATCAGAGGATAACTGCTCTGTGGAATACATGATATATCCAGTCCCTCCACTTTCATCCTCGTCCGACTCTTTATGCAGATAGGGGTTATTATCTGTGTAGTCCGTCCAGACATGAAAAGAACCGCCAAGGCTTTGACGCAGATTTTGCTGTGCTTGTTTTGTAGCTTTCCCGATAGACAATCCCGACAAGACAAAGGTTGCCATAATAAGCAATATACAAAAAAGCACTATGCTTTTCCCTTTTTTTCGAGTAACATATAACATTGCCCGTTTTAAAAAATTCATTTTGATACCTCCGTTTTTTATTTTTTGAACACAATATTAAAATAACATTCCTATATGGAACGTATATGGAATATCTGTGAAAAATAAACGGAAGAAAAAAATCCCCCGAAACATCGGAGGGTTTTTCATCATAAATATATAGTAAAACACATTCTTTGCGGATTGTCTTTCGCTTGAAACGTATATGGAATAGAAAGTGCAGAAAAAATAGTGTCCACAATATACAAGCCTAAGCCATTTCCTCCTTGCTCTCTGCTTCTTGCATAATCAAGACGGTAAAATGGCTCAAACAACCGGGGGATTTCGGATTGCCGAACAGGGACACATTCATTTTCAACAACAAGATTTCTGCCATCCATAGAAACAGAAATCAGCTTCCCGCTTTCTGTATATGCAACTGCATTTGCAAGAATATTAGAAACTGCCTTTTCAAATAAGGAAATGGGTATACTGACTGTAAAATGCTGTGGCAGGCAGACAGAAAAATTTATCTCGTTTGCAACGGCAATCAGTTTATATGGCTCACAAAGGTTTGTGAGCAGTTCTGGCAAATTTATTTCGGTCGGTTTTTCTTCATTTATGATATTCATTTTGGATGTTTCTAAAATTTCATGTATCATCTTGGAAAGCTGTTCTGTTATTTCTTTGCACTCTGGCAGATATACGTCATAGTCTTGATATTTTCCTACTCCAAGTATCATATTTTCAAGAATGGCGTTTAAAGCAGTAACAGGCGTTTTTAATTCGTGGGAAGCTGCACGCAAAAAATCTATTTTCAATTTCTCGCTTTCCTGCACATACTTTTTTTCTAATTCAAGATTATGGATTGCTTTCAGCAAACTCCTGTAAAGACTATTGATATTTCCTGCCAAATCTTCAATTTCATCTCCCGAAGTAACAGAACATATCGCAGACTTATCCATTTTTGTCATGCGCTGCGCTGTTTCTGATAAGTGACAAATATTTCGCGTCATGCTTCTGGAAAAAAGTGCAGCACAGACAATGGCAATCACGATACAACAGGAAACAGAAACAGGCAGGGCACGTTTTATCGTAAATGTTACAAACTGTGAGGCATCTACGTCCGTACTGACTAAAAATCCGTCCAGTTCCATTCCTTTCTCGCCAACAAGTCCTAAAGATATTTGTGGGGCAAGAACATACATGATGCCATGTGCAGTTATTACAATAAATATCAAGACACTCAATGTATATAAAAATGTCTTAGGAAATATTTTTATTCGTGCCATATTAGTCCACCTCATATTTATATCCAATTCCTTTTACAGTAACAATGCAGTCAAGATGCAGTTTTTTTCGCAGGTTTTTTATATAAGTATCTACTGTCCTGTCAATAATAGGATGGCTGTCGCCCCATAAATCGTCAAGTATCTGGGAACGGGTCAGAACCAGTCCTTTATGCTCCACAAACAATTTCAGCAAGTCAATCTCTTTTGGAGTAACGTCGATTTTTCCATTGTCATCTTTTGCTGTATAACCTAAAAAATCTACAATTACATTTCCAAATTCGATTGTATCTGGCAAAATCCCCTTTCCGCTTCTTCTTAAAAGTGCAGTAATGCGCCGCCCTAACAAAATCATGGAAAAGGGTTTTACGATATAGTCATCTGCCTGTCCGTCAAAGCTGGAAACTTGTGTATATTCGTCCCCTATTGCTGTTAGCATAAGTATCGGGACAGAACTTTTTTCTCTGATTTCATGCAAAACAGAAAGCCCCGATATTTTTGGAAGCATAATGTCAAGTACAATTAAGTCAATCCTGCTATTGCTAAAACATTGCAGCGCAGATTCCCCGTCATACGCAGGAATTAATTTGTGTCCCGCTAATTTCAAATACTCGCAAATCGCTTCATTTGTTTTTCGGTCATCTTCAACAATAAGTAATGTCGCCATATAAATCACCTCTTTTTTCAGTTTAACACTCCAATATGGAGCGAATGTGAAATTTTAGAAAGAACATCCATTTATGTGCTAATTTACATCTATTATAACCGCTTATATAAATAGCAACAATTATGCAAATAGGATTTCACATCGTTTAGTAGGATACCACACCTCTGTAAAATATAAGGGTAAAAGTTTTCAGAGTACAGGTGGTGAACGCATGGACAAAAGAAACAACGATTTTGACTTTGATTTCAGACCGTTAGGACTGGCAATCAAAAAAGCCCGTAAAGCTCAAGGCGTGACCAGAGAACAGTTTGCGGAGATTATTGATTATAATCCCAGACATCTTCAAGCTGTTGAAAATGAGGGGCAGTATCCAAGCATAGAGCTGTTTCTTCAACTTATCACAATGTTTGATGTATCAGTTGACGAACATATACATACTGAGGAAAAAGCAAAGAAAAGTTCTATCCGAAGACGTTTGGATGCTATGCTTGACCGACTGGATGACAAAGAACTGTCTGTTGTCGAAGCAACTGTAAACGGGCTATGTAAAGCAAAAGAGCCAGAGGATTGACCTCTGGTTTCCTTTTGCTCCGCCCAACTAATAGTTTGGGCATCCGTAGCCGTATATTGAGCCGCTCCCAACTGGATAGCTCTGCTGTTTGCAGGCATCCCCAGAGTTACCCTCCACGGTGTAGACCGTTCCATTCTTGCATCTCTCTACAATGCCTACATGGTCGATTGAGCCGTCGCTCCCCCAATCAAAGAAAATGAGGTCGCCTGCCTGCGGCTCATAGTCCTTGTCCTGCCATTGTCCTTTGCCCTTGAACCAGTTTACGCCGTCCGAGCAGAGGGAGAATTTCGGCACAATTCCGCTTTCCAGATAGCCGCACTGGTCGGCACACCACGATGCGAAGCAGGCACACCATTCCACACGCCCGCCAAATCCATACCA
>QXXL01000254.1 GCA_009911505.1 Lachnospiraceae bacterium | reverse complement strand
GGTAGATTGTCTTTATTTACTGTAAAATATTAAATTTTCAATGTTCGGTAGTTGGGCTTTTGACCCCAGCATCATGAAATGCAATTAAGCAATGTGCTTGATACCATTGAAATCGCCAAAGCAAATAACATGGAAGTGTTGTTAAAAAAGAATCTTAAACTAAAAGAAGAGCTAGAAAATATTATAAAAACAGTAAAGGAGAAATTACAATGAAAAAGGAAAAGTCAATGATTGAATACCAACAAAATAGAAAAGATGCAACTATTCAGAAAGTAGAGGACATGCTCAGAAAAACAAAAAGGAATAAAAAGCCTATAACAAAAACTCAGTTTTGCAAGCAAGCTGGAGTATCAATCCAATATCTTTACAAATATCCTGCGCTAATGGAAGAAGTCAATAAAGTATGTATCCCAACTGGAAGAAAAAAGACTGAACAAAATCGTGATAGCAAAGATACTATTATTACTTCTTTAAGGGCAGAAAATAAGGCATTAAAAACTAAATTAAATGAATATGAAAAAGATGAAAAGTATAAAACCAAGTACGATGAAGCTATGAAGCGTATAAAAGAATTAGAAAAGCAACTAGCTGAATCTTACAATACGCATCTTGATACTGATTTTTAGATGTGCATGATAAAGGGTAGAAAGTAGCGTTTCCACCCTTTATTTATATAACGTTATATAACGATGCAAAATAAATAAAAATAAACACGCAAAAAGACGTTATATAAATTAAACAACGTTGAAAGCCTTGTATTTCCTATGTTTAGGGAAAAATGGGGCAACATATTCTTTTGGAGACGTTGGTATTGGCATTACTGGATGCCGCCGCAAGGTTCATGATGCCCTCAATGCCGGAGAGCATATCCGAAGTTTTCCAGCCGGCCATCGCCATGTAGTTCATTGCCTCGGCTGCCTCAGATGCGGAGAACTTCGTCTTGCTCCCCATCTCGCGGGCTTTATCCCGCAGGGCATCAAGGTCTTTCCCCGTTGCCCCGGAAACCGCCCCGACCTGGCTCATGGCGGTATCGAAGTCTGCCGCCGTCTTGACCGCCACCGTGCCAAGCCCCACAATGGGCGTGGTCACAGTCTTGGTGAGGGTAGTCCCCACGCCGGAAATCTTATCCCCAAGGTTCTTCAAGTCCTCGCCCACGGCGGCAATCTTCTGCACCGCCACCGCCGACTGGTTCGCCTGTTCTTCGAGGCTTTTCAGCCGTTCCTCGGTCTCGATGATCTCCCTTTGTAAGCCATCGTACTGCTCCTGGGTGATCTCCCCCTTTGCCAATGCCTCGTTTGCCTGTTCCGCAGCGGCTTTCAGGGTTTCCAGCTTTTCCTTCGTCTCCCGCACCGCTTCCGCAAGGAGCCGGTGCTTCTGTGCCAGCAGTTCCGTGTTGCCGGGGTCCAGTTTCAGGAGGTTGTTCACATCCCGTAACTGAGACTGCGTAGTACGTATCTCCCCGTTTACCCCTTTCAGCGCGGCGGTCAGCTTTGTGGTGTCGCCGCCGATTTCCACCGTAATGCCCTGTATCCTTGACGCTCCCACCCCAAAGCACCTCCCCACGAAAAAAGGAAGCCCGGAGGCTCCCTGAAAAATGCGTAAAAAAAGACACCTGCTGTTATGGCAAGTGCCTATGTAAGAAATATTCAGTTATAAATCCAGCCCTACTCTTCCTTTTCCGTAATGACAGAAAAGAACTTCGCCATCAATGGGATGTAGGTTACAGCAAAAACGGCTGCGGCAATCCACCCTGCCTGCTTCCTGTTCTTTTCCGGTATCCGCATCCCTGCCAAAATTCCCATAGAAAAAAGGCAGAATTTTATCATGGCTAAATCTTTCCAGTCACTTTTCCTGATATACCTGTCCGCATAGCAGAATAATTTCTTCATTCCAACACGCTCCTTTCCGGCATCCTATGCCTCCGCAGCATCCTCATTGGTCAGCCTGCCCGTTTTTTTATACCGCAGCCCTTCCGCTGATGAATATACTTCCTCCCCGATTGTGTACTCCCCGTGATAAAAATCGGTGATATCCATTCCCAGCGCCTCGATCACCTTACAGGCTGTGCGGAAAGAACTGGTCATGATGTCCCTCTCGCCGCTCTCAAACTTCTGGTACTGCTGTAAAATGATGCCCGCCTTATCCGCCACCTGCTGCTGCGTCATCCCAAGCACCACCCGCTTTTCCCTTAAGACCGAGTGCTGGTCGTTGTCAAGGTGGCACATCTGAAAGCCGCTTAAATCTATCTGCTCCAAACTTCTCCCTCCTTTCTTTTACATTCAAATGAGTGTAATTCATTTTACACCCACTTGAATGTAATTGTCAATGGAAACTTTCTATATCACAGCTAAAATGCATCCATCAAGGTCTGATCGCCAAGTATAGCGTATGAAAATGAGTCGTTCCTGCTCTCACAGTACATATCATTGATAAGCCCGATGGAGAGCAGTTCCAAGTCCGCCATCGAAAGCCCTAGCTGCACACACCGCAGAAGGAACAGCGGCGTGGTCATTTCCCGCTCAGTTGGGCGAAGTTTTTTTTAGCTTCAACATCCGTCTGCACGTTCAGCCCCCACAGTTCTATCAATTGCGGCAGGACTTGGTATATTGAAAATGTGTTGAAACCGTCCAGCCACTCGTCCACTTCATTGGGAATCTGCGGGTCGGCGTGTTTCGCCATCGTGTAGGCGATATTCTCGAACATTTCAAGAGAGAATAAATGAAGGTTGGAGTTTTCCTCATCCCCCTCACCGATACTCTTTTCCAGAATCCGCAAATCCTTATAAATGTCACGCTGGAACTTCAAGCGGTAAATCCTCGGTATAGCGGCAGATGCCTTGAAAAGTACATCCTGCCCGTCAATCTCTATTTTCCTGACAATGCTCATATCCTTTCAGCCTCCTTATCCCTGTCCTTCTGTTTCTGCATCCACCGCTTTGGGTTCCGGCAGATATACGGATTTATACCAGTTGGCATAGGTTTCCGCAGATGTCCTGTTCCCGGTCTTGGCTTTCACATAGCCGCTTGCCAGCGGCCTTGCCTTGATGGTCAGCGTCTCCGTCTGCACCTCCCGGCTCTCCTCATTGGTCTTGCCCTCGATCTTGGGGCGGCTTGCGGAACAGTTATACAGCACATGGCGGATTTTGCGGATGTCGCCGTCAAACTCAAAGAGCAGCGCAAAGGCCGCAGTTTCCGAGTGCGCGTTCTCCACCAGCACCTCATTATTGTCCGCTTCCTCCTTCAGCACGTCCGTGCGGAAACTTTCAGGAATCAGGGCAAGCTCCAAGTCGCCGTCATAGCCCATGTTGTTGGCTATGATGTAATACTCGATGCCGTCCGCATAGAACGATTCCGGCTCCCCGTTGGGGTCTAATGCGATGGAAACCGCGCCGGGCATTGCCACCGGGTTCTCGAATCCGATCTCCCCATTCTCCTGTATTTTCTGCAAGGCATAATGGCAGTTGCAGATATTGAATTTCACTTTATTGTTGTTCTTCATTTCAGACCTCCATTTCATACAAAACTTCATACAGCTTTTCCGACTCTATCCACGTTTCCGATTTCCCGTAGAAGATGCCGTATTTCAGCAGGACTGCCTCTATGGTTTCTTCCAGATCGGGATTTTTTAAGTCAGTGTACAGTTCAATGTCAAGCTGGTTGATTTTGAAATATGCAATCCCGTCCGCTGCGAAATTGGCAGCTTTGGGATATAAAAATACGAGGAAGGGCGGCTCCGGGGATTCGCCCTCCACGAAATGGTCATAGGCGAAGGGCAGCCCCATTTCCTCCATCATCTTCAATACTTCCTCATGGCTCATCCTTCCAGCCCCCTTTTGATGCCTTCCTCCAGTTCCCGGATGCCCGCCCGTTCCGCAGGGGCGATATGGGGGAATGCCCGGACTCTCCCGCCGCCACGCTTGGCATGGCCTTTCTCCAGAAGGTGGGTGAGCTGGTAACGCTTTTTGTTATGCACCACCAGTTCCAGTGCATTGGCGGTCTCCTTCTGTTTCTTTACCGCCCATCCCTTTTTGTACTGCCCTGTCCTTACCGGGGCGTTGGCTTTTGCTTCCGACTTCACCGTGTTCCCGGCTTTGGTGACGCAGTCCTTCATCACGTCCGTGGCAAGCCCGGCATACTCGATCAGACCGTCCATAACCGCCTCCGCCATCTGCTCGATGGATACTTTTCTTTCAGACATTCCTACCTCTTTTCCAAAGGGAGAATTTATTCAGCCTCCCCTCTTTTCCAAAGCCGCCCGCAGCTTTATGGTTCTATTCTGGTATTTCACGTTGTCAATGAACGTGATGTTATAGACCTGTCCCCGGAAGATAATGCGGAAATGCTCCGTGTCGATGGCGGCGGCTTCGCTGCAATAACGGATAAGGAAAAATATCTCTTTTTCCGCATTAAGCTGCGCCGCCTCCCAATACTCCTTCCCGGAAAGGTTGTTCACATAGGCGTGGCAGGTGTAATAATCCTGCCATTCCAGCACATGGTTCCCGGCTCTGTCGTTGCCCGCCACGCTCTTCTGAATGATGATCTTATCCTTCCATTCCCCAAGCACCATCAGAACACCTCTTTCCGTATGCCGAACAGCAGGGAGCGAAGCGTTCCCGCCAGTTCCCCGTGGTCTGCCTGCTCCCGGTGTTCATAAAGGTAGGCGGCGGCATAGAGGACGGCAATCCGCGCCATCGGGAGATGCGCTTCCAGTTCCGATTTATCCACCCGCGCCACATCCGCACACAGATTTTCCCCGGTCTCAATCAATCCCGAAATAAAATCATCCTCATCCGTACTGTCCACCCGGAGATACTGTTTTGTTTCCTCCAATGTCAGAATCGCCATCCCTGCCGCCTCCCTTCTTATGATGCCGCTGATGCAGTTTTCTTCATGGTCATGGTCTTTACCGCTTCGGCAAGGATCAGCTTGCCATCCACACGCTGTGAAGCGAGGAATCCCACCTGCCCGGTAGCCGCAAACAGTTCATTCAGACGCTTGAAGGAGCGCCCCTGCCTGTCGGCAATCCAGTAGTAAGAGAAATCACCGAATGCCATCACCTTATTGCCCGCCGCTGCTTCCGGCACATAGGAGGAAGTGTGGTAAGGGCGGTTTAAAATCATGTCCGGCACGCCAGCCTGCACGGAAGGCTGCCAGATATAGTTGCCGTTATTATCTTTCAGTTTCCGCAGGGCTTTCACGGTGGTGTCGTTCAGCAGCCACACAGCCTTTTTGCGGTAAGGCGCTTTCAGGGAATAAAATAAATCCATCACGTCATCAAAGGTGATGTTCGCCGTGGCGGTGGTCACGCCATCGGAAGCGCCGCCCGCAGCGTTCAGGATGCCCGTGGGCTTGCCCTTGCCGTCCCCAATGAAAAAGGCTTCCTCCTCCTTGGTCCCGATCCTGCGCCCGAACTCTTTGGAGATGTAAGCCTCTAAGTTAAATACGTTGTCATTTAACAGTTCATCCGATACCTTGATCATGGTCGCCACCTTGAAAGCGCCGATGGATACCTGCCCGAAGGAATCATCCGATTCCGGGTATGCCCCTTCCTCGTCAATCCATGCCGCCTCGCCTTTGGACGCCACCACGGGGATTTTCCTGTCGCCGCTGGAGGTCTGGATTACCGTGGCAAGCCCACGGAAACAGTTTTCTTCCTCCAGTGCTTCCACCAGCGTATGCTCAAATTCGTCCGGCACAAGGTAGCCGCCCTCAGAATCCGTCCCCACCTGCAGGGCGTTCTCCACATCGAAGAAATTCTTCCGGCGCATGGCGTTCCAGAACGTCCTCCTGTAATTATCAGTCGCCCTGCCCGTCTTTTCCTCCCCGTCCGGGTGGTTGTTAGGCTTGTTGGTGATCGGCCCGGAGGTGGGCTTGTTCAGCTCCGCGTCAATAGCGGCCTGCCGCTCCAGGCGCTCGATCTCCTTCCCAAGATCGACTACCTCTTTCTCCATCTTCTCATAGGCGGCGGTGTCCTCTGCGGAAAGCAGGCCGTCCTCGCCCCGCTTGCTGTCGAGGAACTTCTTTGCCGCCTCCCATGCCTTTGCCCGTTTTTCCCTTAACTCTAAAATCTTGCTCATAACATTTCCCTCCATAAATTTAATGTGATAATAACTGTAAACGCTTCTCTAACTGCTCTATGGGTACTTTTGCCTCCGGCTTTTTCGGAATCAGCTTGGTCAGCAGGGAGTTTGTCACCGCTGTGCGGGAGAACATCAATCCCTCTGCATCTTCTTCCGTATCTTCCTTCCCGTGCAGGATGCCGTCCGCAAAGCCAAGCTCCACGGCTTTCTTTGCGTTGAACCAGCTTTCCGCATCCATGAGGTGGGATATCTTCTTGCGTTCCATCCCGGTCTTGATCTCGTAGGCGTTCATGATGCTTTCTTTCACTTCATTTAACATCTCCCCCGCCTTCTGCATTTCCTTGGAATCCCCGATTGCTACTGTAATCGGATTGTGGATCATCATTAAACTTGGCGGGGACATCAGCACCGTGGTGCCCGCCATAGCGATGACGGAGGCTGCCGAAGCCGCCAGCGCGTCCACCTTCACGGTCACATCGCCTTTGTACTCCATGAGCATGTTGTAAATCTGTGCCGCGGCGTACACATCGCCGCCCGGTGAATTGATCCACACAGTGATGTTGCCGCTCCCGGCATTCAGCTCCTTTGCAAATAGCGCCGGTGTCACTTCATCCCCGTACCACGTTTCATCCGAAATCTCACCGTTCAGTACGAGGGTGCGCTCCTCCTCCCCTCCCACATCATTTTTGATCCAGTTCCAGAACTTCCTCTTCACTCTTTCAGCCCTCCTGTCTCCTGAAATACTGTGTTATAACACACGCTGCTTTTACTACAGCTAAAACAAGGTGCTCCAAAAACACACCCTGAAATCCCTGCCAATTCCCACAAACTCCCTGTTTACGGCACTTTCCGCATTCTGCCAGTGATAGCAGGATGCCGTCACAATACTGTCAGGCAGGGAATCCGATCCTCTGGTTCAGGAAAAGTAATTCTATAGTGTTACCGACAGCGGAACTGTCACCTTCCGCCACTGCTGCTGTCCTGATACTGGACACGGCATTTGTTATCTGTGGCAGAACAATTGTCCGCTCAAAGTAGTCAACGTGTGCTTTAAAACACACCCTTCAAATCCCACAAACCCCAAAGAATCCCCTGTTTACGGCACTTCTGCGGCTGTCCGGTTTCAGGACACACCAGGTGATTTCAGCACCTCTAAAATCACCGTATCTTACCTGTTGGTATTTTTAAGTGTGTTTTAAAGCACACCAAAAACCGCACCGTTTCCCCGGAAACGCCCTGTTTACGGCGTTCCTGCGGGCATCCGCCATACAACGAAGTGCAGTATCTGCACCAGTAGTATAACTGCTGATGCAACCGTCCTGTAGTTGCACTGTTCTTAAAGGCAGTTTAAGTCTCCAGGGAATCCTCCTGCCCTCCCGGCGCTTTCCCGAAAAGCCCCGCGTCTTTGAGTTTACATAGATTCCCGTTGATGAGGTAGAGGTTCCCGCCATCTTCCTCCGGGATCAGGTTCATATTTTCCATTTCCCTTATATCGTTGCTGGAGAGCCACCCGTTCTGCCGCCCCACTGCATAGCCGCTCATCCGGCTCTGGTAGTCGCCCCGGAGCAGGCCGTCCACGTTCATCTTCACGAAATATTCTTTCTTCTCCTGCGGGAGAAATAACGCCCTCTGTATGGACTGCTCCCACCGGATCACCCACGGGTCTAAGGTGTATTTCACGAATTCCAAAGACTGCTGCTCGATGTTGGAAAAGCTGCTCTTGTCAAGGTCGCCCACCATGTGCGGCGGGATGCGGTACAGCCGCGCAATCTCGTCTATCTGGAACTTCCGTGTTTCCAAAAACTGCGCTTCCTCCGGGGGAATCCCTACCTGTTGAAATTTCATCCCCTCTTCCAAAACGGCCACACGTCCGGCATTCTTGGAGCCGCCGTAAACGGAATGCCAGCTCTCTCTTATCTTCGCCGGGTCCTTCAATACCCCCGGATGCTCCAGCACACCGCCCGGCGTAGCCCCGTTCTCGAAAAAGGACGCACCGTATTCCTCGCAGGCAAGTGTCATGCCCACCGCGTTCTTTGCCATAGCGATGGGCGAATACCCCACCAGCCCGTCAAAACCAAGACCGGGGATATGCAGCACATCCTCCGGCCTTAAGCGCACCCTGCCGTATTCAGAAAAGTTGGGGTTCTCGTCCGTATTCCGGGTGTAAGTGTAGAAAAGCCGCCCATGCTCGTCACGGTCAACCTCCATCTTGTCCGGGAGCAATGGATATAAAGATAACACCCTGCCGCTCCCATCCCGGATGACCTGTGCGTAGGCATTGCCCCATATGAGCAGGTGGCTCATGAGCGTCTCCCGGAACACAAAGGATGTCATCTCCGGGTTCGGCTCGTCATGGAGAAGGTAATATAATGGGTGGTCATACACCCGCTCCTTCCCGGTATCCGTATAGCGGTACACATGAATCGGCAAAGACGCAACCGCCTCCGCCAGTATCCGCACACAGGAATAGACCGCCGTGGTCTGCATGGCGGTACGCTCATTTACGTTCTTCCCGCTGGTGCTTCTTCCAAAGAAAAAGGAATAAGCCGAACCGCCGTAGCTGTCCTTTGGCTTATCCCTCGCACCCCTTGTTCCAAAAATAGATGGTAGTTTCATAGGCACCTCCCTACATCAAATTGTCAGAATCCCTCTTTCATCGTACACACTTCCCGTGCTGATGCCGCCGTTCCGTATCGCACGGTCTAATCCCATTATTGTTGCCACAGCACCGTCAATCTTCTCCGTGGACTTCTCCTTGTCCGGCTTGATGTTCCCCGCCGGGTCTGTGCGGACGAAGATGTTATCCATCATCCACCGCAGGACGGGATGCCCGCCGTGGGCAATGTTCTTCTCCAGCACCAGTTCCATCAGCCGCTTGGTGGGCGGCGACATATCTTTAAAGCCCTGCCCGAAGGGAACCACCGTAAAGCCAAGCCCCTCCAGGTTCTGCACCATCTGCACCGCGCCCCACCTGTCGAATGCGATCTCTTTGATATGAAATTTCTTTCCGAGATCATCAATGAAATTCTCTATAAAACCATAATGGATCACGTTGCCCTCCGTGGTATGCAGGAATCCCTGCTTCTCCCACACGTCATAAGGCACATGGTCACGGCGCACACGCAGGCGCATATTTTCTTCCGGTATCCAGAAGTACGGAAGTAAAATATATTTTTCCGTGTCATTTCTCGGAGGGAATACCAAAACAAAAGCGGTGATGTCAATGGAACTGGATAAATCCAAGCCTCCGTAACATTCCCGCCCCAGCACTTCCCGCTCATCCACGGGGAAGGCGCAGGCATCCCATTTCTCCATCTGCATCCACCTTGTGGACTGCTTCACCCACTGGTTTAATCTGAGCTGCCGGAAAATATTTTCCTCTGCGGGATTATCCTTTGCACTCAGATACGCATTCCGCACCTTCTCGATGTCAATGGTATGCCCCAGCGAGGGGTTCGCTTTCCTCCACACATCCTCCGATGACCAGTCCGCATCATCGGACGCGCCATAGATAACGGGATAGAAGGTGGGGTCAACCTTCCTCCCCTGCAGGATGTCCTCCGCTTTCTGGTGCTGCTCGAAACAGACGGAATGGCGGTCTGTGCCTGCGGTGGTGATGAGGAAGAATAATGGCTGCGTCCTTGCATCGCCGGAGCCTTTGGTCATGACATCGAACAGCTCCCGGTTCGGCTGGCTGTGCAGTTCGTCAAATATGACCGCATGGACGTTCAGGCCATGCTTGGTGTAGGCTTCCGCTGATAATACCTGATAGAAACTGTTGGTGGGTTTATACACCAGCCGCTTTACCGACATGACGGGCTTTATCCTCTTTTTCAGTGCGGGGCACTGCTCCACCATATCCACCGCCACGTCAAAGACAATGGATGCCTGCTGGCGGTCAGAGGCACAACCGTAGACCTCCGCGCCCCACTCATTATCGCCGCAGGTCATATATAACGCCACGCCCGCCGCCAGCTCCGATTTCCCGTTCTTTTTGGGAATCTCCACATATGCGGTGTTGTACTGCCGGTACCCGTTCTCCTTCACCGTGCCGAACACATCCCGGATGATGGCCTCCTGCCACGGGAGCAGGTCAAAGGGCTGCCCCCGCCACTTCCCCTTGGTATGTTTCAGGCAGTTAATGAAATCTACTGTCCGTTTCGCCTTTCCCTCGTCAAACACTATCCCCCGCCTCCCTTAAAGAGCAAAAGCTCCATCGTGTCGCTTTCCTTATCCTCGCCGCCCTCCGCCACGATGCGGCTCCGGGAGGAAGGGGTGAGGCCGAACTGCTCACAGAAACGGTTCATGATCTTAAGATAGGTCTGGGCGATGGACACCTGCGGCACCTGCTGCCAGTAGCCGGAGGGCGTCTTTACGATGGTGCCGTGCTGGGTGATGAATTCCTCGGCTTCCTTCCAGCGCGCATATGCCTGGCAGTACCCGGCGAATGCCGCCATGTCGATCTCCGTGAGGATGCCCAGCTTCTCCATCTGCCCCGCCATCCGCTTCCACTCTTTTTTCGCCTCGCCCTCCAGCCATGCCGGACAGCGGGGCGCTTTCTTTTCCGGCTTCGGCTCGCCCGTGTTAAGGCTGCGCTTGCCGGGGTTGCCCTCCAGCGCCTTGACCGCCGTGGGCTTGGGTTTCCTTCCGCTCTGCACCTGTGCCGCCTCCTTCCCTTAAATTTCCGCAGCGGAAAAGGGCTCCCGAAGGAACCCTTTCCGCTGCTATGTATGTGCTTTTATCTGACCACTATCTTATGGCCCATGACTGTTTTTATCTCTTTTGCGGAAAAATTCCTCGCGTCGCTGTCCGCCCTCGGTTTTACGTTTGCAATGGCTTCCTCCGCGTCCTTCCCCACCGAAAGCATCTGCCTCGGTAACAAATCTGAAAATGTGTAGTTCCATTCGTAGTAATCCACCCTGTATAGTTTCATCCTCTTTTCCTCCTCATGCCCTGTGTTTTTACTCCTGTTCCGGGAGTGCGTCTGCCGCAGCCCTCGCCGCTGTCAGTGCGTTCTCTTCATAAAAATATGGGGCTATGCTTTTGGAAACCTCTGCACCGTCTCTGCCGTAAATGCGGAAACCGTACCCAAGCGCCTCATCATCCCATGCCGTACTCAGTTCATATCCGTTGTAAATTTCCTTCATCGTGTTTTTCCCTCCTTAGTTGTATTCCATGACCAGGATTGCCAGCGCCGCTTTTGTCGCGTCATCCTCCGGCTCGCAGTCCCATCCCCTGTCATAGCAGCAGGTGGTCTTCCCGTCTATCTTTATGGCCAGTTTGGAAATCCTCCCGCCGTCAATCCCGAAAACGCTCCCTTCCTCAAAATGCTTTACCGTATAGCTGCAGGCTGTCATCCTTCCGTCCTGCGGTATCCCGATTACCCCTTTTCTTACCATCCTTTTTCCCTCCGTTTTCCTTTTGTTAGACACATGTTACCTCTGAACGCAGGTATTATCCACTTATATCTGCTTCATAAATGTACCAGAGATAACAGCCGGGAATTGTGTACATTATGGCGCGGCTAGATCTCCACGCCATCCTCCTTGAGCATCTGCCTGCATTCCTCCAGCAGCGCCTTCCAGTCCGGCCTGATGTTTTTGGGGAAATGGTAGATGTAGGAATA
>QXXL01000253.1 GCA_009911505.1 Lachnospiraceae bacterium | reverse complement strand
GACTGCTACTAACCGGCCGAGGGCTTGACCAGTTAGGATGGGTGTTAATTGTCCTGTATGGAGTTTTGAGGGTACATATTTGTGCTTTTTATATAGGGGTATAGTTCAGTTGGTAGAACGTTGGTCTCCAAAACCAAATGTCGAGGGTTCGAGTCCTTTTGCCCCTGTTTGAATCCGATAAAATCTTTGCAGACAGATTTTATCGGGTTTCTTTTTTGTTAATAGAAAAAGTAAGGAATCGGAAAGGAAATAAGATGAAACGAATGATATTTGCCGCCGTGCTGTTATTTTGCATGGCAGGATGTGGAATGGCACAGTTGCCTTTTGACAGTGAAACGGAAACAAAGCCGGAAAACGGAACGGAAGATGGGAAGGGGTTAGAGGAGATGTGGGGACGGCCGGAGAGGATTGTATGCTGGGGTGACAGCCTGACTTTTGGAGAAGGAGGAGATGGTACAACGTTTCCAGGCATATTGGCTGAAAAAACTAATTTGGAGGTATACAATTACGGTGTGCAAGGTGAAACTGCAGAACAGATAGGGATTCGGATGGGTGCATTTCCCATGACGGTCGGTTCATTTGAAATTCCGGCGGAGCAGATTCCTGTGGAGGTATCTTTGTACCATTTGGAAAAAGATCCGATTATGATGCGGTTAGGAGACTGCGGGATTAATCCGTGTAATATTGCAGGGGTAGAGGGGGTTCTGGCTTATGATGCCACAGAGGATAAATACTATTTTACAAGGAAAGAGACAGGGAGTGTATTATGGGCGGAAGAGGGGACCAAGGTGGAGACGTTTGCTGCCCGGGATAAAAAGCCGTCTGATATAGTTATCTTGTTTGCCGGATCAAATCGTGCGCCGGATATTGAACAGGTGGGGGAATTGATAGAAACGGAAAATCAGATGCTGGAATATTTGGGTTCCGATCGTTATCTGGTGATTGGCCTGACTTCATTGGCATTAGTTCCCGATGTTGTGCCGATTAATGAGGCGCTTGCGGCAGAGTTTGGGGAGCATTTTCTGGATATTCGTGCTTATTTGCTGGAGCGGGGGCTTGTGGATGCCGGGGTTGCGCCGACGTCTCAAGATGAAGACGATTTGGAGGCAGGAGAGATTCCATCTTCGCTTCGTGTGGATATTGTACATGGGAACGAGACGTTTTACAGGATTATAGGTGAGCAGGTGTTTGAGAAGTTAAGGGAGCTTCGTTATATTACAGAAGATGAGATGGAGTAGTAGAGTGTGGGTGGCTAAGGGGCCGTCAGGCAGAGGGCAGGGCATTGCTGTGGATCACACGGGATACTTAAGGCCCCTAACCCCATCATAAGCTAACGTAGTCGGGAGCGCTTAGCTGTAGAAGGGGCGGCAAAGGAGCCGTCGGGCAGGGGTACTTAAGAGTTTCTTAATATGCGTTTTTTGGTTATAGAAGAATCTTTTTTTTGCTTGCGAGTAGTTTGGCGCCGGTAATGATTAGCAGGATACCAGAGGCTATACCTGTTACAAGAACCGAAATTCCAAGAACCAGATTGGCGGCGCCAGAAAAACCGATGGTTTTGTATACTTTTTCATCCATAAAAATGCCCTCCTTGTTTGATAGTTATATTTTACCATGATTAATGGGATTATACAAATAAAATGATGGGGATTTGTTAAGGTTTCATTAACATGCCGAATGGCATAGTGGTATCTTTTAAGATTTCTTTAAGGTTTGTTAAAATGGCATGACTTTTTTATTTTTTCTGTTATAATTCAATTATTCGGGGAAGGATATTTTTGTACAAATATAAGGTTGGTGACGTTATTGAAGGATAATAAGATGAAAAAAGTATTATTGGTTATCTCGGCAGGGCTTAGTGCAGTTTTTTTCTTTTTGTCGCTCTCGTCGTTATGTGTGGAAACGGATATGCTCGACAGCGGTTTTCATACACCGTGGTTTAGCTGGCAGGTGGATGCTGTGGGGATTTATTTTTTGACGGCGGTGTTGTGCTTAGCAACGGCACGGTTGGGAATGGTTATTTTTCACCAAAATGAAGAAGAGGATAATTATGAAGCGCTCATCGAAGGATGAGCGCTTTTTTTAATCTAACAGCCCTGGGATGAATCCACAGTCTGCAATCATTTGCAGGTCGGTTTCAATTGTGATGCCGGATGTTGTAAGCATATCGCCGGATATGGCTGCGTTAGCCCCAGAAAGAAAGCAGGCTTTTCCTTTATCCTGCATTAAGCCCCTGCCGCCTGCAAGCCGGATGGCAGCTTTGGGTAACAGGAATCTGAGGATTGCAATGCTGCGTCGTATTTCACTGTATTTGAGGGGCGGCTGGTTTTGCAGCGGGGTTCCGGGGATAGGGTTTAGTACGTTTACCGGGATGGAACGGATTTTAAGTTCACGTAAGGTAAGCGCTAAATCTATCCTGTCTTCCATTGTTTCACCTAAGCCAAGAATACCGCCGCTGCATACCTGCATGCCCGATTTTTTTGCGGCCTGTATGGCGGCAATTTTATCGGCAGCTGTATGGGTTGTGCAAATATTTGGAAAGAAGCTTTCCGAAGCTTCAAGATTATTATGTACGCGTGATGCGCCGGCGGACAATAGCTTTTGGTATTGTGCTTTGTTTAAAAGGCCCAGGGAGACGCAGACTTGAATGTGGCATGCCTTTCGTATGGCCTGTATGGCGCTGCACAGGGAGTTAACTTCCATGTCTGTTAATGCGCGCCCGGAAGTGACAATGGAATAGCGCAATACGCCGCGGCTGGCATTTTGAACCGCTTGAGTTACAAGTGTGTCTGTATCCAAAAGAGGGTATTCGTCAATTTTGGTATCATAATGCGCGGATTGTGCACAGTATTTGCAATTTTCCGGGCATCGGCCGCTTTTACCGTTGATAATCGTGCACAGATCGAAAATGTGTCCACAAAAGTGTATGCGGATGCGGTTTGCTGCCGAGCATAATTGTTCAAGTGGAACTGGGATTAGCTCAAGTGCTTCTGCTTTTGTGATCTGGCTTCCCTGATATATTTTTTCTTCTAGCTGTTTTATTATTTTCATGGCTTCCCCTTATAGACTTTCAAGTAAATGTGCTTTTTGCAGTGCACTGCGGATGAGTGGCCCAATGTTGGAAGCAAGCAGGATTTTGACGGCATCCCCGATTAGGAACGGGAATACGCAGGCGGTTAATGCGTACATAAGCGTACTGCCGGATTCTATCATAAACCAGATTGTCCCAAAAAGGTATGCAACAGCCGTGCCGATTGCCATGCCTAGGATAGAGGGGAGTATTTTCCCTTTTCCTTGCTTTATAAATATGCCAGAGATAATGGACATAAAGATAAAGCCGATTAAATAGCCTCCGGTTGGGCCGGCTAATTTTGCAAGGCCGCCGGAGTAGGCGGAGAAGACTGGAAGCCCTGCTGTACCGAGGAGCAAGTAGATGAGGTAGCTTAAGGTACCAAGCTTTGTGCCGAGCAGGTAAACGGTGAGGTAGATCATAAAATTGGTGAATGAAATGGGTATGGCGCCAATTGGGATGGACATGGGACCTAAGATGCATAGGAGCGCAGTCATTAGAGATATGGTGGCCATTTGGTAGATGGTTAGTTTGGATTTTGTGGATGATGTTGGGGTTTCGAGTCGTGAATTCATAGTAGTATTCTCCTTTTTGTATTTTGTCATGATTTTATGATAATTTATGCAGAATGTCAACCTATTTTTTTCTGCTAGTTAACAATTGATTTTTTGCTTGTGCAGCGTTTATTTAAGCGTGTTTGAAAAAACCTGAAAATTTTATTGATTTTATACAAATCTGCTAGGAAATAATTCCCAGACATTCAAAAATCCGTCAAATAAATTGTGTTAACTATTTGCACTTTACAAAAAAAAGCTTGTAGATTAGTAAAAATTTGAATATGAAACACGTGGAAATAAAGTCTAAATCACGAAAAAATAGATATTCTGGAGGAAGGGGCTGATTTGACAAAATGATAAACAAATGGCATAATCTTACAGGTACCGAGGGAAACTAGAATCGTAAATTAGTTTTAGAAAGGAATGATAATTATGGTAGAAAAGAGAGTAAAATTTCAGAATTCAGAAGATGTGGAAGATTTTGTAAAAGCAGCAGGGCAGTGTGATTTTGACATCGATATTCTGTACGACCATATTTATATTGATGCAAAATCCTTTTTGGGTGTATTAGGGCTTGGATTGCGGAAGGATTTGACGGTTCAGTACTTTGGCGAAAATGCGAAGTTTGAAAAAATGCTGAAAAATTATGCAGTAGCTTAGATGATATTACCTATTTTATTTTGGAAAGCGTTCTGATCCGGTTGAAAAGCGGATTAGAGCGCTTTCTTTTTTTGTGTTTTTAGGTATAATAGAAAAAGGAATAAAAATGACGAAACGGGTGTGAATATGGAAGGGCTTCCGGTAATTAAAATATCGGTGCGCAGCCTTGTGGAATTTATCCTGCGTTCTGGGGATATTGATAATCGGATTGGAATGTCGGCCAGGGCGGATGCTATGCAGGAAGGCAGTAAGATGCACCGGAAAATTCAAAGGCGGATGGGCGCTTTTTATCAGGCGGAGGTGCCGCTTAAGATAGAAATTGAAACGGATCAGTATGTGCTTTTGATTGAGGGCCGGGCGGATGGGATTATCCGGCTGGCGGAGGATGGGAGGAAAGGGCTTGGGGCTGGCGGGGATGTGGTTTTAGGAGTTTCTGCGGATAGCGGGGATTTGGAGCTGGAAGGCGGAGGGGGAGAGGGAAATATAAGGGAGCGGACAGTAATAGACGAGATTAAGTGTGTCTACCGGAACCTGGAGTATTTGGAGGAACCAGTTTTTTTGCATAAGGCTCAGGCGATGTGCTATGCTTATATGTATGCACGGCAGCAGGGGCTTGGAAAAATAGGGGTTCAGGTGACATATTGTAATCTTGATACAGAGGAGATTAGGCGGTTTTATGAGGAACTTTCGTTTCCGGAGCTAGAGGAATGGTTTCTTGGGATGACAGCGCAGTATCAGAAGTGGGCGGATTTCCAATCGGCCTGGAAGCGGGAAATGATGTTGTCTGCTTCAGGGCTTTTGTTTCCGTATGAATACCGCGAAGGGCAGAAGGAGCTGGCGCAGGATGTATACCGGGCGATCCTGCGGAAGAAAACGCTGTTTATCCAGGCGCCCACAGGGACGGGAAAGACACTTTCAACGGTGTACCCCGCCGTGAAGGCCGTGGGAGAGGGGTTGGCGGATAAGATTTTTTATCTGACGGCTAAGACGGTTACAGGGACGGTGGCAAAGGAGACGTTTTCTTTGCTGCGGGGACGGGGCTACCGGGCAAAGGTAGTTGTGATTACGGCCAAGGAGAAGCTTTGCCTTTGTGGGGAAATGGATTGTAATCCGGTGCACTGTATTTATGCCAAGGGGCATTTTGACCGGGTTAATGATGCTGTTTATGAACTGCTGCAGAGGGATGATTTTTTTGACAGGGATACGCTGCTTATGCAGGCTGAGAAGTTCCAGGTCTGCCCGTTTGAGTTGTGCCTTGATATGGCGTCATGGTCGGATGATATTATTTGCGATTACAATTATGTGTTTGATCCGAATGTTTACCTGAAGCGTTTTTTTGCTGAGGGACAGAAGGGGGATTATATTTTTTTGGTGGACGAGGCGCATAATTTGGTGGAGCGGGGCAGGGAAATGTACAGTGCAGGGATTTGCAAGGAGGATTTCCTTATGGTAAAAAAGATTTTAAAGGGCCGGGATAATCGTGTGGATCAGGAGCTTACGAGGTGTAACCGGCTTTTACTTTCGTATAAACGGGAATGTGATTCGTACCGGGTGTATGAGGAAGGGATAAGCGCGCTTGTGTTTGCGCTGCTTCGCCTTTTGGAGTGTCTGGATGCTTTTTTACAGGAAGGGGCGGATGTACCGGATAAAAAAGAGGTGTCAGAGTTTTACCTTAATCTGCGGAATTTTTTGAATATTTATGAGCGCGTAGACGGGCGGTATGTGGTATATGGGGAGCATGGGGCGGATGGCAGGTTCCGGATGCGCCTGTTTTGTGTAGATCCGTCGTGTAATCTGCAGAAGTGCCTGGATAAAGGGCGGGCCACGGTGTTTTTTTCTGCGACGTTTCTTCCCATTCAATATTATAAGGAAATGCTTAGTACAAGGGACGACAATTATGCAGTGTATGCGAAAACTTCATTTGACGCAGATCAGAAACTGCTTTTAATTGGGCGGGATGTCAGCAGCCGTTATACCAGGCGGGGTGAAGCTGAATTCCGTAAGATGGCGGCATATATTGCGGCGGTCGTGGCGGCGAAAAAGGGGAATTATATGGTGTTTTTTCCATCTTATCAGTTGATGGGGCAGGTATATAGCCAGTTTTTGCAGGTGATGCCAGAAGGGGTGCAGGTTTTAGTGCAAAAGGCCGGAATGTTGGAGGCGCAGCGGGAAGCGTTTTTGGGGGAATTTCAGGATACGCGGGAGGGTACGCTGGTGGCGTTTTGCGTGATGGGAGGCATTTTTGGGGAAGGGATTGATTTGAAGGAGGAACGGCTGATTGGCGCTTTGATAGTGGGGACCGGGCTGCCCCAGATTGGAAATGAGAGGGAAATTTTGAAAAATTATTATGATAAGCGGGCTGGGGAGGGGTTTGATTATGCCTACCGTTATCCTGGGATGAATAAGGTACTGCAGGCAGCGGGGCGGGTGATCCGCACAGCGGGCGACCGTGGGGTGATTGTGCTGTTGGATGAGCGTTTTTTGGAAAGCAGCTATTTGCGGCTGTTTCCGAAGGAATGGGAAACGTATACGGTCTGCAGCCAAAGGGATGCCGGGGAGACTGCGTTACATTTCTGGGAGCAGCTTTAAAAATTCTTCCGTGGAAACGGCAGATGGAAGGGCGGTATTGACGGAAGCGACAACATGCCGGGCTGGGATTTCTTCTTTGGTGTGCAGTACAATAAGATCCGGATCCCCTTCGGCCAGGCAGTAGTCTGGGATAAAGGCGATGCCAAGCCCGATACGGGCAAGGTCGATTAACAAGTCGTTGCTGTTAAGTTCAATTTCGGGGATAAGCTCCAGCTGGTGTTTTAAAAACTGGTGGTGTAAAAATGCGCTGGTGGCGCTTTTGGGTTCGAGCATTAGGATGGGGTGCCCTTTTAGTTCCTGGAAGGAAATTTGTTCCTCGTCAAACTGGAAAAAGGCGGGGTTGGCAATAAATACGTCGCGGAAAATGGCAATCGTTTTCTGGACATAAGAGTGGTTTAAGCGGGCGTTTGGCGCATTGGTTACAATAAGATCTACTTTGCCCTGTTCTAACAGTCCTGCGCAGGTGAGGGAAGATGCGTTAGTGACCTTGATCGGGACGGTAGGGAATTTGGCGTGGAATTGTTTTAAATAAGGGACTAGCAGGTAACGGCAGATGGTGTCTGTCGCGCCGATGTGCAACTGTCCGAGCCCGGAGTTTTTGATATCTGCCAACTGGTCTTCCCCGCGGTGGATCAGGTGGATGGCAGGTTCGATGTGTTTTAAAAGGATCTGGCCTGCCGGGGTAAGCTGTACTTTTTTGGTGCTGCGGGCAAAGAGCGGCTGTCCGAGCTTGCGTTCTAAGGTTTTGACGGACTGGCTAACGGCAGACTGGGAGATAAAAAGCTGCCGGCTTGCATCAGAAAAGCTGAGCGTTGTGGCGACACAATAGAATACTTTGTATAATTCGTAATTGATATCCATAAAAACTCCTTTCGCGTGTGGTTGATATGGTATTGATTATAGGTTGCACATATAAAGCTGTCAAGAGAATACAGGAAGGAAAGGATTGGATATGTGGATTGCAAGAAAATGGAAGGATTATGAGGTACTGGACTGTTCTGGCGGGGAGAAGCTGGAACGGTGGGGGGATTATGTGCTGGTTCGGCCTGACCCTCAGGTGATTTGGAATACAAAGAAGGAGGTTAAGGGCTGGAACAACAGGAATGCGCATTACCACCGAAGTAACAAGGGCGGCGGGGAATGGGAATTTTTTGATTTGCCTGGGCAGTGGAGTATTTGTTATGGGGATTTGAAGTTTCATCTGAAGCCGTTTCATTTTAAACACACTGGGCTGTTTCCGGAACAGGCGGTAAACTGGGACTGGTGCGCGGAGAAAATCCGCGGAGCGGGCAGGCGCGTGAAAGTGTTGAATTTGTTTGCGTATACTGGGGGCGCTACGGTTTCGGCAGCAGCAGCCGGGGCTATGGTGACCCATGTGGATGCGTCGAAGGGGATGGTGTCATGGGCAAAGGAGAATGCGGCTTCGTCCGGGCTTAAGGACGCGCCGATCCGTTGGATTGTGGATGATTGTGTGAAGTTCGTGGAACGGGAGCTGCGGAGGGGGAACCGTTACGATGCGGTTATTATGGATCCGCCGTCGTATGGCAGGGGGCCTAAGGGGGAGATCTGGAAGATGGAGAAGGAGATCCATGGCTTTCTCCGGCTGTGTGTGGGCTTGCTGTCGGAGAGGCCGCTGTTTGTTGTGGTAAATTCTTATACGACTGGGCTGCAGCCGGCAGTTTTGGCTTATATGCTGGGAGTGGAGATGCGGAGGTTTAAGGGGAAGGTTGCGGCAGATGAGGTTGGGCTGCCGGTTTTGTCGAGTGGGCTGACATTGCCTTGCGGGGCTTGTGGAAGGTTTGAGGGGGTGTAAAAGGGGCCCTTTGACTGACTACGGTTTTGGCTGGCCTGCGGAGGATTTTATTTATGCTGAATAGTATAGGGAATGCTTTAGGATTTCCTATTTTACGCCGGATGGAATGGAGGTATCCTTTAGGATTTCTGATTTAGTAAGAATGATACAAAAACTAAGAGCGTGTTTGAAAATTCATTCCTGTCATTTGCATGTCCTATTTAGCGGGGGACGTATATTTGGCAGAAAGCAATTTTCAAACACGCTCTTAGATACTTTTGCCCTGCTGTTATAGTATTAGGTTTGTTTTTTAGGAGATCTCAGTAAGGAATGAGTGTTGCAAGGTGCAATTTGAACATATTAGTTGCATAAGGTGCATAAATTGAGTATATTTGAGATGTGTATAATTGACATGTTTCGGCAATTAAATATGCGTGGTATAATTAAGAATATATTTTACGAGAGAAAAAGAGGATTTTTGAATGTTACAAATAGCTATATGTGATGATGTCGTGGAACAGACTCTTATGCTACAGGCTTATATACGGGATTATTGTGAGAAGAGCCATGCAGAGTATAAGATGCATATTTTTGTTTCAGGAGAAGAACTGGTTTCGGAAGTGGAACGGTTTGATATTGTTTTTTTGGATATTGAAATGCCAGGGCTGGATGGGATAGAAACGGGGAGGGAGATTCGGGCTAAAAATTGTAAATGTAGGATTATTATGGCTACGGTTATGGTGGAGCGTATGAGGGAAGCGTTTTTTATTGAGGCGTTTCGGTTTATTGTGAAACCGTTTGAGCGGGCGGAAGTGGAAGAAGCTCTGGATGCCTGTATGAGAAGGGTTTTGGGAAGCAGTAATATTTCTTTGTTTTGTGATCGGATTGAATATATAATCCATCAAAGTGAAATCCGCTATGTGGTGACTTATGACAGTTACTGTGAATACCGGGTGAAGGATAAGGTGCTGCGGAGTGAGGATTCTTTAAAGAAACTGGAGCAGACGTTGGATAGGCGTCTGTTTTTTCGTATTAACAGAAAGTATATTGTGAATATGGCCCAGGTAAAGCGCTATAAAAACGGTGTTTTGCATTTGGATGATTTGGAGATTTCGGTTTCACGAAGAAGAAAGAAGGATTTTGAGCAGGCATTTATGGAGTTTGATTTAAGGTATCGCTGAGGTGGAGTTATGGAGATTATGATATTTTGCGGGATTTATTTGGTGGAATTGGTTTGTTATTTGATTGTGATGCGGATGTTGTTTGACTCAAGATTGGGTAAAAAAGTTTGGATATTGGCAGGGATTATTATGCCCATTTCAATAGGAATATTTATACCGATTATTATGAGGGTTTTGCCAGTAAATGCAGAAGGCAAAAATGTCTTGATTACAGTGAATGTTATTATAGTATTATTTTTTTCAATTGAAGAGAGCTTCTCAGAAAAAGGAGTTAAAATACTGCTGGCATTTTTGCTATTAGAATGCTTAGACGGTATATTTGCAGATCCTTGTAATTTATTGGTATCGTTCTTAAGTAATAGTTATTTAAAGAATATAGAATATTTATTTTTAAAATGTTGTATAACAATAAGTGTATTACTGCTAAGTACCCTCAAACAAAAATTTAGTATATATTTGAAAACTCATATAAATTCGATAATTTATTTAATTATAAGTATGATTGCAATTTCTATGATTTTTTGTTTAAATATTTTGGATCAAGTCAAGATTTTTTTGCCTAATACACATTTTCAAGATATTTGTAATATATTGAATGTAACGATTCTTATAAACATATTTTTGTTAGTTATATTCGTAATTTACATAAAGAATACCCATGAACGAGTAGAACAATTATTGAAGACAGAGCGTTTATTAAAAGAATCCCAAGTGTATTATTATAAACAAATTTTGAAAAAAGAGATTGATACCCGTAAGTATAGACATGATATGATGAATCACCTTTTGTATATTCATGATATTTTAAGCAGAAAAAAACTTGACGCTGCACAAAATTATCTGGATAGTATTTTAGGTGGATTTAAGAAAATTCAAAAAACGTATTTTGTAACAGGAAACGAAATGGTAGATACTATTATGAATTACTTTTTGGGAATAATTTCTAAGAGTGTAAAAATTGACATTTGTGGTAAGTGTCCTGTAGAGTTTGACATGGAAGATACAGAGGTATGTACTGTCTTTTCAAACATATTTCAGAATGCTGTTGAAGAAATAACAGAAAATAATTTAAAAGATGCATTTATAAAAGTATGTGTTAGAAAAGGTAAGCACTATGTAGAGTATGATATTATAAATTCATTATTTCAAGAAATAGATACAAAAAATATAGATAATAACGGATTACCGAAATCACGTAAAGAAGATAAACGTAATCATGGTATTGGAATGGTAAATGCCAAAAAAGCAACTGAAAGAAATAATGGAAAGTTTGAATGGTTTCAGAAAGACAGGCTTTTTTGTGTGCATGTTGTATTACCGATTAAATAATTGCAAATTCTAGATAAATTGCAGATATTAGTGTATTGTACAAGATATGTATTTGTAAAGGAAAAATATGTTTGAATTTTCGATGAATGGTTTATCAATGGGAGATATTTTTTTGCACTATTGCAAATATGGTTTCAGAAAAACACCTTCAGGCGAAGGCCGTCATAGAGAGGATATTTTGTGATGGTGTTTATAGATTAAGAATAGCCTAAATAGCTTCTAAAATTTTGTCAAGTGTGTATAAAACCATCCTTTAAATCGTATCCATGGCTAATTAAATTGCTGGGAAGATCCCCTCTCTTTTTTGTTATAGTTTTTCCTGGCTAACGTTATAAAATGCCTGTTTATTGCGAATTATATTATGGAAAATTAGCTGTAGGTCTGCTAAAACGCTGCCAAATAGAGCTTGGGTATGTTAGTGGTGTAATATATTGGAGGGTAGTGGTTAAGTATATTATAAGATTAGACGTAATACTTGCCTATGAGATTCCCCTGGTTATAACGTTTTATAAAACGAAGACACTGTATGGGTATTTAGGTTATTTGTAGTAAGAATGATTTTTTTCTTTTTTATGCAAGGCATCCGAGGTGTATTTGGGTAGATTTGAAAATCTGTCCTATTTTTTTACATGTCACGGAGTTATTTTGTTTTTTCATTTCTTCATTGTTTGTGCCGTCAAAAAAGAGGTTTGACACCTCTAGTCGTATAAGTCCATCTTCAATTGCCTGCTCCCCCCCTTTTTTTATTAAATATTTTGTTTGTAAACATTTCTCAATATCACAGAATATGAAGGGATTTTATTTTGATGTATATAATTAAAAAATGAACTGGATGCACAATATAATTTATGGACTTTAAGAATCTAATACTATTACAAAAGAATGAAATAGTAACCATTTAAGAACATAAATTACCGCTTGGGGTGCTATTATAGCATTACAAGTGATGAACAACTACTCTGTTTATGTACATAAGAGTTTTATAAACAGAGGAGGTGTTATTTATGTTAAGAGAACTTGCAGCTTGGCTTTTGTGGGGCTTGGGAATAATTTAATCTATACAAGAAAATCAGAGGGTGTTCATTTTAATAAAAGATAAAATGAACACCCAAAACATTATAAAACTACATAAGAGAAATATGCAAGGACACTAAAATGACAACAGATGAAGCAAAAGAGCTTTATTTGAAATCCAATTGCTCATATTTTATAATGTGTACTTATCATTATTCCAGTTACATGGAATACAGGCAGCTTGGCCTGCCAAAAGAA
>QXXL01000252.1 GCA_009911505.1 Lachnospiraceae bacterium | reverse complement strand
TAGTTGCCTCCTTATTTCTCTTTGATTATACATCAAATCCTTGTGTATAAGGTGTCAACTAAAATGATACAACATCATTCCACACTGTATGCGGCGATTTTGTCTGGAGTATACGTTTCATCCCTGGTCAGATAGAACAATACCATAGACAGACACGTTGGTCCGCAGCCTGCCAGCCCGATGCAGCTATCCCCATAGGACTCATACCCCCCAGCGCCTGTCCCATTGAAGGAACAGTGGAAATTCCTGCTCTTTTTCGGATGCAGTAATTCCCCCTGTCACTCCGTTCCGGTCAGGATACCCGGAAACAAAATCCGCCATTTCCGGATTATTTGCCAACGCTGCAAGCAGCTCCTTCGGATACTGGGAATGATTTTGATAAATCCCTTCTATCAAAGAGCTGGTCTGCCCCAGCTCACCCAGCCGTTGCAGGACTTCCGTTTCTGTGCGTTCTGTAGGCTTACCAACCTCCCATGTATCAAGGCTGCCAACATAATCTACATCATTCAATTTATCTGGCGACTGTGCATCTGCATTGGTTTGCGCCATCCCATATTGCTGTATCTCTAGCCGCTCCAATTCCATCTGCATTTCTTCCAGACGGGCATAGATATTTCTGATACAGAACACAATCACAATCACAACCGCCACTTTGACTAATAGTGATATCCACCTTATCTGCTGTTTTTTTCTTCTGCTCTCCATCTGCCGCCTGTTCATTCTGACATTCCTGCTACCATCCATGTTCCTCACAATCGTATCTAATTTTCCCCGATGTCTGTGTCATCTGCGATTTCCCCTTTCTTTAACCGCAAAACAACATCCGCCTGCTCTGCCAGTTCCCTGCTGTGGGTAACTACAACCACGCATTTTTCCTGTTCATGAGCCAGTTTCTGAAAAATGGATATGATCTCATTCGCGGTATCCTCGTCCAAATTTCCTGTCGGTTCATCCGCTAACAGGATGGGCGCCTTGCTCGCCAGTGCCCTTGCAATGGCTACCCTCTGCTGCTGGCCTCCGGACAACTGCATCACATTTCTTTTCCGCTGCGCCTCATCAATGCCCATCTGCGCCAGCAATTCTTCCGCATCGGCTTTCCCACCTAACTTTACATTTTCAACCGGCGTTAAATAGTCGATCAGATTATAATTTTGAAAGACCAGTGAAACATGATCCTTTCGATGTGCATTTAATCCCCTTTGCAGAATATCCTCTCCGGCAACGCAGACGGTTCCGTCAACCGGCACATCCAGTCCCGCCAGCAAGGATAGCAGCGTTGTTTTTCCCGAACCACTGGAACCTAAAACAGCATACATTACACCTTTTTTAAATTTATAAGAAACATGATCCAGAATCGTTTTATCCCTCTGTGATTTATAATAATATGAAACATCCTTTAACTCTAACATACAGCCTCCTTTAACTCATCTTGCTTAAAATTTCTTTTGGTTTCTGTATTACCACAAATATGCAGGATGAAGAAACCGCAACGAAGATCACACCCAGTATGGAGCTTGCCGACAGCAGGATCACTTTTCTCGTCACTTTGGTTTCGACACCCATGACCTCTGTTTCGTATTCTGCCACTCCTGCACCTCCCGTCATGCCCTCATCCGCTTTCCTCTGTTCTTCCTCCTGTTTTACCTGATAACCTACCAGATAGTCCGCAATACTCTTTGACAGGGCCGGTGCGCATATGGTCGCCAGCATAAAAGATATGCACCCTATCAGAATTCCTTCCATCATCATCTGGGCTATAATTGCAGCCTTACTTTTCCCGATTGCCAGAAAAATGCCGATTTCATGTACCCTGCCTTTAAGCCAGAACAGAAATACAAGAAAAATGATGACCACACCTGAAACAGCAACCAATATAAGTATAATGGAACTCATTTCATCCAAATCCCCAAAGTTTTCTGCCATCGTATCACTCATTCCGGTATTATCAATGAAATCATAACGCTTCCAGTTAATGTCAGCTTTCTTGATCTGCTCCTTTACCGTATCATATTCATCCACATTCTCTACCCAGAATGTCGCATACTGGTATAATGGATCTCCTTCGCATCCCTGTGGCTTTTCCGGAAAACGCAGATCTGTCATGATGATATTCTCGCTCCGGTAACTGTCCCCATACATGATCGGTGTTATTTTATGGATCGTATCATAAACCCCGACTATTTCCGCACTATAGACTTTAGATGTTTCACGATCTTTGCGGCTGTTAAACTCCAGCTTATCACCAACCGTCAGCCCGTTTACTTCTGCCAGTTCCCTTGATATGACGCATACATCCTTATCCTCCGGCGTGATCATACGCCCCTCATTTACTTCTATATTCCCATTCCATACATCAAAATCCAGCCGCATATCCATATTCCCGCGCAAAGACACTCCCAGAAGGTCTGAATGCTGGTCTACATCCGGGTCTTCAATGCGTACAAAATTTACAGGGTTGACTACTATGTTTGCCGTAGTAATATTATATTCCGCAATCACTTCCTGCCTTGCAAGCGTTTCAATGTCCTCCATCTGCAGGGTTTCAAAAGAATTATCATGCGATATCATCCAATCCCCGGATTCAAGCTGTTCTATATGCGATCCGTCCACACTCCCATTCTGGCCTCCTAATTTCTCTATTGCTTCAGCCGTCCTGTCATGCCTGTCTGCTTCATTTTCTTCCATCCTGAAAGATGCCCCAAGCGCCTGCTTTCCCTCTGTCTGTGTCTGTACATTCGCTGATTTGCACGCCCATCCGGCATAGATCAGGCAGGATGTCACGAACACAATGCTTAAAAGCAGAATCGTCTTTGCCTTTTTCCGAACCAGACAGCGTATACTTAAACTTAAAATGCCCATGTTATCCCTCCATTTCTGACAAAATTTCTTTTACAGGCTTTTTCATATACGGGAAAATGGCAATTACTGTCAACACTACAGCACCTGCCAGACCAAGGCATAGAACCAGTAACATCCAGCCAGATGATAATTCCGGCGTCATGCTGCCCTCCTGCATGATAGCCAGGCTGTTGCTGATCTGCGGCAATAGGAACTTTACCGCCATCCCTGCCCCGGCAAATGCAAGGGAGTAAATGATCATTTCTTCCAGCACCATTTGTGATAATATATCCTTTTTGGATATACCAAGGCTGATAAGGACGGCAATCTCTGTTTTCCGGTTCCGCATCCACATGGCAAGCAAAAGGCCGGTTATGAGACTGCCTGCAGCCATAGTCAAAATGAAGATCAACAATGTAATTCTGCCTGTCTGCCCGATCATCATTTTTAATTTTTGGAAGGTGCGGTCTGTTATCCCTATTGCCGCCCTGCCCTGATACATTTTTTCCAGCGTTTCTTTTGTTTCTATAAGCTGCTCCGGATCATTCACATACACCGCCACATTTATAAAACTGTTTCCACCGGACAGCCTATTTACAAAATCTGCCGTTCCATAAATCTGATTTTCAATGCGGTTCACTGTCCTTACATTTTCAGTCTGGCTCCGTTCCATTCCTGACAGAAACAGCCCGGTAACCACCGTTTCCTGCCCACTCCCATCCGTTGTTTCAAATATAATTTTATCGCCTGGCTGAATCCCATTATGCTCGGCCAGGAACTGGCTGACCACAACTTCATCGCTTTCCTGTGGATAATCCCCCTCTGTAAGCCGGTATACTTTATCCGCAAACGGGCTGTCATTCTCCAGTTTATCGTATCCATGAATACAAAACATATCTTCAGAACCTTCACTGCCCGCAACGGGGATACAGGTTGTAGAAACAGCCTGTATTTCCGATATGCGGTTGAGCCGGTTTACATTCGGAACATCTTTTATCGCCTGCATATCCGTTTCCCCAAAAGGCCGGTTTACATCCATGCTCTCCAATATTATTTTGCTCTCTGCATTCTTCCGAAGTTCTTCTGCCAGCCCTAAAGATACTTTCCGTATTCCCAATGTGCCTAAAACCATGCTGTTAATGACCAGAAACAGCAACAGCAATAATACAGACTTCATCTTTTTTCTCCGGATATAGCAGAGCGCTCTTTCCAAACAACCCATCCTGACCTCCTACTGCCACCTTATGATAACAACCTTGTCAGCAATCCATTGTTTATCATCCTGACTGGTGCCGAATATATTCACATCCGTTTCTTTCTTGATACTGTTTTTGTCAGTGTCCTCTCTCGAAATTTCTGTCTGCGATCCCATGCTGAAATATATAACCTGAAAAATAACATCATCCGCATAAGTTATATGAATGTTCGTTTCTTCCGATTCATATCCCGGAGCTGCAATACCTCCCTCCATTGATCCATCCTCATTTATGATCAGTGTCCGAGGTGTTATGGTGCATCCCGCATCTGAAAAATCAACAACGCGCCCACTCAGATTCGCCCCTTCATAAAACGCCCCTTCTTCTTTGCTGCTCTCCGTAATCACACTACTGCTTTCTGCAACGTTACCAGCCATGTCATCCTGACTGCCCTCTGCCTCGTTTCTGCCGTTTTCTCCATCTGTTACAATATCTCCGCTATAATCACTCTCATTTGCCATATGTACATCCGACAGATCCGGCTGCTCATTTTCCTTTCCTGCACATCCCGTCATGCCCATACACAAAACTGTGAATAAACAAAGAACTCCTGCTGCTTTCAACATCTTTCTTTTCATCTTCTATACCTCTTTTCATTTATTTGGCTTTTTGCCTGTTCAAAGAATAGCATCCGTCTATCCTAAAAATCTCCTATTTCACCAACCAATATTAAGGATTTTTTAGAAGATTTTTAGGAATTGTTTTGCTATACTTAATGCATAAATAAATGAATTGGGGATCGTTAATATGAAAATCTTATTATTAGAGGATGACAAATACCTTTGTGATAATATGAAACAACAGCTTACAAAAGAGGGATACATTGTTGATGCCTGCAATGACGGGGAAGAAGGTTTCTTACTTGCCTTAGACCAGAGAGGCGGTTATGATCTGGCTGTTATTGACCGTATGCTCCCCGTTGTAGACGGTCTTTCCATTATAAAAGCAATGCGGAATAAAAAAATGCAGATTCCCATCATCATAATAACCGGGATGTCTGAATTGCAGGACAAAATTGAAGGATTAGACAATGGTGCCGATGATTACCTTACAAAGCCCTTCCATATCAGTGAATTATCCGCACGGATCAGGGCCTTAACACGCAGGCCGGCTGTTCTTGCGAAAAAAAGCTGCCTTTCTTTCCATGACCTTTCCCTTGACATTTCAAAAAGACAGCTTGCATGTAAAAGTAATCATCTGGCTCTGACACCGACAGAGTTTCACTTAATGGGTATTTTTCTTGAAAAGCCGGAGATTGTGCTTACCAGAGAACAGCTTATACAAAAGGTTTGGGAAACGGATACCGCCGTTGAATCAAAAAATTTAGATAACTATATCTATTTTTTACGCAAACGGCTCCGCACCGTTGGGAGCGAATGTGTCCTTTCCTCTGTCTATGGCTCCGGATTTATATTGGAGGTAAAGCATGATACAAAGCCTTAAAAGGAATCTTTATGTTTTGCTGATCAGTTCTCTCATGTTCATCTTTTCTATCGTATTTTTTCTGATGATCCATGAAAACATAAAGACAAAGAAGAATTCGGAACTGGCTTACTTTAACAGAATGGCGACCACCCTTATCCTCCAATTAGAACATGAATCTGACTACCGGACATGCCTGGAGCTTTATGAAGGAAAACGGGATATGTACTTTCAGCTTTTATCTGATAACGGGCATTCTCTTTACCAGAGTGAATATATAAAAAACAATACGGATATCATTGATACTTTTTTGACCATATTGCTGGATACAGAAGGAGATTTTACCTATAACCCTTCCCGTCTGGAAGACAATTATTACAGCAGGCAAAGCGGCACTTATACAATCCAAGCCATAAATGGGAAAAAACATTATTGTGCAAGTTCCCTAATCGTAACAGACCATAATGCCATATATACAGTTGTAGCCGTGAAAGAATGTTCCAGCTTTGCCGCATTGTTAAAACCGGAATTGGTTTATTATTTTTGCATATGGTGTGGTGTTCTTGCTTCCATTGTCTTCCTTTCCAAAATACTGGTCAAAAAAGCCGTAAGTCCCACCGAAAAAGCCATGCAGAGCCAGAAAGACTTTATTGCCGCTGTTTCGCACGAATGCAAAGCTCCATTGGCATCAATCCTTTCCTCTGCTGAAATGATTGAATCTGTACCAGGTGTCCCGGATACCATTAAAAATCATGTACAGATGATTGATTCAGAGGTATCACGGATGTCAAGACTTATTCAGGATCTACTCCTGCTATCATCCCTTGATGCTGGAAACTGGTCTCTTCACATGGATGAGATCAATATTGATACGTTACTGATAAACCTTTATACAAAATTTGAACAGATTTGCAGGAAAAAAATATACTGCTGGAGCTTAATATACCAGATGAATGCTGTCCGCCGCTTTATTCTGATGCAGACCGCTTAAACCAGATTATCAGTATTTTTCTTGATAATTCCATTTCATACTCTCCACCTGATTCCGAAATTTCATTAAATGCATCAGTAGAAAAAAATGAATTGATAATTACAATTATTGATCATGGAATGGGAATCAGTGACAAGGATAAACCTTTTATATTTAACCGCTTCTATCAATGTGATAAATCCCGTACCAAAAGAGAACATTTTGGACTCGGACTTAGTATTGCAAATGAATTAGTCAGTAAACTGAACGGACGAATCCGGCTATTTGATACCACTGGCGGCGGATGCACTTTCAAAATATTTCTTCCCTTAAAATAATGCTCATGTACGGTAAAGAAGCAAGCAACCGAAAACAAGAGATAGACTGCCAGCACCACACTATTCCGAACCAAAGAAACCAAAAAGCAGAAAGCAAGCTATCTTATACAGTGCCATTCCCCAGTATTTTTTATTTTCCCAATCAAAGTTACAAATACATTTTATTGATACTCCATGCTCTGCCTTGAGTTCATTTCTATTATGCCGTATAATGAAAGCATATTTTAAGCAATCAAAATTAAAGTATACCCTACTTTATATGGAGGATATAAAATTGAAAAAAATAGCAATCATTGAAGATGATACCGATATTTGCAACATGATAACAAAGTTTCTGATAAATCACAATTATGAAGTGTATTCTGCCCCTAATGGAAGAGAGGGAATAGACCTATGCCAGAAATTTTTACCAGACCTTATCATTTTGGATTTAATGCTTCCAATTCTAAATGGCGATAGTGTGATAAAGCAATTAAGAACATATACAGATATTCCTGTAATTGTTGTGTCTGCAAAAACAATGGTACAATCCAAAATAGATTTACTGCGTTTGGGAGCAGATGACTATATGACAAAACCTTTTAACCTTTTTGAGTTACTTGCAAGGATTGAGGCTAACTTAAAAAGAAGTGTAACTGCTCCCATGAAAGCGGATATTCACTTAAAGTATAAGGATATTAAAATCGAAAACTGTAATGCCTATATAAAAGGAGCAATCGTACAATTTACATCAACAGAATTATCAATTTTAATCCTTCTGTTACAATATCCGCAAAAAATTTTTTCAAAACAAAATATTTATGAATCAATCTGGCAGGAAGAATATGCCTACGATAATGATACAATCAACACGCATATCAGTAACATTCGGAAAAAAATAAAAAAGCATACGGATACTGATTATATAGAAACTGTATGGGGGATTGGGTATAAACTGAAATAATTTTTATTTCTTTAGATTTTTTTTAGATTTGGATTGTAAATTAGCATGGAAAGGAGTTGGTAAAATGTCAGAGATTATTTGTCAAACAACAGAACTTTGTAAAAATTACAAAAATTTCCATGTATTACAAAATGTTAATTTTTCAATTAACCGGGGAGAAATATATGGGTTAGTCGGTGAAAACGGCGCTGGAAAGTCTACCCTAATCCGTATATTGACGGGATTAGCATTTAAAAGCAGCGGTATCATTACTCTGTTCGGAAAAACAGATTATTTGCAGCATGAACGTACTAAAATTGGCTGTACGATTGAAATGCCTGCATTGTATAAAGATATGACTGCAAAACAAAATTTAGAGATTCAGCGGGTACAAAGGGGCATTCCAGACCAAAAATGTATCTCAAAAACATTGGAACTTGTCGGACTGAATAATACGGAAAAAAAGAAAGTAAATAACTTTTCTTTGGGTATGAAACAGCGTTTGGCATTGGCTGTTGCTCTTTTGGGTGAGCCGGAATTTCTAATCTTAGATGAACCTGTCAATGGATTAGACCCAACAGGTATTATTGAACTTAGAGAGCTGCTTAAAAAGTTAGCCCAGGAAAACCATGTAACAATATTGATTTCAAGCCATATTTTAAGTGAGCTTAACCAGCTTGCAACTTGTTATGGCTTTTTACATCATGGTAAGCTGCTGAAACAAATTACGGCAGAAGAATTAAATGAAGAATGTAAGCGGCATATTAAACTGAAAACAGACGATACGAAAAAAACTGTTACTGTTTTGGAAGAACAGCTAAAAATCAAAAATTTTTCTGTATATCCAGACAATTTTATAAGGATATATGAGAAACTGGAAGAAACACATACTATTTCAAAAACGCTTTCTTCTAATGGCATTGTTGTTGAAGAAATGTCTGTACAAGGGGAAGAATTAGAAACCTATTTTGAAAATCTAATAGGAGGGTGCAGATATGTATAATCAGTTGAAATCTGAATTTCTGAAACTGAAATATTCCAAACTGTTTATAGCGGTTCCAATTCTTTTTTTGGCAGGGCTGATTTTGTATGGGAGTTTCAGCCTGTCCGCAGGGGGAACACAGCTCTTCGTTTCAGAGGGAGATGAAGAAACAAATGCTGCCATACAAGGAATTATTGGCTTTTTTGCATTTACATTTGAAAACATTGATACACCTAAATTTAGCGAAATTATGCAATCCTGTATATCCTGCAATGTATTTCTCTGGATTGTTACCCTCATTTTAACCATACAATTTTTCTGCTATGATTACTCTACGGGTACAATCAAACTCCCTGTTGCCTATGGAATAGATAGAGTAAAAGTTTACTTTGCAAAGACTATTGTTATTGTTTTATATAATGCAGTCTGCTATTTTATATTCAATACCATTACACTTTTGTTTACTTGTTTGCAGACCGGGTATCTCCCCGACACAACTGAGGTGGCACAATATTTAAGTTATGTCGGATTAAATTTTTTAGTATTGGTTTCATTTATCTTACTTTGCCTTACTATATGCATCTGCTTGAAAAATACCGGTATTATTGCAACTGTCATGTGTTTATTTACTTTGGGCGGCGCAGTAATATATACCGGGATATGGCAAGATTTTCACAGTCATGCAATATTAAAATATTTAGTCTGGCTCAATCCATTATACTATTGGATGAACATGGGAACTTTCCGGCTTGAATATGGGCTAATCAATGAAATAATCATATATTTTATTTTCAGTTTATTATTTTTACTGCCCCTGTCTGTTATACTTGTCAGAAAACAGGAGTTTAAGTAATTTTTATAAAACGAATAGTCAGCAGAAAATATTTTCTGAAATTCACCGAAGGAGAGAATGTTAATGATGTATTTATTACTGGTCTTATTAAATATAATATTGGCATTTTCTCTTTTTTCATGGAAACGCCAAATTTGTGAAATAACAAAACAGATTAGCGAAAACAAAAAACTGCGAATTTCCTTATCAAATAAGCAAATAGAAAAATTAGCAGATATCATCAACGAAAAAAAACATTTAGAACAGAAAACAAATATCCAGATTATACAGGAAAAAGAGCAATTAAAACACTCTATTGCTAATATTAGCCATGATTTAAGAACGCCTTTAACATCAATCCAAGGATATCTAACACTTTTAAAAGATTGTGAAGATAAAGAAGAACAGGAACACTACTTTTCTGTTATTCAGGCAAAAACAGACTATTTAACAGAACTAGTGCAAATATTTTATGATTTGTCATTGATAGAAAGTGATGATTATATTCTGGGAATTGAAAAAATAGATGTAAACAGAATTGTAACCGACTGTCTGATTAACAAATATAACGAATTAAAAGAACTGTCCCCCACTATTAAAATAGAAAATGCTCCTGTATGGATAACCGGAAATGCTGTTGCCTGCAAAAGAATTATTGATAACCTGGTTACAAACGCAATACGGTATTCTAATGATTATATTGAAATTGTGATGGACGCAGATGGTATCTTTACAGTAAAAAACACTACATCAGAATTAAAAAATATAGATGTTAATATACTATTTCAAAAATTTTATACAGTAGATACATCACGTTCAAACGGGAATACAGGGTTGGGGTTATATATTGTAAAAGAGTTATTAAATAAAATAGAGGGTGGTATAAAGGAAATTAGTTATAAAAATAATATATTAACAGTTTCTGTTTATTTTAAACTTTATAAGCAAAAATGTGATATTTGCTCTTTGGGGCAGAGAACAATATGATGTATCAGGCAGCCTGTATACTGTAAAACACCTGTTACTGAATGTGGCATATTTAGTGTTGGTTGCAGCGGCGGTATATCCAATAGCAACAATAAGAAAATGGAAGAAAAAGAAACAGACAACGAGATTGATACTCTTTGACATTATAAGGCATGGCATATTGCCACTACTGTTACTCTGTTTGCCCTATATGGTAAGTATTCCATTATGGGTAGTATGGTATTTTGTAAAAGACTTGTTCCTTGTTTTGTTGGTAAATTCAAGTCTGCTTTGGGTTATGGGATTATACAAAATATTATTTGCGGTATTCAAGACATGACAGACTACGTGCTGTTATTGCTCTGAATTATAAAAAGCAACTGTAAACCATACACTGTCCTATATGGGAGAAGGGGGGAATCATTTATGCCTTGTACAGAAGCATACAAGGAGCATATCGAATACACATTTAACGCCTTTTGCAGAGTTGTCATACACTATGCTGCTATCAACGCATGGCGTGATAGGGATAGGCGGCGGCAAAGGGAAATATCCTTTGAATACCTCACAGAAGAAAAGTTTTACCCGTTAAGCACAACAGATAAATATTTTATAGACCCTTGCAAGCAATACCCGGTTACGATATGCGGTCAGAGGGTTATCCTCACCAATGGGGAACTTGCCGAAGCCCTGTCCTCTCTGCCGGAGAAAAAGAGGGAAATCATCTACCTTTATTTTTTCGGGCGTTACACACAGCAGGAAATCGGGGAACTATATGGACGCTGCCGGAGTACAGCATGGCATCACATACATAGTGCCTTGCAAATGTTAAATGAAGAAATGGAGGTGATTTTCCGTGAGGAATCCTAAACTTGTGCCGTATGAAACCATTGTCAGAGCAACCAGCGGAGAGCCGGAAGCCGTGGACGAGGTTTTACGGCATTATGGCAAACGAATCCGGCTTGCTTCCCTTGAAAACGGACAGGTCAACAAGGACACCGAGGACAACATCAAACGGCGGCTTATCGCTGCCCTGTTACAGTTTCGCTTTGACGAACAGGCGACATAACGGGAGGTGAGATTTGTCGGGAAAATAGTCATGCTTATATTCAACGACACAGAAGAAAAAGCGGTTGAGAAAGCCATAGCCGCTCTTGCCGATATGATACCGCTGGAAGCCATACAGCCGCCCCATTCCCCCGCACTGGTTTTTCCGGGATTGGAAATCAGATTACAACAACGCCGGGTACTGAAAGACGGTGCAGACATCTATCTAACCCGTTTGGAATACGGCGCACTCTGCTACCTTGCCGCCAGTCCAGGGCGGGTATTTACAAAAGCGCAAATCTTTGAATCCGTGTGGAGCATGGAAAGCGAAAGCTGCCAATCAAGCGTTGCCAGTGTGATATGCAACTTGCGGAAAAAGATAGAGCCGGACAATAAAAACCCCACCTACATAAAGACGGTTTTAGGCATAGGCTACAAGTTTGCTTCCGGGGAATGACAACAGAATAACCGCCGCCCATCACAGCGGCACACCAAGACAGGAAATCAAGAAAAGGTTTCCTGTTTTTTTGCGCCCAAAACCGAGCCAGAGTTTGCGCCGGGCTGAAAAACTTCAAAAAGTTTCAGATAATGTTGCCAAAATTTCATTTTTTCCCGTAGTAAGTTATAGAGGGGCAAATGACCGCCCATATATTTCAGCGAAAAAAATTTTCAACAAAAGATAGAGAACTTTTCCATTTCACGCCCGCCGTGCGTAACAAGGGAAAAGAGAAAACAACTGCCGCTTTGTCTGGCAGTTTTCTCTTTTTATGTGGTGTGGAAACAAAAAGAAAAATATTAAGATTTTATGAAATCTTTGGCAAAATCGCAAAGTGCGGTGTTGTAAGGATTAAGGGGAAGTTTACGCAAATCAACGTCCATTTTGCCTTATGCTGGTTTGTAGGTATTGGAGAGAAAGTTTCCGCAGCTTTGACAAAATCTCTCCGTGCGGCACTAAAGGTATTGAGAGAGAAAGTTTCGCCGGAACGCAACAAACCAGCCGCCAATAGCCGGATAGTAAGTGAACAGACCACACAGCGCAGTTTCTTAGAG
>QXXL01000251.1 GCA_009911505.1 Lachnospiraceae bacterium | reverse complement strand
CCTTCTTCTGTTATCTAATTTGAGAAATTTATTAACCAAGTAGTCTTGATTGACTACACCATTATTATACTAGGAGGTGGAGGCAATCAAAATAGCAGTCTGTGATGATGAAAAAAATATAAGGAGCTACATCTGTTCGCTGGTTCGGAAACAGGGAGTGGAGTGTGAGGTCACGGAATATGCCACGGCAGAGGATTATCTTTTAGCGGGGGCTGATTATGACCTGCTGTTTCTTGACGTTGAGCTGAAAGGCCAGGATTCATCAATGGATGGTATGGAAATGGCAAAGCGGATCAGGGGCATGGAAGATATCAAACAGCCCATTATCATATTTGTCACGGGCTATGAAAAATATGTGTATGATGCTTTTGACGTGGGGGCTTTCCAGTACCTGCTGAAACCCATTGACGAAGGGCGGTTTGCCGAGATTTTTAGGAGGGCGGCGCAGCAGGCCGGGCAGGGAAAAAGGGTGCTGATGGTCCAGTATGGGAATACGGGAAAAACAATACCGTTAAGCGACATCTATTACATGGAAAGCCAGAACCATAAAATAGCCGTCCATATGAAGGACGGGATTTTTGAATATTATGCAAAAATGAGTGATCTGGAAGAAGAACTGCAGGGGCAGTTCTGCCGTGTCCACAAAGGCTACCTGGTCAACCTGTCCTATGTGGATGAATACAACAAAACAGAGGTAACGCTGACAAATGGGGATAAGCTCCTGATTTCAAAATATAAGTATGAAGATTTTGTAAAAGCGTACCTGCGGTTTATGAAATAGGAGGGCTGTCATTGAGCGAGGCAAGTTTTACACTGTTCCAAAATACAGCGGTGGGGATTGAGGTCGTTCTGTATGCCTGCTGTCTGACGGCATTTTTCTATCCGTATATGGCGGGGCGGAAAAGGGGGCATCCGGCAGATATCATAAAGATGCTGACTGTGTTTGCATCCTATTCTATCATCTATTTTTTTAACATGGCAGTCAGTATGGGAACATTGGTCTGCATGATTTCAGTAATAGTCCTGTTGACGCTGGCGGCAAGGTATTTAGGGATGGAAAAGAAAGCTGCACTGTTCATGGGGGTAGTATTCTTCTGCATCAGGAACTTGAGTTCGTTGGCGGTGGTGAGCGTGAATTTTTATATAATCAGGTATTGCGGAAAGGGGGCGGATGCGGCGAAGGTATTGCAGAACACTGCTTTGAATTTTTTCATGGTAGAACTGTTACAGTTTATGCTTTTTTTCGTGCTGCTGTATATGGCGGCACATGAGATCAAAAAATGCAGGATAGAGCTGCATATAGGGGAATTGTGCTATCTGTTGCTGGCGCCTGTGACGGGCATCTTGTTTGTAAATATCCTATTCCGGATTCTGACAGTGGTGGCTAAGGGGGATTTGATTATTCGGCTTTATGAGCAGTACCCGGTGCTGATAGGGATTGTACCTGTGTCTGCAGCACTATTTTATGCCAGTATTCTGGTGACCATAATATCCTATCAGAAAGTGGCAGGGCTTCAGGCGGAAAAGAAAAGATATTTTGTGGAACAGCAGCAGGTCCATGCCATACAGGAACGGATGGCGGAGGTGGAGCAGTTTTATGACGGCATACGCCGGATGAAGCATGAGATGAAAAATCATCTGACCAATATCAAGGGGCTGCTTGAGAGCGGGAACTATGGGGACATGGGGAATTACATTTCCAGAATGGATGAGAGCATGGATGCCTTTGAGTTTTCCATAAAGACAGGGAATACCGTTACTGACGTGATTGTGAACGACAGGCAGAAAGCTGCGGAAAAGCAGGGCATACGGTTCCGGTCAGAATTTACCTACCCGGAATCGGAAAAGTATGATGCCTATGACATCGGCATCATTATAAATAACCTGCTGCAGAACGCCTTGGAAGCCTGCGGGAAAATGCGGCAGGGCGACAGGTATATTATTATTTCCAGCAGGCAGAAGAGAAAGTTCTTCCTGATCGAGGTCAGAAACCCGTTTGAAGGGGAGATTATCATGGATGCGGATACGAACCTCCCAATCTCTACAAAGGAAAAAGAGCCTTTCGGAAAGAAAGGTTCCATGCACGGGTTCGGGCTTTCCAATGTAAAGAGGGAAGCGCAAGAATATATGGGGGACGTAGATATCAAGATAAAGAAAAATGAGTTCAGTGTAACGGTAATGTTACAGGAAAGGAGACAGGTATGAGCATCGGTAATGTAAGCGGCATTGGGGGTTAATCCGTATAAAGGGAGTGCGGAGTGAAAAAAGTAATTGCAGTAATTTCAGCGAA
>QXXL01000250.1 GCA_009911505.1 Lachnospiraceae bacterium | reverse complement strand
GTGTTTGTCATGAAGTTTGACAGGGGAAGTTAGGCGGTATGTCTGCATGGAGGTAATGAACCGCTCGGACTTATTACAAGGGAGCGGATGCGGCTCTGAACGACAGAGGGGCTGCTATAAAATAATTGATGACAATGGAGGATTTGAAAAATGAGCGTAAATGGAATAGGGGTGGGTTTTCCCGCATGGCGTGATATGGGAAAGTCACAGAGGAATGGTTCGGGAACAGGATTTGCAGGCAGAATGGCTGGTACAGATATGGTGAGTGAAAGTTCTGGTTATAATTTCCTTTATTCAAAAGCAGGAGGAAGGTTTTCTGCATATGATGCATATTCCATAATGGGCAGTATGGGTTCAAGGTTTAATACAAATAATCTTAAGGCAGAAACAAATCAGCCAGTTGAAAAAGTAGAAAGTGAGCGGTATCTAATTGAACCGTCCGATGAGATATCTGGATATTGGCGTATATATGATAAGAAACTTGATAAATCATTTGAGTTTGATCCCAATAATACATCGGTACAAACAGATGGCAATTCGGGTAAAAATTACATCGTGGCGACTGACCCAAGGGGAGGGCTGATGGATGTCGTGCCCGCTGGCAGTGAGCTTATGGAGACATTGGCACAGTTTTTAAATGTCGATAATGCAGACAGTATTCCTACATCATCCTTAAATGAAAAATACACGATAGAGGTGAATGCGTTTACAGGAATAGAGTGCCTGAAAATCAAAGGGAACGAAGGCGGCGGTTCATGGCTCATGGTCAGCGATGAACAGCAGATGGGGAAATTGCGGGAACTGGCGGATATGTATAAGGAAAAGTATCCTAACCTTATAAAATCAGAAAGTGTGGCAATGGGATTTGCACAGGCCGAAGTAGCAGGTCAGGCTGTCAGGACAGAAGATGGAATCATGATGATTACCTGTAATGGGATGAACTATA
>QXXL01000249.1 GCA_009911505.1 Lachnospiraceae bacterium | reverse complement strand
TGGATGATGCCAATCCATCCAAGAGCTGGGCTGTCATGTATCCAATAGGGGCAACGCATATGTATATGGAAATTATGGATGCAATGGCGGAGGGGCATATAGAAGCGAAAGACATTGCGGAATATTCAAAGTGGGAGGAATATTTTGAAGAAAGAGGACTGGAATTTGAAAGAATCTTATCAGATGAAGAATTGGAGCAGGTGGATAAACAAGAATCTGATTCAAAGACAGATATTATTGTTAAGCCGGATGGATCAAGGGTGTTAGTGGTTACC
>QXXL01000248.1 GCA_009911505.1 Lachnospiraceae bacterium | reverse complement strand
CAGTATCGGATGAAATGTCGAATATTTCAACGGAGGCTTAGAAAGTGTGGGCAGCTTTAAGAATACTGGTAGCTGTGTAAGAACAGATATGGTCTGACCGACAGAGGGGCTGCAATAATAAAAATAATGGAGGACATTTGGAGATGAGTGTAAATGGAATAGGGTCAGCGGGATATCCGCTGACAGGATACACGGCAAGGAAGATGGAAAGAAGCGTGGAATCCGGAACGGTGGGATTTATGGAAGCAGTGGAAGAAAAGGCCGCGCAGGGCAGAGCAGCCGACCAGGACGAGAAAGCCTTTGAGATGGTCGGTCGGGGTGCCCCGCAGGAAGTGAAGGATGCGTGGATGGATGCGGCGAAAGAAATAAATGCGAATGGCATGGGAATCCGGGGCAACGGGATGATGAGCCACATATCGCAGATGATGGTGCATCGGCTTAATAAACAGCTTATGGGTGAAACGGAGAATTTTGACATTCTTGGAAGCACGGTGGAATCTGCAATCCAGGCAGCGAAAGAGGCGCTGTACGATCTGGAGCATCCAAGGGTATATACGCCCAGGAGCATAGAGGTCCAGCAGGCCCGCATCAAAGAAGGGGAATTTTATAGGGCGTTTTTGGAGAGGTTGGAGCAGTTATAATAGATTTACAGAGGAGGGTGAAATAATGCAGGTCAGTTCGTCCAATGTTTCATTGCAGAACAGATATTTTCTAGGAACAGGAAGCATAGGCGGTATCCATCTGCCCGACTTTAATGATAGATATGTTTTCTCCAAAAAGAAAAGCGGCATCAGTGATGAGGAATACCGGAAGCAGATTCGGGAACAGGCATATGAGGATTTTGCAAAAGGGCAGTTCCAAAACAAATCCGAAGGATTTAACAGGCTGATGAAAAGCTACACATCGGAAGTATCCCCGGACAGAAAAGGGATTATCACTTCCGGGCTGAAAGCTGTCTCCGGGAACAGGCAGAATGTGCTTAAGCCCATAGACTTTGTGGCGACGCTGCTGGAAGGGAAAGTGAAATATCAGAAACTGCCATCAGGAAACAGCGATTACATAGAGTTTTACGATAAGAACGGGGAAATGGTGGCGACTTATTCCAATAATGGGTGGACGATGTATACCACCAATGCGGAGGCTTCTAGACAGACGGAAATGTGCATGATCTATAACGAGGCATGGGGAAATGCAAAGAGGGGCATTCCGCTGGCGGATAAAGAAGCGGTTAATGCGGAGAATCCACAGAATAGCTTTGATGCAAAGGCATAGAAGGAAATGAAGCTACGGCTGGATATCTCCGATAAACCACAATCTGACAAGGCAGGGCAGGTATCCACGGTTTCCAACTGAACAGTAGGTTTTGAAATGGATATAACAGGAATAGCAAAAAGCCATCAAGCGGGAATCCAAAAGCCGGGAAGGGCACCATCCAAATTGTCTGATTCCCTCTGGAAGAAGGTAATAGGATGCGGCGCAGAACGTCTATATGGGAAATAAATTCCTTGCCCTGCGGAAAAGCGAAGTTGCCAAAGTCGCGCCGGACAGGGCTGCACTGATGGGGAAGAACGATATGAAGGAAATACGGAAGATTGATGAACAGTGGAAGGGATGACATTTATGGATATTTTGAGGACTGAGGGCCTGACCAGGCAGTATGGGGTGGGGCAGGCAATAGTGACGGCTTTAGACCATGTAGACCTGCAGGTGGAAAGGGGGCAGTTCGTTGCCATCATCGGGGCGTCCGGCTCTGGCAAGTCAACACTGCTCCATCTGCTGGGAGGCGTTGACCGCCCTGACGGCGGGAAGATATTTGTGGAAGATGTGGACATAGCGACATTTGGGGAGGAACGGCTGGCGCAGTACCGCAGGCGCAAGGTGGGGCTTATCTACCAGTTTTATAACCTTATCCCCACGCTCAGTGTGAAGAAGAACATCTGTCTGCCCATGCTCCTGGATAATAAGGAGCCGAGTAAGGAACGGTTTGATGACATTGTAAGGACATTAGGGCTGGGCGACAGGCTGGAACACCTGCCGGGGCAGCTTTCCGGGGGACAGCAGCAGAGGGCGGCAATCGGACGCGCCTTGATCTACCAGCCCGCGATCCTGCTGGCGGACGAGCCGACAGGGAACCTTGACCGGAAGAATACGGAGGAGATCATTTCCCTGCTGAAACTGTCCAACCGCCAGTATAAACAGACCATCCTGCTGGTCACCCACGATGAGAATGTGGCGCTGGAGGCAGACCGCATCATTAAGATAGAGGATGGGAAGATCATCTCGGATAAGGCGGTGCGGCCATGAACATCATACGGGAATACAGCTTAGACCAGGCGCGTAAAAACCGCCGCACCTCCATTTCCATTATGGTTGCGGTTCTGATTGCTTCCACGTTCTTATGTGCATTGCTTGTTTTTGCGCAGAGTTTCTGGAACCAGATGGTACAGCAGGAGATTTATATTGGCGGGGATTGGGATGCGGAGCTTATGGATGTCCCGGCAGACAGGCTTGGCATGGTGAGGGATAATGCGGGCGTAAAAGCCATGTTTGTGAAAGGGGACAACCAGACCGCATTCCTGCCGGAAGGGACGGCGCTCCCCCGCCTGCTGATACAGAATTGTGACATCGGCTATTGGGATGCCATGTATGAAAAGAATATGCTCCTGCGGGGGCGCATTCCGCAGGCTCCCGGCGAGGTCGTGGTCAGCAAGGATTTCTTTTTGCAGAACCCGGCATATGGCATTGGTGACACGCTCGCCGTGGAAATAGGCGGCGGGGAAGGAAGCCAGCAGAAGGACGCAGACAGCCTGACCATTGTGGGGGAACTGGATGTGTCCGTTTCCTCCGGCTATGAAGGATACCTTGCCTATGGCTTTATGGAGCCGGATGAGCTTTCGCCGGACAGTGAGGTGGTAGTCTACCTCCAGATGGAGCGGAGGGGGAAAGTATATACGGCAGTCCCACAGATTGCACAGGCGATAGGGCTTCCGAAGGATGAATACGGGAACTACCCGTGCCGCTACCATGCCGCGCTGCTTGCATGGCACGGGGTATATGCGCCGGGGAGTTTTTTCCAGAGTGATGTGCCGAAGCTGTTCTTGGGACTCCTGCTTGCGGCAGGCGCATCGATGGCGGTATTTGCCTATATCATAAGGGGCGCTTTCGGGATTTCGGCGAAACAGAAGATCCATCAGCTTGGCATACTGAAATCTGTGGGGGCGGGGCCGAAGCAGATAGGAAGGACGGTCATTTATGAGGCGTGTATCCTTTCGGTTATTCCCATCCTGCTTTCAATGGTTCTGGGATACCTGTTTTCCCTCGGCGTCCTGTCTGCCTATTCCGATATGACCAGTGAAGTGTTCGGGAGCAGGATGGAGGTTTATTTTTCCCCGGCAGCGGCGCTCATGGCGGCAGTGCTTTCCTTTGTTACGGTCCTGCTTGCCGCGCACGGGCCGGCGAAACAGATGTCAAAGGTTCTGCCCATAGAGGCAGTGCGCGGGGAGCAGTACAGCATTTCCGTAAAGAAAGCAAAGAGCCATCCCGTATTGGCAAAGCACTTCGGATTCCTTGGGGAGATAGCGGCAAACTCGGTAAATGCGGGCAGAAAACTGTACCATACCTGCATGATGACGCTTTCCCTGTGTATGCTCCTTGCCTTTGGGTTCCTGGCAGCGTTCACGGTTTCCGATATCAGCAATGCGCAGGCGGAAAACAGGAATCATTTTGATGTAAATATCACGTTGAGGACAGGGGAGCGGATAGACGGTGCGCTCCTTGCAGAACTGAAAGCCATGCAGGGGGTACAGGGAATATCTGTTTATGCAAGGGCGAACTGCGCTGTCTGGCTTTCCGGGAGTGACCAGTCGGCAGAATTCCTGCAGGCAGGAGGTTTTGATGCCGCAGACGGCTATATCGTGGAGCGTGACGGGCGTTACCGTGTGCCGTGTGTGCTGGTGGGGATGGAGCAGGATGCATATCAAAGCGTTCTGCGGGAAGCGGGCGCGGAGGCTTTACCGGAAACTTCCGCCATCATTGTAAACAGTGTGGCAAAGAACCCCGGTGCAAGGGATTATGAGGCAATGCAGGAAACGGTCTCTTATCTGAATCTCCAGCAGGGGCAGAGGGTGGAGCTGACAGAGGAGTATTCTGATGATGTCCAGGGCGACTATGAATTTACCGTGGATGTTGCGGCAGTGCTCACGTCAATGCCGAAGATCGGGCTTGATCCTTCGTTTTATACGCTTCCTGTTATCGTGCCGATGGAGGAATATTATGCCATTATCGAGAATTTCAGTGATGAGATGGCGGTTTATAATTACAGGAACTATGTAAATTATGCTGTGCCAGATGGAATGGATGAAGAAATTCAGGGCGAAGCGGAAAGGATATGCGGCGCATATCTGGGCAGCAGTGATTATATGACTTCCAGTAAGACGGAACGGATGAGAAACCGTGGGAGGATGACAGGCGCGACAATGTTTATCGTGTGCAGCCTTGCGGCGCTGTTCGGGGTTGTGGGCATTTCCTCGGTGCTTTCTGCAATTCTGAACAGCTTAGGTCAAAGGCGGAAGGAATTTGCCATGTTCCGTTCGGTAGGAGTGGATGAAAAAGGAATCCGGCGGCTGCTTGGGATGGAAGGGTTTCTGCTGTCAGTCAGGCCAATATTGATTGGACTTCCGCTGCTCATCATTGTATGCGCCGCACAGTGCTATATAGAGGGAGTGTCCGTAGTGGAATTCCTATATGCCTTTCCGGTATGGGCATTGGTGGCGTATATTATACTGGTGCTGTTTGTAATCAATGCGATTTATATGCTGGCATCTAAGAAAATCAGGGATGATGTCATTGTGGCAGCGATCAAGGACGATACGGTATAAATCAAAAGCAGTGATAAGATATAGAGGACAGATAGTTTTTCGGCAGGTAAGTGAATCGGAGAGCAGGAAAAGCATCATTTAAAAAGGAATGGAAGCTGTCCGATTCCCTTCGGGAGAAGATAACAGGATGTCTATATGGGGAATAAGTTCCTCGCCCTGCGGAAAAGCGAGGTCGCCAAAGTCGCGCCGGACAGGGCAGGCATTCCGGCAGATCAGTGAGAGGAGGTGAAGGCCGGTATGGAATTTGGCCGGGGAGGTTAACAGGCATATTTGCATGGAGACAGTGAACTGCTCGGACTTATTACAAGGGAGCAGATGCGGCTCTGAACGACAGAGGGGCTGACAAAAATAATGGAGGAGATTAAAGAAAATGAATGTAAATGGAATAGGAGCAACAGGATACCCGGCGGCAGGGTATGAGACAAGAAGGACGGAAAGGAATGTGGCAGGAGGGAAATTTGCTGATGCAATAAACAAAGCTGCACCAAAGAAAGAAACGAATGCTTTCAGGCCGGAGAGTTCTGATGAGGTGATGCAGGCATGGGATAAGGCACTTGCGGAAACGGGAGTAAATCCTTTCCCGATGAACCGCATTTCAACGGCATTGGTACTGCACGTTGAAAGCGGGCAGCAGGGTTTGAGTTCCGCATTTTTGGGTGACAGCACAGGCTCCGCAAAGTCAATGGCTGAAAAGATTATACATAGGCTGGAGAATCCGCTGACCCCAGCGGCAAACCCGGATTTTGCAGGGCAGGAATTGATATTCTACAAAAAGTTCTAAGAGTTTTTGGGGTAATGAAATGCCTGGACTTATTATAAGAGGGCATGGGTGGTTCTGAATGACAGAAGAAACGCCAATAAATATTGATAACAATGGAGGATTAAGAAAAATGAATGTAAATGGAATAGGAGCAACGGGATACCCGACGGCAGGGTATGAGACAAGAAGGGCAAGAAGGAATTACGCTGACCAGATGTGTAATATGGTTCCGGCAACACAGTCGTCCGGCGGCACATTTGAGTTACATATTTCAAACGATAAGGACGGAAAGGCAATCGGCTCAATGTGTGGGGCGGATTATTCCCTTACGGTCTATCAGCCGAAGGACTTTGACCCTGCAAACCCGGTATATAAAGTGAAGGTATGGGATAAAGGCGGAAATGTGACAGAACGCATGGTGGATGTGTCGAAAGTAGATACAACGGGCAGCGACTATATAGATATGTTTGCATATTCCAGCCATTTATCTGCAAGCGGGAAATGTCCGGGCGCACAGTCTGCTTTTATAAGGGCAGGTGCAAATCAGCATGGCGCTGACAATAGGACACATGATGATTTGTTCGGGATGAATGACTGGATCAGCGTTTTAAAGGATGCTATGCAGACGCAGTATGATGCCGGGAATCTGAAAGGATATCTGGACTATAAGCAGTTTTGGGATTTTCTGGATAATAAATAAGTTATTCTTTGCCCCTATATCCCGATAAGTGCAGGCATCTCCAGCGTTCCGGCAGATCGGGGAGTGGGGGCGACTTTATAACAATGGGAAGGAGAGGTAAAATGCCTTACATTACAGTTGAAAGCGGAACTTTATCAGATAATCAGAAAGAAGAACTGATAAAGCGGTTGACAGAAGTGTCCTCTGAGATTATGAAAGTGCCGCAGGAATTTTTTGTTACGACAATTAAGGAGGTGCCGGACAAAAATTTTGGCATTGGCGGAAAAACGATTGATAAGGTGAAAGCAGAGTATATGCAGACGCATAAGTAATTTTTTTTCGGGTAGGAAAGGGATGATAGCGTGGTTACTTTTTACATAGTCCGGCATGGGGAAACCTTGCTGAACAGTCTGGGCAGGGCACAGGGTTGGAGTGATTCACCGCTTACTGATAATGGGAAAATGGCAGCAAAGGACTTAGGGCTCGAAATTAAAGGCACTATTTTCCACGCTGCATATGCGAGTGACACATTAAGAGCTGTGCAGACGGCGGAGATGATTTTATCAATCAGTGGGAATAGTGATATTAAAGTTCAGAAAGATATGCGGCTACGGGAGTGGTGTCTAGGTTCTATGGATGCAGAGCATAATACAACTTTTATAAAAGTGGTCTCTGACTGGTTAGGTGTTTCGGCATTTGCGGAATTAAATAAAAGGCTTCCGGATGTTGCGGCGGCGATTTATGAGCATGATTCAACAGGTATGGCAGAACCCTTTACTGCTATAGCAAGTCGTCTGAAAGGTGTACTTGAAGATATAGCTCAAAACGAATCGTATAATGAGAACGGTAGTATTTTAGTGGTTACTCATGCCTTTGCTATAAAAACATTATTATACCTTTTTGCACCGGAACAATTATGTGCTGTGGAGAAAGTTAAAAATGTCGCCATTTTACGGCTGATATATGATGAGGGGAAATTTCATTTTTAAGAAATGTCTTAATCTTGTTTCATATCACCAATAAGCCACAGTGGATGGATAGGGCAGGTCTCCCCGGTTTTCTGGTAGATTGGGGAATCGGGGAGCAGTAAGAGGAGGTGTTGCCGTGGAACGTAGATAAAGTGTTTCTGTATGAAGGAGTAAACTGCTCGGACTTACTATGAGAGAGCAGAGGCGGCTCTGATCGACAGAGGGGCCGCAATATTAAAATTGTGGAGGATTAAAGATAATGAGCATTAGTGGAATTGGAACTTCACACTATCCTGCATGGCAGGAAGCGGGAAGGGGACAAAAGAATAATTCGGGAGTAGGATTTGCAAGCAGGATGGCAGATATAGTTGGTGCGAATACTTCCGAAAGTGGAAGGAAAACGAATGCCGTTTCTGGGCGCGACAATTATGTAGGAGGGGATGCAGCCAGTGTTTATGACATGGACGTGTATTCAAGGAAAGATATATCGGTATCACAGAACCTAAATCTGCCAATCGAAACGGAACGGTATAAGATTGAGGATGCCAGCTATGTGGACGGGGTTCCAGCATATGAGATCATGGATAAGGAAACAGGAAGAGGGCTGTACATAAGGGAAGACCAGTTGATGATACAGAAGGATGAAAAGACCGGACTGGAATTTGTCATCAATATGGATCAGCCGTTTTCCTGTAATGTGCCAATGACGGGAGAACTTAAAGGGATTTTGAATGAGATAGCCGGGAAAAGAGGGATTGATCTGAAGGAAGTGCCGTTGCAAGGCGGACTGATAGTGAACCAAGACCCTAGAACCGGACTGCGCTATTTATCCATACAGGGCAATGAGGCAAAGGGGATGTCTGTTGTTGCGACATCGAAAGAGGACTTGGAGATTATTGAAAAGCTGGCTGATGAATTTACCAAGTATTCAGTCAGTTCACAGCGTTCTACAGCAGGGCTGTATGCACTGCTTGAAATATCCGGCAACCTGAAACGGGAAGGGGAAGGGATGACGTTCCTGACACCGAATGGCATTACTTATATCCCTTATGATGGCGATAAGGATAAGGCATGGGAAATTGAAATCCCAAGTTCGGATTATAGTGTAGCACGGAAATACCTTGCAATGGGGATTGAAGCCTCAAACTACCAGGCATGGCTTAGCAAGTTCAATAGTGCAAGACTGCTTGACATAGATACGGAGCAATTGAACCATTACAGTATGAATGGCGACAGGAATGGCTATCGATTTATGCAATAAGAAGAAAACCAATAATGCACAAACGATAAAAGGGAACCAAGCAGGAACACTTCATGTTTGGTTCCCTTGTTCCATATCAGTGCGGGGAGATAGCAATAGATGTATTTGGGGGGAGAGGAGGTGGTATTATACGGA
>QXXL01000247.1 GCA_009911505.1 Lachnospiraceae bacterium | reverse complement strand
ACACCTTATACAGAAAAATAAAGTGCGCAGTTAGATTTGCTGTATTTCTAACTTACACACTTTATTTTACACTCCCTGCTAGGTATCCTGCTCCCTCGTAATAAGTCCGAGCAGTTCATTGTTTCATGCAGAAATATCCTCTATGTTCCTCGGCCAAATTCCATACCGGCCTTCACCTCCTCTCGCTAATTTACCAGAACGTTGCCCTGTCCGGAGCGACTTTGGCGACCTCGCTTCTCCGCAGGACGGGGAACTTATTCCCCATATAGACGTTCTACGCCGCATCCTGTTATCTGCTCCCGGAGAAAATCGGACAGCTTGGATGATGCCTTTCCCGTCTTTTGGATGCCCACCTGATGGCTTTTTGCTATTCCTGATTTCAAAACCTCCATGTCCTTGCCGAAAAGCAGCCATCTATGAACACAATGTTGCTAAAAGTAACTTGTACCTTTCCGTCTCATTTTTTATATCTTCGGTGGTGACTCCGTAATACAGATATATTTCCCTGAACAGCTTCTTCAACTGCTTCATGATTTTCTTGTCCCCGCTGAATGAGCCGTCTATCACCTGCCAGATAGTTTCCACTCCTATCTGTATCCAGCAGTTCTCAGGACATTTAATTTCATATATGTGGAAATCTAAGGGGAAGATATCATCTGCAATTTCCGCTGCCATCTTCTACCGCTTCTGTACCTGCTCACAAAATGCTTTTAAGGCTTCTACATCCTCCTCTTCCTGCTCCCTGATTCCCCAATCTGCCGGAAAGCCGGGGATGTCTGCTCTTATTGGAGATATAGGGGCGAGGAATAGCTTACTTACTATCCAGAAAATCCCAAAACTGCTTATAATCCAGATATCCCTTCAAATTCCCGGCATCATACTGCGTCTGCATAGCATCCTTTAAAACACTAATCCAGTCTTTCATCCCGAACAGGTCATCATGTGTCCTATTGTCAGCACCATGCTGATTTGCCCCTGCCCTGATAAAAGCCGACTGTGCGCTCGGACATTTACCGCTTGCAGATAAGTGGCTGGAATATGCAAACATATCAATATAGTCGCTGCACGCTGTGTCAACTTTCGATACATCCACCATGCGTTCTGTCACATTTCCGCCTTTATCCCATACCTTCACTTTATATACCGGGTTCGCAGGGTCAAAATCCTTCGGCTGGTAGACCGTAAAGGAATAATCCGCCCCGCACATTGAGCCGATTGCCTTTCCGTCCTTATCATTTGAAATATGTAGCTCAAATGTGCCACCGGATGCCTGTGTTGTCGGAACCATACTACACATCTGGTCGGTGTAATTCCTCCCTGTCACATTCCTTTTCGTCCTTCTTATCTCATACCCTGCCGCCGGGTATCCTGCTCCTATTCCATTTACATTCATTTTCTTAATTTCCTCCATTATTTTGTCATAGCAGTTCCTCTGTCGTTCAGAGCTGCTCCTGCTCCCTCGTAATAAGTCCGAGCGGTTCATTGCTTCATGCAAAAATATCCCCCGTGTTCCCCGACCAAATTCCATACCGGCCCCACCTCTCACTGATCTGCCAGAATGCCTAGGATGCCTGCCCTGTCCGGTGCAACTTTGGCGACCTCGCTTTTCCGCAGAGCGAGGAACTTATTCCCCATATAGACGTTCTGCGCCGCATCCTATTATCCTCTCCCGGAGGGAGTCAGACAACTTCCATTCCTTTTTGGATGATGCTTTGGGGATGCACGCATGATGGCTTTTTGTCATTCCTGTTATATCCATATTCAATTTCCTTTATTGCTTATCAGGGATAACTCCCTTTACTACACCGAATAACTCAGATCACGAATAAAGGTAGTAAACAGATGCGCTATGCACTTTTCAATCCTATCTTTATCACTGCTGCATTCAAAGCCCAATAACCCATCAACATCCACTCCTATATAATTTGCTATCGCTTCCATTGGTATCTTGAAGCATTGTGTAAGGCTCTCAAGCAATGCCTTGTAATATTCATCATTGTCCGGTTTTTCACAGCAAACCTGTAGCAAAAATACCATAAGATACTTCTCTTTATCCTTATCCCTTAAACTATAATTTTCATTACTGTATAACTGTCGTAATTCTTCTTCTGGTATTTGTGTTGCTATGCTGATGGAAGCAAAATCAAATTCCCAATCCAAATATTGTTTTAGCAATTCCTGTAAGGAATATAATTCCATACTGGCCTTTACCTCCTATCTCACTGATCTGACGGGGATGCCTGCCCTGTCCAGCGCGACTTTGGCGACCTCGCTTTTCCGCAGGGCGAGGAACTTATTCCCCATATAGACGTTCTGCGCTGTATCCTGTTATCTTCTCCCGGAGGGAATCGGACAGCTTCCATCACACTGGCAACGACTTCTTCCCAAGCAAATACCCATATCCGCCAACAAAAACCGAATCAATTATATCCTCGTGATATGAAAGATTCACAACAATTCGTGAGATTGCCCCCATATTATGTCCCTGCTCAAAAATATATTGCGGCTGCTGCTTATGGTATTTGAAAAGATAACACGCCAAGGCGCAGCTTGCTGTGCCAGTTGCTGATTCTTCATCAATCCCATACAGAGGGGCAAAATTCCGGCATATAGCTGTTTCATCGGATTCCGTGGTTAAAGTAAACGCATGAACTCCAACAACATTCTTTTCCCGGCTCAAATTTGCTATCATTTCAAAATCAGGAGATAATTGCCCTAAATGCTCTGCTGAATCAACAGGGAGCATAATGTCATTCAACCCCGTAGAAACTATCTGTATTGGAAACCTATGGTCTATAAAATCCGTCTCCACACATCCCATAAAAACATCTGAATTAAGGACTTTAAGGTATGTCGGACAATTCTGCTCCATCAATACCAGACCATCCTCTTTTATATGGATATTGAAAATTCCAGCTCCCGTTTCAATAGTGCAGTCTACTTTATCCAGCATATTTAACAGGTTAAGAGTAGAAAATGTTGCTATTGTAGCATGACCGCACAGAGGGACTTCTTCTGTTGGTGTAAAATATTGCAGCTTAAAATCTGCCTTGTCGGAATCTGAAACAAAAGCTGTTTCAGAATATCCTAATCTCTTAGCTATCTCCATCTTTTGGTGATGCGCAAAATCTGGCCTGCTCAAAACTACGCCAGCCCTATTTCCGCCTCCACCGTTTTTGCTGAAAGCACTTGTCATATAAACATCAACTATTATCTTTTTATGTATCCACATCACATCGACAGCTTTACCTTCTTTCCCTGCTCCCCAATTCCCCAATCTGCCGGAAAACCGGGTATGCCAGCCCTGCCTTGTTCGGCTGTGGCTTATTGAGGATATGCGTCTATGGAATTTTATTTCTTATTCAAACTTACCTACGATACTTCCTTTTTGGATGATATGATTTTCAGCCTTTTTCAGAAAACTTCTTTTCATAGAGTTAGCACTCATATTTATTTCACAGTCTAAGGAATATATGGTAAAACGATAAGTATGTCTTTTCCCTTTCGGCGGCTTCGGTCCCGCATAACGGTGCAAGCCATATCCTACCCCCTGGCGGACATTCCCCAAAATTGGCACATCCTTGCCAGCAGGAATATTTTTCTTTATTCTGTCAGTGGCAGGAATGTTCCAGATAATCCAATGCGTATAGTCCTTAATCGGGTGTGATAAATCTTCCAATGTAACAGCGAGAGTTTCCGCATTTGGTGATAGGTTCTTAATTATAAATTCCGGTGATATGTCCTGTCCCCGCCCTGTATATTCGATTGGGAATATCCCTCCATTATCCATACCGACACATTCAAATTCCAAAACAGTATTATTCATAATTCCTCCAATTATCTTTAATCCACTTTTCAGAGCTACACTCATACCCTTCATTATAAGTTTGATCAGTTTATTCCTACTTTCCTCCCTGCTCCCCGATTCCCCAATCTGCCGGCTCTGTTCCATCAGGGCACTCAATTCCTAAAATATCATAATACTCATTTGTAAATGAAATTTGCTCATAAGGGAATTTGCTTTGCAAATCTTTGATATACTCAAATGGGGTATCTATCAATGCTACGTTCATCCCTTTACAAATTGTATCCAAAACGCTTTTTACTTCGAGCCGAGCTTTATATTTCTGTTCTTCTGGACTATTAACAAAATCATCAAACATTTTCTTGTCCCACAAAATAATCTGCTGCAGAGCATTTGTACCACCAGTGGCGAGTATCAATCCTAAAAAATCACAAAAATTACGGGCAATGGCCAACTGCCGTCTATCTTCAAATTTTTATTTTTTTCATACAGCGTATTCATTTAGATACCTCCGAAACAACTCTTAATCTGCCAGAAAACCAGGGATGCCTGCCCTCTGTGGCTTATCGGGAATATGTAGCCGATAGAATTTATTTCCTGTTCATGAAATCCCAATACGCCTGCATACTGTACTGGTAATATGCCACCAGTTTTTGCTGCCCTAACAGCCTCATATCACTGATCTGCTTTTGAAACATATCCATAAAGTCTGCTCTGTCATGCAATCCCATCTCTCCTGTCTCCGGTGGAAGGGAAGAAAGGCCTCCGTTTTTATCTACGCCAAGATGTGCTTCCAAAGCCCGCATCTCCACAACCGTTGCACATTTCGGATTTATCTTGTTGATATGTATGGTCTGCTCAAATTCATTTCCATTTTCATCAACACCTTTTGCAATCACAGTCGGATCATCCTCTGTTGAACCTTCCGCATATTTGATGTAAAAGGACAGTCCTGTCCCGTTACCACCAGAGTACAGCATATCATCCGTTTTCATATAGACTATAGATGTATGTGGCTTTGCACCTGCCACATTGTTCATCTGTGCCGCAAAACTCTTTCCTGCTGCATTCTGCTGTGTCCTCCTTGCCCCCTGCCATGCCGGATATCCTGTTGTTCCTATTCCTGTCGTTCAAAGCCGCTCCCTCATAATAGGTCCAAGCAGTTCATTACTTTATAAATACATTTTATCTAACTTCCTCGGTCAAATTCCATACTGACCTTCACCTCCATCCAAATTACCCACGACAGGGATGCACGGTCTTTGCGTCTCCGCCGAATAGCGGGTATGGATTATATCTTCATATCCAGCCCTTTTGCTTCTCCCGATACCGTTGATGTGATACCTTCATCTGCAAAAATCTCATCCAGCACATCAGACGGAATCGGCTTACCATATGTCCAGCCGGGTACTTTCTCCTTTACGGCACTGGCCACCTTGTTCGCAAAATTCACCTTCATCTGTCCCAAAGTCCAAGAGGTGGTAGAACGGTCTTCCTTCTTTATCGTTTTCAGGTAATTATTTATGGCCTCACTATATCTTTTCTGCTCTGCCTCGTTATCGCTCGACATACCGTTATACTTATAAAACGCATTCTTCACATCGTTATAGACAAACTGCTTCATCTCGTCTGACACAGGCATGATCCTTTTCCGGTTGCTGCCCTTCGTTATCACCATGCCCTCCACGCCATGCGAATTTTTGTAATGCCCGGTAAGCAAATCCTCCAGCGTATTCCTGCCGCCCACACCGGAACGCCTTGCCCCGGCGAAGGGTGTATTTGTTGAAATTGCCATAATATCATCCTCCTGCTTTTTTACTGTTTATCTTACCTGCAGCCTCTCTGTCGGTTAGAGCCGCACTTGCTCCCTTGTAATAAGTACGGGCAGTTTCCCCTGGTAGGGACGCATAGTTTTTGCGCCTCTGCGGAATAAGTTGGCTGAACTCAAGGGGCTTTATGCCTTAATATCAAAACTGCCCCCTGTGGGTGATGATGTGCCAGATACCGCCGCCTTTTCTTCCTCTGCCTTTTTCTCCTTGCGCCTCTCGGCGGCCTTTTCTTCGGCTGCTTTCTTCTCTTTCGCCCGCCGTTCCGCATTCTCCCTGGCTATCTTCCCATCGGGGTCATTTGTGCCGGAAGAAATTCCCGTTATATTCCCATTTGCGTCAATCTCATAGGAAATACTCGTTAGTGTCCCCTGCGCATGGGATACCGCATAAGAGACGCAGTCCGGCAATGCCGCCAGATTTTCTTCCAGATATTTTGCTTTTTCTGGGTCGTTCATGCATTTCTTCAGGAAAGCACCCGATACGGATACCGTTGTCGGGACGCCCTGCATGGAGGTTGTACCCGAATTCATATAGCTGTACTTGCCTTGCAGATATTTGGAATAGTTATTGACATTGCTGTACCCTGTCTTGATCTGTTCCGTTTTTGTTCCACCAGTTGAGGTTTTCAGTTCCACTGTGCTTGTTGTCACATTGCTTTCCTTTGCAGTATTTGTGTAGCCTTTCCTATAATCGCTGTAATTGTTTGTAATCTCCATTGACATAATTCTCATCCTCATTCAAAAAATCTTACCTGCGGCCTCTCTGTCATTCGGAGCCGTCCATGCCTCTTGTGGTAAGTCCAGGCATGATCTTCCTTACTTCAAAATGCCCGCCGTCTCATATGCGGCAATCAAAACCGCCTTTTTAGTTATGCTGTCCTTATAATATCTCTCATCTGCTTCCTGCTCCATCAGTCTGCGTTTTAGGGCAGCTTCCTCATTCAGACGGGCATATTCCTCACGCCTTTTCCTCTTTGCCGCCTGCTCCGCCTCGAACTGGCGCTGTTCTTCTTCCGTAGGCCCGGATATATTTCCACCGCCACCTGTCACACGATACTTTTCTATCTCTCCATTCTCATCAAGCGAAATCAACCATGAACATATCCTGCCCGGTCTGACAGAAGTTGCCGAATATGAGGCGATAAAATTTTCAACATTAGCCATTACCTTCTTTGCCAGTTCCGGATCGTTCTTCATCTTTTCCTCTAATTCTGGCGGTACAATGATTGACTTCTGCCCTAATGTAGAATTCCACTGGGACTGTACCTGCGGACTGGTTGCTTCCGGCTCATCTCCTGTCGGCTTCCAGTTTACCGCAGATGTATCGGTGTCATTCCGAAAGAATTTTTCAAGAGGAAAATCATTCCTGTCCCATGCTCCCTGCGATATTGCCGAACCGTCCATTACATGGTAGTACGCTCCTAGAAACCTCGCCTGCCACATATCCTTAAAACTCGTTCCCGATACATCCGACTTCCCCACCGCTTTCACCGCCGCAAGCTCCGCAAAACTCACGCCTCCATCCTTATCAGCTGCCGCATTCTTCCGGTACTGCTCTGCCAGATAGTACCCTCCCCATTTACCTGTCACTCCGAAATCCATCTTCTTCACTCCTCGCTTTTCATCATCACCGACAGCATAAACACCCTGCCATTTACCTTAAAAACCATTATTCCCTGGAACATCTCCGTTACGGTAAGTCCGGGCATAATCTTCTCTACTTCATAATGCCCGCCGCTTCCATAATGTTCTGTTCATATGCTGCAACCGCAGAACCCATAACTCCCGGTGTTTCCGTATATGTAACTCTGCTCATATCCACTGTGCGGCTGGCAAAAAACTCCGCCACAGCCTGTTTCCTGTAAGCTATTTCCATCTGCTGTTTCCGTTCTTCCGCCGCCTCCTGGCTGCGCTCCATACTTGCTTCCCTCTGTGCGGCTTCCTTCTCCCGCTTTGCCTTATTGATTGCATTCACCTCCGCCACACGCTCCGGGGAATCGCCGCATCCGCCGATATAGGTAACGCTCCCATCCTCATGGACGACTACCCCGCACGGCTGGTAATCAAGCCCCTGCGCCGCAAAGGATGCCTTCAATCTCGGCGTGGCCTCAAAGAAGTCATCTATCTTTCCCTCGTAATAAGCCGCCTTTTCCGGATCATTTGCCATCTGCTCCAGAATGTTCGGAGCAATCACAACATCGCTGCCGCTCATGCTCTTTCCTGCCCTGTCAAGGCTTTTCTGGTCTTTCCCGATACTCTGGATTCTTACATTGCCATACTTTGACCGTAGATATTCTGTGTAAGCATCCACCTTTGATGTATCTGCCGCTTCTCCCGTTTTCTGCAACTGCTCCGTAAACCCCGTCCTGTTTGTGCCTGTTCTCTGCGTTCGGTTTGCGTACTGATATGCACCCGCCAAAGCACCGTTTACTCCTAGAATGCTCATAATAAATCTTCTCCTTCCAAAATATATTTGTATCACAGCCCCTCTGTCATTCGGGGCTGAATCTGCTCCCTTGCAATAAGTCCGAGCAGTTAATTCAAAATGCCTGGCGTAATGAAAGCACCCATTTCATAAGCAGCAACCTCAGCACTCATGGCTTTCGGTGTTCCTGCATATGTAACCCTGCCAGTTCCTACTATACGACTGGCAAAAAATTCTTCCATAGTCTGCTGCCTATAGGCTATCTCCATTTCCATTCTCCGCTTCTTGACCGCATTTTCGCTTTGCTCCTGATACTTTTGTTTGCGTTTTGCTTTTTCCTCATCCTCGGCCTTCATCTGTGCCTCTATCTTAGCTTTCTTTTCCGGGGAAACATCACCGCAGACATAATAGTTGGCCGTACCGTCCGGATGGATCACGACTCCATAGGACTGGATTTCAAACCCGCCTGCCGCCATCTGCGCTTTTACCATAGGCTGCGAAGCGAAAAAATCATCTATGATCTTTTCATAGTGGGCGGCTTTCTTCGGGTTATTTGCCATCTCTTCCAAAATGTTAGGAGCAATGGCTATATTGTTCATCCCGTATGTTCCTGTTCCCAATGCGTCCATGCTTCTCTGGTCACTTCCGACATTCCGCACCATAATAGGGCCATACTTCTGTTCCAGATATTTTTGATATGCATTTACTTTTGATGTGTCCGCCTCTTCTCCTGTTTTCTGCAACTGTTCTGTAAAACCCGCCCCACTTGCCAATGTTTTCTGTGTCCTATTAGCGTACTGATATGCGTCCGCTAAAGCTCCGTTTACTCCTGAAATACTCATAAATAATTCTGCTCCTTCCAAAACATATTTGTATCACAGTCCTTCTGTCATTCAGGGCTGAATCCGCTCCCTTGCAATAAGTCCGAGCAACTATATCCTTACTTCAAAATGCCCGCTGCCTCATATGCGGCAATCGAAACCGCCTTTTTGGTCATGCTGTCCTTATAATATCTCTCGTCTGCTTCCTGCTCCATCAGCCTGCGTTTCAGGACGCTTTCTTCCGCCAGCCTCTCATACTCAGCGTGTTTTTCTTCCCTAGCTTTGCGGGCTTCTATGAATTCTGCCGATGAAACTGACATCTTTTCACTTGTCACGCAGGCGTGCGCAATATCTCCATTCCCATCTAATGCAATCAGATAACCCTTCCGAGGATTTGGATTCATTGTATCCTGCTCTGCAATAAATCCTTCAACCTTTGCCATGACACGCTTTGCCAGTTCCGGGTCATTCTTCATCTTTTCTTCCAATTCCGGTGGTACAACAATGGCCTTCTTGCCTATGGTGGAATTGATTTTTGCCTGCACTTTAGGGTCAAGCATGGCAGGCTCCGCACCCGATGGTTTCCAGTCCAGAACAGAATCATCAGCATGATTGCTGAAATACTTATCCCAGGGATAATCATTCCTCCCCCATAAGGAACCGTCAATCTTGGATGTATCCATCACGTTGTAGTAGGCTCCGGGAAACCTCGCCTGCCACATATCCTTAAAACTCATTCCCGATACATCCGACTTCCCCACCGCTTTCGCCGCCGCAAGCTCCGCAAAACTCACGCCTCCATTCTTATCAGCCGCCGCATTCTTCCGGTACTGCTCCGCCAGATAGCGCCCTTCCAATTTACCTGTCACTCCGAAATCCATCTTCCTCTCTCCTCTCATTTTTCATCATCACAGACAGGATGAACACCCTGCCGTTTACCTTAAAATCCATTGCTCCCTGATATTTCTCCGCCGTGCTTTTGATGTTGACCATCCCTATCCCGTGATTCTCCCTGTCCGCCTTGTCCGTCACGGGGAACTCATTCTGCGGTTTCCTCACAACCCTCCCGTCAAAGCTGTTCTCCACTTTCAGGAAAAACAGCTCCCTTTTTTGGAATGAACTGATGCGGATAAAGGCTTCCGCATCCGGTTCGATTGCTTTCAGTTTCCGGCACGCCTCTATTGCGTTGTCCAGCGCATTCCCTAAAATAATGCCGATATCATAACTTTGGATGAACAGTTTTTCAGGGAACTGCAGCCCTTCCACATCCATACGCAGATCCGGCATCGTACCTGCAATCTCATGGTATTTCATGTTCAGCAGGGTATCCACCACCGTATTCCCTGTCTTAAAACGGAATTCCAGTCTGTCCATCGTCCGGCTCAGCTCCTCCAGATATACCTGCAGTCCGTCCTCCTTCCCTGCCGCAAGCTGCATGATGACGGAGATCGTATTCTTCATATCGTGCCTCATCCCCCGTATCCCGGAATAGACGCGCTCCATCTCCCCCATATGCTCCTGCAGGCTGCTGACCTGTTTCTCCAGAATAATCCGGCTGCTTTTTTCCCTGTTCCAATAAATCATGTCCTGAAAAAGCTTTACTCCGAACAAAATGGACAGGAAAGACAGCAAAAGGACAACCGGCACCATAACTGCCAATGACGGATATCTGTCGTATAAGGATGCCGGGATTCCATCCTCTATCGTGACTAAAACCATACGCAATAATGTGCAGATAAACACCGCCGTCATACTGGGCGCTAAAATAAACAATAATTCCATCCGGCGGATGGCATAATCCTTTTCCCTGAAACTCCTTACAATGCTTTTTAGGGAAACAAACAGTATCACTATGGAAACGATATGCATTGTCACTGATATCCCCAATGTGGTGGCTTTCAATAATCCCTCAAAAACGTCAACTGATGCAATATATCCTTTTTCCAGACACCACATCCATACGGAATAAAGATTACTCCCCAGCCAGCAGACATTATATGCCAGAAAAAAGCTGAACTCACCTGTTGCAAGAAAAGCGACCACAAGGAAGACCTTTATTTTTCCGGCCGCCCTGTAACAGCACACTACAAGAATGGTCAGGATGCACAAGGTCAGTGCCAGTTTTGCAAAAATCCTTACACTCCCATAATCTGAGGGCAGAATCAAATCCATTCCAAGCTTCAGCACAGCATACAAAAATACAGACCATAATCCCGCATAGTGTCTCCTTATCCTTCCCTCCAGGAAACTCCCGAAGAAATACTGCAGGCAGCATCCCTGGAACATGGCAGAGAGCACTCCCAGCAGGCCATTCACCACTTCATACACAGGACACCCCTCCATTCTGCAGATACCACATATACGCCTTTACAAACTCATTGTGCTTCTTCCTTGTCAGGTAGACCTTCTCGCCGCTGGAAAGGAAGATGCTGTCATTGTCATACCTCGCTATGTGCGCCATGTTCACCAGATATCCCCTGTGGCAGCGGTAAAAGCCATCCCCAAGCTGCCCTTCCAGTTCATCCATCGTGGCATATGACTCTATGATGTCCTCCATGTCCGTGGTATGGATCTCCACCTTCTTCCCCCTGCTCTCGATATACAGGATGCTGTTTAGGTTAAGCGTATACCCCTGGTTCTTCGCCCGTATGAATATCTGGCGCTCCTTCTGCCCTTTCCTTTTCCTGGCTTCCTCTGCCGCCCTGCCAAGCACCTCCATGAATTTCTGTTCCTCAATGGGCTTTAGCAGATAGTGGAACGCCGACACGTCAAAAGCCTCAAACACATATTCTCTGATTCCCGTAATGAAGATGACCACCGCATCCACGCCGGACTGCCGGAGGGTCCTCGCCGCCTCAATGCCGCCCATGCCCTCCATCTGTATGTCGAGGAAGATAATGTCAAAATCCTTTCCTGCCGCAAGCAGTCCTTCCCCCATGTCAAAAACGCTTATATCAAAATCGGGATTCCGTTTTTTTATGAATCCACCAATCTGCTCTCTGATGGCTTCCTCATCATCGACCACTGCTATATTCAAAATTCATCACCTCGGATTTCTGTTTCTGCCGTTACTTAATTTATCGGCAGATTTTTTGTTATTTTGGGATGCAGGGAACGAAAGGCATATAAAATGGAGCGAAAGGCATAAAACCATTACGGGAAATCCAAAAACAGGTCTAAAGTTTTTCTCCATTCGTCCGATATAGGGGCAGTTTCTACGCTCCGCTTCGGTCGTTACTGAACAAGCGCCACTGGCGCTTAGCAACCCGCAGGGCGGCACAAACGCAAACCGCCGTGTAAGCATATTATAGCTGGTTCCCCCGCTATCCAGGTTTTTTCTGAACAGGAAAAAGGGCTTGTGAGCCCTTTCCTCTTTCTCCTTAGTGCAGTTTCAGTAACCGGGAAATATTCTCCCCCAATGCCATTTCCGCCGCCCGCTTGTCCGGGCTTACAAATTCGATGAGCTGCCTGCATAAATATGGTTCCCCGTAAGGCGCATCTGAACTGTACAGGCATCTCTCCGGCAGTTCGGTCAATGCCATTTTTGTGGCAATGGAAGCGAAAGCCGCCGAAAGGTCTAAGTATACATTCCCATGCTCTTTCGCAAATTTTATGGCCTCCATCCAGTTTGAGCCGCCTAAATGTCCGAAGATAACGGGAATGTCGGGATATTTTTCACATAAGGACATCAGAAGTTTTATCCCGTCCATCGTGACCGGGTAGAAAGTATGTACCCAGACTGGATAAATCTTTGTAGCCATCAATGCCTGAAATACAGTGTCCAGCTGCATGATCTGCTGCTCGTTTCCAGGCGTAAACTCCCCAATTCCATACAAAGAATTAGAAG
>QXXL01000246.1 GCA_009911505.1 Lachnospiraceae bacterium | reverse complement strand
ATGTCAATACTTTGGACACAAAAAGTTGAAAGTTTATGCTGATTTTTTTAATTCCTCATCCTCCTTTTGCTGGGGTGGCATATAGCCGATGGCACTGTGAATCCTTTTTCGGTTATACCAGCCCTCTATGTATTCAAAAATTGCCCTCCGGGCTTCTCTGGAATCCTGATATGCGTGAAGACAGACCTCTTCCTTTTTCAATACGGAATGAAAGGATTCTATGCA
>QXXL01000245.1 GCA_009911505.1 Lachnospiraceae bacterium | reverse complement strand
ACGCCGCCAAAGACGGGGGCAGGAACGACAGCAGAAAGAACCGGCAAAAATGAACACCGAAACGATACCGAAACACAGCAATCTCACAGGGCATAGTCTGCCCTGCCCGTAATACCAAGGGGGATTTTGGGGCGGCTCTACGGCTGTATTTCCCCTGAAAATCGCCCCGAAACGATACACAAAAAACCACTGCCCGCCCATTCCGGCTGTACCTGCTGAATCGGGCGGTTTTTCTATGAAGGAGGCACTATGCCGAGAATGTCAAAGAAGTTGAAGAAAGAGCTTGCTTTCTTCCTGAACGACCGGGGGCGCAGAAGCTACAACGGACTCTGCCGGAAATGCCAGCATGGGTGCAAGCAGAGTTTCCGGGCTGTCATTATCGACTGCCCCCGCTACCTATCCAAACGAGCCAAAAGGAGGACACAAATCAATGAATTGTGAATTTATGATAGCCAGTACGCCCCTGCCGCCCTGTATGCCGCTCCCAAAGGCAATGCTCCGGCTTCCGATCAGCAACACGGCAAAGGTCATGTACGCCCGCCTGCTGGATGAAATCCTGGCAAGGGGAACCGAGGACAGCAACGGGATTCTGTTTATCCGCTTCCCCGTCATGGAGATAGCGGCGGCGCTCTCCCGAAGCCCCCAGACCTGCAAGCGTTCCCTGAACGAGCTGGAACAGGCCGGGATGATTATGCGTGTCCGTCAGGGAATTGGGGAGGTCAGCCACATCTATATCCTGCTCCCCAGGGAGGACACCTCCCATGAATGAGAAGCTGGAAAAACTGAATCAGGAGATTGAAAAGACCGAAGCAAGGCTGCGGCGGGCGCAGCATAAGGAGAAAATGCTGGAACACCAGATAAAGACCCTGAACCGGAAGGAACGGACGCACCGGCTCTGCACCAGAGGGGCAATGCTGGAAAGCCATCTCCCCCACCCGGAAGCCGTGACGGACGAGCAGGTCAGCACCATCTTAAAAGTATTGTTCCACCGGGGCGATACGAAGCGTCTTGTGGCACAGGTTCTTACCGAAAACCGGAAGGAGGACACGGAATGAAATTTTCAAAAAGCGAGCTGGATATTATCTACCAGTATGCCGCACCAACCAAGGCGGAAACACTTGCGGGCATGAAGGAAATCGTGCCGGTGATAAAGGACTTACTGACCAAGGCAATCGTGGAGAACGCCATCCGAAAACTGGAAAAGATACCGGAGCCAGAGTGCAGCCAGTTTGTCGCCGCCACAAAAGCCCGGTTCCTTGCAGAACGTGACAACTCCATCCGCCAGCGGCTTGCGGCGGCAAAGCTACAGGAGCCGATTATGCAGGGGCATGACCTGTCAGGAAAGGAACGGTTCCATCCGGAAACCCGGCACATGATTACGCTGGAAGTACAGAAAGATTGTTTTGTCGGTTTTAAGGGAGAGCGGTTCCGCTTTTACCTCTCCGATGAAGGCTACCGGAACGCAAAACACAGCGAACAGGAAGGGGAAATCAAGATAAAGAGCCATGCCGCCGTTGTCGCCGGGAAGCTCTATCCTGACAAAAAGCGCAGACAGCAGGAGCGATAAAAAAGCCTGTTCCAGAATCAAAGTGCGCCGGGCGCGTCTTGATTTTTGAAGGGAAGTTTTAACGTGGACGAGCCGGGCGCGTTCTGATTTATGCAGCCTATGGCGCAATCGGTACGACTGATTCCTGACTGCCGGATATTTTGCTTGCAATTTTGGCTTCCAAAGTGTCAAGCTGGAAAACTCTCCTCTGAAAGAGGGCGCAATTATACACCACTTCGGGAAGTGGTGCATTGCGCCCTGCCGGGGGCGTCCTGCGGACAGCAGATGATTTCCGTAGATTTTCAATCTGCTCCAATCATCACAGGGGAAGTTACCCTTCCCCTGCGCTGGCTTACGCCAGCTACCCCTTTGTGGACTTGCCGCCCGGAATTATCTTGCGTTGCAAGTTGTTTCCATCTGACAAGTTTGCTGAAATTCGGCTATACTTTTTTTATGAGATAGCGTATAATGGAGCCGGTGACAAATCGGAGTTTGGAGGTGAGAATATGACAGCGCATATGAGATTAAGATAACACCGCGGGTTATGTTGCGGTGAATCCGTATTGCATAGCTCGCTTATTGGGCAAGTAATGTAATAACGGAGGGAATAATGAATAAAATACTTAGATTTAGTGACAGTGAAAAAGTTTTTCAATGTCCTATATGTAAAACAGATTTAAAATTGAAACAAAAAAGTTTATTTTGTTCTAATCATCATTGTTTCGATATTTCAAAAACGGGTTATGTGAACTTTGCTGTAGGAACAAAATCTTCAAAACATTATAGCAGAGAGACTTTTCAAATTAGGCGGGAGGTTTTAGAAAAAGGCTATTATTCACATATCCTGAATGAAGTGGTGCAGCTTATAAAAAGCTTTAGCAGCATTGATACAATACTTGATATTGGCTGCGGTGAAGGATATTATTCAAAGCAGATAAAAGAAGTATCAGGTGATAAAGAAATTATTGCATTTGATATTTCTAAAGATGCTGTTCAGCTTGCAGCAAAAAGTGATTTCAGTAATTCTATCAAATGGTTTGTGGGAAATTTGGAAGAAATGCCCATAAAAGACAAAAGGATAGATTGCATATTAGATATTTTTACTCCTGCTAACTATTCCGAATTTAACAGAGTTTTGAAAGAAGGCGGTTATGTAATTAAGGTAATTCCGGGAAATGCTCATCTTAAGGAGCTTCGAGAGACGGCAAAAGAACAATTGAAAAGCAATCAATATTCTAATGCGGCTGTCGTAGATTATTTCCAAAAGAAGTATTCCGTTGTTTATCACAAGAAAGTTTCAGCAACGTATACAATGACATCCGAGGAAATAAAAACCTTTGCGGATATGACTCCACTACTGTTTTGTGTAAATAAAGATGGAATAGATTTAAAAAAAACAAAAGAAATCACTATTGATGCAGAGATATTTGCAGGGAAATTATAAATTCAATTTCAATTTGTCGAATTGACAAACTATTAAAAAATTAAATAACCCGCCGCCCATCAACGGCACACCCAAGCAGGAAATCTGAAAAGGTATCCTGCTATTTTTTTGCCCCGAATCCGGGAGAAAGGAGGACGTACTCTTGCCATGCCCGCATTGTAAAATCACCATCATCAAGCGGAGCAACAATGAATCCGCTGTTTCTGCCGCCGCCTACCAGAGCGGCGAGAAGCTGTTCTCTGAATATGACCAGGAACAGAAATACTATCCCTACAAGAACGAAGTCACCCACAAAGAAATCATGCTCCCGCCCCATGTGCCGCCGGAGTTTGCAGACCGCAATACTTTATGGAACTCAGCCGAAGCGCAGGAAAAACAATGGAACTCCCAGCTTGCCCGGAGATTCGTGCTTGCCATCCCAAGGGAAATCCCGCCGGGACAGTACGCCGACCTTATCCGTGACTACTGCCGGGAGTTTTTTGTTTCCAAAGGCATGATTGCCGACTTTGCCATCCATGACAAGGGGGACGGCAACCCACACGCCCATATCCTGCTCACCATGCGGGCGATGGACGAAAAAGGCAAATGGCTCCCCAAGAGCCGTAAAGTGTACGACCTTGACAAGAACGGGGAGCGCATCCGGCTTGCGTCCGGCAGATGGAAAAGCCATAAGGAGAACACAGTAGACTGGAACAACCGGAAGTACGCCGAAATCTGGCGGCAGGGATGGGCGGACACGGCCAACCGCTATCTGGAAGCCAATGACCGCCCGGAACGGCTTGACCTGCGCTCCTATGCCCGACAGGGGATTGACCAAATCCCTACCGTCCACATGGGAGCGGCCGCCTGCCAGATGGAGAAGAAAGGAATCCAGACCAACATCGGCAATCTGAACCGGGACATCAAAACCGCCAACCGGCTCATGCAGTCCATCCGGCAGATGGTACGGAGCCTAAAGGGATGGCTGTCTGACTTAAAAGAGAAAAAGGCTGTATTACTGGAAGCATTGGAGCAGGCGAAGGAGCCGACACTCCCGGAACTGTTATTCCGGTATCTGGAACAGCGGAGTGGGGAACGTGCCGACTGGACTTCCAGAGGGAAGCTGAAAGGAACCGTTGCCGATTACAATAAAGTGCAGGCGGCGATGGACTTCCTGCGGAAAAAGGGAATCTCCACCGTGGAGAGCCTTGACACCCGGCTGGATGAAATCGGCCAGACCGCTGTTTCCGTCATGGGGAGCATGAAAAAAAGCGAGAAGCGGATAAAAGCCATCAATACCATGCTCTCCTACATTGACAAATACGAAGCCGCCAAGCCAGTCCATGCGGAGTATGCCGCCATCGGCTGGAAGAAGAAAAAGGAGAAGTTTGCGGAGAGCCACCGGGAGGAACTGGACGCTTATAATGCCGCCATCCGGTATTTGAAAGCCAACCTGAAAGGCAATTCCTACTCCCGCAAAGATTTGGAAGCGGAACGGGAACAGCTTGCCGCCGCCCTGCCCGGACAAAAGAAGGAACTGGAAGCGGTTCAGGCAGATGTGAAGGTGCTGCGTGACGTGCGCCACTGGCTGAATCAGGTTTTGCCATCCGAGCAGTACCGCCAGACCGCCGAGCCGGGGAAGAAACCATCCGTACAGGAGAGCCTGAAAGGGCGGCAGGAACGCATCCGGCAGGAGCAGGCAGGGAAACAGAAGCCGCCCCGGACACAGAAACAACAGAATATGGAACTTTAAACAGGCACTTGTTTTGTGATTTGAAATCGCTGGCAGGTGCCTTTTTCATTATCAGGAGGGAACGCCTATTGAACGTATTTGAAGCCGTGAAGCAGTCCGTCACCACAAGGCAGGCTGCGGAGCGTTATGGAATCAAAGTAAACCGGAACGGGATGTGCGTCTGCCCGTTCCACAACGATAAGAACCCAAGCATGAAGGTTGACCGCCGCTTTTACTGTTTCGGCTGCGGAGCCACCGGGGACGTGATAGATTTTGTTTCCCGGCTCCATGGTATCAGCAGCAAAGAAGCCGCCCTTATGCTGGCACAGGACTTCTCTATCCCTTATGAGGATGGGAGGAACGGCAAAAAGCAGCCCATAAGGCCACGCTTGCGAAAAGAAACGGAGGAACAGAAATTCAGGCACATGGAGCGGCACTGCTTCCGGGTGCTGTCCGACTATTACCATCTCCTGCGCCGCTGGAAGGAGGAATACGCCCCACGCCAGCCGGATGAAGCG
>QXXL01000244.1 GCA_009911505.1 Lachnospiraceae bacterium | reverse complement strand
AACCCCCGGTTTGTGGAAGCCCTGCAGAACATGAGCCGGGTGGAATACCTGATGGACGTGCTTCTCTCCGGGGACATTCAGGAGCGGGCAGCCCTTATCACAGGACACGGAAAGGAAGTGAGGAACCTTGAAAGACGGATGGCAGAATTTACCGCCCCAGATACGGCAGGAAACAGCGAACATGGCAGACAGCGCAGAGCCGCCCCGGAGCGTTGAGGAAGTGAAGGCCATGCTGGAAACCACCGAAAAAGGCGGCTTCCGCAACAGCATGAGCAACTGCCTGACCGTGTTCCAGTGCGACCCGCTCCTTTCCGGGGCGGTTGCCTACAACCTGCTGACCGACCGCACCGATATTTTAAAGCCAATCGGCTACAAAAGAACT
>QXXL01000243.1 GCA_009911505.1 Lachnospiraceae bacterium | reverse complement strand
GGACATGAAATATATCCGGCTGTATCTGGAAAAGACCTATGGCCTGACAAGCGAGAAAAAGATACAGGACGCCGCCGCCCTTGCCGCCGATGAGAACAGCTACCACCCTGTCCGGGATTATTTAAACGGCCTGACATGGGACGGAACCGAACGGATACGCTCCTGCCTGCGTCACTTTCTGGGAGCCGGTGAGGACGAGTATACTTTCCAATCCCTGCGCCTGTTTTTGTTGGGAGCCATCCACCGGGCATTTTCCCCCGGCTGCAAGTTTGAAGTCATGCTCTGTCTGGTGGGCGGGCAGGGAGCCGGGAAGTCCACCTTCTTCCGCCTGCTGGCAGTCAAAGACGAGTGGTTCTCCGATGACCTGCGGAAGCTGGACGATGACAACGTATACCGCAAACTC
>QXXL01000242.1 GCA_009911505.1 Lachnospiraceae bacterium | reverse complement strand
GAGATGTCGGAGATGATTGCCACCGCAAACGCCAGGAGCATAGAGGAAATCAAGTCATTTTTGAGCCGCCAGAAGGAAGTCTACAAGATACCCTATGAAACCCACCCGGCAGACCGTCCAAGGCAGTGCGTGTTCGGCGGGACATCCAACGCCCTTGACTTCCTGCCCCTTGACCGTTCAGGAAACCGCCGCTTCATTCCTATACAGGTATGCCCGGAACAGGCGGAAACACACATTTTAGAGGACGAAGCCGCTTCCAGAGCCTATCTGAATCAGGTATGGGCGGAAGCGATGGAGATTTACAGGAGCGGCAGG
>QXXL01000241.1 GCA_009911505.1 Lachnospiraceae bacterium | reverse complement strand
CTGACATTCAGCCCGGAAATGGTGCGCCATTTAAAGGAACACCAGCGGGACTTCATGCCGGAGGACACCAAGGCCGGTATGATACAGGCTTTCCTTGACAGCTACCCCGGCGATACCGTCTGCTCCAAACAGCTTTACAAAGAAGCCCTGAACCATGACTTTGACGAGCCGAAACAATGGGAGATACGGGAAATCAACGAGATAATGAACCAGTGCATCACCGGCTGGAATTATTTCTCCAACCCCCGGATGTTTGCCGGGTACGGCAGGCAGAAAGGATGGGAACGGGAAAACGCACGGACAGAACCGGCAACGGACAGCGGCAACGGGACGGAAAAAATCCCGGAAGGATTTACGCCGGTGCCGGAACAGATGGAGCTTCCATTCTGAAAAAATCCGGGCAGGGACAGCCCGTTGCACACTCCGTTGCTATCCCGTTGCCGACCCGGTTGCCGGGAAAAATCCCGTAACTGCGGGCTTTTCTCCCCTTTAACAACCAAAGCAACAGAAAAATAAAAGAAAAAGTATAAAATAACCCAACTGCCAGACAAGGATTAGCTCCAAGGTTTTTTGAAGCCCGTTGCCGGACTTCGTTGCCGCTATCCCCTGTCTGGCTTATTTCATGTATGGAGGACAACTGCCTATGGCGAAAAATAAAACAGAGATTCATGTCACCACAGTATTTGACGGCGAACTGGACGCTACGGACGTTTTCGTGAGCCTTATCGCACAGAAACACACCAGAAAAACAGATAAAGAATATCTTGCTAAAACGCAAGAAATGAGATATAATAAAGACGAGGTTCATAGTGACCGTGTTCCGTCTGGATTGTGTGGGTAAACGGTTATGATGAACGGATTAGATTATGACGTGATTGGCACGGCGCTTGCCGGGGGATTCCGGGCAGCTATCTATTGCAGGCTCTCGAAAGACGATGACCTTCAGGGCGAGAGTGCCAGCATCGCAAACCAGCGGGATATGCTGGAAAAGTTCTGTGAAAAGCAGGGATGGGAGGTTGCGGCAGTCTATCAGGACGACGGCTTCACCGGCCTGAACATGGAACGCCCCGACCTGAAACGGATGTTGAAGGCCATTGAGCGGAAGCAGATAAACCTTGTCATTACGAAAGATTTATCAAGGTTAGGGCGGAACTACTTGCAGACCGGGCAGCTTATCGAGGACTTCTTCCCAAGGAACGGCGTGCGCTATATCGCCATGAATGACGGTATCGACACCATGCGGGACAACAACGACATTGCGCCCTTCAAAAATATCCTGAATGAGATGTACAGCAAGGATATTTCCAAGAAAGTCCATTCTTCCTATGTGCTGAAAGCCCAGAAAGGCCAGTTCACCGGCTGCCTTGCCCCCTTCGGCTACAAAAAAGACCCGGAGGACAGGAACCGCCTGCTGGTA
>QXXL01000240.1 GCA_009911505.1 Lachnospiraceae bacterium | reverse complement strand
CCCGGTTGTCCGGCTGATTTTCGGGTATGCGCTGGACGGGCACGGCCCCAACTACATCCGGCGCAGGCTGGAGGAAGAAAAGCACCCCTGCCCCACATGGTGGAACCGGCAGCGTGGGCACAGGAACATCCGCACCAAATGGGAGAAGAAAGACCCGGAGAATGGGCGGTACATCTGGGATTTTACAGTGATTAAGGAAATCCTGATGAACCCCGTCTACACCGGCGCAATCGCTTCCCAAAAGACCGAGTACCGCTTTAAAATCGGCACTATCCGGGACAAGAAGCCGGAGGACTGGATTGTGGTGGAAGGGACGCATGAGCCGCTGGTGGACAAAAAGAGTTTTGCCATCGTGCAGGAGAAGCTGAAATCCCGCCAGCGGCCGGGGCAGTCCGGGGAGCCGAGCCTGTTTGCCGGACTTCTCAAATGTGGTGAGTGCGGAAAGTCCCTGACTGTCCGCTACACCAATGCCAAGCACCCCCAGAGGATTTATTCCTGCAAGACTTACAATGCCTTTGGGAAACAGCACTGCACCCAGCACCGGATTGATTATGACACGCTCTATGCCCTTGTGCTGAAT
>QXXL01000239.1 GCA_009911505.1 Lachnospiraceae bacterium | reverse complement strand
ATCCGGGAGTGCGCCGCCGCTGCCCTGACCGACAGTGAAGCGGTGGCCGGGCGGCTGACCGACACCTGCGAAGCCGAGCAGAAAGGCCAGAGGGAAGCGATGGAGCGCACCCTTGCCAAAGACGAGGAACGGATTGAAGTGTTGGAAAAGATGGTGCTGCGGCTCTATGAGGACATGGTTGCCGGACGAATCACAGACGCAAACTTCAATCTCCTGCTGGAAAAGACGCAGAAGGAACAGGCGGAATTAAAGGCAAAAGTCGAGAAAGGCAGGAAGCACCTTGCCGATGAAATCCGGCTTGCCGTGGACGCAAGGCAGTGGGTGGAATCCATACAGGAATACCGGGACATCACCGAACTGGACGCTTCCACCTTAAACCGCCTGATTAAAGAAATCGTTGTCCATGAAACCATAGGCAGCGATAAG
>QXXL01000238.1 GCA_009911505.1 Lachnospiraceae bacterium | reverse complement strand
ACTCCATATATATTTCTTGACGTGCCGCCGCCCGCCAGAAAGCTGTATTGTTCCTACTAATTGGGGATAACACAGCTTATGGCGGGCGGCGGCGTCGCCCTTATCGGCATGACCCTTGTACCGCTGCTTTCCGGCTTGTTCGGTTAAGAAGCGCGGGTAAAGGCTTATGCAGAGCATACTTGACGCGATTAACGAATGGATAAAGGAAATCCTCATAGGAGCCATAAACGGTAATCTGTCAACTATGTTCGGGGACGTGAACGAAAAAGTCGGCACTATCGCCGCAGAGGTAGGGCAGACCCCGCAAGGGTGGAACGCAAATATATTCTCCATGATACAGACCCTTAGTGAGAATGTAATCGTACCCATTGCGGGGCTTGTCATTACCTACGTCCTATGCTATGAGCTTATCAGCATGGTAACGGAAAAGAACAATATGCACGACGTTGACACTTCCATGTTCTTCAAGTGGGTGTTCAAGGCGTTTGTGGCAGTCTACCTTGTGACGCACACCTTTGACATCACTATGGCGGTGTTCGATATGGCGCAGCACGTTGTTTCCGGCGCGGCGGGGGTAATCGGCGGCAGCACAGAGATTGATGTTGCCGCCGCCCTTGCTTCCATGCAGAGCGGGCTTGACGCTATGGAAATCCCCGAACTGCTCTTACTTGTCATGGAAACAAGCCTTGTGAGCTTGTGCATGAAAATCATGTCCGTACTGATAACCGTTATCCTCTACGGGCGCATGATAGAGATTTACCTTTACTGTTCGGTATCGCCTATCCCGTTTGCAACTATGACGAACCGGGAATGGGGGCAGATAGGAAACAACTACCTCAAATCCCTGTTCGCTATCGGTTTTCAAGGCTTCCTCATAATGATATGCGTCGGCATTTACGCCGTACTGGTGAACAACATGGTAATAGCGGACAATCTGCACAGCGCGATATTCTCCCTTGCAGCCTATACCGTTATCCTCTGTTTCTCCCTGTTCAAATCCGGCGCACTGGCGAAGTCGATATTCTCCGCGCATTAGCGGCGTGTCAAGGGCAGGGTGGAGATTTTCAGAGCGAAGCGGCGAAAATACTACCCGACCTTGACGCGGATAACCCCCATATAATACGGGCGGGCAAAGGGCATAGATTGACCTTTGCCTTGATTACCCTTATGGGAAGTTACAGCAACACCAAACCCAGAGAAAGGAGGTTTTCACTTGGCATATGTACCCGTACCCAAAGACTTATCCAAAGTCAAGACAAAAGTGGCGTTCAACCTTACCAAACGGCAGATTGTATGTTTTGCGGCGGCTCTCCTGTTCGGCTTGCCGCTTTTCTTTCTGCTCAAAGACAGCACAGGCACAAGCCTTGCGTCTATGGCTATGATTGCTGTCATGCTGCCCTGTTTCCTGTTCGCCATGTATGAAAAGCATGGACAGCCCCTTGAAGTAGTGGTGAAGAACATCATTCAGACGAAATTCATAGCCCCCAAAGAACGACCATACAGGACAGACAACTTTTATTCCGTCTTAGAACGGCAGAGAAAACTTGAAAAGGAGGTATCAGCGATTGCAAAAGGAAACACGAAGAAACAGCGCGGCGGGAAGCGCAAAGCCTAACCCGCCCCGCAAGCTCACCCGCGCCGAGAAAAAGCAGATTGCGGAAATCATCAGACAGGCAAAGGGCGACGGGAAAGCGCACACCGCGCAGCAGACAATCCCATATATCCAGATGTACCCGGACGGTATCTGCAAGGTTACGGGACGGAAATACTCAAAGACCGTCGCCTTTGAAGATATTAACTATCAGCTTGCACAGGCAGACGACAAGACTGCCATTTTTGAGAACTGGTGCGACTTCCTAAACTACTTTGACGCTTCCGTTTCGGTGCAGCTCTCTTTCATCAATCAGGGGACGCAGCGGGGCGAAGCGGAAAAAGCGGTCAATATCCCGTCACAGGAGGACGCTTTCAATTCTATCCGCACAGAATACCGGGATATGCTGAAAAACCAACTTGCAAAGGGCAACAACGGGCTTGTCAAGGCAAAATATATCACCTTTGCCATTGAAGCCGACAGTCTGGGCGCGGCGAAATCCCGCCTTGCCCGTATCGAAACGGACGTACTCAACAACTTTAAGCTCTTGGGCGTGTCTGCCCGCCCCATGACAGGCTATGAACGCCTTAAAATGCTGCATGGCATTTTCCACCCGGAGGGCGGGCAGTTTGCCTTTGATTTTTCATGGCTTGCCCCGTCCGGGCTTTCCACAAAGGACTTTATCGCCCCGTCCTCTTTCCGTTTTGGCGAGGGGCGTTATTTCCGCATGGGGCGCAAAATCGGCGCGGTTTCATTCCTTGAAATCCTTGCGCCGGAATTAAACGACCGTATCTTATCTGACATTCTGGACTTGGAAACGGGCGTTATCGTCAATCTGCATATCCACAGTATCGACCAGACCGAAGCCATAAAGACAATCAAGCGGAAAATCACCGACCTTGACAAAATGAAAATCGAGGAACAGAAAAAAGCGGTACGCAGCGGCTACGACATGGATATAATCCCGTCCGACCTTGCCACTTTCGGCAGCGAAGCGAAGAACCTCTTACAGGACTTGCAGAGCCGGAATGAAAGAATGTTCCTCTTGACGTTCCTTGTGGTGAACATGGCGGACACGAAGCGGAAACTGGAAAATGACGTGTTCGCGGCGGCGGGCATAGCACAGAAGAACAACTGCGCCTTGACCCGCCTTGACTACCAACAGGAAGCGGGGCTTATGTCCTCTGTACCGCTTGGGGAGAACCTTATCCCCATTCAAAGAGGGCTTACCACGTCAAGCACCGCTATCTTTATCCCCTTTATCACACAGGAGCTTTTCCAGACGGGCGCGGCGTTGTACTACGGCTTAAATGCCCTGTCTAACAACATGATACTCTGCGACCGCAAGCAGCTAAAGAACCCCAACGGCTTAATCTTGGGTACGCCGGGAAGCGGGAAATCCTTTGCCGCCAAACGGGAAATGACAAACGCTTTCCTCATTACCGACGACGACATAATTATCTGCGACCCAGAAGCAGAGTATTTTTCCCTTGTGCAGCGGCTTGACGGGCAAGTGATACGGTTATCCCCTACGGGCAAGGGCATTGACGGGAAGCCCCAGTATGTGAACCCTATGGATATTAACCTCAATTACAGCGAGGACGACAGCCCCCTTGCGCTGAAATCCGACTTTATCCTCTCCCTCTGCGAGCTTGTCATAGGCGGCAAGGAGGGCTTGCAGCCCGTCGATAAGACCGTCATTGACCGCGCCGTTAGGAACGTGTACCGCCCTTTCCTTGCAGACCCCGCCCCGGAGAAAATGATTTTGTCAAGATTAGTTGACACATTTTCCTCAAGGATTTTGTATCCTATGCTGCTTCTTTCAGGGAATCAT
>QXXL01000026.1 GCA_009911505.1 Lachnospiraceae bacterium | reverse complement strand
TGGTGAACCGTATAGATGCCGTATGGCATATCCTTTGTCTGGGCAAATCCGTTTTCGTCACAAATGAGCGTGTCACGCTCGGTTTCCTCCGCCGCATCAAAGCTGCCTGCAGATTTCAAATATACCTCAAAGACAGCACCCTCCTCTGGCGTTTCAATCTGGGTTTCGCCGTTGTCGGTATGCTTGATGATGGCGATATTGCCTTTGATGACCTGCTCGTTTACGTCATTCTTTGCAGAATTGTATTCCACGGTATAAAGCTGCGGCTCTGCCCCTACATGGTGGATTGTGGTGTCCAGAAGATAGCCCTCGGACGGGGTAATCTCACGGATGCTCCAGTCATCGCCGCACACATAATATTTTGTTGTGAACTGCCCGTTTTCATCGGTAGTGTAAGTGTCAACCAGTTCCTCGCCCTTATAGATGCCGTAAACCGCACCTGCAAGGGAAGCGTCGCCCTGCGGCTTCTTTCCTGTTTCCACGTCGGTCTTTAATACCGTGACATTGAACTTCTTTAAAATGTTGTGGAAGCTGCGGTTTGTAACTTTCTTCCACTCAATCGGGGCTGTCTGGGATGCAGGGACAACATAGCGGACTGCCGTGTCCACTTCTTCAAGAGTGTACGGTGTACCGCCGCTGATAAGGACATTTTCAAACTTCGCCAGTCCGTTCTTATCGGTTATGGCATATTCATCAACAGCCAAGCCGCTCAATGATGTTCCGTAAAGGTGGAACTTCACGCCCTCCACAAGATTATCCTCGGATGTTTTTACAACTTCCAGACTGCCACGTTTTAAGGTATTGCTGAATGTGACCGTTGCTGTTTTTCCGCCGATAATCGTCACGGTCTGGGTTTTCTGCGGCTCATAGCGGGGGGTGGTCTGCTCTGTGACAGTATAAGTGCCAGGGAATAAGCCCTCCACTGTGATATTTCCATTCTTGTCGGTTTTTACAGTCTTATTGAAGCCGTCGCCTTTGATGGTAAAGGAAATCCCCTCAACAACTCCGTCCTCGGAAGTCTTTTTCAGTGCAACCGTGCCTGTCGGCGTTTCCACGTTGATATATGCCATCATGGTATCCACGTTTTCCACGCCCGTAATGACGTCCTGCAGGTTCGGGTCGCCGTAGGCAATCATCATCGCACCGCTGCTGACGGTCGGCGTGTTGTTTCTTGCTGCGGTAATCCTTGCCTTGCCGTCAATCGCCTTTGATGATGTGATGGTCAGCTTGTTCCCAGATTTAGATACCTTTACATTGCTGTCAAAGCTTGTAAAAGAATACTCGGACAACACGCCATTGCTGTCGGTCAGCGTAAGGCTGTATTTGCCGTCCTTATAGGCAAGCTCCTTTGTGATGTCTTTCTTCCCTGCCGACATGAAACTCGGAATCGTGCTGTGCCTTGTAAGCAGGGACACAATCTGGTCGTAAGCCGCCCTCGCCCCGCTGTTCGCATAGTTAGAGCCAAAGTGCAGGCTGTAAACGGTCGTGCTTGTCTGGCTGTACGGGCTTGTGGCGTTGCGACATCCCGTAACAAACTCCCATACAAGGGTCTGGGTGGCAAGCCATTTCTCATCATCGCTCCCAGATAAATTCCCGCTGTTGCCCTGATACCCATAGAGCAGGGCAAGCCCCACCGCCTTTCTCTGCTCTGCGGAGAGGGCGTTCCAAGCGTTGGAAGATGCCTTTGCAAGCGTGTTCCCTGTTTTTAAAGGTACGCCCGGCTGAAGGCAGAACGCCGTTTCCCCGTCCACATACATACGGTATTTATATTCGCCCGTCCCTCCTGCGGTATGACCTCCAATGTTGGCACTGGAATTATACCTCATGGCGTTCCCTGCACCGTCGTAGGTGTGGGTAAAGCTAATCGTTCCGATGTCGCCCGCTGCAAACGCTGTCGTGGCAGGGACGGCGGACAATGCCGTGACCGCAGCCAACGCTAACGCCGCAGCCCTTTTAAATATTTTACGAATCTTCATCGTTACCTCCTGTTCGTTCTCGTGTTGATAGTTGACTTTCTGGCAGAAAAAAAGCCGCCCATGTGGACAGCTTTAATATTTCTTTTCTCGGATAGTTACTGGCAGTATCTAGGGGGAGAGGTGTGGAGAGGGGGAAGAGGAAAAAAATTTGCTGTTCCCAAAAGGGCAGACTTCTCCCTCAGCGTTCCATGCCAAAATCCCCATTTTGCCTGCTTTACCTCTCGTGAGCCTTGTTCCGCTGCAAGTGGCGGTTATAAAACTCCAACGCTTTTACGACAAAATCCGTTTCCTGTCCTCTGGGGATGGATTTTGGTATGAGCTTGGTTATCCGCTCGTCCTTAAAGGCAGGCTTCTCTTTCTGGTTCGGCTTATCCTCCTGCATGATGGACTGGATAACCTCGTCCGTGAGTTTTCCCTCCTGCATAAACTTTTTCATTTTGATAGCCTGTGCAAGTGAGGGCGTGGCATCGTTATAGCCCATCGCTTCAAGCAGGGTGTACTGCTGTTCCTCGGAAAGATAGGAGATTTCCACCGCAGGACGGAAAGCAATCTGGCGTTCATCTACCATTTGCAGAATTTCGGGTACAAGCTCGGTTAAACGGATATAGCGAAAAATCTGATTTTTACTTTCTCCAACTTTTTCGGCAAGTTCATCACTTGATTTTTTCCCTTGTAACTTATTCCCCATTGGGGAACAAGTTAAATCAGTTCTTTCTCCCTGTCTGTTCATGGCTTCTAACCGCATCTTATAGGCAAAGGCTTTCTCGCTTGGAAGAATAACAGAGCGTTGAAGATTACTCTCAACCATGACAATAATTGCTTCATCATGGGTCAGCTCCTTAACCTCACATTTCAGCGTTTCAAGCCCTGCAAGCTCGCAAGCCTTTTTCCGCCTGTGACCGCTGATAAGCTCGTACCGTCCGTCCTCTTTCTGCCGAACTGTCGCAGGGGTCATTACGCCGCTCCGACTGACACTTTCTACAAGCTGCTCCATATCCTCATTCATCAAAACCTTGAATGGG
>QXXL01000025.1 GCA_009911505.1 Lachnospiraceae bacterium | reverse complement strand
GGCTCTCGTCTGTTTCAAAGAGGTCATCGTATGCGGTCAGCTCGATTCCTGTTCTTTTGTTTCTCGCCAATCTCTGCTACCTCCTTTCCGAACTGCTCATAAGCTGCGGCTACCTTGCCGCCTTTGTCGTAGGCAAAAATGCTCTTTCCCTCTGCGGTGGCTTCTACTGCACGGATGGAGTGGGGTATCTGGGCATCAAAAATTTTAATCCTCTGCCCG
>QXXL01000024.1 GCA_009911505.1 Lachnospiraceae bacterium | reverse complement strand
GGAGCGAAGCAACAGCTCTAAGCCCTTTGCAGAAAGATAATGGGGCTGTGTCGGGATAACCACGCTGTCAGCCGCCGCAAGTGCATTGATTGTCAGCATACCCAAACTCGGCATACAATCCACAAGAACCACATCGTAATTCTTTTTTACTTCATTGATGCAGGTTTTCAGCACGCTTTCACGGCTTATGGCATTGATTAGCCTTACTTCTAAGCCCGACAGTTCAATGTTGGACGGGAGCAGGTCAACA
>QXXL01000023.1 GCA_009911505.1 Lachnospiraceae bacterium | reverse complement strand
ATGGTGCAGGATGCTTTTGGAAACATCGACGGATTTATCATCAATAATATCCTGCATAATGGTTGAGAGTGTATTGGGTAAATCGTCTGGTCGGCTGTAACCGAGCGACATCGTTAAATTTGCCTGTGCATCGGCATCAATGAGCAGGACTTTCTTACCCTGCTGTGCCAGAGTTACTCCCAGATTGACCGCCGTGGTGGTTTTTCCGACACCGCCTTTCTGATTCGTCAGAGCGATT
>QXXL01000022.1 GCA_009911505.1 Lachnospiraceae bacterium | reverse complement strand
CATAAATTTAGCCACTTTGTCAAGGTGGCTATGTAAAGGATTCATGGCAATAAAAAAAGCCGACTGGCTGTTTTGTTTTTTAAACAATACCAATCGGCTATGTAAAAATCTATTCAGTTTTATTATCTGCCTTACCTGCTCTTTCGTGATAAGGCTTCTCTTATTCTCTCTGTATCCCATTTTTCTGGGAACAATACCGCCATAATATGAAACGCATCTATCAGTCCTGCAATATACGCATGAGTTCCGTATTCAAAATCCTGTTTTTCTCTACAATCTATAAGATGTTGGCAAACCGCCCTCTGCTTTTCCGTTAAATCGAGTTGATTAAAAGCGTCCTCTGCTTTTCCCTCATCCATACTATCCTTTTGATAACTTGCATCTGCTTGTAACAGTTTCAATACAGATTCGTCTTTTAGC
>QXXL01000021.1 GCA_009911505.1 Lachnospiraceae bacterium | reverse complement strand
CTTATCACACATCACTTCTTCCTGCCATTTCTACCCTTAACTTTTTTACAGGTGCATGGATAACCTTGATAATAAGCCCATCAACGCAATCTGTATATCTGCCTTGCTGTATGAGCTGATTTTTTAATCCCACAAGGCTATGCAACAGGAGTTTCCTTTCTTCACTATCCACATATAAATGATTTTTCTTTTCTCTCATTCATATCACCGTCCTTTTTTCTTTCATTATATAAACGGACGGCAATATATTCAAACATACGGGATTATGTAACACCAGAAAAAAGCTCTTTGAACGAGTAACTTTTGCCTTTTCAATTAGCAGACTTTTTAGCAC
>QXXL01000020.1 GCA_009911505.1 Lachnospiraceae bacterium | reverse complement strand
TCTCCGATTAGCAGGAGAGCCATTTTGATTAGCAAAAACATCAAATTTCTTGCTAATCATTAGCAAGCTAATCGGTGGCGATAATTAACAGTTCAATTTCTCTGTGGTCAAATCTGATTAGTAAAAATCGCTCCTGCTAATCGCACATTGTTACGAGTTCAAATTTATTTGGAAAATGAGAAACGCCGAAAACCTTGAAAAATCAATGTTTTCGGCGATGTTTTCAGCGTCGCTAAGAGGATTTGAACCTCCGACCTACCGCTTAGGAGGCGGTCGCTCTATCCAGCTGAGCTATAGCGACAGTTACAAAATCTATATTTATTTTACTAGATACCTTAACCTACTAAATCATCCAAAAGATTTAAAAACAAGTCTATTATCTAATAAATCTATTAAGACTCGTAATAAAACAATTGCATAACCGATATAGTACACTTTTTATATCTACTATTTCAACTACGAATAATATTCTACCACGTTCTTATCAAAAAATCAATCAATTATTTAAATTTATACATCCCTGCATCCAAATATTTCCTTTAAACCTTCTTCCAACTACAGGTTCACCCAGCAAATCCTCTTCATTAATACAAATATCATAAATCAGGTCATTTGTATCTATTGTTAATACACAAATCTTCTGGTGCGTTAACCTGTTTTCTATATGGCAGACATTTAAAATTTCGCCTAACACAGAATACTGATCGCTTTCTACGCCATAAGGCATGAAATACGAATCTACAATACTTAAAATATCTTCATTCATCACCCTTCTTGATAGAATGGTATACATATCAATATCTTCCAATGTCAGGCTTTCAATAGCGTCTTCATCCCCATCCCTTGCAGCTGCAATTAAATGATTGCGTTCCTGCGTTATCTGATCCTTTTTAAGGACTTGCGTTTCACTTTTATTTATGGGCAATATTATTTTACCTCCTAATGATAGGCCAGAAAGCGTTACATATTCTTTAGATAAAAATTTGTTTTTCCAAGCAGTTTTCCGTTTTAAATAGTCTGCTACATTCTGCAGGAAAAAAATCAATGTAACGCCTATTTTTATATCGTCACATACAACCGCATACGATTCCTTATCGGCATGCTTTTCAACTTCAATCTGCTCCTCAATAGTAATTTTGCTTCCACGAAAATAAGGATAATAATAGTCCATTTCGAACATTCCATTTTCCAAATAACTTCCGCATACTGTAATACCAATTGAATTGCCAAAATCTTTTGAATATTCTATAAATTGATTGCCTTGGGAATCTTTTGCCATATTCATATAATTTGGCTGTTCTGCTACTTTGCTTAATATTTGATCAAGCTGCGTATTATTCATTTGTTCAAAACCAACTGCCCTTAAAAAACTATGCATTCCGTTTCCTTCCTTACAGTTCAATAATTAACGAACGTATGTTCTATATTAGTCCTGCCATATAAATCTACCAATTTTAATCCTATTTTCTAAGCTTTAGAACAATTATAATTCATTGCCATGTCCAATGCTTCTTTTTCCTCTTCTGCTAATGCTATTACAGAATTTCCATCAATAATTTCTTTGATATATGTGTAGCATCCTTCCCTACTGTGCATAGCATTTATAATAAATCCATCATTGACTTCATTTAACAAGGCAAGGGAAAAGCTTAATTTTCCTCCCATTTCCTGAAAAGCATCGTACTTTACTAATCCAACTTTCTGAAATACGTTTTTCATGTTCTGATAAATAGATTTAATATCATTTTCATTTTTCTGGTTAGATGCAATCAGGTATTCAATTTGATCCATACGGTTCATAATAGTTTCTTCCAATGTTTTTGCATTTTTACCATCCATAAACATTTTGTATTTTTTCTTTAATTTGTGCATCCCAATAGCATTTATTAATACAATCAAAAGTAATAAGACCGATAAACCTGCAAATCCCAACAGAATATAATCTGATTCAATTCCTAAATAATATTCAATCATTGTTTTATCCTTTTCTATTATATACTTTTTATAGTTTGAAAAAGCTCAATGATTCTATTAAGCTCTTCCTGTGAATAGTAGTCAATTTCAATTTTTCCTTTATTGTCGCCTTTTTTGTTAATACTTACCTTTGTACCAAAAATATGTTTCATTTTCTCTTCCAAATCCTGATATAGAATATCCATTTTTGGATCAATTGGAGCTTTTTTAGGTGACTCCATTTCTTTTTCAGCTAATAGTTTTTTAACAAACCTCTCAGTCTCCCGTACACTTAATTTATCATCAAAAATCTTTTGCGCTGCTAAATATTGTCTTTCTGGATCATCTATAACAATTAATGCCCTTGCGTGGCCTGTAGTCAGCATATCGTCAATGACCATCTGTTGTACTTTATCTGTTAATTTTAGTAAACGCATCGAATTTGTTACAGCTGTCCTGCTTTTTGAAACACGTTCTGCTACCTCGTCCTGTTTTAAATGAAATTCATCCAGCAAGCGTTTAAATGCAATTGCTTCTTCAATAGGGTTTAAATCTTCCCTCTGTATGTTTTCAATTAGTGATATTTCTACAATTTCCTGATCTGAATAATTTTTAATTAAAACAGGAATTTCTTTTAGTTTTGCCATCTTAGCAGCACGCCAACGGCGCTCTCCTGCTATTATTTCATAATAACTTTTTTTATCTTGTACAATCAAAGGCTGCAATACACCAAACTGTTGAATGGAATCTGCTAACTCCAACAAAGAATCTTCATCAAAATTTTTTCTTGGCTGGCTACGGTTTGGCTCGACTTTTTGGATATCAACTACTATAGCATCTTTTTTTTCTATATCGTTTTTATCCTGGTTTTCCAAGATTATATTTGGCTTTTCTGGAATTAGAGAATCCAATCCTTTTCCCAATCCACCTTTTTTCGCTGCTGCCATATTATATATCCTTTCTATTAATCACTTCTTTTGCTAACATACGGTAACTCTCTGCTCCTGTAGACCGGGAGTCGTATTTGTTAATTGGCAGACCATGGCTCGGCGCTTCTGCAAGCCTTACACTCCTTGGAATAATAGTTTTATAAATTATGGTTTTTAAATTATTTTTTACATTCTCCACTACTTGAAGAGATAAGTTTGTCCTGGCATCATACATTGTAAAAACAACCCCTTCCATCTGAAGCTTTGAATTTAACCTTTGCTGAACCAGATTTATGGTATGAATCAACTGGCTTAACCCTTCCAAAGCATAATACTCACACTGGATGGGAACCAATACCGTATTAGCTGTAGTCATCGCATTGACAGTGAGCATATTTAAGGAAGGTGGACAGTCTATTATAATAAAATCATAATCATCCCTAATATAATCAACTGCGTTTTTAAGTATGTATTCTTTATCGTTAATTCCAAGCAGCTCAATTTCTGCACCAGCTAAATTTACGTTAGATGGAATGAGATCTAAGTTTTCTATTTCCGTTTTGGCAATACATTCTTTGATCGTACATTCATCCAGCATCAGCTCATATACTGTATTTTCGAGTTCGTCCTTTTCTAAACCAAGCCCACTTGTAGTATTACCTTGGGGATCAGTATCAATTGTTAATACTCTTTTACCAGCCTCTGCCAGACAGGCGGAGAGATTGATGGTAGTTGTTGTTTTCCCTACTCCACCTTTTTGATTGGCTACTGCTATAATTCTTCCCATTTTATTTCCTTTCTTTTTTGTTTGGAGTTATTTCTAGAGTACCGTTGCTATATTATAACACTTTTTATTCGTGATTTCTATAGTAAAATAAACTATGATTGTTTGGATTTCCCTAGATCTTGTATGAAAAATGTTTTTTGACAGATGTGCAACCCTCTTAGTGGGAGACTTGTACCACAAAGGCGTAATATACTGAATAAGGGAATCGTAGCGGGCTACATTGACTTAATTTGACACAAATATTGCGTCAAGTAAACTTGTAGATGGCAAGAATGATTTTTTAAACACATTCTAGTGGGTTTACAGGTTAAGGAATGATTTCTAATACATGTGTTAAAGTGAAACTTACAGAGGTTGGTGGCAAAAGGGTTCGTCAAGCAGGGGGACGGGTATAAGGCTGGGCTGTGTTCAGGAGTTAAGGATCTCTAAAGTATCTCATTTTCTTATTCCAATGTTGACGCAATCGCCGTAAACGCGCCGTCCGTGGCAGGGCATTGCTGGAAATCAAATGGGATACTTAAGAGCCCCTAAAACCCCATCACAAGGCCCCAGCCTTATACCCGTCCCCCTGTCTGACTACAGTTTTGGCTAGCCCACGGAAAATATCTTTATTCATACTAATTACTATGTTAGGGAATGCCTTTCTATTTCAATTAGGATACAGCAAACTGTTAAGATATTTTATTCTTTGAATATAGCTATATTATCTTTTTCTTTTGTCTAAGCTTCCCTAATATACACATACAGTATGTCCAGGAGCATATGGCTGTTAAAATTTCCATATAAAATATATTTTAAGAATTTTATTGAACTGATGTATTTCACACTTAGTAAAAATAATTGTATTCAAAGCTTATGATCTATATACCAAATCAAGAAGACATGATAATTTCTTTGACCAATTTTTTTGGACTTTACTACCTGAACGTGTTTGAATAATGCTTTCCGACAAATGTGTAATCTACTAAGCACATAAACAGTATGATGGGAGATTTGTACTCCAAGGATATGATATCCTGAATTAGAAAATCGCAGCAAAAAACATTGACCAAATTTGGGACAGATATCACGCTAAGCGGAGAATACATACGGCGAGAATGATTTTGGGTACACGCTTTAGAGAGTGTTTGAAAAATAAATATTACACAAAGCTGCAATTAATGTTGAAACGAAAACGTCGAAAAAACTATCGTCTTTTGAATGATTTTCAGATAAAATCAACTTGGATATAGAACATTTTTTTAATCATTCATTACATTTTTAGGCATATTGATCAATCACATAAAATTTTCAAACACGCTATAGATACTTTTCAGCTAAAAATTACGCTATATAGCAATCAAGAGAATCATAAAATATACCATTATTCTATCCTGCTAAACCAAGGATACCTTAAAGACACCCACACACCATCTAACAAAACCTAAGAAATTCCAAAAACATATCCTTACTATTTATAATAACTAGTACTCCATCCGAACAGGAATTGAAGTTTGGAACCATCTGCTTTGTGCCAGTGCAAGGCAAAATTTCGACGGTTATGCGGTGGCATCGTCTAGAAATTTTAACGACTCAATGGTGCGAAGCAGATGGTTTCAGACTTCAATTTCTGTCCGGATGGAGTACTAGCACCTTTTCTATAAAATATCCAAAACCGTAGTCAGTCAGAGGCAGGGTATGAGGCTGGAGCCTTGTAATGGGGTTTAGGGACTCTTAAGTATCCCGTTCATTTTCCAGCAATTTCTTGCCACGGATGGCAGGGCAAGCCGTAACCGCGCCATGGACGGCTCATTTACGGCAGTTGCGTCAGCATGAGAATACATAAATGGAATGCTTTAGAGACCCTTTATCCCTGAACACAGATCCAGGCGCATACCCTGCCCTCTGACTGACAAATCTTTCGCCACCCTCTCCCCATACTTCATATAGCTCTAGAACATGTTTAAAAACCATTTTTACCACCTTTCCATCTCCACTTTACATGATATTTTCACCACACTCTAATGTTTCACGTGAAACATTTCCCACTACTCATCAAACTCTACCAACCCACTCCGTATTGCAAACACTGCTGCCTGTGTCCGGTCTGCAACTTTAATTTTTTTAAATATATTTGCCACATGATTTTTAACTGTCCTCTCACTTATCTCCAATTTTATGGCAATTTCTTTATTATACATACCAAATGCCAAATATTCCAAAACTTCCAACTCCCGTTTTGTCAAGCTACTCATCTTCTCTAAATTACGCTTCCTTAGTTCCATCAACGTTACCAATGTATTTTGTACATACTTCCCCCCTCCCACTACAACCTCAATTGCTTTCTTTAATTCGATCAAACTACAAGTTTTCAATAAATAACCATCCACCCCTAAAGCAACTGCTTTTTCAAAATACCTCAAACCCTTCTGTCCTGTCAATACCAAAACTCTTGTCCTATTTTCCTGAATCCTACTCAAAAGCTCAAGGCCATGCTCTCCCGGCATCATTAGATCCAGTATTAATAAATCTACATGATATTTTTCAGTTTCTGTCAGTTTTTTTAAGCAATCCTCCCAATTTCCAACATTCCCTATTATACTATATTCTTTTGACTCCAATAGACAACTCAAGGCTTCCCCAACCATACAATGATGATCCGCAATCAATAGTCGAACTGCCCCCATTCATGCTCCTCCTTATCAAAACCAGATCCATCCTCACCATCTAATTGCTCCTTCATCTCCAAAAGTATTTTTTTAATTTCATTCAACTCTAACCTGCAACGGTTTGAATCTACTAGTAAAAGATGGCTGCATAGCTCCACCTTTTGAATAACGCATTTTATTGTATTATTAATAGCTGTGTTTTTATTTGCTTCGTACACCTCCTCTTTATCCTTCTTTGCCAAATCCTTAGTTTTATTGAATTCCGGTTCCAAAACCATATTTTTTCTTGTCTTTTTTTGTTTGATCGCTTTCTCGCAATCATTGACTTTTTGAGACAATAAAAGTAATTTTTTTCTTATTTCTTCATCAGATTTTTTTAACCCATCCTGCTTTTGTTTCAAACTCTTAATATTTTCTTTTAACTTATAATTTTTTCTTCTAGGTGAAAAAATATCATAAGTCTCTTGTTCTTCTTGCATAATTTTTTCCAAAAATCTTTGATTCTGCTCCAACTCATTTTTAATTTTAGTATGTTCGTATTCCAACTCCATTTTTTCATTCAGAAGTTCAGAACGCATTTTTTTAACAAAATCATATACCATAAACCCTCCTTAGAACATATGTTTTTACCGAACTATTTTCTTAGTTTTATTCTACTCCTTTTATAAATAAAAAGAAAGAATATATTTTTATTTGTATCTCTGAGGAAATTCGTCTATAATAGAACAGAAAGATAAGTTACCGATCAATAGAAGGAGGTTCTATATGAGAAAAAATATTAAGCATTTTTTGTTGCTGTCAGCCTTTACAACTGGATGTATATATGGCGTCAATAAATTTGTTGACACTACTTCAGGAATCAAAAATACAATTACAAAATCAGACGGACATTATTTTAACTGGCGGTACGGCAATATTTTTTACACCAAACAGGGGAAAGGCTCTCCTATCCTGCTTATCCATGATCTTCATCCATCGAGTTCATCAAATGAATGGAAATTCATAGCCAGGCTTTTAAAACAGAATCATACAGTTTATACAATTGATCTATTAGGATGTGGCAGGTCAGACAAACCAAACTTAACATATACAAATTACATGTATGTGCAGCTGCTAACAGACTTTATAAAAAAAATAATAGGACTGAAAACAGATGTAATCGCAACAGGCCATTCATGTACTTTTACACTGATGGCAGCTACGATGGACTACTCTATATTACGCAGTCTCTTTTTTATCAGTCCTCCATCCCTGCATTCCTTACAGGCTTGTCCAACTAAACAAGATCAGCTAATCAAGCGTATATTATACACTCCTATTATTGGAACATTTTTTTATAATATACAGATGTCCGAAGCAAACATATCCGAAACATTTGAACAAGAATATTATCGAAAAAAAAACCTCATTTCATGCAAGTTAAAAGATATTTACTATGAATCCGCACACGCATGCCATAGCAAAGGCAGATATCTGTTAGGGAGTATAACTGCTAACTACACAAATACTAATATCATCCCTGCACTCAAAAAAGTAGAAAATACTATTTTCCTAATTGGAAGCTGTGATACACAAGAATATCCCGATATTATGGACTCTTACCGGGAATATGATGAAACAATAGAAACTGCAGTTATGTCCAATATAAATAAACTTCCACAATTGGAAGATCCAAATAAACTATATGAAATCATTTGCATGTTGTTAGAGTAACAATATAATTGCCGCATCCGCAGAAAAAGCTATAAGATGCGGCAATTTTAATTTTTTTCCGGTAATTTACACCCGGTTTCTTTGTATTTTCTGGATTTGATTTTTATAAATTCTATAATTTCTTTTTTATCTTCTGGTGAAATTTGCTCAAAATAAAAAAGAAGTTCTTTTTCCATATAATTCAAAAAGCGCAGCTTCCGTATATTATCCTGAGCATTTACATAATCTAAGAATCCAGACAACTCTTGTCCAGACTGTGTACTTGGGGGCGCATCATAATAAATTGTCTGATCTAATTTAATGATCAACTGCATAAAGTCTTCAATTGATACATTATATAACCCTGCCAATTTATAAAGGGTTTCCGAACTTGGTGTCCGATGCCCTGTTTCATAATGGGAGTATGTCTGACGCACTACTCCCAAAAATGATGCAACATAATCCTGTGTGTACCCATTTGCTTTCCGTAATTCCTTTAATTTTTGCGGAAGTAACTCATTTTCCAAAGACCATCACTCTCCATTTTACATAAATTATATTTCTTCCCTAAAAAAAATATGCAACAAAACGTAGCAAAATCATAATTATTGTGTTAATATATTTGTAGCATTTTTAAATAATAATGCTACAAAATGGAGCATATGATTAAAAAAAGGAAAAAGGCATACTTATGGACAAAACTAGAAAAAACAATTGTTACTTTATTTACACCTTACTATTTATCTTTATAACTCCTCTTGTATTCATTACTTTTTTAATTGGAAATAAAAGCTTAATCTGGAACAGTGACGGAATACGTCAACATTATATTGCACTGATGCATTTTGGAAATTGGGGAAGGGAGATTATAAATAATTTTTTTTCCCTTCATACTTTTAAAATACCACTTTGGGACTTTCATATTGGATATGGATCAGACATTATTACGACAATGCATTACTATGTAATTGGTGATCCACTTAATATACTAAGCTTTTTTGTCCCAGAATCATTTACAGAATATTTATACCAAGCGCTAATTATCTTAAGGCTTTACCTTTCTGGAATTAGTTTTCTTTATTATTGCCATCAAATGAAAAAGGGGCAAATTGCTTCTGTTGGAGGAGCCATTAACTACACATTTTGTGGTTTTATGCTCTATGGGGGAATACGCCACCCGTTTTTTATGAATCCAATGATTTATTTGCCTTTACTCTGCGCAGGCATAGAAAAAATATTTAAAAGGAGAAATCCATGCCTTTTTATAATTACAGTATTTCTTTCTGCAATGAGCAATTTTTATTTCTTTTATATGATTGCATTTGCAGCTTGTTTTTATATTGCAGTGCGTTTTTTTTCATTTCCTCATGAAAAAATTTGGAAAGATATATTGCTTACAGCTGGACGCTTCACCAGCTATGCGGCAATAGGAATATGTATGTCTTTTTTTATCTTACTTCCTGTACTGCTTGCCTTTTTTTCAACAAACCGGTCGAACACCCCACAGGCTTATCCTTTATTGTATAAACCAGGGTATTATGCCAAGCTTTTGGCTAATTTTATAAAACCGCATCCTATAGGCGAGTGGACGGTTTTAGGATTTACAGCGCCTGCATTTTTTTCAGTAATGCTTATGCTTTCTTCAAAAAAGAGAAAATATAAACTTTTAAAAATATCATTTTTAATTATGACCGCTATGCTGTGTATCCCTTTCTGTGGCAAAGCCCTCAATGGATTTTCCTATGTTTCCAACCGGTGGTGTTTTATTTATGCAGCGCTTGTTTCCTACATCCTCACTTCTGTCTGGAATGATATGGCTATGCTGTTTTCAAAAACAACCATATGCACGAAAAACAAGAATAAAGGTATTCGCTACATATCTGCCTATTTTCTGTTTTTTTCTATACTTCATGTATTTATAAATGCCTTTTATCTATATAGTACAAACGGGAAAGATTACGCATCAGAATTTTTACCATCGGGAAAAGCATATGAAAACATTATTATAAGTACGCCAAAAGCGCTACAATTAACTACCGGGCAGGAAACATCTTTTTTCCGATATGAAACAGATGATTTTACAAACATGAACGCTTCTGCAGTGATTGGAGGCCATAGCGTAGAATATTACTGGAGCTTAGAAAATAGTGTAATTCCGGATTACTATATGGATATGTCGATCAAATTTTTCAATGTATTTAATTATAAAGATTTAGATCACCGTACATTTTTAGACGCACTTTCGGGCATAAAATATTTTGCTTCAACAAAATCAAGTTCAATACCATATGGGTTTGATTATATTGGGTCAGTTTCTCTGTCAGAAAAGAAACAATACGAAATCTTTAAAAACAGATTTTTCCTGCCTTTAGGGTACACATATAGCTCCTTCATACCCCTAAACGAATATGAAAACATGGATTCTGCAAAACGGCAGGAAGCGCTTTTACAGGGAATTGTAATTGACACTGGCGATACTACTCTACAAAATCAATTTCCAGTAACACATCCCGTTTTTGATTCAACAAAAATAGAATTCACTACAGACTATGGAAAAGATGCCGCCCTTCAGCCTGACGGAACGATTAAAACCTCAAAAAATAAATCAAAAATAAAACTATCATTCAACGGGATGGAAAATTGCGAAACTTATTTGTTATTAGAGGATGTGAAAATGCAGACAGATGACATATTCCAAAATGAATTTGTGGTTAATGTCAAATCAAATGACAGCAAAATTCAAATGCGCTATATGACTCCTAACCATAGAAATTATAAAGGGCAGGTTAACTACCTGATTAATCTGGGATATCATGAAAACCCACAAACGAAAATGACTATTACATTCCCCTACAAAGGAAAATATAAAATCGGAAGCATAAAAATTATTTGCCAGCCAATGGAAAATTATAAAAAATATATAAATACATTAAAAGAAGAGGTATTGGATGACGAATATTTTGGAACAAATATAGTAAAAGGTAAAATTAACCTAAAAGAAAATAAAATTCTTTGCCTGGCAATTCCTTATAGTAAAGGCTGGCACGCCTGGGTTGACGGTGAAAAATCTAAACTGCTCCGCGCTAACAAGATGTTTATGGCTCTTCCGCTAAAAAAGGGGGAGCATACCATATATTTGGAGTATCAAACACCTGGACTGGTTAAAGGATCGATCATTAGCGTAATAGGGGGATTATTATTTATTAGAATCTGGTTTAATTATAAAATCAAAAAATCAAATGGCGTAAAATGATCGATAAAAAGACTATTTCTAAACTATAGAGACAATTTAAAAGCAGGC
>QXXL01000019.1 GCA_009911505.1 Lachnospiraceae bacterium | reverse complement strand
TTTACGGGCTTCTGGCATTTTGATAAAATTTATTATGGCAGTCCAGAGAACTTACACACATAATCTGACACTCTCAGCAGGCATGTTATACGCCTGCTTTTAATCTCTATAGCGGCATTTTTCCAGGCATGCCTGCCTTCCTTGGATATTGCTTCGGTGTACCTTTTATTTTTTTTACCGTTACAAACGATCTCTTGCTTTCCCCAACTTGAAATTTGTAAACTTCTTCTAACTTACCACCTAAAACCTTACATGATTTCTGCGCTTCCTGTACTTCCTTATCCACACTTCCTGATTTATAGGCAATACTTTTTCCACCAATTTTCACAAAGGGTAAACAGTATTCTTCTAATACGCTTAGATTTGCCACTGCACGCGATACACATAGGTCAAACTGTTCTCGAAGTTTAGGATTTTTAGCACACTCTTCTGCCCTTCCATGGACAGCCCATATATATTCCAAACGAAGCTCCCTGATAACCTCTTTAAGAAATCCCACTCTCTTTTGCAAAGAATCCATTAATACAATCTTAAGACCTGGATAAGCTATTTTCAATGGAATACCAGGAAAACCCGCACCAGTACCAAGATCTAAGATCAAAAGCTCCTTATTCAAATTCATAATCCTATATAACGATAAAGAATCAATAAAATGCTTCTCCACGACCTCAGTAAATTCCTTAATACCTGTAAGGTTCATTACTTTATTTTTTTCGATCAGCATCTCATAAAATGTATAAAATTGACGCTCCTGACTATCTGAAAATGCAAATCCTTCCTTTTCAAATTGTTGTCTCATATAATTTATTTTATCTTCCATCATCTTTTTTCCTCTGCCTTAACTGCTCTAAAAATACCAGGATCACGGAGATGTCCGCTGGTGATACGCCAGATATCCTAGAGGCCTGCCCAATGGATACCGGTTTTATCTGATTTAGTTTTTGAACTGCTTCTATTCTCAAACCATGAATATCGCTATAATCCAGTGTCTTGGGCAATAACTTTTTCTCTAATTTTTTAAACTGTGCAACTTGTTTGAATTGACGGGAAATATAACCTTCGTATTTGATATTAATATTAACCTGCTCTTTTACTTCAGCGGGAAGTTCTGGCCGTTTCGGATCAATTGGAGCGAGCATATCATAATTTAATTCCGGCCTGCGGATCAGCTCTGTTAGCGAGGTACCTGTATTTAGAGGGATGCTCCCGTAAGAAATAAGCAAAGACTGCACACTCTGATTTGCACCAACCACTACTTTACTGATACGCCCTATTTCTTCTGCTATCATCTGCTCTTTTTTTACTACCCAGTCATAACGTTCTTTTGGGATCAAACCAACTTCGTATCCTTTTTTTGTCAAACGCAAATCGGCGTTATCCTGACGCAAAAGGAGGCGATATTCCGCTCTTGAAGTCATCATGCGGTAAGGTTCGTGGTTTTCCTTCGTTACAAGATCATCAATCAAGACACCGATGTAAGCTTCAGAGCGGTCTAATATGAGAGGTTCCTTTCCCTGTATATACATACAAGCGTTAATACCTGCTACCAAACCCTGGGAGGCGGCTTCTTCATAACCGGAGCTGCCGTTTAATTGCCCGCCGCAAAACAACCCTTTTATTGTTTTAAATTCCAGGGACGGAAACAGCTGGTTAGGATTAATGCAGTCATACTCTATTGCATAGGCATTCCGCACGATTTTTGCATTTTCCAGCCCAGGCACCGTACGGTACATTTTCTGCTGGACATCTTCTGGCAAGGAGCTGGACATACCGCTGATATACATTTCATTTGTATGAATCCCCTCCGGTTCTATAAATACCTGATGCCGGTCCTTATCAGCAAACTTCACAACCTTATCTTCAATAGAAGGGCAGTACCGCGGCCCAGTCCCTTCTATCACACCAGCAAATAACGGAGAGCGATCCAGGTTGTTCCGTATAATTTCATGGGTTTCTTCATTCGTATAAGTTAACCAGCAGGAAACCTGGTCAATCTGGACATCTTTTGGATCTGTAGTAAATGAAAAAGGTACCACCGTTTTATCCCCGAACTGCTCCGACATTTTTGAAAAATCGATCGATCTTTTGTCAATTCTTGCCGGAGTACCTGTTTTAAAGCGGTATATTTCTACATTATGTAGCTTTAGTGAATCTGTTAGGCTGTTTGCTGCCTGTAATCCATTCGGTCCTGTATGTGTAACCATTTCTCCAGTCAAACATCTGGCATTCAAATACGTTCCCGTACACAAAACGGCTGCTTTACAATAATACGTTCCTCCGGAAACCGTTTTAACCCCAACAATCCGGTATCCTCCTTCTAACGATTCTGTTATAATTTCTGCCGCTTCTGCCTGCCGGATTGTCAAATGATCCGTAGACTGTAATGTTTTTCTCATTTCCATTGTATAGGAAAGTTTATCTGCCTGCGCGCGCAGGGAATGGACAGCAGGGCCTTTTGACTTATTTAACATTTTGGACTGGATAAAAGTCTTATCTATATTTTTTCCCATTTCTCCGCCAAGGGCATCAATTTCCCGAACCAAATGCCCTTTTGAACTGCCCCCAATATTTGGGTTACAGGGCATCATTGCAATACTATCTAAACTGATTGTAAATAGGATGGTTTCAAAACCAAGCCTTGCCGCAGCCAAAGCCGCTTCACATCCCGCATGTCCTGCTCCGACCACACAAACATCATAATTTTCTATAATACAGGGCATTGTTATCCTTCTTTCTTATAATTTATTTTCCCATACAAAACCTGCTAAAAATTTCATTTACCAAATCATCTTCCACCGATTCTCCAATGACACTCCCCAGCTCGCGGTAAGCATCCATCAGGTCAATCGTATAAAAATCTTCTGGCATCCCATCTGCAATACTATTTCTTACCATACCCAGGCTAGCCTCTGCCAAACGCAAGGATGCCTTATGCCTTTCATTTGTAATATAAACTTCATCATTATACCCGATTTTACCATGAAAAAACATTTCCTCAATCGTACATCCTAACTGTTCTATTCCTTTTCCATACTTTGTTGAAACAGAAAGCGCTGTCTTATCCAAAATCACCCTTATTTCCTCTTTTGTAACAACTGTTTCCAAATCTGATTTATTTAACAGCACGACTACATTCCTGTCTTTTATCAGACGCACGATATCAAAATCATCTCCACTCAAGGGTACAGAAGCATCTACAACATAAATCACTAAATCTGATTTTCCAATATATTCTTTCGCCTTTAAAACTCCGATCTGTTCCACTGTATCATCTGTTGCACGGATACCTGCCGTATCAATTATATTCAAACTAATTTCATTCAAACGTACCTGTTCTTCAATCGCATCCCGCGTCGTCCCGGCAATATCTGTTACAATAGCCCTCTCTTTCCCAAGTAAGGCATTTAAAAGAGATGATTTACCAGAATTAGGCTTCCCAACAATCACAGTACGGATACCTTCTTTTAATATTGAACCATTTTCTGCATTATAAAGCAGCCTTTTAACTTCCCCTAAGATACGATCCGTCTTTACCAAAAGTTGATTGCCATAATCTTCAAGCTCAAAGTGCTCCGGATCATCCATGGCAGATTCAATATATGCCAGCTCATATAAAATCTCTTCCCTTAATTTCCTCACATTTTCCGAAACTGCCCCTTTTAGCTGTTCTATGGAAGCTTTTAGGGCAAATTCATTTTGAGCATGGATAACATCCATTACCGATTCTGCCTGGGCCAAATCAATCCGCCCGTTTAAAAAAGCCCGCTTCGTAAACTCACCTGGCTCCGCGGGCCTTGCACCCTTTTTTAACAAAAGCCCCATAATCAGCTGCATCACAAGTACTCCCCCATGGCAGTTGATCTCAACAGTATCTTCTCTCGTATAACTTTTTGGAGCCTTCATTAAAGCAACCATCACCTCATCAACAATACGCTCCCCATCCTTGACAAAACCGTAATGAATCGTATGGCTATCACAGGCAAAAAGCTTCTTTCCTGATTTTAGGCTTATTACCTTATCTGCCGTTTCAATGGCTTCTTCTCCGCTGATCCGGATAATTCCAAGCCCTGAATTTGTAAGTGCAGTCGCAATCGCTACAATTGTATCCGTTCCCATAAGAAAAGCACTCCTATCTACTTATAAAAAAGCTGCCGCAGACACCAACTCACGAAAGAATACGAAAGTATAATGTATTGCAGCAGCCTCTGCTATTTTCAAGTTATTTTTTGTAAGAAATTACAATATGCCGGAATGGATCCTCTCCTTCACTGTGGGTAATAACATACCTGTCATTTTGCAAGGCAGAATGGATTACCCTGCGCTCAAAAGGATTCATGGGCTCTAGTGAAATCGAATGCTTCGTCCGTTTTACTTTATATGCGATATTTTTGGCCAGATTTTCAAGCGTTTCCTTCCTTCTTAAGCGGTAATTCTCCGTATCCAGCTTTACTTTATAATATGTTTCAAAATTCTTGTGCGCTGCATTGTTGGCAAGAAGCTGTAAAGCATCCAGCGTCTGCCCCCGCTTGCCAATCAAAACTCCCATTTCTTCGCCCTTAAGTTCAATATCAATGCAGTGGGCCTCTTCATCTGCCTTAAGTATTATCTCCACATTTAAATGCATGGCTTCAAAAATATCCGACAAAAATTTTTTTAAAAAACTTTCCGGCGTAAGCTTTTTTGTTACCTTAATCTTTACAGGCTTAGCCCCAATCCCCAAAAAACCTGCACTTCCTTTATCGATAACCTCAATTTCTACCTGATCACTGGTTGACCCCAGCTTAATCAAAGCATCTGTTACTGCTTCGTCATATGTTTTCGCCAAAACCTCAATAACATCCATAGTCTCGCCCCCCTATTTGCTATTCCTTTCATTAAACTCCTTCACAAGATCCGCTTTTGCTGACATGCTGCCTTTTTTCGCATTCTGCCTTTTTTGCGCTGCATCATTTAAAAGCCTTTCCTTTTCTTCTGACGGCATATCAACTTTTTTTGAAAGCTTTCTCGTATTCAAATGAGCCGCATTATTAATCTGGTTTTCCGAAATCCCCATCTTCTCGCGTTTCTTTCTTGCCTTTTCCTGGTTTTGCTTTATAATATCGTCCAAATCTACTTTTTCAAAATGCTTGTTCAATAAAATCTGCTGCACGCTTCGCACCAGAGCGCTAAATATCCAGTAAACCCCCAAACCAACCGGAATCGAAAAACAGAAAAATAAAGAAACCAGAGGCATAAATTTATTAACAGAATTCATTTGCTGTGCCATCGCATCATTATCCCCTCCTACCGTCGGCTGCGGCATCAGCTTCATGCTAAGAACCTGCGTCAGATAAGAAAATACAGGAATCATAACAGCTGCAACCACCATAAGGATCGCCCCTGTTTTAAAACCTGAGATAATAATACTCATTGGCGAATCAGAAATATTCATACCCATAAAATTGTTAATATGATTAATATTATCCTGTGTACTAGCAATCACATCCGAAAGCCCCGCAAACTTCTCTTTTAATAAATCCCACCCTGAGCTGTGCATTGCATAAAGCGTATCTACAATATAATTAGAAAGCACGTCCTTGTCCGTAACAGTAAAATCTACACGAACCGTCGAAACTTTTACTTCTTTTACCAGTTCCTGCATTAGTTCCTGATATCCGGGCGTAGCCATAATACCCTGAACCAAAGACGAAAGCTGTGCTTTTACGCTTCCCAAATACGCTGGTAAATTATAAAACACACGCAAAAGAGCAAACAAAATTGGCAGGTTGATTAACATATAAATACAGCTTCCAGTAGGCGAAACGCCATATTTCTCCTGGATCATACGATTTTCTTCCTGCATTGCCATTAAAGAAGCCTGATCCTTCTTCCCCTGGTACTTTTTCTGAACCTTTTGCAGCTCTGGCTGCATCTTCTGCGATATCTTGGAAAATTTCTGCTGTTTGTACGTTAATGGGAATAAACACATATAAATAACAACCGTAAAAATAATAATTGTTACACTGATATTGGAAATCCCAAGCACACTAGACAAAAACACATAAATCTGATTCATAAGAAAGCCAAGAACCTTTGCAATAGGCCCAAGGATCGCACCGTCATATGCCGTTAAAACAATATCTGACAATATCTATACCTCCTATACATGAATGCTTACGGGACAGGATCATACCCTCCTTTTGAAAACGGGTTGCACCGTAAAATCCGCCATAAAGCCAAAGCACCGCCTTTCACCGCGCCATATTTTTCTACGGCTTCCAACCCATACTGCGAGCAAGTCGGGTAATAAGGGCATTTGTACCCTTTAAAAGGCGATATATTTTTTCTATAAAATTGAATCATAAAAATCAATATTTTCTTCAAACCGATTCCATCTTCTTTTCAATTTCTTTTATTGAATGAAGGCCCGCAAGATGAAGCAGGGCGCTTTGTATTTCCAGAAAGGAAGCCTGATTTGCACTCACCCTTGCAATAACTACAATATCATAGCCCCGTTTATACTCTTCTTCATGCAGCCTGTAGCTTTCCCGAATCAACCTGGTAAGCCGGTGCCTTACCACACTGTTCCCTACCTTTTTACTGACTGAAATACCAAGCCTGTTCCCATTTGTGCAATTTGGCAGTATATACATTACCAGAAACCGGTTGGCAAAGGAAGCGCCTTTCTTATATACATTTCTAAATTCCGCATTTTTTTTGAGCGATTCTGAGAACTTCATATAGCAAACGCACTCCTTAAAGAAGAAAAGACCACAAATTGTGGCCTAAGCTGATATTCTTTTTCTTCCTTTTAATCTTCTTCTAGCCAATACCTTTCTTCCGCCTTTTGTGCTCATTCTTGCCCTAAAACCATGAACTTTTGCTCTTTTCCTTCTATTTGGCTGGTATGTCATTTTCATGTTTGTCCACCTCCTCTATCCTAAAAAACACCATTTCAATTATAACAAAAAATTGTACGAAGTCAAGCTAAATTAATATTTTTTCACGAATTTCTATAAACTGTAAAAAGTTATCCACATTTTAGTTATCCACACGGGAAAATTAATGTGGATTTGCACAAGTATTGCACATTTTGTGGATAACTCGTGGATAAGCGTGGGAAACTTACTTTATATTTTATGGACAAGTATGGTCCATGTGTTAATATTAAGGAATTTATTCTCATTTGATGTTAATATGGCTAAATCAGAACGTGAATATCTTTATACTAATCCAGATACCCCTCAAAAAAACTATCCAAAATATGATTGATTAATACTCAAAAATTTGATATGATAATTTAACATAGGTTTTTTTATCCTTACCAGGAAAGATTAATGGAGAATTCAAATGGAAGCTATTTTTGAAAAATGGGATCAGATTCTACAATATGTAAAGGAAGAGCATGATATCTCGGACATATCCTTTGAAACGTGGCTCAAACCTCTCAAAATATGCACGATCAAGGGCAATACCCTCTATATTGAGGTTCCCTTAGACAGCATGGCCGTTAACTACATTTCTAAGAAATATGAACTTCCATTGAGGGTTTCGATTACGGAAATGACAGGGGTTGAATATCATCTGGAGTTTATCTTGGAAGATAAAGCAAAGGAATTAAAAAGTGCCCAGGCCAAAAAGCCTGCCACAATTCCAGAACGATCCAATCTAAATCCCAGCTATACGTTTGACACGTTTGTCGTTGGAAATAATAACCGTTTCGCACAGTCTGCTTCTTTGGCTGTCGCAGAATCCCCAGGAGAATCATACAACCCGCTTTATATCTACGGCGGACCTGGGCTCGGAAAGACCCACCTGATGCACTCCATCGGTAATTTTATCCTGGATCAGAATCCGGAAATGCGCGTTTTATATGTAACTTCCGAAGAATTTACCAATGAAGTGATTGAATCTATCAGAACTGGCAATGCTACAGCTATGACAAAGCTACGCGAAAAATACCGGACAGTAGACGTCCTTATGATCGATGACATACAATTTGTAATAGGAAAAGAAAGTACACAGGAAGAATTTTTCCATACATTTAACGTACTGCATTCCGCAGGAAAACAAATCATCCTGACCTCCGACAAGCCCCCAAAAGAAATGGAGACTCTAGAAGAACGTATCCAATCGCGCTTTGAATGGGGCCTTATGGCCGACATTGGGCTTCCAGATTATGAAACCAGGATGGCCATTTTGCGGCGTAAAGTAGAAGCAGATGAGATGGAACTCGGCGACGACATCCTAAACTACATTGCCAACCACATAAAATCCAATATCCGGGAGCTAGAAGGGGCGTTAAACAAGCTTTTAGCATTTGGCAACCTGGTTAAAACAGAGATTACACTTGATATCGCAATAAAAGAACTGCAGAATATTATTACACCCGATAAGCCAAAAGAAATTACACCTCAGCTTATTATTGAAGCAGTATCCGAGCACTGCCAAATCTCATTAGAACAAATGATTTCCAAAAACAGGAGCAATGACATTGCAAGGCCAAGACAAATTGCCATGTATTTATGTAAAACGTTAACAAACACGCCTTTAGCTTCCATTGGGGCTTTATTAGGCGGACGGGATCACTCTACAATTATCCACGGTATCAACAAAATCACCGATGAATATAACTCAAATGAGAATACCCGCATTCTGATCGATACAATTAAAAAGAAAATTAACCCAAATTAAGTTAATGTTGTCCACATTCCATCCAATATAAATCCGCAGAGATTTTAGGCTTTTAAACAAGCTTATACATCTAAAAGATCTTATACTTTAGCGGATTATAAGGGTTTTACACTTATTCACAACCCTTAAGAATACTACTACGGAACCCTATTCTATTTTTACTATATGCGTTTTTGGGAGGAGTTATACGGTATGAAACTAATATGCCAGAAATCTAACCTGTTAAAAGGAGTCAATATTGTTTCAAAAGCAGTCCCAGTACGGACTACAATGCCAATTTTAGAATGTATCCTGATCGAAGCAGCTAATGATCAAATCAAATTAACCGCAAATGATATGGAACTTGGAATCGAAACTGTAATCGAAGGCCATGTAACAGAGCCTGGCATTATTGCTTTAGATGCAAAATTCTTTTTAGAAATTGTAAGGAAGCTTCCAGATAATGAAGTTATGATCGAAACAGACACCAATTTTCAAACTACTATCGTATGTGAAAAAGCAAAATTTAACATTGCTGGCAAATCAGGAGATGACTTTTCTTACATCCCCTATATTGAAAGAAATGATCATATTACACTGTCACAACTTACACTAAAAGATATTATCAGGCAGACTATATTTTCCATTGCCGACAATGACAACAACAAAATCATGACAGGTGAATTATTTGAAATTTATGAAAACGGACTGAAAGTAGTTTCTCTAGACGGACACAGGATTTCTATCCGCAATATTGAATTAAAAGATCACTACGCTAACCGGAAAGTAATCGTACCTGGTAAAACATTAAATGAAATTAGCAAAATATTACCGGGGTTGTCAGATGAAACCGTTACATTATACATTACTGATAATCACATTATATTTGAATTTGGACAGACAACGGTTGTTTCACGCTTGATTGAAGGAGAATATTTCCGGATCGAACAAATGCTCTCCCCGGACTATGAGACCAAAATATCAATCAACAAAAAAGAACTTTTAAATTGTATTGATCGTGCTACCCTTTTAATTAAAGAAGGAGAAAAAAAGCCGATCATAATGAATATTACAGATAATTTTATGGAACTCAAAATAAATTCTGCCATCGGTTCAATGAATGAAGATATTGATATTGAAAAAGATGGAAAAGATATTATAATAGGATTTAACCCCAAATTTTTTATAGATGCTTTACGCGTGATTGATGATGAGGAAATAACCCTCTATATGGTTAACCCCAAAGCACCCTGTTTTATAAAAAATGACGAAGGAAGTTATATTTATCTAATCCTTCCTGTTAATTTTAATGCAGCAGCTAATTAATTTTTAAAGAAAAAGGGAGTGCATATGAATGTTTCAATTCGGAATAATGATGAATTCATCCGTTTAGGGCAGGCATTGAAAAAAGCAGGAATTGTAGGTTCCGGCTCAGATGCCAAAGCAGTTATTTTAAACGGCGAAGTGAAGGTGAACGGAAGTACGGAAGAGCGAAGGGGAAAAAAGCTCTATCCTGGCGATACCATATCTTTTAACGGCGAGGTTTTTCAAATCACAGAATGATAATTAAAACATTAGAGCTACAAAATTTTCGTAATTATAAGACTTTAAAACTGGATTTTGACAGAGGCACAAATATTCTCTATGGCGACAATGCCCAAGGGAAAACAAATATTTTAGAAGCAATCTATATAAGCGGCACAACAAAATCCCATAAAGGCTGTAAAGATAGAGATATTATACGGTTTGGCTCCGATGAATCCCACATCCGTATTATGATTGAAAAACAAAGCCAGCAGTTTCGGCTTGATATGCATTTAAAGAAAAACAAAGCCAAGGGGATTGCAGTAAATACAATCCCGATCAAAAAAGCAAGCGATCTGTTTGGGATACTAAACCTCGTTTTCTTTTCACCAGAAGATCTAAACATAGTGAAAAACGGGCCTTCAGAACGAAGGAGATTTATGGATTCAGAGCTATGCCAGTTAGATAAAATCTATCTTAGCCATCTGGCAAAGTATAATAAAATCTTAAACCAACGAAATAAGCTCCTAAAAGATATTAATTTTAGGCCAGATCTCAAAGATACACTCTCTATATGGGACATCCAATTAATTCAATATGGAAAACAGATTATAAAAAGCCGTGCCGGTTTTATTTACCGCCTGAATGAAATAGTAGGCAGGATACATTACCAGATTTCCGGCGGCAAGGAACAGATGTTACTTTCTTATGATCCAAATATTCAGGAAAACTTATTTGAAGATGAGTTAAAAAAAGCCCGGGAAAAAGATTTAAAGGCCGGACAGACGTCAATCGGTCCGCATAAAGATGATATGTCGTTTTCTGTTTCGGGTGTTGATATACGAAAATTCGGTTCACAAGGGCAGCAGCGTACCTGCGCACTATCCCTAAAGCTTTCTGAAATTGAGCTCGTAAAGCAGGTGATGAAGGATGCCCCGGTTTTATTATTAGATGATGTTTTATCTGAATTGGACAGCAACAGGCAAAATTACCTGCTGAAAAATATATGTGGTACGCAGACAATCATTACATGTACGGGATTAGATGAACTGGTACGCAGCCGTTTTCATATGAACCGCATGTTTGAAGTGATTGAAGGAAAAGTGATCCGTGGATAGGAGGAAGCTATGGAAATTGAATATGGAGCAGACCAATTACAGATTTTGGAAGGGTTAGAAGCCGTCCGTAAACGGCCGGGGATGTATATCGGCACGACTTCTGCAAGAGGTCTTCATCACCTGGTATATGAAATTGTAGACAATTCCGTAGATGAAGCATTAGCCGGATTTTGTACTGAAATCGAAGTAACCATTAACTGCGACGGTTCGATAACAGTAACCGACAATGGACGGGGTATCCCTGTCGGCATCAATCACAAGTCTGGGCTTACAGGGGTAGAGGTCGTATTTACGATACTGCACGCTGGCGGTAAATTTGGCGGCGGGGGATATAAAGTGTCCGGCGGGCTGCACGGTGTAGGTGCATCCGTTGTTAATGCGCTTTCTGTATGGCTGGAAGTTCAAATATTTAGCGGCGGTAAAATATACAAACAGCGTTTTGAGCGTGGCAATACTGTGTACCCCCTAAAGGTTATTGGGGAATGCCACGAAGAAAAAACAGGTACAGAGGTCACATTTTTTCCAGATGATACTATATTTGAGGAAATAATATTTGATTACCAAACCCTAAAGCAGAGATTGCGTGAAACCGCCTTTTTAACTAAGGATTTAAAAATCGTCTTGCTCGATCGAAGAATTGATCCGCAGTTGGAAGAGACATTCCATTACGCTGGCGGTATCAAGGAATTTGTTTCATACCTTAACAAGAATAAAGAAGCGCTGTATCCAGACATTATTTACTGTGAAGGGCAAAAGGACGGCGTGTATGTAGAAGCTGCTTTACAACACAATGAATCCTTTAACGATACGACATTTAGCTTTGTTAATAATATTATAACGCCGGAGGGAGGCACGCACTTGGCGGGTTTCCGGAACGCATTAACGAAAACGTTCAACCAGTATGCAAAGATAAATAAAATCATTAAAGAAACCGATACTGCCCTGACAGGGGAAGATATCAGGGAGGGCTTAACTGCCATTATCAGTATAAAGGTAGAAGAACCTCAGTTTGAAGGGCAGACTAAGCAGAAGCTTGGCAATAGTGAGGCGAGGAGTGCGGTTGATAATATTGTCAGTGAACAGCTTACTTATTTTTTAGAACAAAATCCTTCTGTTGCCAAAACCATATGCGAAAAGTCCCTGCTTGCCCAGCGGGCAAGGGAAGCTGCAAGAAAAGCAAGGGATTTGACCAGAAGGAAGACGGCGTTAGACCGTACTTCGCTTCCTGGTAAGCTGGCAGACTGTTCTGACAAGGATCCGGTAAAATGTGAAATATATATTGTTGAGGGAGATTCTGCGGGAGGCTCTGCAAAAATGGCAAGGAGCCGCGCAACACAGGCGATTTTGCCGTTACGCGGTAAAATTTTAAACGTTGAAAAAGCAAGGCTTGACAAAATTTACGGCAATGCTGAAATAAAAGCAATGATTACTGCATTCGGTACGGGGATACATGAGGATTTTGATATTGAAAAGTTAAGGTACCATAAAATTATTATTATGACAGATGCCGACGTAGACGGCGCGCATATTAGTACACTGCTTTTAACCTTTATATACCGTTTTATGCCAGAGCTTATCAAACAGGGCTATGTATATTTAGCACAGCCGCCGCTATACAAAATTGAAAAAAATAAAAAGATTTGGTATGCCTATAGCGACGAAGAACTTGCAAAGCTGTTATTAGAAATTGGGCGCGACAATAACAACAAAATCCAGCGGTATAAAGGGCTTGGTGAAATGGATGCCGACCAGCTTTGGGAGACAACCATGGATCCCGAGAAGCGGATTTTGCGCCGTGTTGTAATGGACGAAGAAGCTTCGTCAGAAATTGACGTCATCTTTACAACCCTGATGGGAGATAAAGTAGAACCACGCCGGGAGTTTATTGAGGCAAATGCAAAATATGTCCAGAATCTGGACGTATAGGAGGGAGCAAAATTAAATGGATGATAAAATTTTTGATCAGATTCATGACATAGATCTCAAAAAGACAATGGAAACATCCTATATCGATTATGCCATGAGCGTAATTGCATCCCGTGCGCTCCCGGATGTTAGGGATGGCTTAAAGCCCGTACAGCGAAGGGTACTGTTTTCCATGATTGAGCTAAATAACGGACCCGATAAGCCGCACAGGAAATGTGCCCGTATTGTCGGTGATACCATGGGTAAATACCACCCACATGGAGACAGTTCTATTTACGGCGCGCTTGTAAATATGGCGCAGGACTGGTCTACCCGTTATCCGCTCGTAGACGGGCATGGCAATTTTGGTTCAGTCGACGGCGACGGCGCAGCTGCAATGCGTTATACTGAAGCGCGTCTGAGCAAAATTTCAATGGAGATGCTTGCGGATATTAACAAAGATACCGTCGATTTTATGCCCAACTTTGACGAGACAGAAAAAGAGCCAGTAGTGCTCCCGTCCCGTTATCCGAACCTATTAGTCAATGGTACGTCTGGAATTGCGGTTGGTATGGCAACAAACATCCCTCCCCACAATTTACGCGAAGTCATTGCCGCAGTCGTGCACATGATCGATAACCAGATTTTAGAAGATCGTCAAACCGATCTGGAGGAAATCCTTAAGATAGTTAAAGGCCCGGATTTTCCGACTGGAGGAATAATTCTTGGAACGGCTGGGATTGAGCAGGCATACCGTACTGGACGTGGTAAAATACGCGTACGCGCCGTGACTGAAATCGAGCCAATGCCAAACGGCAAGAACCGCATTGTCGTTACTGAGCTTCCATTTATGGTCAATAAGGCAAAGCTGATCGAAAAAATTGCAGAGCTGTTCCACGACAAAAAAATTGACGGGATTACTGATTTAAGGGATGAATCCAGCCGTCAGGGAATGCGTATCTGCATTGAGCTGCGAAGGGATGTAAGCCCAAACGTAATTTTAAACCAGCTGTATAAGCATACGCAGCTTCAAGATACATTTGGCGTAAATATGATTGCGCTGGTTGATAATGAGCCAAAGGTGTTAAACCTTTACCAGATGTTGGATTATTATCTAATCCATCAGAAGGACGTCGTTACCAGGCGGACAAAATACGATCTAAATAAAGCGGAGGAGCGGGCACATATTTTAGAAGGGTTAATGATTGCCCTTGACAACATAGACGAGGTAATTTCCATTATCCGCAGCAGCCGTACAACGAACGAAGCAAAAGAACGTCTGGAAGAACGCTTTGGGCTGACTAATGTACAGGCCCAGGCGATTGTAGATATGCGGCTGCGTGCGCTGACTGGGCTGGAACGGGAAAAGATCGAAGGCGAATATGCAGATCTGATGGCAAAGATAACTGAATTTAAAGCAATTTTGGCAGATGAGAAAAAATTGCTTGGAGTAATCAGGGAAGAGATAATGATGATCTCTGATAAATACGGGGATGATAGAAGATCTTCGATTGGGTTTGACGAGTATGATATATCTATGGAGGACATTATCCCTAAGACAAATACCGTGATTTGCATGACAAAGCTGGGGTATATCAAACGGATGAGCGTTGACAATTTCCGCAGCCAGCACCGCGGGGGGAAAGGCATCAAGGGGATGGAGACGATAGAAGATGATTATATCGTCGAGCTTTTAATGACAACGACTCACCATTTTTTGATGTTTTTTACAAACAGCGGGAAAGTATACCGATTAAAGGCTTATGAAATTCCGGAAGCGTCAAGGACAGCGCGGGGAACTGCGATTGTAAACTTAATGCAGCTTTTGCCGGATGAAAAAATAACAGCTGTGATACCGATTAGTGAATATACAGATGGGAATTATCTGTTTATGGCGACAAAGAAGGGAATTGTAAAGAAAACCCATATTTGTGACTATGCCAATATCCGAAAGACAGGCCTGTCTGCAATTAACCTAAAGGAAGACGATGAGCTAATTGAAGTCAAGAAGACAGATAATACAAAAGATATTATACTTGTGACGAAGTTTGGGCAGTGTATCCGCTTCCATGAAACTGATGTCCGCAGTACAGGACGTAATTCAATGGGCGTAATTGGCATGAACCTGTTAGACGGGGATGAAGTCATCGGGATGCAGATGGATACGCAGGGGGATTATCTTTTAATTGCTTCTGAAAAAGGGCTTGGGAAACGTACCAGGATTGACGAATTCTCGCCACAGATCCGTGGGGGGAAAGGTGTGAAATGTTATAAGATTACAGAGCGTACCGGCAATTTAGTCGGGATAAAAGCCGTAAATGACGATACGGAAATCATGATAATTACGACAGGCGGGATTATCATACGGATGAAGGTAGAAGGTATTTCTGTGCTTGGGCGTGTTGCAATGGGGGTTAAGCTGATTAATATGGATGAAGACGTAACAATTGCAAGCATCGCTAAAGTACGGGAGGATGCAAGGTTGATAGAGGAGATGGAAGAGAAAGAGAATGGATAATTTTGACGGGCATGCCCCTGGATGCGCCGCCAAAAAGGGGCTGTGGCAGAGGGTTAACCACAGCCTCTTTCCAACTACATGATTAAAACCTTTATAGGACAAAGTATCAAAAGGAGATATCTATGCCTCAAACAGTATATGAATTCTTATGCATTTTTGTCATTTATGCATGCCTTGGCTGGTGTACGGAAGTTGCTTATGCTGCAATGGATTTAGGAAAATTTGTTAACAGGGGTTTTTTGAATGGCCCATACTGCCCTATTTATGGAGTGGGTGTATTGATTGTAATTGGAGCCCTGACCCCTTTAAAACATAATCTTCTGATCCTGTTTGCAGGATCTTTTTTGCTGACATCTGTACTGGAGTATCTGACAGGCTGGATTCTGGAAAAGGTGTTCCACAATAAATGGTGGGATTATTCAATGTTTCCGTTTAATATAAATGGATATGTCTGCCTGAAATTTTCTGTCCTCTGGGGATTGGCATGCAGTTTTATTATGCTGATCCTGCACCCGCTTGTGTATCGGTTTATAACTGTGTTTCCAAAAGCGGCAGGTTTTTTGTTTTTGGCGGTTTTTTTGTCGGCATTTGCGGTTGACTGCCTGTTTACAGTATGTACAATCTTAAAATTGAACAGGCATCTGAAGGGAATTGATGAAATAGCCGGGCTGCTCCGCGAGTTGTCAGTTGAAATAGGTGAAAATATTTATGAGAATGTTACAGAGGTAATGGAGAAAAAAGAAATGGCCGGAGAGCTTCAAAAAGAGATAAGAAGCAGCGTGCACGAGAACATAGAAAAGCGCAGGTCAGAATATGAAAGACTGGTAAAAAAGCAAAAGGAACTGTTAGAAACGAGGTTTTTGGGGCAGGAACGTCTGTTAAAGGCATTTCCTGGGATGAAATCTACGGAATATAATGAGTCATTGCAGAAGTTGAGGGAACAATTGAAGGATTTTGTGAAAAGCAGAAAAGAAAAGGAGGAATAGGCTATGATCCGTTCTGTCAATACAAATGCGATTACGGAACATATAAAAGAGATGTGTTTTGAAGCCAATCATTATCTTTCAAAGGATATGGATCTGGCTTTAAAGAATGCTGTCTGTGTGGAAGAATCAGAGCTTGGAAAAAAGATTTTAAACCAGCTTCAGGATAACCTACGGATTGCAGAGGAAGAAAAAATACCCATTTGCCAGGATACCGGAATAGCGGTTGTTTTTATGGAGATCGGGCAGGATGTGCATTTTGAAGGAGGAAATCTGGAGGACGCCATAAACGAAGGAGTACGGAAAGGGTATGCCGAGGGATATTTAAGGAAATCGGTTGTAAAAGATCCTATCTTACGTGAAAACACAAAGGACAATACGCCTGCAATCATTCATTACTCCATTGTACCAGGGGATAAAGTAAAAATTACATTTGCCCCTAAAGGCTTTGGAAGTGAAAATATGAGCCGTATATTTATGTTAAAACCTGCAGATGGGATTGAGGGTGTTAAGCGTGCTGTTTTGACGGCTATTTCGGATGCCGGGCCAAATGCATGCCCTCCTATGGTAGTTGGAGTTGGAATAGGGGGGGATTTTGAGAAAGCCGCGATTTTAGCGAAGGAGGCATTGACAAGGGATGTGGGGGAACATTCCTTGATCCCTTATGTATGTGAGCTGGAGAAGGAGCTATTAGATAAAGTGAATGCCCTGGGAATTGGGCCAGGCGGGCTTGGGGGGGCTGTTACTGCACTTGCAGTAAATATAAATACATACCCTACACATATTGCGGGCCTTCCGGTGGCGGTGAATATATGCTGTCATGTAAACAGGCATGTTTTGAGGGTAATTTAAGGTTTATTAATTTTGGCAAAGGCGGACAACAAAATATAAAAAAGGAGGATTTAATGGATAAATATATTAATACGCCAATTACAGATGAGATTACCATGAATTTACAATCTGGTGATTATGTTTATATTACAGGCACATTATACGTTGCCCGTGATGCCGCCCATAAAAGGATGATAGAATCACTAGAACATGGGGAGCAGCTTCCTATTGATATTAAAAATGCTGCGATTTACTATATGGGCCCGTCTCCTGCACGTGAAGGAAGGCCAATTGGTTCTGCAGGGCCTACTACAGCCAGCAGGATGGATAAATATGCGCCGGTCCTGCTTGATTTGGGGCAGAAAGCAATGATTGGGAAGGGGAAACGCTCAAAAGAGGTAATTGATGCGGTAATACGCAATAAAGCTGTATATTTTGCGGCAATTGGAGGCGCTGGGGCTTTACTTTCAAAGTGTATTGTAAAGTCTGAGCTTGTTTGTTATGAGGATTTGGGGGCAGAAGCGGTGTTAAAAATAGAGGTAAAGGATTTTCCTGTTATCGTAGTAATAGATAAGGACGGGAATAATTTGTATGAAATGGCTATGGATGGAAAATGTAAAGGGATTTAATTATTAGTTGCCATATTCCACCCTCCCATGGTACAATACCCGTAAATTGCATTTGCATTGGGGGCTATTATTATGAATATTATCAAACGTAGCGGGGAAGAAGTAGAATTTGATATTACAAAAATCATTTCCGCGGTCAATAAAGCCAATAAAGAAGTTATATCCCAGGATCGCCTATCTATTGGCCAGATTCAAAAAATAGCAAATAATGTAGAGGATATTTGCCATAAAGCTATCCGGGCTATGAGTGTAGAAGAAATACAAGATGCCGTAGAAAACCAGATTATGCAAGAACAGGCATTCCAGGTTGCAAGGGTATATATAACATACCGCTATAAACGGCAGCTAGTACGCCAGTCTAATACGACAGACAGCCAGATTATTACAATAATTGAAAGCCAGAATGAAGAGGCCAAGCAGGAAAACTCCAATAAAAACCCTCTGTTAGCATCTACCCAGAGGGATTATATGGCAGGGGAAGTCAGCAAAGATATAACTAAGCGTTTCCTTCTCCCAAAAGAGGTATGGGATGCCCACGAAAACGGGCTAATCCATTTTCATGATGCAGACTATTTTGCCCAGCATATCCACAACTGCTGTTTGGTTAACCTGGATGACATGCTTCAAAACGGGACGATGATTAGTGAAACTAAAATAGACAGGCCTAACTCGTTTTCTGTTGCGTGTATTGTTTCTTCCCAGATAATTGCCCAGGTAGCATCCAGTCAATATGGCGGACAGTCGGTAAGCGCATACCACCTGTCTAAATTTGTTGCTGCTTCCAGAAGCAAATTCCGCAGGGAAGTAAAAGAAGAATTTAAAGCCGCAGGAATAACGGCAAATGAAGCGCAAATAAACCATGTCGCAGAGGAACGCGTAAAAAAAGATATTGATAAGGGTGTGCAAACCATCCAATACCAGGTAGTAACCTTAATGACAACCAATGGACAAGCCCCGTTTATAACGCTTTTCCTGTATTTAGACGAAGCGCCAAAAGGGCAGGAACGAGACGATTTGGCAATGGTAATAAGATCTGTCTTAAACCAGAGGATTTTAGGCGTAAAAAACGAAGCCGGCACATACATTACCCCTGCATTCCCTAAATTAATCTATGTATTAGATGAAGATAATATCACACAGGACTCCCCTTACTGGGATCTGACCTGCCTTGCTGCAGAATGCACGGCAAAACGTATGGTGCCCGATTATATATCGGCCAAAGTAATGCGTAATCTAAAACAAGGCAACGTTTATACCTGTATGGGCTGCCGTTCCTTTTTGACTGTCTACGAAAACAAGCAGGGCAATTATCAGTTTTACGGCAGGTTTAACCAAGGTGTCTGCACTATTAACCTGGTAGATATTGCATGCTCGTCCGAGGGCGATTTTGAACAGTTTTGGAAGATTTTTGACGAACGCTTAGAGCTTTGCTATAAGGCGTTGATGGCAAGGCACAACCGCCTGATGGGGACAAAATCTGACATTGCCCCTATATTATGGCAGTACGGGGCGTTGGCCCGCTTAAAAAAAGGAGAGACTATAGACAGCCTTTTAATGGACGGCTATTCGACAATATCACTCGGCTACGCAGGGCTTTACGAATGTGTTTATTATATGACTGGGAAAAGCCATACCGATCCGTCTGCAACGCCCTTTGCAATAGAAGTCATGCAGTATTTAAACGATGCCTGCACTAAATGGAAAGCAAAGGAAAACATAAGCTTTTCCGTATATGGCACACCATTAGAATCTACAACATACAAATTTGCAAAATGCCTTCAGAAGCGTTTTGGGATTATAAAAGGCGTAACGGACAAAAATTATATTACCAATTCCTATCACGTACATGTAACAGAAAAAATAGATGCATTTTTAAAACTGGAATTTGAAGCATTGTTCCAGCGCCTTTCCCCTGGAGGAGCGATTAGCTATGTGGAAGTGCCGGACATGAAAGACAATATTCCTGCAGTTTTAGCCGTTATGCAGCATATTTACAACCATATCATGTATGCAGAATTAAATACAAAAAGCGATTATTGCAGCCTGTGCGGATATGATAAAGAAATAATGATTACTACAGACGGGCATGGCAAGCTGGTATGGGAATGCCCCAATTGCGGCAATCGGGATCAAAATACCATGAGTGTGGCAAGGCGTACCTGCGGGTATATTGGGACACAGTATTGGAACCAGGGGAGGACACAGGAGATTAAGGAAAGGGTGCTTCATTTATAGTAAGCGGAATAGGCATAAGGGCCGCTTTTTCCCAATATCCCCTTTATCTTTGGGGTGAAGAATGCTATAATGTCAAAATAGTGCAAAAAGATGTACAGGCGGAGGAGATATGGAAGAAAAGTTAAAACAAAATAACAAGCCGCGCGGGTACCCTGATCCAAAGGTATTATTAATCGCTTTATTAATGCTTTTTAATATACCAATCTATGTTATCGACTGCAAGACAGGCGCATTTTGCACATTCCTTATTGCTATCTATTTTGTATGCGCATTTACTTTCTCATCCCATAAGAAACCAATGAAGGCAAAGGAAATGGTAGGTTTTGCAACACAGTATGCGACAGTACAAAAGCGCCTGTTGGAAGATTTTGAAGTCCCTTATGCCATATTGGATATGAATGCCAGGATTATCTGGATGAATAAACAGTTTGCAAAGGTAACTGGTAAGGACAAGGCCTACCATAGATCTGTTTTTAGTTTGTTCCCTGGTGTGTCAAAGGATCGTTTTTTAGATATTGGGGAAGATACTGATTTTCGGATTGAGATGGGTGAAAAAGTTTACCGCTTGAAGCTGGATCGCGTATTTTTTGATGCTGATATATCGGAAGGGGAGCATAATATTGTCGAAATAGAAAAAGGCCAGCAGTACTTGATTGCGATTTATATGTTCGATGAAACTGGTTTAAACCAATACATGAAAGAGAACCAGGATCAAAAGCTGGTTGCTGCTTTGGTTTATATTGACAATTACGAAGAGGCTTTAGACAGCATTGAGGATGTAAAACGTTCTCTGCTTGCCGCATTAATTGACCGTAAGGTCAATAATTATTTTTCACGGGTTGACGCATTGGTGCGTAAAACTGAGAAGGATAAATATTTTGTAGTGTTTAAATACAAATATCTTGACAAATTGAAAGAAGAAAAGTTTAACCTGATCGAAGATGTCAAAAATGTGAAGGTTGGCAATGAAATGGCAGTGACATTAAGTATTGGTATTGGGATTGACGGAGATAATTATAATAACAATTACGAATATTCACGTATGGCGATCGATCTTGCGCTGGGGCGTGGGGGCGACCAGGTAGTGGTCCGGGAAGGCGAGCAGATTTCTTACTATGGAGGAAAGGCAAAAACCGTTGAGAAAAATACACGCGTAAAAGCAAGGATAAAGGCCCATGCGCTGCGGGAAACATTAGAAAGCCGCGAGAATGTCATAATTATGGGGCACAACATTAGTGATATAGACTCATTTGGCGCGGCAATCGGGGTTTACTGTGCGGCAAAGGTGTTAAATAAAAAGGCACAGATTGTACTAAACGAGGTCACAACATCCCTGCGCCCATTAAAGGAATGCTTTTCCCCGGAACATGGCTATCCGGAAGATTTGTTTATCAATAGTGAACGGGCAATGGAAATTATAAACCGCAATACGCTTGTAATGGTCGTAGACACGAACCGGCCTAATTATACAGAATGCCCCCAGCTTTTGGAACGTGGAAATGCAATTGTAGTATTTGACCACCACAGGCAGGGTAATGAGATAATTCAAAACCCGATTTTATCTTATATAGAGCCTTACGCTTCTTCTACCTGCGAGATGATTGCAGAAGTACTACAGTATTTTAAAGAAAATATCAAACTAGAGCCGAGCGAAGCAGACAGTATTTATGCAGGTATTTTAATTGATACTAATAACTTTATGACAAAAACAGGCGTTCGTACTTTTGAAGCAGCAGCCTATTTGCGCCGTTGCGGTGCAGAAGTGACCAGGGTCAGAAAGCTTTTGCGCAATGATATGAGCGCATATAAAGCAAGGGCGGAGGTTGTCCGCCATGCCGAAGTATATAAAGGCTCGTTTGCAATTTCCGTTTGCCCTGGCAAAATGGAGAGCCCAACTATTGTAGGCGCGCAGGCGGCAGACGAGCTTTTGAATATAATTGGAATCAAGGCATCTTTTGTATTGACAGAATATAAGGGTAAAATTTTTATCAGTTCCAGATCCATTGACGAAATAAATGTTCAGATTATTATGGAAAGGTTAGGCGGAGGCGGCCACTTAAATATGGCGGGGGCACAGCTTACGGGCCATACGCTGCCAGAAGCAAAGCGTGTTCTGCAGGATACCATTGACAAAATGCTAGAGGAAGGAGCGATTGAGATATGAAAGTAATTTTATTGGATGATGTGAAATCATTAGGTAAAAAGGGTGAAATTGTAAATACGAGCGATTCTTATGCCAGGAACGTATTGTTTGCCAAAAAACTGGCATTAGAAGCCACAAATAAAAACTTAAACGACTTAAAGCTGCGCAATAAGCATAAGGAAAAGGTAGAAGAAGAAAACCTGGAAGCGGCAAAGGAGCTGGCAAAGAAATTAGAGGGATTAAAGGTAGAAGTAAAGATAAAAACAGGAAAAGATGGAAAAGCGTTTGGCTCCGTTTCTACAAAGGAGATATCAGCAGCAGCCAAGGATCAGCTGAATTTAGATCTGGACAAGAAAAAAATGCAGTTAGATGAATCGATAAAGACTCTAGGCGTGCATGAAGTACAGGTGCGGCTCCATCCGAAGGTAACTGGAATTTTAAGGGTGCAGGTGAATGCAGAATAATTATGACAGATAAACCATAAAAAGGAGTGTGCTTCATGGAAGAAGCCCTGATTAAAAGGATTATGCCAAACAACCAGGAGGCAGAGCAGTCTGTCATAGGATCTATGATCATGGATAAGGATGCGATTGTGACGGCAATGGAAATGCTCTCACAGGAGGATTTTTATTATCAGCAGTATGGAATGTTGTTTGTGGCTATGACAGAGCTTTATAATGCAGGTGGAACTGTAGATCTTATCACCCTGCAGGATAAATTAAAGGTAATGAATGTCCCGCCTGAAATTAGCAGCCTGGAGTTTGTCAGGGATTTGCTGACAGGCGTACAGACATCTGCTAATATCAAAGCATATGCCAAGATAGTAAAAGACAAATCCATTCTGCGCCGCCTGATCAAGGTTACTGAAGAGATAGAGAACCAGTGTTATACAGGGCAAAAGGAATTAGAAGAGATATTATCAGATACCGAAAAAAACATTTTCCAGCTGCTGCAAAGCCGCGGAGGCGGTGATTATGTACCCATAAAAGAAATAGTTTTAAATGCATTGGAAAAAATTGAGCAGGCATCTAAAGCACAAGGAAATGTAACTGGCATTCCAACCGGTTTTATTGATCTTGATTATAAAACGTCTGGCTTACAGCCTTCCGATTTTATTCTGATTGCAGCCCGTCCTTCAATGGGTAAAACAGCATTTGTTTTAAATATTGCTCAATATGTTGCATTTCATGAAGACATGCCAACGGCAATTTTTAGCCTGGAAATGTCAAAAGAACAGCTTGTGAACCGTTTGTTTTCGTTAGAATCCAGGGTAGACGCCCAGACATTACGTTCTGGCAATTTAAATGATACGGATTGGGAAAAGCTTATTGAAGGAGCAGGCATTATTGGAAATTCCCGGCTTTTAATTGATGATACGCCTGGAATTTCTATATCGGAATTGCGCAGCAAATGCAGGAAGTTTAAGCTGGAGCATGATTTGAAGCTTATTATTATAGATTATCTTCAGCTGATGAGTTCAAATGGCAGGAATGATTCAAGGCAGCAGGAAATATCAGAAATATCCCGATCTTTAAAAGGCCTTGCAAGGGAATTAAACGTCCCGGTAATTGCGTTGTCACAGCTAAGCCGGGCCGTAGAACAAAGGCCAGAGCACAGGCCAATGCTGTCTGATTTGAGGGAATCTGGGGCAATTGAGCAGGATGCGGATGTCGTAATGTTTATTTACAGGGATGATTACTATAATAAAGATACAGATATGAAAAACATTGCAGAAATCAACATAGCGAAGCAAAGGAATGGGCCTATTGGCACGATAAACCTGGTCTGGCTGCCGCAATATACGAAGTTTGCAAATATGGAGAAATAAGCTTGTTATCCTGTCGAAACTTCCCGACCAAAATTCATTGCTTATTGGTCTATTCTCTTTTATAATGAATAAAGAGGAAGGAGGCAGTTCATTTGGACAAGCTACGTTATATGATTTCAGATGCCGCTAATCTCGTGAATGTAGAAGCGCATGTACTCCGATATTGGGAAGAAGAATTAGAGCTAAATATCCCGCGGAATGAGATGGGGCACCGTTATTATACCAAAGAGAACATACAGCAATTCCTTAAGATAAAAGAATTAAAAGAACAAGGATACCAGCTTAAGGCAATTAAAATGGTTGTCCATAGCGGCGCAAATCCAGAAGAAGCCGCTGCACTTTCAACAGCAGGACAGCCGGCAAATACATCCTTAAACCACAGTACAAGCTATGCGTCAGCTGAGGATAAGATGGCTCAGTTCAGGGTACTGATGAGCGGGATCGTAAAAGAAGCTTTAGCGGAAAATAACCAGGAGCTTGGTAGAGAAGTAGGGGAAAACGTAGGGGATCGTGTCTTAAAAGAAATGAATTATCTGATGCGTGAACAGGATGAACAGGAAGAAGAACGTTTCCGTAAGCTGGATGAAGCAATCCGGGAACTGCATGGCAAGAAGATAAAGGGCGCGAAGAAAAAAGAACCACGCCGTTTGTTTGCAAAAAAAGAAGTGACTACATAAGAAAATAAAAACTGCCGTACATAAAATGTGCGGCAGTTTTTTGCTGCTAGGATTAGCCCTGTTCGATTGCTCCTGTAGGACAGGCGCCAGCACAGGTACCGCAGTCTACACAAGAACCTGCATCAATCTGATATTTTCCGTCGCCAGCAGAAATAGCTCCTACTGGGCATTCACCTTCGCAAGTTCCGCAGTTTACACATGAATCTGTAATAACGTATGCCATTGTTAAATCCTCCTTATGTATTTCTGATAATTTAGCCGTTACCAGCCTAGAAATATTTTAATACAAAAGGTATGTGAATACAAGTACTGAATTTGTTTTTTTATAAAAAACATATAGAAACAATTGCATAAACTTACCAAACGTATTATAATAATCAGGATCGTATTCAGAAGTTTTTATCCTGCGTATGTATAGGATGGACGGATTATCAAATACGTTTAAAAAGATATGAATGTAATGGTAGAAAACGGTAGATACTGATTAAAAAGGAGGTATTACAAATGGCACAGGTTACAAAATCAACGATGATTGGTGAATTACTTCAGATCAATGCGAATATTGCCCCGGTTCTTTTGAATATAGGCATGCATTGCCTTGGCTGCCCTTCTTCCCAAATGGAGACAATTGAAGAAGCTGCTATGGTTCATGGAATTGAGCCAGATGCGCTTGTCAATGAAATTAACCAGTTTTTAGCAAAAGATATGGCATAAAAAGAAATAAAGCTTTTCGGAAACGGCGTAGCCTACGGGCTATGCCGTTTTCCGTTGCATAGAAAGAGATATACATAAAACAAGAAACATCATAGCAAATTCTTCAACCCGGAATGACCTGTCTAACATTTTTCCAAAAATAACAAGCACTATAGCTGCGAGGGAGGAAAGATAACCCATAATATATTTGCTGCAATAATCTGTCCTATGATCAGCATTTGTGGTATGAAAAAATCCATATTTTTCTAACATGCGATCCTTTTCTTCACAAAATACCAGTCTTCCCTGATAAAGAAAAGCAATGTAATCGCTAATTTTATCCAGATCACTAATAATATGTGAGGAATGCAGCACGGAAAGTTTTTCTGAGAAACTCATTTAATCTGTATGGGACAGATTAGATATTATTGTACTGATAGCAGAAAATATTATTCCTGAAATTGGCCAGATAATCCAGGTAAAACCCCATTTCATTGTAATAATACTCCACAACAGGTAAACAACTGTAACAAGAGACCAATAAACTGATGAGAATAGGTCAATGATCTTTTTAGCTTTTTTTTGTTTTTGAGTTTTTGGGGCATAGTCGCCTTTTCCTAATAATACTTCAAATGCGTCTTTTCGCATCCCTTCCGTAATAAATAAGAATACGCCTGCTGCAACGAATATAAATATGCTAATTCCGGACAATTGATTTATCCAATATGCTTTAAAAAAAGCGTCTAAAAATATAGGGGGCAAAACACTTAAAATACATAAAATAACTCCTGTCGCTATTTTTATGCCAAACCATTGGTTAAAGGCTTCATATTGCTTTGATATTTGATCCCTCGTGCTAAAATCCAGTTTTATTTCAATTTTATCATAATTTTCGTACCTGCTGTTTGAAATCCCTGCTGTTATGAAAATGCCGACTGCCACGGCAACCATTAAAAACAATGAAGCCCCGCCTACAGCATCTGCAAATGCTTCAAGAATAATTCCAGATTTCCCTATGGCATCTAATATACCCGGAATGACTGGCGAAAGGATACATAGGACTACTCCTATAGCGATTTTAAAACTAAAATTTGTTTGTCTTTTTAAGTACTCTAAAGCTTCTGATGAGGTAATATTTTTTTGATTGATGTGTTCTTCCATTTCTTTTTTTTCGATAGTAATTTTTTTATCTGAACCAAGCTCAGAAGCAATTTCATCCATGCTGCCAAATTCAGATATTACTATCCCAATGGCTTCGTGTTCAGATTTTCCTTCCGCTTTTAATTCGTTGTATTTGTCTTCCATAATCCCAAGCAGCTCTTCTTTGGCTTTTCTTGCCTGAGGGGTGTCTGGGTAGCTGCTAAACAAATTGTCAATATAACTAATAATAGTTTCCATGAAATAATCCTCCTTTAACTTTTATGATGGAATTGATCTACTACTTCTTTAGTTAGTTCCCATTCGCTACATTTTTCTTTGTAATAATCTTTCCCAGCTTTCGTAATTTGATAGTAGGTCCTGCGTTTGCCGTTTGTTTCATTGCCATAAAAGGATTCTATATATCCGTTATTTTCAAGCCTTGTAAATGCAGAATATAATGTTGTTTCCTTGATGATGTATTTTCCATCTGTGCGTGATTTGATTTCCCGGGAAATCTGGTATCCGTAGGATGGCTCAGTTAAAATCAGATAGAGAATCATCATGTCGTTGTAGCCGCGTATCCCGTCGCTGCTTATCATACGCATTGCCCCCTTTCAAAAAGTATTATGTCTGTCGTAGTAATTTGTAAAATTAGGATAACACAATTACTACGACAGATCAAGTAATTTTTTAGAAAAATTTATTTACGGCATGTTTGAATTGAGGGAAATGTTATTTTTAAGATGAAAAAGAGATGGTTTAGGAAGATATGATTTATGTAGTTTGAAATTTGTGGGTATTTGTTGGAATGGGTTATTAGGCGGAATTTATATTGTTTTTCAGATGGATCGTACAAGACAACAGAACCGATATGCCCTTCAAAATATTCTGACTAATTGATATATATAATCTCTGGGGGGACTGTTTTTGTATTTTCTGTTTCTGGTTCGCTACTTTGCTGTATAGACTTTGCCGTTATTTCTGATGCAATAAGATGGGTTTTAGATTCTATGGAAGTTTCAAGCTGCGTTTTACCGTTTGATGAACACCCTGTAAAGATTATTATATAAAGCAATATGGCGTATATAATTCTTAAAGTATATCTGTCTTTTTTCATTTTTCCTCCTGTTGGTTAAAGATATCATGCTGCAGGTTTTCATAATAAAAGGCTGTCAATAAATGGCATAATGCTACAATAGCCATTTTCGGACAGCCTTTTTTATTATTCATTCAAAAATTGCACAACCCCCATCATAATAGCCCAGGCCACTTTATCCTGGTAATCTTCTGTATTTAAAAGCTCTGCTTCCATGCTGTTGCTCAAAAATCCACATTCTACTATGACTGTGGGCGTAGGTGTCTTTTTCAGTAAATAATAACTCTCGTTAGCCTTTTCAACCCGGTGGTTTTCTGGATCCAGATGTGCCACAAGGCTGGCCTGTATTTTCTTTGCTAGCGCTTCGCCTTCTTTAGATTGCCCATAATAAAATACTTGAGCCCCTTTTACATATTCTTCTGGATAACTGTTTTGATGGATGCTTACGGTAAATACTGGCATTGCTTCTGTAATAATCTCACAGCGGTTATGCATATCTTCTACTTTCATATTTTTTGTCCCTGGTTTATAGAGGCCTTCTCCTGTTGTGCGTGTCATCACAATATCATAACCCTGGCTTTCTAAAAGTACCTTTAGCTTGTGGGCAATATTGAGGTTAATGTCTTTTTCCAATGTCCCATTAATACCAATTTTGCCGGGATCATCCCCTCCATGCCCTGCATCAATTACAATACATTTTTCATTTACTGTAAGTGCACCATTGCTCCCCGTCATTATCACCGCTTCTTTACGTGATATTATAAAGGCGGAACAAAGTAAGATAATTGCCATCCCAAGCTCAATTTTTTTGTTCAAGGCTACACCTTCGCAGACTTCTTAATTCAGCTTATGAAATTACGAATTGTCCTAATTCATATATTTTAGAACTGTATCCCACATTCCGGCATCTTCTAACCCCAGTTTCCAAAAGGATATTCCGGCAAGCCCGTTGTCTTTTGCAGCTTGAAGCTTTAATTCCATTGACCTTTGATCTTCCAGCCAAATCTTATAGGTAATCCCATCTTTTATATATTCTGCATAATATTGCCCGTCTTCTTCGGACCAGGTAGGCTCTATCCCATTTACCAATGCCATATTCCATGCTTCCCCCATGCTGACTGCATGGGAAGAAAGCTCGTATGGGACGTAACCTTCGGCTGCCGCTTCTACGTCATCTGTAGCTTCCTTTGGCTTTTCGGCCCAGACCCTTGTAAAAAATGGTGCTCCTAATATCAGCTGCTCTGCAGGAACCTCTTGTAGCGTATTAGCAATACCTTCCTCGACAAATCCAATCGAAGCAACCGATCCTTCATCCGATCCGGCATAATGTTCGTCATATCCCATAATAATAATATAATCTGCAAAGTTTGCCTGTTCCCTTCGGTTATAAAACCGGTTGTATTCCATAGGTACATAATTATCTACAGAAAGTATTATCCCGTTATTTTCACATTTTAAGGAAAGTTCGCGGATAAATTGAACATATGCGTCCCCTGCTTCCTGTGGAAGGGCTTCAAAGTCTAAATTTATCCCATCAAGATTATATTGGATTGCGGCTGCTATCAATTGGTTGGCCATTTTTTTCCGTTTGGAAGTATGTGTTAATACTTCCGTAGAATCTGCTTCATCATTCTCCAAATTGTTGACAAGTGCCCATACATCAATCCCCTGGCTGTGGCAGTAATCTACATAGTCTGTGCTTGCCAGGTCCATTAGGTTCCCGTCATTATCATTTAAGTAAAACCAGGTAGGGGAAATTACATTTAGCCCCTTTGTTGCTGCAATTACATTTGTAACATTATTGTTTGCTTCTTTCGTCGTTACCTGATGCCATGCCATCGTCACTTTTTCGTCTTTTAAAATATGCTCAAATGTTTCCTCTTCATATGTGTGGTTATAGCTTTTTGTCTCTTCTTTCCCCAGCCTTTTCTTTTTAATATAACCAATAATTCCGTCTTCTGTAGCGACTTTATTCCAATTTTCCCCGCTTTCTAAAAGCGTGAGGCTGGTATCTTTTTCAACATGTGCAAGTATAGGGCTTTTAATTCCGCCCTGATATCGGATTTGTGTATCCCCCCGGACAGGAACTGAGGTGTAATCCGACCAGTCTGTCGTTACAACCATACGGTTAGGATCTTTGTAAAATTGATAATCCAGATCCGTATATTTCTTGATGTACTCCATTGCGATATATGCCGTTTGCCCGTCTGCGTATACAATGACATAATCCACTTCTTCTTTTTTCTTTGTGATGGAATACTCTTTTTCCAAAGCTAGCGCTGTTATTACATCAGACGCCGTTGTGTAGAGTAAAAGGTTTTCATTCCCGTCCCAATAAAAACGGTCGTTCAACAGTTTCCTAACTGTATCATATTCCAGATACAGCATGTTATCCTTTACAACTGCTTTCTGCTCTAAAATCTCATGGTTAAGTACAATTGCAGCTGCCTGATCCCCTTCTACCCCATAGTACTCATATAGATCCTTTTCTTCCTTTGTTGGTGTATATTTATGGATAACCTTACCCGCTACAACTACCAAAACAACAGCAATAATAACACATGCTGCCACTATCAAAGACTGCTGTATACGCCGTTTGTACATTTCGGCTTCCTCCTTCTGGTAAAATAATATTTTATAGATATTATAACACACCATTTCGGAAGATTCAAAGAATCTGGCAGAATATAAGCTGTGTTTTTAGTAATGGGAAAAATAAAAAAACATGGATAATGAAAAATCAAATTTTTACAATATCCATGCATTCTTATTTTTCTTTAATCTCCAATAAATCACTTACGGAACAGTTAAAATAGTCACATAATTTTAAAATTAAACCTGCATCGATCCTTTGGAACTCATCCCGGCAATACCGGTTAAAGTTTCCTCTCTGCAGGTCAAGATCTTTACATATTTTTGTCTTAGATATATTATGCTCTTGTAAAAGTTCTGTTATCCTAATGTGTAAATATTTCATCTCTATACCTCTTTTTTGACCATTATATAACAATAATGAAAAAATAATAACTGATTTTATAGACAGGATATATTTATATACTATATAATAAATAATAAATCATGTAAGAAAGGAAAAAAGTTTGCAAAATGAAAATAAAAAATAAGCGTAAAGAAAATAAAATGAAAAAAATATTACAAAAAATAGTATATTATAATAAAATACAAAAGGAAGATTGCAAATTGAGTTTTTTTTATAGGAATTGTTTTGAATTATTTTCTCCATTATTTTATCATACCCATACACAAGAAGAAATTAATAGGATCTCAAAAGAGGAACTAAAAAAGCTAGAGGAATGCCTGCAGCAATATAAAAACAGCATTCTTAACCAGTAACCTTATGATTTCAAAAAGCTTTGGATGCTTGGTACCCGTTAAAAAAAGCCCCATGTAAAGGCTACACGAGGCTTTCTTGTTGTGCCTTTTATCTTTTTATCTTCTGTTCTTATCCGGCATTGAGGGTCCCGGATCATAATAATCAATTAAAAAATCCCAAAATTATAAAGCTACAATATTATATACTATTATATAAATTAAAGTTCATGAACTTTATTAAAGTGCAGTTCTTTTAACACCTCCTCGTCATAAATATAATCCCGCATATATAAGCTATCTTCGTTGACAAATATAGCGTCTGTTATTCTGGAAGAATTACTTTGAAACCCTTCGAGCCATAGTGTAATCCCCCTTCGTTCAATTTCCTGCAGTTCTACAAACAACTGCAATTTATGCAAATTTTCCATACCTTGCTCTCTGCATCCAATGAAGTACAATTACATGTGTGAAAAACTATATTTTCTTCCAAATAGGGGGCAGAGCCTTTCTTCTTTTGTAATTTGCAGCGTTATAGCCTAATAGATAGTCCAAACAGGGAAATGCTTCAGGATTGATACGCGTAGGATCTGGGATGAAAGGAAGTTTTACAATAGATATCTGAAACTCCTTTTCCAAAGCCTTTTTTATTGGTTCATGTAGATGTATGCCAGCGTAAACCGGCACGGTATTGCCCCATTTTTCGCTTTGAACCGCCTGTACTAATTTTTTTGCTGCAAATTCCTGCCAGGGATTCAAGTTTAAGAGGATTATTTTTCTGTCACACCGCAGTATTTCACCAAAACAGTTTTGATAATCATTCCCAAAATCCATAATAATAGTTTCGTACCCACAGTTTAACAATGTCGGTATATGCTCCATTTTCATACCGGGGTAATAATCAATTCCGGAATCCTTAAAATATCCCTTTGGGCTTGCTGTTTTCCAATATGCAAATTCCCCTTGCCTGCCTAATTCCAGGCAGTATTTTCACCTAAGGCGCTTGCTGCATAATTTGCCAATGCCACGGATAAGTGCGTTGCCCCACTCCCGCAGACAGATCCGGCAATTCCAATACTTTTTCTTATTTTTTCTTTCTTTTTCCAGCAATCCATTAAACAAGCACTCCTTTTCTTTTGTCATCTCAAACGGATCTGCGTCCAATGGGAAACAGTATACAGGCTGCCCATATTTTTGATGATACAGCCGGGCTTGCCTTTTGCACCCATAATTGGCCATAAAAAAAACATTTTTTTCTTTCTTGAGTGTTTGAAAAGCACAATTGGCAAAATCTGTTTCCCAATACCTGCTTCCTATTACAAATAGGATCATATCCGCCCCTTCTGACAGAGCCCCTGCAATATCTGTACCGTAGTCTAAAATTTCTATGGATCCTTTTGGTATATTTACTGATACACCCTCTCCATATGCAGGCATTCCCAGGAAATTGTTTCTGCGGTAAAGACCGCCCTCTTCTGCAAAAATGCCGTTTTGAATTGACATCCGCATATGTCCGTTTGTATTCTTTTCCAGGTAAACAGCCTGTTTATTCTTCTGGTTTAAATATGCAGTTAATGAAATTGAAAGGTGAGTTGTCCCTATGCGCGGCTGACTGCCGGCTGCAACGATTTTTGTTAAGAGATGCTTTTGATAAATTGAATTTTGTTTTGACTGCATATGTGCTGACAAATCTGCTAAAAGCTCTTCTGCCGTTTGATAGCGTATGGATAAATCCGGGCTTGTAGCTTTGTCTGCAACCTGCATTAGACAACGGGCCTGATGACTGCCCTCTGCGCAGACCAGTTCTTCTAGCAGCTTGCCGATACTGTAAATATCTGACTGGATACTGGCTGTTTTACCTGTTGCTTTTTCAGGCGCGCAGAATTTGGGTGTCCCGTAATTTTGAAATTTATTTCCTGTTTCCCCAAGATAGGAAGCAATACCAAAATCAATTAGTTTTATTCCATCCCTGCTCAAAATGATATGCTCAGGTTTTAAATCCTGGTAAATCATGGGGATAGGCTCTAAATGATGCATATAATCTAGTATTTTTGCTGTCTCCGTAATAACTTGAATAATAAAATCAAGGGTAATAAAGGATGATTGAAGCATTTTTGCTTCTAAAGATTCACCTCTTGCGTATTCCTCTACGATGTAATAAGACTCTTCGTCCTCTTCCATATCATAAAAACGGGGAATCTGCGGGTGGTTAAGACGGTTCAGGATACTTGCTTCCCGAACTTTCCAGATGAAATCCGGTTCTTTTTTAATACATTTAACTGCCCGGTATTCACCTAGCTTCTGATGCCTGGCCAGATAAACGATACTGCCGCTTCCTCTTCCAAGCTCTGTAAGAACCTGGTATCTGCCAGACAAGATGGTTTCTTTTATATTTCATCGCTCCTTCCTTATGATTTATCGGAAAAAGCACCTCTTGCAGTTATTTATAGCATAGCCTTTATGCAAATGCAAGCATAATTTGAATATTTAAGATTGCTTTAAGATAATTTACAAATATTTAACAGAGATCCAGGCTTTACAGAATAGTGGGCATTGATTATAATAATATAAGGTTTACACTATTTCTCAGATAAGGAAGTGGCAAAGTGAAAATTGAAAAAGTAAACGATCATCAGATTCGCTGTACGCTGACCAAGCAGGATCTTGCAAGCCGTCATTTAAAGCTTAGTGAACTTGCTTATGGTACAGAAAAAGCGAAGATGCTGTTCCAGGACATGATGCAGCAGGCAAGCTATGAATTTGGCTTTGAGTCGGATGATATCCCTCTTATGATTGAAGCAATCCCGACTGCTGCAGGGACAATGATTTTAAATATTACCAAGGTAGAATATCCAGAAGAGTTAGACACCCGGTTTTCCAAATTTTCTGATCTTCCAGAAGAATATGATAATTTGATGGATGAAGATTATCAGGAGGTTTTTTCAGAGGGTGCGGACGATATCATTGGTTTATTTAAAAAAATAACTGAAGAAAAAGAAACGCCATCTGGCAATTTTGTCTCATTAAAAGAAACGATAGACAACGATCCGGATGATGAAGAAGTATCGATTGATTTAACAAAGATGTTTATTTTCCACAATTTGACAGATGTAATCCGTCTTTCCCACATTTTGAAAGATATTTACGAAGGCGACAATTCCCTATTTAAAGACGAAACCAGCCATACCTATTACTTAATTATTCACAAAAGTAAGTTATCACCAGAGATATTTAACCGTGTTTGTAATATTTTATCTGAGTATGCACATCAGGGGATTATCACTTCGGCTACGGAGGCCTACCTTATAGAACACCATACGATATTATGTCTCCATAATACAATACAAACTTTTGCGCGATTATAAAAGGCGATTGCATTTTGTGAACAAAACAAATTATTCCCGGAGATGATATAAGCTGTTTGGCTTCATACAATCTCCGGGATATATTTTTAAATCCTTTTATATTATCTTTTATTTGATAATCTTTACCTGTTTTCCCTGCCCTTTTTTATTAAATTTATTTTTATAGTCTTTTAGTTTAACAGCAGGTACTTTTACAGATGCTTTTTTGTGCACTCCTTTTAGGGCATTTTTACCGACTGTCTTTAAAACCTTGCTCTTAACTACAAGTTTCGTTAACTTTTTGCAGTTAAAAAATGCTTTATCCCCAATGCTTTTGAGCTTAACAGAATTTATGGAAACCGTTTTAAGTTTTGTACATCCAGAAAATGCCTCTTTTCCAATTCTTTTAACTTGTTTGCCTATTACTGCGCTTGTGGCTTCTTTATTATTTTTAAAAGCTGAAGCGGAAACAGATGTTACGGTATAAGTTTTCCCGTCAAGTAAAACGCTGTTTGGCACAGTAATTTGCTTTTGTTTTCTGTTTTTTGCCCCAGTTACTTCTACAGTTAGTTTTGATAGGTCTGTTACTTTGTAATAGTAATTTCCACAGCCATAAACCTGCCCTTGCTGTATTGGCATTGGGGTGGGAGCTGTAGATCCATCTCCCTGTGTTCCGCCTGGAAGTGTTGGGCCTGGAGGTGTCGGTGGGGCTGTTTTTATTGTAAGTCCATCTACTGCCTTTTCTAAATCAGTGCAAAGCTTTACTAAAATTTCTACATCTGTTTGCCCGTTGTCAATTGCTTTTTGTGCAGCATCATATGCCATTTGAAATGTAGATGCGCTGTCGTTTGTATAAACTGTCAAATCGCCTTTACGGGTAACTGCATATTTTGCCAGCGCTGCTTTTAAATCATCGGCCTCCCTTCCGGTGGAGAGGGTAATTTCTTGTGTTGCAAATGTAACAAGCTTTGGTGTGGCTCCTTTTATGTTAGCCGTAGCGGATAAGGTATAATGACGGCTTACCGGGAGGTTTTGGATTATGGCTTCGTTTTCTTCTGATGTAATGGATTTTGCATATTTATTGCCGCTGGAATCCGTAAGTATTATTTCTAGATCACCAATTTCGCCATCTCCATAAGCTGTTTCTAAATCTGGTTTGTATAAGGCTACACTGTTTTTTGAGACTAGGGCAGCCGGAACTATGGGGCTGTTTTCTTTTGTGTAAGAGAATGAGTAAGAAAGGTTTGCAGTCCGTGTATTGGTATTTAAACCACATTCACGGATAAACTGCTGGAACAGATGAACCTGCCCTGCAGCACCTGGATGTAAAAAATTATCGCCAAAGTAGTGAGCAGAATCGTATAGGTATGGATATGCTTCAAATTCCTTTACCCATTCTGTATACTGGTCAATAAAAAGGATATTTCCGTCTTCTTCTGCTACCGACTTCATATATGCCACCGATCCGTTTTCACCTTTAAGCTTTGTGGCATAATCACCGCGGGCAGCAGGCGTTGGGGATCTAAATATAATAATTGCATTTGGATTTGTTTCCCGTATGGCATCTACAATCCTTTTTAAATTATTTTTGTAATCTTCATTTATGGCATCATTAGTTCCAAGCATAATGGATACAATATCGGGAACGTATTTTTTCATCCTTTGTTCAATATTTTCCAATGTACGTGTGCCTTGTGCACCAGATACTGCTGTATTGATAACGAAGTCATCTGTCCTGCCCAAATCTTCTTTTAGATATTTTTCAAAAAGTTGTGCAATGCCGTCATAGCCGTGTGTATGCGCCGCTGCATGAGTGATAGAATCCCCCATAAAAAGCCAGGTCAGAGGCAAGCTTTTGTCATTTGAAAGCATGCGGATTTCTTGTGCAATACCCTCTGGTACAAAAGGCTCTTTGGCATGGTTCCCGTCTGTAACAATACCTTCTACTGGAGAAAGCTGTGTTGTGCCGTCTGCTGAACAGACAGTCAGAAGATATGGCTTGCCTACAGCAAGCCCAGCTACGGTAAATGGGCTGCCTAAAGCAGCTCCGGAAATAGTTACGCCATCAATTTCTACGGTATAACGCCAGCTGTCCCCGGATACGTCTTTTGGAATGGTAATATGAAGTGTATCTTTGGAGACAGTTGCCATTGGGGCGGTATCCAAGTAGATTTCCGGAGTATCAATAGCTTGCCAGTTTTCGGAAATTTGCGGAAACCCTTCTACGGAGCCGTAAATTTCCTGGGAAAACTGCCGTGCGATCTGATAATGTCCATTTGCATTTAAAAGCCCGTCGTCAGTCAGCATGCTATTTTTAAACGTATTGTTGTCAGTCTGGCTAAAATGGTCTACAATTGCAATCCTGCCAGCATCTTGGGGATGTAGCATTGCAATACTGACAGCAGCAGCCCTTGCAGATTCGGCATAAAGGGCTGCATTTGATGCCTGTGTACCAGATACAGCGTGTGGAAGCTGGATGACTGCGTAGCCTGAGCCATCTTTCATGTCAAGGGAGGTTTCGATTATTTCCGAAATGGCGTTTTCAAATGCAGCAATTCCAGTTTTTCCCTGGCTGTAGTCTTCCGGGCCAACCAAATATGAAACAGCTTTAGGTTTTATTTTTTTTATATATCCTTCTAAGTTTTCAGCAAATGCCCTGGCATCCTGCCCAGCCTTCCCTGCGTTAATAGTGTAGCGTTGCATGCCCTCGAGTACACCGTTTACACGTTTTTCCCAGCGGACATACTCTTCAAATTGGCCGATGTAATTGCGTATCCCCCCAATCTCTGCAAACCTGCCCTGTGTTTCGACGCCACCGCCAAACAGCCAGGTATTATCCAGGCTGTTTGCGGCAAACATGCCAGATGAAACTGTAGAAGCGACGCCGTCTACCACGGGCTGGGCAGCATTTGTATTCATTGGAGAAAAAACAATGCCTGAGAAGGTAAGCGATCCGGTAAGTAAGAGTGCAAACGCCCTGTGTAATAAACCTTTTTTCATAAAAATCCTCCTTTTTTAGTGAATACTCTCAGGTTCTTTTTAGCACGCGATCCTGCTTGCAGGAATAAAGATATTCTGAGAATAAATGAATAGTATCATAATTAATTTCTATAATACAAAAAAAAAAGAAGTATTCCAATAAAAAATAGAAAATTAAACTAAGTTTGGCAAATGGTAAGAATTTATTGTTAATTTTCAACCGTAAGGTATGCTGCCACTTCTTCTTCGTTAAGAAGGTTGCTGCTTATCCATACTCCAATATAATCAGCTGTGCTTACTTTTACCCATATGATATTTTCCGTTTGTTGTATTTCATTTTCAAAAATTAACTCAATCTCGCCACGTACGATACCTACAATATTACCAGATGTCTTTTCTGGTGAACTTCGTAAATTAGAACCTTCTATTCCCTTAGGCCCAAGGTGAAAAATAATGTGTTCCACTGTTTCTTCTTGTGGGATTTCTTCTTGTGTCATTGGGGTATAATGCTGATCTACAAATTCCTGGGCTTTTGCTGTTTTTTGTTCAACAAAATTGTTTATATTAGCACAGGTTTTTTGTGAATTGCCTGTTAATTTGGGTTCCAAATAATACGGGACAACAAAGAATACACATGATAGGATTATAACTAAGAAATATAGTTTCATAACAAGAATTCTTTTTTTTCCATTCTGGTTGTGTTTACTATGTGTCCCTTCAAGCCAAATACCAAATGAATTAAGTATAGAATCTGCTTTGGAGCATATATTTTGTAGTGGAGGAATAAATTTGGTAAATAAATAAAGGCATTGTTGGATAACCTGGATAATCAGTTCTAAAATAGCACGCGATAAAAATATTATTATCCCTATCAGAAGGTACAATATTGTAACAAAAATAAGAATAATGACCGGATAGGGAGAAATTAAAATATAATATAGTATCATAGCAAGGTACATATTTATTATATCCATTGGCATAGTTTTCCACCATCCTGCCGTTAAGAGTTTTTCCATTGGAATGGTTTATGCTCTATGTATTCATCCCCCTCGTCCATATTATTTTTTTTAGTTTCAATCTGTTCTGGGGATACAGCCTGTCCAATTTCCGGAAGAATTGTATTTAAGACTCCTGACATTTTCGTTTCATCAATGAGCCCTTCTTTGTATAATTTCATAAGAAATCCAAAATTCCTTTCGATCTGTTCGTTTTTGTCTGCTTTTAAAATAGTGGAGAGATCTTTTCCAGATATTTCACCATTTACATGGCTTATCATATCTCCAGCATTTGCCCCATATGTTTTTATTAAATTTCCCAGGCTGTCCATTTTTGTTCGGTTCAGCTCATCTTTATTTTTTGATTTAAGTAGTTCTTCATACGATTCTTTATTTATTTTGTCTATTTTTATCTCATGCTGCATCTGGTTGTTTAATAAATCCTTAGAGCCCTCGTCTAAGCCTATTTTATAGTCAAAAGAATATTCCAGATATGGCAGCCCTCTAAGTTTTTTATCAATGAGCGGCCTTATGTTTTTGGTTAAATCCGCTTGGTTTGTATAACTGTATTGGTTTAAAAGTTCTCCTTCTATACATGATAATAGCCGGTCAAGTTCTGCCGACATGGAATAATTCCGGTTTAGATAAATATATTCCGGGTCTGATATATAATATTCTACTGTTAGTTCTAATGTAAAATGATGGCCTTTTTCCTGGCAGGGGATTTCTTTGTGAATCTTTTTTTCAAACCATCCCCTCTGTATTTCCATAATCCTGTCATATTTCCCGTTTTTTAATTGAGATGACATGATTTTCTTTTTTTCGGTCGTAATGGCGTATTTAGAATTGTCTTTGGATTGAAAAAAAACATATGCTGTTTCTGCATTTCCTCTTGGTATTTCTTGAAATTTCGTTAGTTTCTTTTCTAGTTCTCTGATCTTTATAATTTTGTTATCCATATGTACTCTCCTTTATAATTCGTTGGTATATTTTTTCTGCAATTAGCAGCCTGCCCCTTCCTTTTGACATGCACTTTTGTAAAAAGGAGTAAGCCTGGCCATTATCCATTGAATCATTAATCCAGTAAAAGAAAAATGCAAGCCGCCCTAAATCTTTTTCATCCCATGATTCATATTTATCCAGGTATAGCTCTAGTATATGCCAGCCTTCTTTTGGATGACGGCGGTGCTTTAAAACCTGTTTCCACAAAAAAACAAGTTCTTGCCCTGTTTTTTGATCTAGCTTTTCCATAATTGCAACCCATAACATATCCTGTTTTCTTTTAGACAGGCCGGATAAATGGCAGTCAGCATAGTCGTTGATTATAAGTAAAAGAAACAGGGTGCCAAGTATTTCAACTTCTTTACGTTTTCGGTTGTGCTCCATTTGTTTGAATTTGTTATAGAAAGCATGGATTACACCTTTATAATAAGAGAAGTCCCTATTCCCACTCCTGAAGAATTCTAACAGGTTTTTATAATAAGAATTTGATGCAAATATTGTTCCATTCATGATTTCTTTCAGCAGGGTATTTAAAAGGATGTCCCAGACACCCCATACAAAATCATCCTGGTTTTTGATCATTCCGCAAAGATACAGTACTGTCAATGGATAGTGTGGGTTATTGGTTGTACGTCCCCATTGTTCTGCACATGTAATTATAAATTCCTTGTTTTGTTCCATCTGGTACATTTGTTTCAAAAGCATTGCAAGGCAATAATCTGCTTCCGTTGTTTTTTTTGAAAAAAATAAAGGCAGTATTTGTGTATTAAAGTAGACTATATTTTCTTTACCAATATTTGCAAGGGCTTCTGTGCATCCTCCAATTACCAGATAATTTCTTTTGTTTTTGGTGGTATCAAATATTTTAGATACTAGGTAAGGGCTAAGCATTAGTTTTAAGCTTGGAAATTCCTTAATTAATAGCTGAATATAATAACCTGACTGATTATGTGTGGGAAGGCGCAGAAAATCAGCTTCCTGTCCTATGCCCCGTACATAAACTATATCTCTGTATTCTATCAGTCCTAGAGTTTCGTGTATTTTGGATTTATAATTCCAGATATCTGTATCCTTTGATTCTTCGTTTTTTCTTTCTGAAAAAATTTCCTGCAGCTCATCTGCCATCTTTAGGATATCTTCATAAACCTGGCAATCTAAAATGCAGACTGTCAGAAAAAATGCAAAAATATAATCTAAATAATGATCGGAACACCATTCCAGTATCTCCTTGTCACTCAAGGTGCCAAGAATATTTTGCTTTTGTTTCTTTTTACCCGATCCTTTGGAATCTTGGTTTATTACAAAAATATTGTCTTGGAAGGAGGACTGTTCAAACTGCATTCCCCAATTTTCTGATATTTCCCGCAACAGATCTACTGATGAAGAGCCTGTCTCTTCTTTTTCAAGATTTTCTTGTTTTAATAGATTTTTGTAGCTTCCGATCAGATCGCCTGCTTCCCTTTTTTGTTGTTGGGGCGGCTCTGTGTCCTTTGCTTTTTCCTCAAGCCCGTCTGATTGTAAGGTATCTTCTGTTTCCATTATTAAAGCCCTCCCGTTTATTGTTCAATTTTAAAGAACCCTCCATTAATTTGATTTCCTTGAAATTCAAAGCCATAGTTAACATGGGATGACGGATGAGGTGTATTCTGGCTATGGTTTCCCTTTAAGGGTGCATTATTCATTCCAGGTATGGATTTTTGATATGCATTTTCAACGACTCTTCTAATGCCGGATGCAATTGACTGCATGGCATCATCCTGGTCTTTGTAGCTGCTTACTGCTTTTCTGTCTTCTGGAAGGGATTTTAGGCCGTCAAAAGGAGTGCCTTTTAGATCCACAGGCCTTAACATAACAGGAATGACGATCTTACCATTTTTCCGGCTATTCATAAAAGCTTCCATTTCTGTGGAATAACAGTAATCGGATGCCAGATAGTCTGAACTGATAAGAAGCAATGCGATATCACATTGTGACATTGCCCTAAATATATCGTCATCAATACTGGATCCCGGCAACATCATATCATCATGCCACAGTTCAATATATTTTTGTCGGATCATAGAGTTGAGATGTTTTATTAGATGTTCCTTTAGAAGTTTATCTTGATGGCTATAAGAAATAAAAACTTTAAGCGGATATTGTAAATGTCCCATTTTTCTCCTCCCTGTATTTATTTTTATTTGTCTAATTATACAAAATCCGCTTTTATTTTCCAACAATACTATGTCATATTTAGTATTACTAACAACATATTTGGAAATTTATTTATGTAAAATGTTTTTCAAACACGATTTAGGAAAACTATAGGGAGCGGTTTCGGCTGACCTACAGAAGATTTCTTATTTATGTCGGACAGGTGTAGGGTTTCCTTGTCTTTTTGTCAATCTGTTAAATCTAAATGCTCTAATTTACGAAATCCGTTGGCCATTTCATATGATTTTATTTCTGTAGGGCATACGATAAAAAATGTATCCCCAATATAAATTCCCCGCACGGACTCATAGGAAATATACTGGGAGTCCTGTAATGTTTCACTTAGCTTAGGGACAAAACGGCCGTTTGAAAAAGAATAGACATTATAAGCTGCGTTATTATTGCTGTATTCCGCCGCAAATCCAATCAGATTTAAGGACGGGTCGGCAAGCGCGCATTTATAATGATAAAGAGCTGGGGAATATAAACTGTCCTTTAAAACCAGGCTGTCAATTACTTTTAAGTCCATGGGATTTGAAATATCAAACATTACGAGCTTTAAGCCTTTACGCTCACCGTTGTCCGGATCAGTTTCATATCCGATACCAAGCAGCTGATCCTTTCCCCAGAAATGTAGGTATTCTGAAAAACCGCTGATTTTAAGTTCACCTAATACCACAGGATTTGTGTTATTCGATAAATCTACAACGAACAGGGGATCTGTATCTTTATAAGTAATAAAGTAAACAGTTTTATCCAAATACCGGGCGGCATAAATTTCTTCACCGCGTGCAATGCCATCCAATGCTCCAATTAGGTTCAGTTCACTGTCTAATATATACAGGTGGTTGTCTGTATTACCGTTCTGGTCATAAAGTGTGGTAAGGACGCGCAGTGTATCCTGGTAAGCATTCACGGCAAAAGTATCGAAGATTTCCCCCTTTACCGATGTAGCGTTTACAGCGTTAATAATACCGCCGTCAATTGAAAATTTGGCGATCTTAGTCAGCGTATCAGCGGCCTGGTAATCAGAATGGTACAAATAAATAGCATCCGTTGTAACATAGACATTTACAGAGTTATGGACAAGCATTACTTTATCCAGGATTTTGTCCGGTTCGGAAACGTTAATAGATGATATGAGAAAACCCTCATTTCCTTTCTCTGAAATATAGATATTGCCACAAGGGATTTTTTCATTGTTGATACAAGGGATAAATCCGTTAAAATTATCAGCATTTAACCCTTGCTGTGTAAAAAGGTAAATCATATCCCCTATTTTCCGGGAAGTATAATAATTTCCGTCCTGCTCTACTGTCCCGGCCAGTATAGGGTTAGCAGGGGATGAGATATCATAGGTATAAAGGATGGTGGACGAATTTGCGTCAAATGAAGCAATTTTATCACAGCTGTTTAAGGGGATAACACCCGATTTTTCGTCTGTATCTGTATAGTATGTTTCTTCTGTAATTGTAGTTTCGTAATGCTGTACCAGTAAAAACAGCATATTCTGGTCAATGTAAAACTCCAGGATATGATCCGATGCGTCAAGGTCAGGGGTGATTGCGCCTGCAGGTTTTAACTTGCCCCCAAAGGTGTCAGTGATTTTTAAGGTTGCCCCCGCAATAGTATAAATATATTGCCCGTCGGTTTTAATACTGTCACTTTCATCTACCCCCTGTGTTTGCAGGTTTGTAGTTGAATAAAGAATCTTCTGTTCGGCTCCTGAAGCATTTTTAGAATATTCGGTAACGGTATCTTCAGCAGATTTTTCGCAAGCGCCATCTGTATTTGATTCTGCCCGGTATTTTTGATGTAATTCAAAGGAGGACTGCAATACATCATATACTTCCTGGTAATTTGCCGCAATTTTGTAAAGCTCGCCTGCATTTGCTTTAGGTTCGATGGAGGGTTTTTGAGCTGTTTCGTCCTTTTCTGAATCTGGCGGGCTGAATTTAAGATTGCGTTGTGGGCCGCTGGCGCCTGCTGGTACAGAGTTGTCAGTTGTAGTATCATTTTCCAAAACATACCCTTTTTTATCAGGTGAAATACGTCCCGTCTTCCACGCTACAATGGAGAGGACTCCGAATAACAGTAAAACAGCGGCGGAGGATACGGCTTTTTTAATTGGAAACTGAGTAATAGGGCGTGTTTTTTTGACTCTAATTAGGCGTTTGTGGATCTGCTGCGGCATAAGGGTTTCCGGAATCACCTCCTGCTCGGCGGTTTGTTTGATTTTATTTAATAATTCTTGTTCATTCATATGTTCACCTTTCCTTCCTGTCCGAATCACTGAGTTGTTCTAAAAGTTTCTTTAAGGCACGGCTTTCTTTAGAACGTACCGTATTAGCATTCATATGGAGAATGCCTGCGATTTCACGGCTGCTGTAACCTGCAAAAACATGCATACTGATAATCAGCCGTTCTTCGTTTTTCAGCCGGAAAAATTGCGTCCGCAAATCTATGCCCTCCGCTAGGTCATGTATACTATTACCGTCCGGGATATCTGCTGTCAGTTCATCTGGCTGGCTGCTGTATTCCAGAAAGCGCCGTTTGCATTTGACGGATAGGATTTTAAAAATCCATGGCCTAAAAGAATCTTCGGAACGAAGTTTGCGTATGGATGAAAATGCATCCATAACAGTTTCGCTGACAGCGTCCTCCGCATCAGCGGGATTTTTTAATGTATAAAGGGCAAACCGGTACAAATCAGCATAGATAGTGCGGTATAATTCTGCAAACGCGCCTGTATCGCCTGATTTTGCCTTTTTTATCTGCTGCAGATCTTGGTTCATAACGTTCCCCCATTAAAATTTGTTTGGCCAGTGACATATATTAGTGTAGAAATTTTAAGAAATTGTTGCATGGGCGTACTATTTTTTTTTTGACATTTTAATGAACCAGCCTTATAATATAATCATAACATTAATAAGATAAATAAAGGAGGAAAAAAATGGGTAAAATTAAAAAATTATGTTATGCTCTATTAATTGCCTGCATACTAGTTGGTATAATGCCGCAGGCAGCGGAGGCATCTTCTTTAAGGCTGGATTTTAGTGCGAAGACATCTGGCGCCAAAAATTCTATCAAAGTAAAAAGTGTAAAATACAAAGATACAGTAACGGGTGGCTATCAGACAAATAATTATAATATGCCATCTGAATTGGAAATTGATTTTCTAACCCGTGTGTCCTGGAAACCCACAGCAAAAGTTACTTCTATAAAAGACAATAAAGGAAAATCTTATCATGCATATTTAAGTGATTTAGATGATGACGAATGTGATATTATGGCTGACGGTTTAAAAAGGGGTCGCACATACACAATTGTAATTGATGGAATTAAACCTTACCATTCCTCTTCTTATTGCAAGCTTACCATAAAAGTAAAGCTTCCAACGAAAAAAGAAGTTTCCAAAAAGGTTAAGGTTGCCCATGTTGAAGTGGAAGAGGACGGAGTGATTGATGTTAAGTTTGCATCAAAAGTAATTTGGAAATGGAATGCTAAAATTACTTCTATTAAGGATAATAAAGGAAAATCTTATAAAGGGCATCTCATAGACAGGGATGATGATGAATGCGAGATTTATATTAATAAAATGAAATATGGCAGGACATATAATATTAAGATTTCAGGAATTAAGCCGTTTGGGGCTTCTGCCTACGATACAATTACAGTAAAAGTAAAAGTGCCTGTTCAAAACAATAATCTGTTCATCAAAAAAGCAGAATATGACGCAGATTATGATGATGGCAGGATGGAGTATACAGTGAGTTTTGATTTTAATAAGAATATAGCGTTTAAGGGCAGCAGTTATGTTTTAATAAAAGATATGTCTGGAAAGGCTTATTCGTCCAAATCCTCTTATGTAGAATGGGATGATGACGAATGTGAAGTGCATCTTTCCGAAGCTTTGCAGCCAGGAAGGGAATACTCATATGAAATTGTAAATGTGAAAGCGGTTGGCGCGGGCAGTTATGCGACATTGAAAGGCAAGTTTATAGCATAATAAAGAATAGGGCGTGTTTGGCAGTTTATTGGGATGTTGAATAGTATTTTATAAATAGTCAAACACGCCAAAAAATGCTTGACGTAAAAATTGTTTTTTGTTATGATTATATCGTATTTTCAGATCTAAAATAGTGTATGGCGCAGTAGCCAAGTGGTAAGGCAATGGTCTGCAACATCTATGTCATCATAAAAAAACTGAATAAAACGTAGTATAGGGCGCAGTAGCCAAGCGGTAAGGCAATGGTCTGCAACACCAGTACGCACCGGTTCAAATCCGGTCTGCGCCTCTCAAAAACCCCGATTTTTCGGGGTTTTTTGTTACCCACTCTTTCTCTCATTGTCCTTTTAGACCTAAGCCTCCGTTCTTTTTTTGGTTATTTTTTCAAAATTTCTTTTTTTTACAAGCACCGTTTTAGACCGTTCAAAATCGAATAAAATCTTTTCATAAGGTGGTAAGTAAGTGGAAAGGCATAGGTCTTATAATTGATCCACTAAATCATGCTTTCCGCCGGTATCCGTATGAAGATATGTCTTAATAACGACCTTGTAGTCATCCCCCAGCAGTTCGGCCACTGCTTTTATATCTTGATGACTTGATGTTTTACTAAGTAGTCTTGTTGCAAAGGTGTGTCTCAGTGCATGAGTGCCATAATGGGGCAGTCCGCATTTGCGTAAAATTCTGTCGAGAGTTTCCTGTATATTCCGACTGGTAGGGAAATTGCCGGTATTGGTGCAGACGATTAAGTCATCCCTGATCTGATGCTGCCCATAAGTATCCAGCATGATGTTCAGGCATTCCAGAGCTTCCTGATTTAAAGGGATTACCCTGTTGCTTCGAGGATACTTTGGCGGCGTGATAATCTGGGTGTAATGCTTTGAAATTCGCTTATCCCTGTTTTTCACATTGCTGACAGTCTCAGAAATATGGATACTTTTACGACCTTCCGCATCCTGTTGGATTCCATTCCTGGAAATTGCCAGAAGTTCTCCTTCCCTTAGTCCGGTATTCAAAACAAATACAAGTGCAGGGCCATAGCGGTAATTCAATGTCCCATCAGACTTATAGGAAAGAGCCATCTCCTTGATCATCTCCATAGATTCCTCTGGTATAATCTCAATCTGCTTCGTTTTTACGCCAACCGCCGATTCATCTGGCATTTCAACGGTAAGAAACGGGTCATAAGTCTTAGGAAGATCCTTTTCCGTTTTGCCATATTTAATCATAGAGTGCAAAAACAGGTATACCTTTCTGATTGTGGAATAACTGTATTTAGGCTGCAGTTCATCAATCAGTCCCTGAATATCTGAGGCTTTCAGATTGCACATCAGAATCCGGGATATAGGATGTGGTTTGATATGGCTTTCAAAAATGGACTCCGTGCGATCATATGCAGTCTGCTTCAGGTTTTTACGAATAACCTGTTGGCTCTTATAATGCAAGAACTTGATAGAATATTGTTCCACTGTGAGCTTTAGGCTGACTGCTTCCCCGGATTGCACCAGGAATTTGTATTCGTCCAGCTTTGCCTTGACCTCCGCTTTCGTTTTACCGGAGAATTCTTTGGGAGGCATTCCCTTCCTGTTGTATCGAGCTATCCACCTTCCTTTGTTATTTTTGAATATTGTACCGTCACCTTTGCTGCGCCGAGGTTTTGTTGCTGTTTCATTCGCCATAGCTATACGCTCCTTTCTGTAGAAAAGAACTTTACCCTTATTGCGAATGGAAGCAGTAAGTCGTATAAGCATTATATTACAAGGAAACTGGTTTGACAATGTAATTTGCTAATTAAAAATATAGTTCTTTTCCTATGTTTCTCGCTAAAAATTCTTGAATTGCTGTTTTTGACGTAAAATAATCACGCCCTATTTTGGTCACTGGCAGAAGTCTGCTTTGTAGTAATTCTCTTGTTTTTGTTTTGCCTATCCCCAGCATTTGTGATATTTCTTCAACAGAATATTTGCGAAAATCGTTATATTGCGTTAAATCAATTTTTGTTTTGTTCATAATAAACCTCATTAAAAGTTGATAAGTAATCTACACATACCTCCCATCACCGTCTCCTGCGCCCTCCCCGGCCGCGTTGCCTGGCTGCACTGTGTGCAATTCAATCCGGACGGATAGCAGACCATGAGTAGGGAGCCACCCACCAGAACCCATATACATGATGGTGTATGTTCTTCAGTTGTCAAAGAACGGATGACCAGCCACGATAGAAAGCTGATCTATAAAGTAAATATCCGGAAGGGGATAAAAACTTGAAAAATTTTAAAAAAATTTGAAAAAAGTTTTGTGGATGAAAATAGAAGCAAAAGGATATGGAATATATAGTATATTCGAGTTGACATGATACAAGATATTGTGTTAATATAAACCCGTAATTGATTTTTATGCGAAACCTGTAAACGGGGAACGGGGACAGGCAGGACATACCCGATATGTCCGCACCCTCCGGGGCAACCGTCGGGTTCCGGCTCCTTCTTGGAGAACCGGGGCATACGCTGTTTAAGATTGTAAGTAGTGTCAGAGGATACCATGTATGGGCATGGCAGTCTTTTGGCACTTTTTTGTTTCCGCAGGATGTGTATAACTGTAAGGGACAAAAACAGATTTGTGGATCACCACACGCAGTATGGAATGGAAACCGTCAGGGGCCATTCCTTTTTTGTTGCCAGAAATGCCCATGAGGGCTTGTCCGCATAAGCGGCTGGATAAAAATAACCTCCGCAAACGGAGAGAAAAGAAAGGTGGAACGAAAAATGAATGAAACAAGAGTATTTGCCGACGGCTACCGCGGCGTATTCCAGAAGCAGGAGGATTTCCTTGACTGCCTGAAAAGCATCGGCAGGAATTCATTCTGGGAAAGGAGGAACTCCAGAAACCTGCGTCTGGTGGCGATCACCAGCGGGAGCAAAGTGGAGGAGGAACTGAAGGAGAAGTATGCGGACGAGGGGCTGGATGAGGACATCATCACGGACACCATCATCAACACGGGCCTGCTCCTGAAGGTAAGGAACCAGTATTACCCGGTAAGGAGCTGCGCGATCAAGAGCATCCTTGACCGCGCAGGAATCTCCGGCGCGGGGCTGCGCAGGGTGGAAAAGAGCGTGTATGCGCGAATCCTGAACGACTGCCTGAAGGTGGCAAAGGGCGAGGCGCTGCTGCGCATCTCGGAAGGTAAGGTATCCGCAGTATTGGGAGGCGACTGCCACGATTATGCGGTGCTTGACATGGAGCAGGTCTTCCTGCATTCCGTGGACTACCTGACAGGGAACTTCAAGGGCTGCATCTACCTTGCCGGCTTCTATGAGCATGACATGGCATCCGCCCTCTGGGAGCTTTCCGGGGAGGACGGACTGCTGGATGCCTACAAAAAAGAACTGGCCCTGCATGGGAAGACGCCCGATGAGATGAAGCCCGTGGTAAGGATCACCACATCCGACACAGGCTCCGGCGGGGCGAACATCTTCCCCATGCTGGTATCCGGAAAGGAGAACACCACCATCAGCCTGGGCAGCCCGCTGAGGCTGGGGCACAGGAACGGCACAAAGATCAGTGAGTTCGACGACCAGCTGAAGCTCCTGTACGGGAAGTACCAGCTTGCCGCCGGGAACCTTGTGAAGCTGCTGAAGGTCGAGGTCATGAACCCTGTCAACTGCATGAAGGGCGTCATGGACAAGCTGGGCATTGCACGGAAATATGCAGCGGAGGCGGTGGACCTGTTTGTGGCACAGTACGGGGAAGGCCCCTGTACGGCGCATGACATCTATTTCGGCATTTCCGAGATCCTCTACATGCTTGCCTGCGAAGGCGAGGAAGGAGGCAGGATCGCCAGGATGGAGGAGACCATTGCAAGGGCGCTGTCCGTGAACTGGAGAGAATATGACGTGCCGGGAGCATACAGATGGTAGAAAGGAGGATGTCCCATGGTAAAGGATTCCGTGGAGATCATGGAGCAGGGTGCGTGCAGCGGGACGGCTGCAGTCCCCATCCATTATTATGATGTGGACAGGATGCAGGAAAAGACCATAGAAAGCTGCCAGGGGGACCTGACCGTCATATGCAACGTCCTTGCGGATTACGCGGACATGCTGGACGAGTTCCTGCAGACGGACAGGGAGGAACTGGGATTCTGCGGGGCGCTCCAGTATGAGCGCATGCGCGACAGGTGCCGGAAGATCACTGCAGACTTACAGGAGAAGATCTGCTATGACCGGGCTGCGGCCATTGAGAAGTGCCGGAAAAGGGCAGGCAGGAAGCCAAAGGCAGACGCCGGGATCGGTGAAGATGCCCTTGTCCTTTCCGCCAGGCGCAGAGCGCAGCAGAAAACAGAGCAGCAGCCTACCGTAGAAAACAAAAAAACAGAATAGCAATAAGGACAGGGAGAGAAGGGATAAGACCTTCTCTTTTTCTGTCCGCAGCATGCAGCCGCAGCAAACGGCAGAAAGTGAGGAAAAGAATGGGACTGGATATGAATTATAAGGCAGAGGTGTTCGTAGACACGGAAAACTTAAGCAGGGAGGACTGGCTCTCCTACCGCCGCAAAGGGATTGGCGGGAGCGACGCCGCAGCTGTCATGGGAATGTCGCCGTTTTGTACGAAGCGTGACCTGTACTATGACAAGCTGGGCATACAGGCGGTCATGGATGAGGAGGAAGACAACTGGGTGGCAAAGGAAGTGGGGCACAGGCTGGAGGACCTTGTTGCGGAGATATTCTCCAGAAAGACAGGCCTGAAGGTGTACCCTGTCCGGAAGATGTTCCGCCACCCGCTCTACCCGTTCATGCTTGCAGACGTGGATTTCTTTATAGACTTCCCCGACGGCAGCAAAGGCATCCTTGAGTGCAAGACCACCAACTATAACTGCCAGAATAAGTGGGCGAACGACTCAACCCCGGTCAATTATGAATACCAGGGCAGGCACTACATGGCAGTCATGAACATCGACAGGATGTACTTCGCCTGCCTGTATGGGAACAACGAGAATGAATTCTTCATCCGCTATATGGAGCGTGACCTGGATATTGAGGAGGACCTGATCGCGGAGGAGGAATTCTTCTGGAAGGAGAACGTGGGGAAAGCCGTGGAGCCGCCTTATACCGAAAAGCCAGACCTTGTGCTGGAGAGCATACGGAAACACTGCGGGCCTGCCGACAAGGACGCGGAGCAGGTGAGGCTTGACCGGAAATATCTTGCCAGCATCAGGCGGTACATGGAACTGAAAGAGCAGAAAGCACAGCATGAAGGCGAGGCAAAGAAACTGGATGAAAAGATGAAGGAAACCTATGCGGAAATCGTGGAGAAGATGGGGACAAGCTGCACCGGCGTTTTAAGGGCCGGCAGTGAGGAATATGTGGTCTCCTATAATCCCGCCTACCGCACGGGCATCGACAAAAAGGGGCTGGAGCGCCTGAAGGTGCAGCACCCGGATGTCTATGACGACTATGTGAATACCACGGAGAGCAGGAGGTTCTCCGTCAAAGTGAAAGGAGCGGCTTAATGAAGGAAAACGACATTGTATATATCTGTTCGCCCTTATCGGCACCGACCAAAGAGGGGATACGGCAGAACATGGAGAAAGCGGCGCATTATGCACGCCTTGTATCCGGGACATTCGGATGCAGGGCGATAGCGCCCCACAGCTTCCTTCCGGAATACCTGGATGACAACATCCCAGAGGAGAGGGAAGCAGGGCTTGCTTTTGGACTTTCCATTCTGAGGCTGAGCAGAGCCATCATTGTGTGCGGCAGCCGGATCAGCAGCGGGATGCGGGGCGAAATAGAGATGGCGGGGGAACTGCATATCCCCGCCTATGCCCTGCTGGAGCAGGAAGAAGGCGCCATGCTTGCAGAGATAAAGGAAATCCCGGGGACAGCGTTCCCGGACAGGAAACAGGAAGATGCACGGGAACGCATCAGGGTGGCGCTCCATATGGAAGAGTCCGGCCTGTGCAGGGACACATTCTGCACCACAGAAGGGCCGGAGCGCTACTTCAACCGCTCCATGGCAGACGGGACCTGGTACACGGCCTCGCCTGCAGGGAACTGCTGTGAGAATGACTGCACGGTCAGGGCGGACATCATCTTTGAGGTCATTGCCGGAGGTGAGGTCCGCTGCCTTGACGGGAACGGGGATTTTCCGGGAAAAAGCCCTTTCATGCCGTTCTGCGAGTTTGAAAAGGCACTGGCGGCAGATACCCTGGCGGCACATCCGGGGCTGAAGGACTACCATGCCATGAAGGAGAAGCTCCTCTCCCTTCCGGGAGGGGAGACATATGCCGGCCCCCACAGCACCCGTGACAACTGGCTTTATGCCCTGAACTTCGGTGAGGAGACGGAAGAAGCCGTAGGGAAGGCATCCTGGCTGGGCATGGAATACCAGGTCCTTGCGGTACGGTATACCCATAAGCCTACGGGATTCACTTTCCGGAACTACCGCTTCCGGAGAAGCGGGAAAGCTGTCCGTACTTCCAGCTATGACCTCCTGCTGTATGACTGGGAGGAAGAAAGGGCACAGAAAGGAGAGGACAGATGAGGTGCAAGTTTGTAAAAGAGATATTCCATAACAAAGACAACGGGTTCTGTATCTTCGTGTACCATACGGAAGATGCGGACGTGCCGGAAGCGGCAAAGGATGTCCGCTATAAAGGAAAAGGCGCTCGGTTCACGGCAACGGGCACCGGACTGCCGGACACGGACAGGACAGAAGCCGACCTTATGGGGAAATGGGTAAAGAATAAGTACGGCCTGCAGCTGCAGGTGGAAAGCTATGAGGAGATCCTGCCCCAGACAAAGGAAGGGATAAAAGGATACCTGTCTTCCGGCATGATAAAAGGAATCGGGCCGAGGACGGCGGAGCTGATCGTGGAAAAATTCGGCACAAGGACATTTGACGTGCTGGACCATTACCCAGACAGCCTGCTGGAAATCAAAGGCATCACCCGCAAGAAGCTGGATGCCATCCTCTTATCCTATCAGGGGAGCCATGCCATGCGCGACCTTGCGGCATACCTGACGCCTTTCAAGGTGACGCCCAAAAAGATACAGAAGATCTATGAGGAATTTGGGAATGACGCGCTGGATACGGTGAAGAACCAGCCTTTCGCGCTGTGCAGGATCAGCGGCTTCGGCTTTTTGACCGTGGATGAGATAGCAAAAGCAAACAAGGGAAAGCCGGATGACCCCATGCGCATAGAAGGCTGCATCTGGTACTGCATGGAACAGGATATGCAGGAGGGGCATTTATATCAGGATAAGCAGAAGTTCCAAAAGAAAGTGTATGAGCAGCTCAATGTCGGCTATGACAGGGAGGCTGTCACGGAAATGGCGGTCTACAAGGTGCTCTATCAGCTTGTAAAGGAAAAACAGATGTATTATGAAAGCGGCGCGCTTTACCCTGCGAATATGTATGGGTATGAGTGCGGGGCAGCAAAAAAGCTGGTGTCACTGCTCCTGGCGGAGCAGGAGGAACAGGATATCACCTTCCTTTTAGCGGAAGCGCAGAAAGAACTGGGCATCAGCCTTTCCCCGAAGCAGGAGGAGGGCGTCAGGAAGGCGTTCCGCTATCCGGTCAGCATCATCACCGGCGGCCCGGGGACAGGAAAGACCACGGTGCAGAAAGTGCTGCTCTATGTCAATGGGAAGCTGGGCGGCGGCAGCGTGCTGCTGACAGCGCCCACGGGAAGGGCGAGCCGCAGGATGGCGGAGAGTACGGGACGGCAGGAGGCCATGACCATGCACAGCGCCCTGGGGCTGACCAGCGACGAGGACAGCGAGGAAATGGAAGGCATGCTGGAGGCGGATTTTATCATCGCGGACGAGTTCACCATGTCCGACATGAGGCTGTCGCACATCTTTTTTGACCATATCCGGACGGGGAGCCGCCTGGTGCTGGTAGGGGATGTGGACCAGCTCCCCAGCGTAGGCCCTGGAAATGTGTTCCGTGAGCTGGTGCAGTGCGGCGTCATCCCGGTGACGGTGCTTGACACGATCTTCCGCCAGGCAGAGGGAAGCCGCATCATTGCCAATGCGAAGCGGATGCAGGAAGATGACGCAGCCCTGGATTATGGCGCAGGCTTTGCCTTTATCCCTGCAAAGAGCGCAGAGGAGGCTGCGGGCAAGGTGCAGGAGCTGTACCGTGCCAGCGTGGACGCGTTCGGCATGGACAAGGTGCAGGTGCTGACGCCCTACCGCAGGACGGGGGAGGCCAGCGTGAACGCACTGAATGAAAGGTTATGGGAGATGGTGAATCCGAAAGAGGAGGGAAAGCCGGAGATCCGTTCCGGGAAACGCACCTTCCGTCTGGGCGACCGGATCATCCACAACAAGAACAAGGACCAGATCAGCAACGGCGACATCGGATACATAAAAAATATCTATGTGGACGAGAACGGCTCTGAGCTTGCGGAACTGGAGTTTTCGGACGGACGCCGTGTGGAATACGGAAGCGAGGAACTGGAGATGGTGGAACACGCCTATGCAACGACGGTCCACAAGAGCCAGGGGAGCGAGTACCCGATGGTGATCCTGCCATGGCTGCCCATGTTCTATAAGATGCTGCGGCGGAACATCTTCTACACCGCAGTAACGAGGGCAGGCGTACAGGTCGCCATCATCGGCAGCAAGCGGGCTGTCTGTACCGCCATCCACAATACGGAGTGCGACAGGCGCAACACCCGCCTTGGGGAGCGCGTCATAAAAGAATACAACCGGTTACTGGAGGAAAAAGGGAAGCAGCCTGAAAGCGGCGGATACCGCCAGGAAGCGATCAACTTATGAGAGGCATGTCTGGCCATCCCAGACATGGAAGATTTGAAAGGAGCAGAGAAAATGGAAGATATGGAGAAAAGGACAGAAGAAATAGAGGAAGTGGAAATGACCCAGCGCATGGTGGAAAGGGGCGACTGGATAGATACGCAGACCTACTGGTACCTGATGCAGCTCCTGGAACTGAATGTGGACCAGGCGAAGGAAAGGTTCCCCTGGGACATTGAGATCCTCAGAAAAGTATTCGACAGCACCGTATCCATCTTAAAGGGATACGGCCACGCTGTATGCAGCCCGTACATATCCACGCCGGAATCCGGGCGGCAGTACCGCTGCACGCTTTCCGAGTGCGGCTGCAGGAGCTGTAACTGCCAGGATGGATTTATGGAGAAGGAAAGGATTCTTTCCAATATCGAAGACGCCGCTGCAATGAACGGGCTGAAGGTCATGGGCGGCGGAAAGGACAGCATCATCGTAAGGGAAGGCAGCATGGATACAGATTTTGAGATCCGTGTCAGCCAGCTTGCCGGATAGGGGGCTGCGGTATGGAGAAAAAGGATTACAAAAAGGAGTTCTGTACCCTGATGGATAAGTTTGCTTTCCGTTACTCCAGATGGCAGGTATGGAATGATTTCCTGAGCCTGTCAGCGCTGTCCCTGGCAAATGTGATGCCCGGACCGGAAAATGACGAACGGGAGAAGCGCTACCTCTCCATCATGAACAGCTATCAGAAGGAGGACCAGGAGGCATTCCCGAAGATGCTGGGGCTTGTGGTGCTGGCGCTGGAGGAGAACCCGGAGCAGGATTTCCTGGGCAGCCTGTACCATTACCTGAACCTGCAGCAGGAACAGAAAGGGCAGTTCTTTACGCCCTACCATATCTGCCATTTCATGTCCGAACTGCAGTTTGCAGGGGACGGGAAAGAAACGCAGATGGAGGAAAAGGGCTATATCAGCGTGAATGACCCGGCCTGCGGTGCAGGGGCCATGCTCATTGCCTTTGCAAACGTGGCAAAGAAGCACGGCATCAATTACCAGAAGCAGGTGCTGTTCATTGCGCAGGATATTGACCGCACGGCAGCCATGATGTGCTACATACAGTTATCCCTTCTGGGATGCCCTGCCATCGTAGCTGTCGGTGACAGCCTTGCAAAGCCGTTCCCCCATCCGGACAACGAGGTATGGTGTACCCTGTTCTACCACCTGAACCAGTGGCGTTTTATGCCGGGGAAGGCAGGAAGGGAAACAGCGGATGGAAGGGAAACAGCAGATGGAATAGAAACCACCGGCGGCAGCATGGAAAGGACCATGATCAGGCTGTCCGGGAACATGGAACTGCTGGAAGGCGCAGACGGCCAGCTCATGCTGTGCATGGAACAGGCGTCATAAGATTCCGGCAGGCACAGATGAAAGGAGCCAGAAATGAAAAATGAAGCAGACATCCAGTTCCAGTTAGGCATACTGCGGCGGGACGGTTATCATGCCGCCGCAGGGATCATCGAATCCCTCCAGGGTAAGGTCAGCCGGAAGGCTGAGATGGATTATCTGAAGGAGTTTGCCAGACAGGGCTGTTTCGATGAGGAACTCAGCAGGGACCAGCTCCGCTGCCTGTGGACGGCATACTGCCTGCACCATGGGCTTGATGCGGATACGTCCGGGTATGACAACGACCTGCTGGAACTGTGGGACGTCGTAGCAGAAGAAGAAGCTGAAACGGCGGACTGGAGCGATCATGACAGCTTTGAAAATTACATGTGCAGATACCTTGTGTAAGGAAATCTGAAAGAAACCATAAAAAAATTCAAGAAAATGTGGGGAGGCGGGTATTTATTTATATATGCCCTTTCCCAGAAAAAGGAAGGAGAGAAGACAGATGAATGAGATGACAATGAACAGCGCCTGCATGTATGACGAGGTGGCGGAGATCAGGAACCTGAACAGAGTGGAGGGCTTTGACCCCAGGAAGTACATGCGCCTGATCCAGAATGAGGGGCAGGCAGGGAAATACTACCTTGACGTTGCCTACCGCAAGCTCTGGTTCCGCTTAAGATACCCGGAGGGGAAGATTGTAAAGAAGATCCTGAAGCTGACGGAGCAGGTGGCCATCGTGGAGGCGAGGGTATACTTAAACCGCAATGACCATGAGGACAATTTCATCTCCAATGCGCTGGCACAGAAATACATGTCTGCGGACGGCCAGTTCGGGAACAAGTTCGTGGAGCTGGCGGAAACGGCTGCCGTCGGAAGGGCATTGTCGGATGCAGGCTTCGGGCTGCAGTTTGCCGACAGGGAAGGGGACATGGACCCGGAAGTGACGGAAGCGCCTTTTGATGCGCAGATGGTCGCAGGGATGGGAGGCGCACTGCCGGAAGGCACATACATGGATTCCGCCCTTCAGGAAGGTGCAGCCGGTGACGGTGAGATTCTCCAGGAGGAAGCTTTCCCCGGACAGTACGGGATAGAGGAATACATCCCCATGCCGGAAGACGTGGGGCAGGTCATGGGAATGCCGCCCGCCATGCAGCAGGCAGGTGCAGCACCGGCGGCTTCCAGACAGGCAGCACAGGGAACAGTCTCCACAGCAGCAAGGCAGACGGCGCAGGGAATGGCTCCCGCAGCAGCGAGACAGGCAGCACAGGGAACAGCTCCCACGGCAGCGAAACAGGCAGCGCAGGGAACGGCTCCAGCAGCACAGACGCAGCAGCCCGTACAGGGGATGCCGCCCGCCATGCAGAACAGGCAGGCAGCTCAGCAGGCTGCAAAGGGAAGCAGGGCAGCCGCAGATAACAGCCGCCCTGCAGCAATGAAAGCCGGGAACGCAGCCGGGAATACGGCATCTGCAAAAGGCACCAATGCACAGGCGGCAGGAACGATCCGCAGGGACATGCCCGTGGAGCAGATCTACTCCATGTTAAACCGTGACAGCGCAGCCGCAGTGGTCATCCCCATGGGATACAACAAAGGCAAGACGCTGGGGCAGGTGGCTGTGGAGAAGCCCACGAGTCTGCAGTGGTATGCGGACTCCTATGGCGGCCCCGATAACCTCCTGCGTGCGGCGGCAAAGTTCCTGCTCGATGCAGCATTAGGGCAGGCAGGTTAAGGATAATGGACAACGGGCAGTGCGTACCATGCGCTGCCCTTATAGGAAAGGCAGCCTGGTTCCAGGCTGTGGAAAGGAGGAGGGCCTTGTACCAGGATTTTCCTTTTACCATCAGGGAAGTGGCATATCTCCTGAACCTCCGTATCAGGCATAAGAATACAGTGAGCCTGGATGCGGACTGCCCTTTCTGCGGGGAGACGAAAGGCAAGCTCAACCTGAACCTGAAAAAGAATGTATTCAAGTGCAACAGGTGCGGGGAAAGCGGTGGCATGCTCACCCTGTATGGGAAGATATATGGGATGGACAACCAGACCGCCTGCAGGGAGATCAAGGATGCCCTTGGAAGGAATGAGCAGGCGCCTTCCTACCAGGTAAGGAAAAAGATGATCGCCCCCAAGGAGCCGGAGATAGAGAATGCCCCGCCAGCGCCGGATGCGATACGGCATAAGACATACAGCATGTTCTTTTCCATGCTGGTGCTTGCGGACACACACAGGCAGAATCTTTTAAGGCGCGGGTTCACGGAGCAGCAGATAGAGGAGAACGGCTATAAGAGCACACCGGTCTTTGGCTTCAAGAAGCTGACAAAGAAACTGCTGGAGGCGGGATGCACCGTAAAGGGCGTGCCGGGATTCTATCAGGACAAAGATGGGGAATGGACCATCCATTTCTCCAATAAGTCCTCCGGTTTTCTCGTGCCAGTACGCAACATGGACCACATGATCGTCGGGGCGCAGATCCGCCTTGACCACCCTTATGACGGCAGGAAGTATATCTGGCTCTCCAGTACGAACTTCCACATGGGTACATCCTCCGGAAGCCCCGTCCATCTGGCGGGGAGAGCGGGGGAAAAGACCCTGTTTGTTACGGAGGGGCCGCTGAAGGGCGACCTTGCGCATGCCCTGTCCGGCAGGACCTTCGGGTGCGTGCCTGGGGCGAACCAGTACGCGAACCTTCCTCCATTCTTACAGGCGATGAAGCTGATGGGGACGGAAGCGGTCTATGAAGCCTATGACATGGACAAGCTGCTGAAGACTGCCTGCAGGGGGGACTACAACGAGAAATGCGCCCACTGCGAGAATTACCGGAAATACCGGGAGGGGAAGGAAATCCCCTGCGAGAAGAAGAATGTGAAGCGCCAGAACATCCAGAGAGGATGCAGGAAGCTGTCGGAGATCTGCCGGGAAATCGACCTGCCCGCAAAGGCACTGACCTGGGATACGGATGAGGACGGCGACTGGGCGGAGCATGTGAAGGGCGTGGATGACTACCTTTATGGGCTGGAGCAGAAAAAAAGAAATAGTTAATTTGTGCAAAGGATGGTATAATATATAAAAAGCGTAAAGTGGCCTATGGATCATGGAAAGGAGAATGGTATGTCAACATTGGAGAAAACGATAAATCTGTTGAACGCCCTGCCGGAAAACCAGATAGAAACGATATATAGCTTTGTGCAGTTCCTCAGCTCACAGCAGACGAAGGAAATGCCCGGAAGTGAAAAACCGCTGGATGATATTCTGGGGAATATCGTAGGTGTGATACCGGATACAGGGAAAACACTGGAGGAATACAGAGAGGAAAGGATGAGGGAACGGTATGAAGCTGTTAATTGATACCAATGTACTTCTGGATATGGTCCTCAAAAGAAACGGGTATGATATTTCCGTGGGACTATTCAGGAAGATCAGGGAACAGGAGGTCCTTGCATGTATAACGGCATCTTCTGTAACGGATCTGTTTTATATCATCCGTAAGGAAACACATGACACAGAACGGACATATGTTATCATGGAAAACATCTTCTGCCTGGTAACGGTTCTCTCCGTAACGGAAAAGGACATCCGGGATGCGTTTGGACAGAAATGGAAAGACTTTGAGGACTGTGTGCAATATATGACAGGGCGGAATAACCGGATGGATTACCTTATCACTGCAAACCGGAAAGATTACAAAGATGTTTCCCTGCCTGTCTTGACTCCGGCTGAATGGCTGGGACTGGACAGGTAGTATGCAGGGCAATCCATCATAAAGCATAATTTATTTCAGGGCGGACTTCCATATGGGGTTCCGTCCTTTTTTATGCACACAATATGTAAAATCCCTCTATTTTTACATAACACTGTTGGCTTTTACTTACACCATGCGTATAAAACAGTAAATAAAACATAAAGGAGCTGACGCTATGATGTATCAGAAAATTATTGTACCGATAGACCACGGGAACAGGAACATGAAGACAGAGCATAAAGTATTCACTTCCGGATTTGTGGAGGGCGACTGCAGGCCCGCGCTGGGGGAATACCTGCATTATGGCGGGCGCTACTATGCCCTTGCAGAGCAGCGGATACCCTATATGCGGGACAAGACGGTGGATGACCGTTTTTTCATCCTGACGCTGTTTGCGGTTGCGATGGAGGCGGAGAAGCAGATGCTTGGTGCGCAGGATACCATCATCCAGGCAGTGCTGCCGGTGGGGCTGCCCCCGAAGCATTACGGCGCACTGTACCGGAAGTTCGAGGAGTATTTCAAGGGCCGGGGCATCCAGCAGTTCACCTATAAGGGCATCTCTTATAAGGTGGAGATAACGGATGCGGCTGCTTTCCCCCAGGACTATGCAGCCGCCATGACCGTCTACCAGAGGGTAGCGGAGTTCAACAAGGTCGTCACGGTGGAATCGGGGGCTTCACGCTGGATTACCTTCTGATCCGGGGAGGCAGGCCGGACTTAGGCATATGCGACTCTCTGGAGAAAGGCGTCATCAAGCTGTATAATGACGTGGCTTCCCGCATCAACTCCGAGAAGGATATCCTGCTGGATGATACGGACATTGACCGGATCATCCGGGGAGGGAAGACGGACTATGACGGGGAGGTTCTGCGCATCGTGGGGGACATGACCAGGACCTTCGTGGACGACATCCTGGGGACGCTCAGGGAGCGGGGGATTGACTTAAAGACCAGCTGCGTGGTGTTCATCGGCGGCGGGGCGATGCTGCTTAAGAAATACCTGGAAAGTTCGGATAAGATCGGGCGCTGCATCTTCGTGGAGGACATCTGCGCCAACGCAAAGGGCTACGGCCTGCTCTACCAGATACAGAGGAAAGGCAGGTAACTGCCATGGGGAAAAAGAACGCATTTGTGACCACCATAGGGTTCAACAAAAACGACCCTGCCCATGTGCAGGTGGCGGAGTTTTTGAACCGTATGGAACGGGGGAAGGCGCAGTACATCGTCAATGCGGTGCTGGCATACCAGAACGGCGGAGCGGCGGCAGGTATTTCTGCAGTACAGGCGCAGGTTGACTATGAAAAGATACGGCAGTTTGTGCTGCAGGTGATCAGGGAGCAGGAAAGGCAGGAGGCGCCCCGCAATGAAACGGCAGGGGAACCGGCTGGGCCGGACGGCGCAGAGGAAAGGGAGGGAGCAGCTTTTGGGTTTGACGAGGATGCCTTAAACGGAATCATGTCGTCACTGGAGGCATTCAAGGGATAGATAAAGGGGAGCCTGCAGGATATATTCATCGTCCCGGCTCCCCTTTCCCAAGCAGTTCATCCGTGGATATGTTAAAATATTCGGAAAGGATCGCCACCTCATAGTCCGGGACGAAGCGGCTGCCCTGTTCGATCCGCAGGATGGTCAGGTCGCTGCATTCCATGCCCAGAAGCTGGAGCCTGCCTGCAAGGGCGGCCTGGGAAAGCCCCTGTGCAGTGCGGAGCTGCTTCACTTTCGGGCCTATGATGTTTTTGGATGTACCGTTCCAGTAGATTTTCATATACAGCCTTCCCTTCTAAAGATGAAGTATATGAATTGATTTTACCGAAACAGCGTGATAATATACTTCTAAAGATGAAGTATAGAAGAACAAGGGAGAGATATTGGCGGGATTGGGGAATACTGGGAGATAAGAAAGATATGGCAAAGGAGATTTTTACAATGAGTGACGTATGGTTAAAGTTTGCCCAGTTTTTAGGCACTTTGAATGGGGAGAATGTAAAACGGGAGAGCTATGTGCGCACCCCGGAGTTTGAAGCGGCACTGGAGGCATGGAAAGAGACAGAGCAGGAATGGGAGGCGTTTCTGGAAAGCCTGCCTGCAGACGGACAGGAAAAGGCAGAGGAGATGAAGGAGTGCCTGGAAGATTTTTCATCCGCCCAGGAGAAGCGTGCCTACATCCAGGGCTATGCAGACTGCATCCAGGTATTGTTCCACATGGGGCTCCTGAAGGAGAACGAGGAGCTGAAGTGGGCAGAGAAGATGGAACTGGAGTAGTAGATGCCCAATATTGAGATTTTGGCAGAATATGGGGTTGGGGGATTGCGGTTCTCCAGTCCCTTTTCTGCTTTATCATCATAAAATTTTAAGCCTATCTGAAAAATTTCATTTTCCACGCAATGAACAACAGATTATTTCGTGTATATAAGTGAAAGGCCTTTACGCATAAGGAAAGGAGGACGCAATGAAAGACAATGAAATTATTGAATTGTATTGGGAGAGAAACGAAGCTGCCATAACCGCAACAGCAGAGAAGTACGGCAGCTACTGCCATACCATTTCCTATAACATTCTGCATAGCAATGAGGATGCGGAAGAATGCGTCAATGATACCTGGTTAAGGGCGTGGAAGTCCCTGCCGCCGCAGCGCCCCAACCGCTTGTCAACTTATTTGGGTAAGATTATACGGAATCTATCACTTGACCGCTTTAAGCAGTACAATGCCGAAAAACGGGGGCGGGGGCAGACTGGGCTTATGCTGTCAGAGCTGGAAGACTGCATTCCTGCAGAAACGGATGTGGAGCAGAGCGTTGATGAAATGGTGCTGGTAGAATCGCTGAATCAGTTCCTGTATGCGCAGCCTGAACAGAAACGCAATATATTTATCCGCCGTTATTGGTATCTATACCCGATACGGGATATTGCTGAAAGCTACGGCATAAGTGAGAACAAAACCGCGTCCCTGCTTTTCCGTATGCGGAATGAATTAAAAACACATCTTGAAAAGGAGGGTATCATGCTATGAAAAGTGAAAGGCTTGCCTACGCATTTGGAAAAATCAATGATGACCTGATCTATGGTGCGGTCAATGATACAAAGAAAAAGTACGGCTGGCACAGGTGGATTGCCGCCGCTGCCTGTGTGTGCCTTGTTGTGGGCGTGGCTGCTGCCTTATGGCCATCGGGAGGCAAAGAAACCGTGCAGGAACAGCTTCTGGCCGCAATAAAGACCGGCGGAACCATGGATACGGCAGCGGTAGAAACCACAATCCCGGTTGATAGCCGGATAGCGGTCTATGAACAGATTTATGCAGGCAGTTCCACAGGTATCGGTATCGATGGGCCGGAATCACCGGACAGCACGGAAAATCTACAGCCCTTTGTCGGAGAGATATATATACAATATGGCGAAAACATCTGGTATCGCGTCAAGGATATGGATGAAATCAAGTATCTTATCAGCGAAGATGCAGCAGGCACGCTGCGGCTGTGGGAGTACCGGAGCTTTCTGGTCATGGACAGCATACTTGCCCAGGCCCGCGGGGATGGGGCAACGGATTATGAACTTGCTGAGATTGAGGGCGACACCAGGGCACAGTTTCCGGATGCTGACCTTTCCCCATACACCTATGGCGATGTATACCGCATAATCTACAATGTGGCGGGCGCGGATGATATTGTGAGAATTACGGCGGCACCGTCCACGAGCAACAACACTGATTTTGGGAAGCAGATCCAAAAGCAGGTCGGTACGCACACATATGATGACCGTGATTCTGTAGCATTGTTTTATGACAGCACGGTGAATGTGGTCTGTAATAGTGCAGCCAGTTGGGAAAGCTCCTACAGCGAAAATGATAAATATATCTACAGCTTCTCCACGGATGATGATGATAAACTCACAAGCGGCGAAGAAACATGGGCAACCCGATATCTCACCATCACGCTCCGAAGCGGCACGACGATTGACAGTTGGAAATACACGGCTTTGAGCGGAAGATTTTACGAGTTCGGCGGCATCTATACGGAACCTCTGGATGAGGATACCGTCTACGCAATCAATGGTATTTTGGGCATTGAATGATGGTAAGCCTATAATATGTTTTAATGATAAGGCAGTTAGGCACTTTTGGGCTTAACTGCCCTCTGATAAAGCCTGCAGTGAAGATTTTCTAAGTCCATGTCCTTTTTATTAAGCAGAATTTGCAAATTTGGAGAGTGTGTTAGTCGCCAGCTTTTTGCTGTTTATCTTCCCCGTCAATCAGATAGGCATAGCTGACACCCAGAACCTGTGACAAGGCCCGAAGCTCAATATCCGTCACATACCTTTTGTTGGTCTCAATGCGCGTGATCACGTTCTTGTCCATGTCATATCCGGCAAGCTGCAGCTTATGGGCAAGATCCCTTTGCGAGAGGTTCTGCTGTCTCCTGAGTTCTATGAGCCGGCTGCTGATCAGATTCTTTTCTCCTGATGATCCTGTTGGTTTTGGCATGATATCCTCCATTTATGTCGAAATGTGTCGAGAAGTTTGTCTCACTTTTTGCACCGCTACTATTGATTTTAGTAGCATTCCATATTAAAATCGGTTGTAAAAGTGAGACAAAAGGAGGATGCGGTATGCAAAAAGAACTGATTTATGATAAGATGAATGGGTTTTTAACGGAGGGGATGTCTTCCCTGCAAGGAGGAGCCGCCATTGAGGATGAATTTGCCGAGGGAAAAGAGTGCTGCCTTCTATATGAAGGTGTGTACCAGGCAGGCCGGAATCTGTGCGAACGGTTGGGAGAAGACGAGGATAGTGATGTGGAAACTATCCTGAACGGCATGGAGAGGATTACCAGACTGGTATCCCTGAAAATGTATGAATATGGCAGGCGCGAGGCAGTAGCTGCTATCTGATATGTGGCTGTACAGGGCCGGGGAAGGTTTGTCAAGTGCCTTCCCCGGTCTTGTACTGTCTGCACTATAGGGGCGAAAGACATATTATTTTTGATGATTACCATCAACATCGCTTATTTGCAGTTTCCATTTCCATTATTTAGTGAGAAAATAAATAATTGTCCAATATATTTCAAAAACATGTGACCGTTTTCTTCCGGCAATTGTTTTATAGATGAAAGGAGGTCAGGCAATGAAACAAGCAATATCCACCCAACAGCTGGAGGATGCCTATGATGCTTATGGTACAGCAGTATACCGTCTGGCAATGGCTTTCCTGGAGCAGTGCGCCGACGCGGAGGATGTGACCCAGGAGACCTTTTGCCGATTGCTGTACCGCGCTCCCATTTTCACGGATGAGAACCATCAGAAGCGCTGGCTTCTCCAGGTTGCGGCCAATCTGTGCCGGAACCAACTGAGGGGCTTCTGGCGGAAACGGGTGACGCAGTTAGAGGACACCATCCCTGCCATTGTCCCAGAAGAACTGGAGGCCCTGAATGCTGTCATGGCCCTGCCGGAACAGTACAAGCTGCCTATCCATCTCTACTACTATGAAGGATACTCGGTGACGGAAATCGCCGAAATTTTAAAGATGGGGAAATCGGCGGTGAAGATGCGGCTGAAACGGGGCCGTGAATTGTTGAAAATAGAATTGGAGGGATCAAATTGAATATCAACGACTATCGAAAAGCGATGGATTATATCAGTCCAAGTAATGAATTGAAAGAGCGTATTATGCACAAAAAAACAACTCATAGGCGGTATGCCCCGGTTCACCGTGTCCTCGCCAGCACACTGACGGCAGTTTTAATGCTGACCTGCGTGACCACTGTTGCCCTGGCTGCCAGCTCGGAACTGCGAAGGGCGGTGCTGTCTTTCTTCCGCATAGAAGAGCGGGAACAGGTGCCCGGCCAGACCGATATCAATCCGTCAGACATCAATCAGCCCGATGTTGATCAGCCTTATGATAATCAGCCTGACATCAGCCAGACTGAAATCGGCAGTCTGGTCAAGGCCCAGTATATCAAAATGGACCAACGTTACGGTCTTTCCGGTGGCCTGCTCAATAACCTGACCTGGAGCGATGACGGCAGGACTCTTTTGGAGGCTGGGTTCTGGGAGATCAAGGACAACAATCTGGTTCCCGTCCAGGTGGACATGCGGACCAGCCAAATTGACATAACATTCCAGGGCATCAATTACCAGGGTAACCTGTACTGGTTCATCCGGAATGGGGAGCTGTACTACTTTCAGGGCAGTCCCTACGGTGTTGATATACGCCCTGAGGATGAGTGGTCTGTAGAGGCCATTCCAGGGCGCACTGATGTATTGCTGCTCAAGCTGGCACAGGGCCAGCAGATAGATTACACCGAGTACCCTATGCTTTTCTATCTGGATACCGGCGAGACAGAGGACTTTTTGGCCGGCACAGGCACCGGGCAGCTGGAATACGCTTATGATTATTCGTGGTCGGAGAATATGCGCAGGGCATTGATTTTATGTAGTGCCGGCATGGGTGGGCTGCAGGAATGGATTTGCGATCTGGATGCCAGGACTCTCATCCGTTTGGATGAGCTGACTGGGATGGGCGAGGAAGTCAGTGCCGGTTTCGCAGACAATGATACGCTGATCCTCACCACCCACACCACATCGGAAGAGGACGAAACATGGCAGACCATCACTTGTTATGCTTACGATATCCCCACCGGGCAGAAGACGAAAACCCTGGATAAGGCACACTACTATCGATGGTGGGATGAACCCTATGGTGCCCAGCTGTTCGGTAGCCGCTGCGTTCTGATAGGCGAGGATGGACAGGTTCGGTTGGTCGATCTGAAAACAGGGATGCAGACTGTCGTAGAGGGATTTACCTGGCAGACAGGGGACGAATTCATGCCCAGTCCCTCCGGCAATAAGCTGCTGTATTATTCCTCTGACTCCAAAGCGGAGGGCCTGGGTATCTCCCAGCTGGGCGTGGTGGATCTGGAAAAGGGCACTTTCATTGCCTTTGACAGGGAAGGTTACGGGAACCTCTACGAGGAGGGCATCGGTTGGAGCAATGACAGCACAGTGAGCATTAACGCCCGCTCTTCCGATGGCGAAACCAGGTATCTCATTTTGTATACGTTCTGACAGCGAGAGGCTTCCTTTTTGGAAAACGGGTGTAGTGTAGAAGATGCTGCCTGATAGGAAATGATATAAGGCTGGGGAGAGGATGAGATGTATATGTGTCTTCCCCGGTCTTTTATCTGTCTTTCAGAGAAAAAATCTGTACGTCGGGAATTGCGGTTTCCTATATGCCAACAAACCGTGTATAATAAATGGGGGTATTGTAGCAACACCATAGTACCAATTCCTCAAACATAAAGCAGCAAAGGACGCAGGGACCAATGTTTCAGATTGCAGTCTGGTTATAATAAAATAAAAAGAAATGGAGGTTGATGATGAAGACAATCGCAATCATCGACGATGATGTTCATATTGGGAATGTATTGACAAAAATTTTAGAGAACGAAGGATATGGTGTTATGCGTGCCTATTCCGGTACAGAAGCACTCTATCTTCTTTCCCAAAAGAAGCCGGATTTGATTCTTCTGGATCTTATGCTTCCCGGACTTTCGGGAGAGGAAGTGTTGTCTCATATTAAAAACATACCTGTCATCGTCCTTAGTGCAAAGGTGGATGTTCAGGATAAGGTAAACCTTTTGCTTGGAGGTGCGGTTGACTATATGACCAAACCGTTTGATCCGGATGAACTTCTTGCCCGCATTATAGTAGGACTTCGCAAAACAGAAATTGCAGATGATTCCACCGTACTCGTAGCAGATGACTTAACACTGGATGTTTCATTGCAGGAGGTTACAGCAGGGAACCGACTGGTCAAACTGACACGGACAGAATTTGCTATCCTGAAATTATTGATGATGAATCCGAAACGTGCCATATCAAAAAGTGTTCTGCTGGATCGCATCAGCATTGACACTCCAGATTGTACGGAACGGTCATTAAAACAGCACATCAGTAATCTACGGAGAAAATTGCAGGAGACGACAGGCGGGGATTATATTGAGACTGTATGGGGTATCGGATTCAAACTGGCAGAGAAGAAATCTTGACCAGATCTTGACGCTTTTCTGACCGCTTTCTTGACTTCTGTATGATATTCTTTAGATGAAAGAAGAAAAAATAGATATAAAGTGATATGGAGGGAAAACGTAAAATGAATATTGTAGAAGCACAGGGTCTACGTAAATATTATGGTAAAGAAAATAATTTGGTCAAAGCGGTTGATGGCGTGGATTTTGGTATCAAGCGTGGAGAATTTGTTGCTATTGTTGGAATGAGTGGTAGTGGAAAATCTACGCTGCTGTATATGTTAGGGGGATTGGAGCAGCCTACCGATGGGGAAATTATTTTGGATGGCGCCAAAATATATGAAATGGATAGCGAGGATATGGTTGCTTACAGAAGAAAAAATATTGGTTTCATCTTTCAAAGTTATAATCTTATTTCTGTTATCAATGTACTGGAAAATATCACTCTGCCAGTAGAGCTGGATGGTACAAAAGTGGATAAAGAGTATCTATCGGAAATCATAGACTTTCTGGGGATTCGTGACAAATTATATGAAATGCCCAATAATTTGTCAGGGGGACAACAGCAGCGAGTTGCTATAGCAAGGGCATTGATAGCAAAACCTCAGATTGTCCTTGCTGATGAACCGACTGGGAATTTGGATAGTAAGACAAGTGAAGATGTGATGGCACTTCTTAAAATGACCAGTGAAAAATTTAACCAGACTATTATCCTGATTACCCATAATAATGAAATCGCTGCATTGGCAGACCGTAGAATTACAATAAGAGATGGAAAAATAATAGCTTAGGGGGGATCTACGGTGAAAATAGAAAGAAAACTATCAAATAAAAAAATGACGGAAGGTAAAACCAGAAATGTGATATTGGTAATAGCGATTGCACTGACCACTGTTATGTTTACGGTGTTAATGACTATATTCAGTAGCATTTCAGACTCACAGCAAAAAGAGGAAATGCGGCTGAATGGTTCGACATCATTTGCGACGATAAAGTATATTTCGGATGATGATTATGAAATACTACAGCGGGCTTTTGGAAATGGAAATGTTGGATATCGTTTATTTATATCATCTCAGATAAATAATGAATCTTTATCAGGGCAGTCAATTGAAATGTCTTATATGGATGAAAATTATATGTTGACGCATTTCTGCACTCCCTCTGTTGGTACAGTTCCAATGAAAGAAAATGAAATTATATGTGACAGTAAAACTTTAGAAGAAATGGGGGCGAAGGCGGAAATTGGAAACACGGTATCTTTGGAATTTATTATGAGAAACCGGTTATATATAATAGATTTTAAAATTGCAGGAATTATACAGTCCGATGCATACAGTAGGCAAAGTATTATTGTTTCCAAGGCGTTTGTTGATAAATATGCTACTGAATTGGAGAATACGTACTTGGTTGACGGTGAATATTCTGGAGTTCGGATGATGGATATTAAGATTGATAATAAAATATTTCCATTACGATATTTCACTGACAAGTTGAATGAATGTGGTTATACCATGGAAAATCAGACAGGGAATTTTTTGGATGTAAGTATAAATCCGGCATATGAGACGCAGGTCTCCGTAGATATATCAACTATGATAGGCATAGCTTTAATTGTTTTTCTATTGATGTTCACGGGATATTTAGTCATCTATAACATATTCGAAATATCTATTACACAGGATATCCATTTTTGGGCACTGCTCAGAATGATAGGGACTGACAAAAAAACAATTATCAGGATTGTAAGGCATCAGGCCTCCATGCTGATGATATTAGGAATTCCGCTTGGTATTGTGATTGGAGGCGTATTGGGCAATATTTTGTTTCCGTATATCGCAAGGACAACAACAATAAGTGAGGGGTATTATCAATATGGAATTAAAGTTTATGCGATATTGTTTACGGTAATCTTTGTTGCTATAACCGTATATTACAGTGCAAAAAAATCGGTAAGAACAGCTGTCTCAATCTCACCAGTAGCCGCATTGCGGTGTACGGATGGGGAAGTGACAATCCACAAGAAGAAAAGAAAAGTAAAAAAAGGAAGTTTAGGGAAGCTTGCTGCAGCTAATGTTGGAAGAAATAAAAAAAGAATGATTTTAGTTATCGTTTCATTGAGCATCAGCCTGATCCTTTTTAACTGTACGTTTATTCTGGCAAATGGGATAGACAGGGAGAAATATTTGCAGAGCAAGATGAAATCAGATTTTGTAATAGGAAATAGTAATTATTTTAACGTAAATAAACATTTTCGGACAAATGATGATGCTTTGGACGAAGCTGTTATAAATGAAATTAACAGGCAGGATGGCTTCTTACAGGGAGGGGCTATGTATGCCTGCACACCGATGGGAGAGTCATTGTTTGAGTATCCCGACTGGGAGCAGCACAGTGAGACTGATAAGGAAGGCAACCGATATATCAGAATCAGCACAGGTGCCAGGTACAAATCCAATAATGGTATGCTTAGCTGTCAGTTATATGGAGCAGATGATTATGTGCTGTCTAATTTTGAGATAACAGAGGGGACAACAGACATAGAAGAATTACTCCGTAAGATGGGTTCTGGAGAATATATTATTATGAGTGCTGCCGGGTCTTCAGAATTTGCTGTTGGAGATACAGTTACAATCGTATTGGATGGGCAGAAATATCAATATACACTTCTGGCGAAAATGAATCGGGGAAGAACAGAATATTGCCAATTTACTACTAATGGATTTTGTTATTACTTAAGCAGTGATGAACTCCGAAAAATCAGTAATGCGACATTGATGAATTATTCTTTTGATGCAGCAGATATTGATCAGATGGAAGAATATATTGATAGCCAATGCAGCAATGAATGGTTAAGCATGTCTTATATATCTGCGAAGACATATTACACTTCCTTTGACAGCTTGAAATCAGAATTCTGGATTGTTGGCACTTTTATGAGCGTAGTTATTGGGGTAATAGGGATTGTTAATTTTGTCAATGTGATTTTGACATCTATTATAAGCAGAAAAAAAGAAATAGCCACGATGCAGAGTATTGGGATGCAGGGAAAGCAGTTACGGAAAATGCTTTGCACAGAAGGTATTATTTTCTCTCTGTTAGCGTTATCAGGTTCACTTGCCCTGGGTGTTGTTTTGATACCATTGGTTTCTAATGTACTTGCAGGGATGGTAGAATACTATGCCGGATATATCACGATGACACCAATGATAGCGATTTGGATAGTATATTTTATTGTTTCAATTATAGTTCCTGTTTATGGTAAGCAGATCATTTCCAGGGATTCGGTAATAGCACGAATCAGGCAGGAATAACACTGGCAATATTTGAGCACTACATTTAATTTTGGGAGATAAAATATTATGGATTATGTGCTGACAACAAACTGTCTGGACAAGAGATACAGGAATTTTCAGGCATTAAACGGGCTTACCATGCATATCCCCAAAGGGGCTATTTATGGATTTGTTGGGAAAAACGGTGCCGGTAAGACGACTCTGCTCCGTCTGGTCTGTGGATTACAGGAGCCTACTTCTGGCAGTTTTACCTTGTATGGAATCCGTAACGATGAACGGGACATTGTGAAAGCAAGGCGCCGCATGGGGGCAGTGGTGGAGACGCCGTCAATTTATCCGGATATGACAGCTGAGGATAACTTGAAACAACAGTATTTGGTTCTTGGGCTGCCTTCTTTTGAAGGATTGCGGGATATCCTGAAACTGGTGGGGCTTGGAGAAACCGGTAAGAAAAAGGTGAAAGATTTTTCTTTGGGCATGCGCCAAAGGCTGGGAATTGCTATAGCGCTGGTGGGAGATCCGGATTTTTTGATATTGGATGAACCCGTTAATGGTCTTGATCCCCAGGGAATTGTAGAAGTGCGTGAATTGATCCTGAGACTGAACCGCGAGAGACAGATTACGGTGTTAATCTCAAGCCATATCCTGGATGAACTTGCCAAAATTGCAACACATTATGGGTTTATCGATAGTGGCAGAATATTAAAAGAAGTGAGCAAGGCGGAGCTGGAGGCTGCGTGTCGCAAATGTATCCATGTAGAAGTAACGGATACGAAGGTTCTTGCCCATATATTGCATACTGCAAATGTTGACCATAAAATTCTTTCTGTTACATCTGCGGAAATATATGCAAAAGTAAATATATCCAAACTTGCTGCAGAGCTGGAAAAGGAAAACTGCGAGATTTTTTCCATGCAGGAAAAGGATGAAGATCTGGAGAGTTATTTTTTTTCATTGGTAGGAGGTAGCAGTTATGAGTAGAATATTTTTTGCCGAGCTTCGCAGGTTATTCCATTTCAGGCTTTACTATATTGAATGTGCGGCAGTCGTCCTGTTTTCGGTACTATATTTTAATCCGCCGGTTATTGATAGTTTTTTGTTTTATATTATGATTGTAATCGGAGCATTCTCTGCTATTTGTGTTTCGCAATTTATTGGAATGGAATATTCTTGTGGAACAATCCGCAATAAGCTGGCTACGGGACATACCAGAATGGAGATTTATTTGGCTCAGCTTATTTTGCATATTTTCGCTTCTGTCATTTTGTTTCATTTATCTGTTTTGACTATTGTAATTGCAGGGGCAATATTTAACTGGACGTATTATTTTTCTGTTCAGACACTTTTTGATTATTATCTTGCGTGTATATGTACTATCATTTTCATCACTGCGATATCTGTGTTTGTGTCGATGCAAAGCAGCTCAAATCTGTCAAGCTTAGTGATTCTTCTTGTACTGTATGTTGGACTAAGTATGATGGGTACCAATTTTCACAGTGCTTTGCGGGAGCAGGAAATGCGCATGACGGATACATCACAGGTGGAAAACTCTTTGGATGAACACTATATGGATGCCAGAACCCGGATGGGTTTTGAATATCTGCTGCTTATCAATCCATATGGCCAGGCGGTTTATGAAAGTATGCCTGTATTTGAGAGTCACGGGGAATATTTACCAATGCAGATTCTGAAAAATCCATTCCCTAAGATATTTTTATTTTCTGCGGTGGAAAGTATAGGTATAACGGCTGCTGGAATTTTATCATTTAGGAAAAAGGCAATCAAGTAAAGGGATAAAAGAATGGTCTATGGTCTTGTCGGTATATTAGTGGTCATCATAATAATGTTATCAATAAAAATATATCTCATGGAAAAATCTGTTAGAGAGATCATGGAAGCATTTGCTGACAGGCTTAAGACCGATACAAATATCCTTATTGATATTTCCAGTCGTGATAAGAACATGCGGGAACTGGCTGACCGGATCAATACAGGGCTTCGCCTGCTTCGTAAAGAACGCCGCTGTTATCAGCAGGGAGATCAGGAACTGAAAGACTCCGTGACAAATATTTCGCATGACCTGCGTACTCCGCTGACAGCAATCTGCGGTTATCTTAATCTTTTGAAACATGAAGAAAAAAGCGCGGCCGTGGATGAGTATCTTGCACAGGTTCAGAACCGGGTAGATGTGATGATAAGCCTGACGGAAGAAATGTTTCGTTATAGTATAGCCGCATCTTCCTATGAGCTTAAGAGGGAGAGAATAAATGTCGTCAGTGTGTTGGGGGAGAGCCTGCTGTCCTTTTATGGGATGATGCAGGAAAAAGGTATTCAGCCAGTGATAGCCATGCCGGAGGAACCTGTCTGGCGAATGTTGGATGTAAGTGCATTAAACCGTATTTTTTCCAATATCATAGGCAATGCTTTGAAACATTCAGACGGAGATTTGTTTGTTGATATGAAAGAAAATGGCACCATAACATTCTCCAATACGGCTCAAACCTTAAATTCGGTGATTGTGGGCAGGCTGTTTGAACGTTTTTATACTGTAGGAACAAACTATTACTCCACAGGCTTAGGGCTTTCTATTGCAAAGTTACTGACAGAGCGAATGGGCGGACAGATAAGCGCTGAGTACAAAGGGGAAATGTTATACATTACAGTGCAGTTTTGAATAATAAGTGATATATCTATCTAAAACGGGGACTGTTTAGGAAAGATATTAAAGTAATGCAAATATTGCTGTATTTACAGTAAAATAGGTTATCAAATCACAAATCGTTAAAAGGAGACGGGAACCAATGCTTCAGATAGCAGTCTGCGAGGACGAAAAGGCGGACAGGGATAATCTCATAGGCATCCTGAACCCGCTTTTAGACAAATACACAGAAGAATACCATATCAAAAACTTTACTTCCGGTGGGGAGCTGCTACAGTCGGGCGGCAACTTCCACCTGATCTTCATGGATATCATGATGGAGGGCAGGAACGGGATAGAAACGGGGCAGGAGCTTTACAGCCGGAACCATTCCACAAAAATCATATATACCACCAATTTCGGACAATACTGCATGGATGCGGTGAACACCGTACATGCCTTTGCCTTTCTGGAAAAGCCGGTATCGGCGGAAGCACTAGAGGAACAGCTGCAGGCATTCCTGCGGCAGTACCAAAAGGAGGAGGTGCGGCTGGAATTCAGGAATGTATCTTATGAGGAAAACGGTGTATTGTCGGAAAAACCTATCCTGTTGCTTCCTACTGATACGATCCTATACTTTGAATACATCAAGGCAAAAAAGAAGGTTAAGATCGTGACGGAAAATATGGCGTACGAGTACCCGGATGCCATCAGCGGGCTGGAGGAGCGGATGCAGCCCTACGGTTTTGAGACGAGCTGCCGAGGCATCCTTGTAAACCTTAAGAATGTGGCAAAGACAAAGGGGTATGAGGTTGTATTAAAAAACGGCGTGTCAGTGCCGCTGTCGCAGAAGCGGGTGGCGCAGTTCAAGGAACGGCTCAACGAATACATCCATAACAGTGGGGAGTAGGGGCATGGAAAATTTAGTATATCTGTTCAGTTGTTTTCTGTCATGCACAATCGTTGCCGGACTGATGTTCCAGTTCATGGGTGACCGTTATGAGAAAGCCTTTGTAAATCCGTGGGTTTACCGGATTGCTGCCGCTGTCGCTGTAGTAATCATTACGATGGTAAACCTGAAAAGAAGTGCATTATGGAATGCGACAACTAATTTCCTGATTTATAGCTTTATCGTTTTTTTCTCTTATGAAGACAGGGGCATCAGGAAATACTGGAGAGTGTTAGAAACAGACTGTTTCTTTATAGTGGTTGCACTTTTTGAAGGAATTGGCGTATATGGGATCGATTTTCTGATGGAGCAGATTGGTCTTATGCCGGAAGATGTGGTGATTGGTAGCAGTATAGAAGTGGCTTTTTCCAAACTGGTGATGATCTTCTTTTACTATGCCCTGCTAAGACGATTCTTTAAAAAGGATTTCAGGCAGAGCCGGACACAGGTGATCCTTTACCTTGTTATGTTTTTATACAGTATGGTTAATTTTATTATCCTTATAATAGCAGCTACAAAAAGTGCAGACTATTTCCTGATCTGCACCAATTTGTGCTGTGTTGTCTTTGCCAACCTGTACCTGTTTTATTCCCTCAAAGTGGAGGATGAAAAGAACGGCATGGAGTTCCAGATTGCCATGATGAAGCAGCAGGAGAGTATGCAGTTTGAGCATTATGAGAGGCAGAGGGAGAAATACGGAAGATCTATTGAAGTACTCCATGATGTCAGCAAGCATCTCCGCTCCATAGAGGAACTATATAAAGCAGGTATGACGGATAAGGCAATGGAATACACAAGGCAGATCGGGAGCATCCTGAAGCCTCTTGTGCCGGAGGAATATTCCGACAACCCGATGCTGAACATCCTCCTTGCGGACAGGAAGCAGGCGGCGGAGAGCATCGGTATCCGGTTCGTGGTAAGGGTGGAAAGCACAGGACTTGGGTTCATAGAGCCGGTGGATGTGACAACGCTCTTTGGGAACCTTCTGGAAAACGCAATGCAGGCTGTCCTAAAATGCTGCGGGGAACGCTATATCAAGGTGCATATCAGAAACTATAATGAGATGCTTTCCATACGCATTGAGAACAGTGTGGAAAAGGAAGTAAGGATAAAGAACGGCAAACCGGTCAGCACAGGCGGGAAAGGCACTGGAATCGGCTGCCTGAACGTGGAGCGGTGCGTGGAGAAATATGGGGGCAGTGTCCTCTATAAGAACGGTGACGGGAAATTTTACAGTGATGTGATCCTGAACCGGTAGGCGCAATGGCGTAAACCATAAGGGTACTTTAGGATAATTTAGAGCAGATTTGGAGAAAAAACATAAAAAAATCTGTACTTCAGGGAAAAAATCTGTATCTCAGGATAGGCGTATAGGATTTTAATTCAGATTTCCGATAATAAAAGTAATAGTGCAGTATATGCGCAGAAGTGAAAACGGATTTTAAGAACAGGATCAAGGAGGACAAAGTTATGTCAAAAATTACAGATTACAGTTTTTTATTTGAAAGTATGTTTGGAACAAAAAGCACAAGTATTATAGGTAGCTTTCAGTTGTCGCAGTTAAACAGCAGTTCTATACAGTCACAGTTAAAGGCGGCGGGCATTGATACGAACAGCAAGCAATATAAGGCGGCAATAAAAGAAATGATGCAGGCAGGAAATGGTGCAATGTACACAAATATCCAGTGCATTAAAAATTCTATGAAATGTTACGATAAGGACGGAGATTTTATCAATCCCAGAAACGGGCTTGCCGGACTTGTATTGACGGATGAAAATGCAAGTCGTCAGAAACGTATCATTTCCATTTCGGAAAGCAGCAAAGACGAAATGTTTGAGTTGACGAAAAAAGAGTTTTTACAGGAAAACGGTGTTCACAATGGAGATACAACAAAGCGCAGGGATGTATATGACAATCTGTACAGAAAGACGGAGAAAAATGACCGATTAGCAGCGGGGTATACTATGGAGCAGTATGAACGGGCATACAGAAACACATTTTATGCGGCGGTACGGGAAGCTGATCCTAAGTGGGAGCTTGGAAAGCCGATTCCGTCCGGCGCATTGGACGGCATTACAAGAGAAAGTATAGAAAGTCAGCTTGCCCAAAGTGGCAACAAACTTGTGAAAAGGTCATCTGTTTCAGGCAGTTCAATAGATTTGCAGATATAAAGTACATATTGGGGAGGGCGTACTACGTTTCATATAAATATGCGAATGCAGTACGCTTTTCAATATGTGAGAAATGATAGGAATGTAAAGACTGTTTATTGGGGAGGTAGGTTTCATGAGCGCATCAGTAAGTGGTTTTGTCAGCAGCATAAAGAATGTTACCATCAGCGGGAAAGAAAAGCCAGCAGCTACAAAAAGCCGATAAAGTAGAAAAGGATATGGGAGTAAAATCTCGCCATGTCCTTTTTGGTAAGTAAAATTAGCATATTTAGAGAGGTTGTTAGCCGCCAGCTTTTTGCTATTTATCTTCTCCGTCAATCAAAAATGCATAACTGACACCCAGCACCTCCGATAAAGCCCGCAGTTCAATATCCGTGACGTATCGCTTGTTGGTTTCAATGCGGGTAATTACATTTTTATCCATATCATATCCAGCAAGCTGTAGCTTATGGGCAAGGTCACGCTGAGAAAGGTTTTGCTGTTTCCTCAACTCGATAAGGCGGCTGCTGATCAAGTTCTTTTCACCTGATATAGTCTTTGGTTTTGGCATAGTATTCTCCAATCTGTCGAAATATGTCGAGAAGTTTGTCTCACTTTTTGCACCACTACTATTGATTTTAATGGCATTACATATCAAAATTAGTTGTAAAAGTGAGACAAAAGGAGGATGCAGTATGCAAAAAGAACTAATTTATGATGAGATGAATGGATTTTTAACGGATGGGATGCCTTCCCTGCCAGAAGGAGCTGTCATTGAGGATGAATTTGCCGAGGGGAAAGAGTGCTGCCTTTTGTATGAAGGTGTATATCAGGCAGGGCGGAATCTTTGCGAACGGTTGGGAGAGGACGAAGATAGTGATGTGGAAACCATTCTAAACGGCATGGAGAGGATTACCAGATTGGTTTCAATGAAAATGTATGAGTATGGCAGGCGTGAGGCAAGAGCTGTTATTTGACATGTTGCTGTAAAGGATCGGGGAAGGTTTGTCAAGTGCCTTTCCCGGTCTTTTATCTGTCTTTCGGGAAAAAAATCTGTACGTCGGGATAAAGTGAATGATATTTAGAGGGGGTTATGTTACAGTTAAACTATGAATGACGAAACGGAGGAAAACGCTTTGAAAAAGATAGTGATAACTTTTATAGAATGCATATGCTTTTTCTTGGGGTGGGCAATATTGTCAGCAGTGTTGCCGTTATCTAATTCGGATAATTCTGCTGTATGGAGATTATGGGCAGAAATCACACCACTGTTGTCTATTATAGCGTTCACAACTATTTTTTGGATAATTGAAAAGAAAACTATAAAATTGCATCTTTTTAATAATCCGGTAAAAGGAGCTTTGATAGGAATTATAACGGGAATTTTGTGGTTAGGATTTCCTGTTGTTATTATGAAGTTGATGAAAGTTATAGATTTTAGCGGAAAGAATGATATTCCTTTATTTTTTGTGTGGATATTGGCGGCTTTTTTGAATGTTATCATGCAGGAACTGCTTGTACGGGGTTGGCTTTATCAAGTGCTGAAACAAAAATATAATCTTGCCATATCCACCATAGTAACTACTGCATTGTTTACATTATTACATGGTGGCGCATTTGAGGCGGGTGTGGTTCCGGTGGTTAATGTTCTTACAATGAGTCTGCTTATGACGGTTATCTTGGAATATAGCGGTTCTCTTATAGCGCCAACAGTCATGCACTTTATATGGAATGGAATAGGTGCGTTAGTATTAGGCGGTGTGTCGCTGGCAGATGATTATCCGCATTTACTGAATATGATCTTTTCAGGAAGTGAACTTTTATCTGGTGGAGAATGTAAAATAGAAGGAAGTATTGTTGTTTTGGTAGTTAATGCCATACTGCTTGCAGTGCTTATCGGATTACAGAGAAAAAAATAGGAATGACATAGCAGACCATATATAATAATAAAGGGTATTGCATCCAAACCGCAGTACCAATTCCTTAAACATAAAACAGCAAAGGAGGCATGAACCAATGCTTCAGATAGCAGTCTGCGAGGACGAACAGGCGGATAGGGATAACCTCATAGATATCCTGAAACCGCTTTTAGATAAGTATGAAGAAGAATATCGGATCACAAACTTTACCTCTGGTGGAGAGCTGTTGCAATCGGATGATAGCTTTCACCTGATCTTCATGGATATTATGATGGAGGGCAGGAACGGAATAGAGACAGGGCAGGAGCTTTACAGCCAGAACCATTCTGCAAAGATTATTTATACCACCAATTTCGGACAATACTGCATGGATGCGGTGAACACCGTACACGCCTTTGCTTTTCTGGAAAAGCCGGTATCGGCGGAAGCACTGGAGGAACAGTTGCAGGCACTTTTGCGGCAGTACTGGGAAGCAGAGGTGCGGCTGGAGTTCCAGAACGTATCTTATGAGGAAAACGGTGTCCAATCGGAAAAACCCACCCTATTGCTTCTCGTTGATACACTATAATGAGATGCTTTCCATACGCATTGAGAACAGCGTGGAAAAGGAAGTAAGGATAAAGAATGGTAAACCAGTAAGCACAGGCGGGAAAGGCACTGGCATCGGCTGTTTGAATGTGTAGCGGTGCGTGGAGAAATATGGGGGCAGCGTCCTCTATAAAAACGGTGACGGGAAATTTTACAGTGATGTGATTCTAAACAGGTAAGCGGAATAGCACAAACCATAAAAGCGATTTAGTATTATTTAGAGCAAATTTAGGGAAAAAACATAAAAAAATCTGTACTTCGGGGAAAAAATCTGTACCTCGGAATAATTGTATAGGATTTTATGTACATATTTCCGATAACAAAAATAACAGATTTTAAGAACAGGATTAAGGAGGTCGAAATCATGGAAATCAATGTTAATAGTGGAAATGGAGCATTAGCAGCATATAAATATGCAAGTAAAGAACAAAAAAAGTTTGCCAAAGAAACCACCTTTGCTGAAAAAGTGGCTGAAACAGGCAGTACACAGGAATTATCAGAAGCGGAAAAATTGGAAGCGTTTAAGAAAGAGATGTGGAATGAGATTAACTCTATTCCACGAAGCAGCAGTATGAGTTGGTCTATCAATATAACAGATGAAGCATTTGAACGTATGATGAATGAGCCGGAATTTAAAGATAAAATGATGAGTTTAATTAGGGAGGATGCCGCAGCAGGACGCTATCCCATAGTTTGTAGTATAACTATGATTGATGAAAACGGATACAAAGGTTATTCTTATAACGATACGAATGTTGGGAATGCAGCGTATTCATCACATTCCAAAGATAAGAATAATTTCTATAAACAAAAAGCAACTAACAAATCTAATAGCAATGATTTAACAGAGTATTACGAAAAACAGCGCAGGGAGCAGGAATTACAAAAGGAATTGAGGAATAAAGAATATTTCGAGCACAAAAGGTTGACAGAATATTGGAACAAACGCCAGAGTGTCGCCGCTTCCTATGAATCAAATGTTTTGGCAGAGCCAGTAAAAAGCAATGGTTTTGAAAGTACAACAACAGGGGCTATCGTTTAGAGTAGAAATTTGTCATTAAAATTGGTGACAACCGGAAACGGAGTTCAAATTTATAAAATTCAAGGAGGAATAGGTTATGCAGATAATAAGGGATAATTATTCACAATAAGCAAATATGGTACAGCAGATGTTTGGGAATAGGAAAAATTCTAATGATCCGTTAACACAATGTGATTATGGGAATTTTTCACTGAGGTTCAAGCCTGTTGACATCAAATTCACAAAACCGAATTGGGATAATATCATGACAAAACGGGATAAACCAGTCATGTCGGAGGAAGAATTTGAGGAAGCCATAAAGGAGCTTGCAAGGAAAGAGTTTTCTACCGGAAAAAGGGATGATGCGGCATATAGGAAACTATGTATGCAGCATGGGGAGACAGTTTCTCCGGACAGAAAAGCCATTTATGAATCAAGCATGAAAAAGACGGGCGGTAAGATGAATGCGGCTTGTATGTTTTGGGATAACAATGGAAACAAAACATTGTCTTATCATCCGATTACAGGAAGTTGGGATGCCATAAACACTGAGGAAGAATTTGCAAGAGCGAGAGTATTTACGTCTATCTACAATGATGAACTTGCACGACTGAAAAAAAGAGTACGGAGAAAATGCAAAAGGAACAATATCATATCAGCAGATATAGTCAGATTTGGCAGCAGGTACAAAAACGTTTGCGGTAGGTGTTGGAAGTACAGTTGATTATATGGTTTAGTATAATTTCCTTTGCATATTACTTTAGGAAAGGTTGGACATGAAAAAATAAAACGAGGAAAAGGAGCTATAAAAGCTCCTTTTTGGTTGCGTTTCAAAAGTTACTTCTAAGATTCATATCTTAAATTTATATAAATCACTTGTGAATTACTGACTTGTGTGTTAATGTGTTATGTATAACAGTAAAACAACATTAACAGTAGGAGGGTGATCGTGAAACTTATTATTTCAAATATATCGGGCATACCAATATATGAGCAGATCAAGCAGCAGGTTAAATCTGCCATTATGTCCGGTGAGTTACATGCAGATGAAACACTGCCTTCTTTGCGGACGCTTGCCAAAGATTTAAAAATCAGTGTCCTTACCGTGACAAGGGCATATACGGAATTAGAAGAGGAGGGTTTTGTAAAGAATATTCAAGGACGGGGCTGCTTTGTTTTGAGTCGGGGGTCTGAACTTTTGAAGGAACAACTGGTCTGCAAAATTGAAAACAGCTTATCAGAAGCGATAAATGCTGCCCGTGTGGCTGAACTTTCAGGAGAAGAACTGCATCGTCTTCTGGATATTTTAATGGAGGAAAAAACGGATGAATAATTATTTGGAAGTAAAAAACCTGTCAAAATCTTTTGACAATTTCCGGCTGCATGATATTTCTTTTACCCTGCCCAAAGGGTATATCATGGGGCTGATCGGACCGAATGGTTCCGGAAAAACAACAACTATCAAGCTCATTTTAAATATGCTGAAACGTACAGAAGGCGAAGTGAAAATATTAGGGTTGGACAATATTGCCGATGAGCAGGCGGCAAAGAAAAGTTTAGGCGTTGTTTTTGATTCCAACTATTTTAGTGATGACTGGAAAGTATCACAGGTTGAGAAATCAGTGTCAGTTTTCTATGAGAACTGGAACACGCAAAGGTTTTCTGAATTGCTGGATAAATTCCATATTTCGCCTGCGAAAAAAGTAAAAGAGCTTTCCAAAGGTATGCAGATGAAACTTATGATTGCCTGTGCTTTTTCATATGACGCAAAATTATTGATATTAGACGAGCCTACTAGCGGTCTTGACCCTGTCTCAAGGGATGAACTTCTTCATATCCTGTCGGAATATATTGAAGACGGAGAACACAGCGTTTTGTTCTCTACCCATATTACCGGGGATCTGGAACGTGCTGCTGACTACATTACCTATATCAGTTATGGGGAATTGTTTTTCAGCGGTGGCAAGGATGAATTTGTGGACAGCTTCAGGATAGTCAAGGGAGGTCGTGAAGAGCTATCTGACGATTTGGGTAAAAAAGCATTTGGCATCAGGGATTTTGCCACGGGATTTGAAGCGCTCATTAAAACCGAAGATATAAAGCTGTTTGCACACCTTAATGTGGAACCGGCAACGATTGACGATATTGTGGTATTTACCAGTAAGAGAGGTGAACAGTATGAGTAATATTTTGAAATCTGTAAAACTGGATTTTTCTTTAGTAAGACCCTATGTGAAAACAATATGCTTCACAATGGTGTTGCCTGCTGTCTTTGCAGCAATCAACCGCTCACTCCTGACAGGGATATCCTTTGCCATGTGCTTTATTGCCATGACCAGCGGATATACGTTTTCCATTACTGAGAAAAATGATATGGAGCGGCTTTACAGTATTTTGCCAGTCCGTAAAAGTGAACTTGTGGTGGGGCGGTATGCTTTTAGCATCATCATGGGGTTGCTTGCGTTGATATTCTCCCTGATTACACATCCTGTTATATTAAGCAGTTTGGGTGAAACCGTCAGTACATTTGACATAGCTTGTGCCGCTGCTGTAGGAATATTTCTTTTTGCCCTTTACACAGTATTCCAGCTTCCCGGATATTATAAATTTGGCTCTATCAAAGGCAGGGTGTTTATGTATATCCCGGTGGCAGGTTTTCTGGCAACACTGTTTTTGATTACTAAGATTCCGGCTGACAACAGTGGATGGCTCATTACGGTTCTCAGCTCGCCTGTGTTGGTTTTATTGGCGGCAGTTCTCGTTGTTATCATGTATGTCATTTCTATACTGGTATCTGTCAAAATAGTTCAGGGAAAAGAATTGTGAGGTGAAAGTATGGATTTTACTGTTATAATCGTAGCACTTATGATCAGTTTTGGTATACCGCTCAGGAACAAAGCTATCAAAGAATATAGGAAGAAAAAGGAAGAGAAAACTTCAAAAGAAAATAACATTAAGTAGTTAAAGAACTATAAAACATAGAGGAAGGGGAGGGCGTCTATTGGGATAATCAGTAGACGCTTTTAAGCTCCTGAAATAATGCAGAATGGATTCAGTCTGTTATGGCTGATGCCAAAGGACACAGAAAAACGGGAAAGGAAGAAAATGAGTAAAATATTATTGTTGGAAGATGATCTAAGCCTGATCAACGGACTGACATTCGCATTTCAAAAGGCGGGCTTTGAATTAGATGTTGCACGCACGATAAAAGAAGCTGATGCCGCCTGGATAGCGGGAAAGTATGATTTGCTGATTCTGGATGTTTCTCTCCCCGACGGTTCCGGCTTTGAAATCTGCCGAAAAGTCCGGCAGACATCAAAAGTGCCAATCATATTTTTAACTGTATCGGACGAGGAAATCAATGTGATCATGGGTTTGGATATGGGAGGTGACGACTATATAACGAAACCATTTAAGGTTAGTGTGCTAATGTCACGGATCAATGCCCTGCTTCGCCGGGCAAATGATTTTGGTTCCGCTAATACAGAGCTTCATTCAAATAATATCAAAGTCCTGTTGCTGCAAGGACAGGCATATAAAAACGGGGAACTGTTAGACTTAACAGCAGCGGAATATAAATTGCTTTGCCTGTTCATGCAAAATCCCAATGTGATACTATCCAAAGACCAGATTTTACAGCAACTATGGGACGGTGACGGAAATGGAAATTATGTAGACAGTAATACATTGACGGTTTATATCCGCAGGCTGCGTATTAAAATCGAGGACAATCCCAGCGAGCCGCAAATGCTTCTCAACATCAGACGCATGGGATATAAATGGAATGTTATTTGTTGAGGTGGAACATGGACATATTTACAAACAGGGATACAAAATTTTTATTTTCAAGTATTGCCTTTTTTTTAACAGGGTTTCTTTTGTTGTCGCAGTTAGGGATATGGGTGTTTCGTGATAGCTGTATGCTGTTTATTGCCATTCTTTCTGTTATAGCCGGAAGCGGCATAGCTGCTACTTGTTTTCGGTATTTTTATAAGCAGCATGAACTTATTGGGGGAGCTGTATCATCAATCGACAATTACCTCAAAGGTGACACAAATGCCCGCATTGAATGTGACAAAGAGGGTGAAATATATAAACTGTTCCATTCAGTGAATACGTTAGCAGCGGTACTGAATGCCCATGCTGAAAACGAATTTCGAGCAAAGGAATTTTTAAGAGACACCATATCGGATATTTCACACCAGTTGAAAACTCCGCTTGCTGCTCTGAGCATATATAATGAAATGATGCAGGGAGAAACGGAAGATTTACCTGAGATAAAAAAATTTACCATGTTATCAGAACAAGAGCTTGCCCGGATTGAAACATTGGTACAAAATTTGCTGGAGATTACAAAGTTAGATGCTGGAACAATCGTTATAGACAAGGATGTTGAAAATATAGCGGATATGATGAGGGATATTGAATTGCATTTTGCATATAGGGCAAAACAGGAAAATAAAAAGATTATCTTGTCCGGGGCTGACAACATCACTCTTTTTTGTGACCGTGACTGGATCATCGAAGCAATCAGTAACATTGTTAAAAATGCTTTAGACCATACGGGCGTAGGTGACCGGGTCATAATTGAATGGAAAGGGCTTCCTGATTTGACACAGATTGTAGTCAAAGACAATGGCAGCGGTATCCACCCGGAGGATATACACTATATTTTCAAACGCTTTTACCGCAGCCGCTTTTCTAAAGATACGCAGGGAATAGGGCTTGGACTGCCGCTTGCCAAAGCGATTGTAGAAGCCCATGACGGAAACATTACTGTAGACAGTGAGTTAGGTAAGGGAAGTGTTTTTCAGATCACTTTTCTAAATCCAGATAAAATTACAAAATTGTAAGTTTAAATTCACTTGAGAGTATGAAATAGATGTTATTCTTCTGGATAGAACGAAAGGAGGATAACATCTATGAATTTTTTACAATTCAAGAAGATAGCAAGGTGGTCTGGTTTACGTGCCGCCCTGCTTGGAGCTATGGGGCTTGTAACACTTCTGTCCACGGAATTTCTTAAGGGCGGCATAATCTATGTAGTTGCGGCTTACGCAATTTTGAATGGCGTATTGGGTATCGTGGATTTTCTTTCTGGCAGGGGTAAGGAAGAAAAGCATATTGCATACTTAAACCTTTTTGTGGTGTTAGCAGTAATCATTTTTGGGATATTAAGTATTGTTTACTTCCGTTACGTGATCAGTATTCTGCCTGTTTTTTTAGGCGGATTGCTGCTGTTTGAAAGCGTTGTGTATTTTGTGGCTGCTTTGTGTGTGAAATGCAGGCTGAAAGCCCTTATAGTCATTTTTTCCCTGCTTGTTGGGGTTGGCGGTGTAATACTTGTGATATTCACTTTTGGCTTTGGCGGTTTACTGCCACTTGTAAAAATTTTAAGCAGTTTGTTATTTTTGTCCTGCATAACGGAATTGCTGATCGGACTGACTTATAAAAACATAAATGACAATGGAGGTACAGTATGAACTTATTAGAGGTAAATTCTATTTGTAAAACCTACGGCGCAGGTGAAACCGCCGTCCACGCATTAAAAGATGTAAATTTTTCTGTTGCGAAGGGAGAGTTTATTGCGGTTGTTGGAGAATCCGGCTCCGGAAAGAGTACACTTTTAAATATGATCGGTGCACTTGATACTCCAACATCGGGCAATGTGCTGATTGACGGTAAAAAAATTTTTACGATGGAGGACGAAGAACTTACTATTTTCCGCCGCCGGAATATCGGATTTATCTTTCAGGCTTTTAACCTGATTCCTGAATTGAATGTTGAGCAAAATATCACATTCCCGTTATTGCTTGATTATAAGAAGCCTGACCCTGTTTATTTAGAGGAAATTTTAACCGTGTTGAATCTTCAGGGGCGGCGGCGTCATCTCCCACGGCAGTTATCCGGAGGACAGCAACAGCGTGTAGCAATCGGCAGGGCTTTGATTACCCGCCCTATGCTGATATTGGCGGATGAGCCAACAGGGAATCTTGATACGCAGAATAGTAATGAAGTGATCGCACTCCTGAAAAAAGCGTCAAAACGCTATGAACAGACAATTATCATGATTACCCATAATCGGAGCATTGCGTCTACCGCTGACCGGGTTCTGCAGGTGTCGGACGGTGTTATAACGGATTTTGGGAGGTGTAGCGAGTGAAAAACTATCTTGGTCTTGTATCAGAATATGCAAAAGTCCATAAAAAGAAAAACCGCCTTACCATTATCTGTATTGCCATTTCCGTTATGCTGGTAACGGCTATTTTCGGAATGGCAGATATGAGCCTGAAAGCCCAAAAGGACGAAGCGATACGTCGGTATGGAAACTGGCATACGATTATTTCAAATATTCCTTTAGAAACAGCGGATGCTATCAACAATCGAAAAGATGTGTCTGTTTCCGGCTTTTTGGGTATGGCTTCCAGTACAACCTATCAGGGAAAAGAGCTGATTATCCAGAGCAGCAGCGAAGAACTTGCAGAGCAGATGAATTTAACGGTCACCGGGGGTCGCTATCCCATCACGGAAACAGAAGCGCTGTTAGACCAGCAGGGCATGGAACAATTCGGTTTATCCATTGGAGATACTATTGAAATTGTATATAGTGACGGGCAGGTGCGGCAATATCAGATTTCGGGAACATATGGGGATTTTTCCAGTCTGCAGGGAACAGACGCACACGGACTGCAACTGGCAGAGGGAGGATTGCATTTTCTGCCGGAAACAGAATATCAGGAATATGATTATATCCAGTTTAAGAATGGAACGGATATTAACCATGCAAATGAAGAAATAAAAGCGGAATATGGCTTGAACGATGAACAGATCTCAACAAATGTCATGCTGCTTGGCTTAATGGGGCAGAGCAAAGACACCACAATGCTTGAAGTTTATCTTACTGCGGCAATTCTTTTTATTCTTGTTGCTATGACCGGAACATTTATGATTGCCAGCAGCTTTAATATGAGTGTCTTGGAACGGACGCAGTTTTTTGGTTTACTGCGTTGTCTTGGAGCTACAAAGAGGCAGATCAAAAGATATATACGATGGGAGGGGTTACTATACTGTCTGAAAGCCATTCCCGCTGGTTTGCTTTCAGGGAGTGCCATTCTCTGGATTGCTATTTATGTATTAAATTCCATTAACTCACAATATCTCCCGGAAATGCCGCAATTTCAGCTAAGTTTCCCCGGCATATTAGCGGGTACGGTGATAGGAGTTTTTGTTGTGATGATTGCTTCAAGCTCTCCGGCTAAAAATGCGGCAAAGGTATCTCCGCAGACAGCAGTAACAGGAAATATCAATCAAGCCAATTATCAGAATTTCAAAAAAGCTTCTAACACTAAAGTGTTTCATGTAGATACGGCTATGGGGCTTCGCCATGCGTTTTCTAACAAAAAGAGCATGATTTTAATCGCTGGTTCCTTTGCTATCAGCATTGTCCTGTTCTTGTGCTTTACCATATTGATCACATTTATGAACCATGCCCTAAGTCCTCTAAAGCCTTATGCACCGGATTTGACGGTTGAGGGAAATGAACCGGGCTTTTATCTGCCCCATTCTTTGAAAGAGGAAATAGTGCCTATTCCGGGGGTAGAAAAAGTATACGGGAGAATGTTTTGCACGGGTATTCCTGCAAAGGATAAAAAAGGCTCAAATACTGCAACTTTAGTTTCCTATGACGATCCTCAATTTCAATGGGCAAGCGATGTCCTAATCTCCGGTGATATTGAAAATGTTAAAAATGGAAATGGCGTATTGGTAGATTATGGATATTCACAGGAATTTAATTGGGAAATTGGCGACATCATCACACTTGATATGAATGGAACAGAGCATGAAATAACTGTTTCCGGCATTGTCTCCGATGTGCCGCTGGATTCTGGAAGTGGGGAATGGATTATTGTCTGTTCTGAAAATATGTTCACATCTTTAACAGGAATCAGCGACTATATAGTTATAGAAATTCAAACAAGTACAGATGTATCCGGGCAGGTTAGAAGCCTGATTACCGCTGATATGAAGCTGCTGGATATGCAGCAGCATAATGATGAAGTACGCACAGGCTATTTTGCTATGGCAGTATTTGTGTATGGCTTTTTGATTGTTATTGCATTGGTGGCTTTAATCAATATTGTCAACACGGTCAATGCAAGCGTCTCCAGCAGGATCAATCACTATGGCGTTATGCGTGCGGTAGGAATGTCGGGAAAGCAGCTCCAAAAGGTAATACTTGCAGAAGCCGCCGCTTACGCTGTCACTGGCAGTATTGCCGGAGCTATATTGGGATTATTCCTGCACCGATTTTTCTTTGAAATGCTTATTACTTCTAATTGGGGGCAGAAATGGGAACCGCCGATCCTGGTTCTTGCGGTAGTAGTTACAGCAGCTATTTTGACTACGTTCCTTGCTGTCATTTCACCAAGCCAAAAGATTAAAAAGACAAGTATTGTAAATGTAGTCAATGCGGGGTAAACAGCTATGAAAAGAATTTTAATTGTGGATGATTCTCCTGATTTTTTGGATGCACTAAGCTATATTCTAAAAAAGCATTACGAAGTGACAACTGCTGGTGGTGTGGCAGAAGCAAAGGCGGGATTGCTGACCTCTGCATTTGATGTGATTTGTTCTGACTATTATATGGCTGACGGGACAGGGCTTGACTTATTGGAATTTTGTAAGCAGGAAAAGATTTCTGTGTCATTTATCCTCATGTCTGCTACATGGGAGCAACATATTGTTTATAGAAGCAAAATTATATGGGGCTGTATTTGTCGAAAAGACTGACAGTGATTTACTTTCAGTTATTCGAGAAAATGCAGATTGAAAACGGAGCATATTTAATGGAACTTCCTTAGGTAACATGTTGTTATGGCAATTTGGGGAATTGGACACAGAAATGCCCCATGAAAAGAAAGGGGAGTTTTACAGAAGGGCCGTACTATGGCCTGGTGAGAAGAAGTCACACAGGAGGAAGGAAGATATCTTCCTGTTTAGTTTAAGGGGAATCTGCCCCAGAAACGGGGTGCAAGTATCTGTATTTTTTCAGCTGAAACTTATTACAACATTTAAGGACAGGCATGGAAACATCTTTCCCATGCGGCATTACAGAAAAAGCCAGCGGAACAGATCATAAATCTGGACGGCTGGCTTTTTTGCTTTTTCTGACATACTACATTTGTTCGTCACGGATACTTTCAGACTGTTCTTTTAGCACGGCATTCTGATCAACACCTGTAAGTACAGCTGCAGCCGCCGCGAGAGCGGACAGGCTCTTTTCGTCGCACAATGGGAGCAGCCGCAGCAGCGTCTGGTATGTAGAGCCGGTCCTGTCGGCTCCGTCTTGGAAGATACAGTCGTCCGCGGAAATGCCGAGCGTTCTGCAGATATGGTAAAACCCCTCAATGCTTGGGGAGCAGCGGCCGCGTTCCAGGTCCTTCTGGAAGGACACGGAATGGTCAAGCAGCTCCGCACACTCAGCCTGTGTGAGCTTCCGTTTTTGCCTTGCTTTTTTTAGGGCAGCGCTGAACACACGGGCATCACTGATTGATAAAGACATGCAAATCACCTCCTAATAGTAGTGTATTGCCATACCTTGTAAAAGTAAAAATGGTATAAACACCCTAAAAGATAGCGTAATAAACTACTAAGCACCCAGACATCTGGTGAACAAAAAAAACATGGTTCATCAGGGTCTTGTTTGGGTGCCTTTTTGCGGCCATGGGAGAGGTACATGGTCTATAGTGGGGAATTTTCATAAGCCAGGCACTGGCAGGGGGATTGCGTTAAAAAAATCATAAGCTTTCAGGGGGCGTTCCGCGCCCAGCATAGTAGTCTGGCACACTACTTTTTGGAGGAAGGCATAAATTTATGGGAAAAGAGCGTCTATCCGTGCTCTCGGGCGGATAAATGCTCTTTTATTTTTGCGACTAAAGCCTGCATAAGTCATTTTACCAGAGGACCTCCGGTTCTGCGGTTCACAGGGAAACGTGGAAAAAGACTGGAGGACGAAAGGATGAGAGAAAAGCATAACGATTCCGTGCAGAACCGCTTCACGGCATACCTGATGGCGGCGGTGGATAACACGCGGAAGAAATACTGGGAGCGGAAACGACGGCTGCAGGGCAGGGAATATCTTCGGGAGGATAACCTAGAGCGCAACTATACGGACTTTGAGGAACAGTACCGCGCCTACATAGGGGAGCATACGGATTTTATCTTCAGGGACTGGCAGAGGTACGGCGAACTGCTGAGCCTTCTGGAGAGCGACCGGCTGGCAAAGGCCATAAGCAGGCTGAAGGACAGGGACAGGAAGATTTTGTTTGCCAGGGTGTATGGGGAGCTTACCTTTGCGGAACTGGGGGAGCGGTTCCATATGGAGCCGAAACAGGCGGAGATGGCGTATTACTATGTGCTCAGGAAGCTCAGGAAGGAGATGAATGGGAATGACGGATTTTGAGGAGCTGCTGGAGCGTGCGAAGGCGGGGGATAAGGAGGCGCAGGAGGCGATCTTCCGGATGTACCGCCCGCTCCTTATCAAGAACGCCATGGAGCAGAACGTGTTCGAGGAGGACCTGTACCAGGAGTTCTCTGCAACCCTGTTAAGTTGCATCCGGAAGTTCCGGGTTTAGCTGGTGAAGGCTTAGCAGGGAGGTTTTAGGAATTATGGCAATTCGCAGGGGATTGTTGCGTTTTGGGCATCCCCTGCGTATAAAATGATGTGTCGCAAAAGGTATCAGGTACGTCTACGACATCGCAAAACGCAAAAAGGGCTTTTTGCGACAGAAAAACAGTGGTGTATGCCTGCCAGAATACATATCTCCAAAGGTATACCTTTTGCGATACGGATTTTTACGGAAGGAGGGCTGTCATGGCAACAAAGAAGTTCGGATATGTGCGCGTATCCACCCGTGAGCAGAACCCGGAGCGGCAGATCCACATCCTGCGGGACGAGGAGGGCATCGACGAGCGCGACATCTATGTGGAGAAAGAATCCGGGAGGCAGTTTGAACGCCCGGTGTACCGCTCCCTGGTTGACAACATCCTGCGGGAGGGCGACCTGCTGGTGGTGACGGAGCTGAAGCGGTTCGGGAGGAACTACGGCGAGATCTATAAGGAGTGGTTCCACATCACAAAGGAAATCGGCGCTGACATCAAAGTGACATCCATGCCCATACTGGATACCACCCAGTCGAAGGAACTGGTGGGGCAGCTGATCACGGATGTGGTGCTGGCGGTATTCGCATATGTGGCGGATGAGGACTGGACGGAGCGCCATGAGCTGCAGCGCCAGGGCATCGAGGTGGCAAAGGCAGGTGGGAAGCACCTGGGCAGGCCGAGGGTGGAATGCCCGGAGAACTGGGAGGACTGCTATGGGAGATGGAAAAGCGGCGTGATTTCGGCAAAGGAAGCGATGACGCTGACCGGGCTTAAGAAAGACAGCTTCTACCGGCTGGCAAAAAAATATGGGTCGCAGATGAAGGGTGCAGAGGAGGAAGAGCCATGAAAAGAGATTTCGTAAAACAATTTACAAAAAAATTCAAGAAAATAAGAGAAAGTGACTCTTTATTATATAGAAACATATTTAAGAAGGAGGACGTTTATGAAGCAGGGAACATTATTTTATGACAGGGAAAGCGGCAGGTATAATTTCCATTACACGGATAAGGACGGTGACAGGCGCGATTACGGCGGCATCCACTGTGGGGAGGTCTTTGAATTCTGCCTGAATGACGTATGGGTTCCTGCCCGCATGGAGATGGGCATGGATGGCGGATGGTATCTGGTGGGGCTGCCAGGGCTTACGCTGGACGGGTTGGAGGTGAGACAGGGATAGGGACAGGAGGGCATCCATAAAATTATATTACCAGTATAATGACAAATCCGGGAATCGGTGTTATAGTGATTACAGTAGAAAACAAAGAGGACGGATAAGTCCGGAAAGGAAACAATCATGGCAACAGTTAATTTCGCTGCGAATGGCTTCGCAATAACTCCAGTTGTTTATTATCTGCATAGCGAACATTATGAGGCACTGTTCAGTAAAGAAAAAGAACAGAGTCTGGTTAAGATGCGCTCATGCAAGATAAGGAAAAGGCGAAAAACTGTGTGACGTCTGAAGGCAGGTCTTCTGGAAGACTGCCGGGAACAGACCATAGATTTCAAGTACCGCTTATCTTAAATGAGGTAGGCGGTATTTTTTATGTTCCATTAGCTCAGATGGGAGAGCACTCGACTTTTAATCGAGGAGTCATGGGTTCAAGTCCCATATGGAGCATTGCCGCCTGGATATTGATTTCAAATAGCAGGAGGTGAGGATCATGGTGAATGTGCCGGTTATAGATATGGTAAGGACAGGGCAGAACATAGCAAGGCTGCGGAAGCAGGCAGGGCTATCAGTAAGGGATCTGCAGGATGTTTTTGGCTTTGCCACGCCGCAGGCCATATACAAGTGGCAGCAGGGTGTTGCCCTGCCGACCATAGACAATCTGGTGGTGCTTGCAGCGGTTCTGCAGGTACGCCTGGATGATATTCTGGTTACGGATACAGCGGCGCAGATACAGATAAGCGCATGAATGGAAGATAAGAAATAGAAACAATAAGATAACAGCAGGCTGGAAATGCCTGCAGTAAGGTCCCCTGGTCTAAAGGTTACGACACCGGCCTTTCAAGCCGGGAATACAGGGTTCAAGTCCCGTGGGGATCATCATGGCTCCTTAGTCTAAAGGTCAGGACACCGGCCTCTCAAGCCGGAGATGTCGGGTTCAAGTCCCGCAGGAGCTACTGTGGCCATAGGACAGTGGCAGTCCGGCAGATTGTGGCTCTGCTTACGGGGGTTCGATT
>QXXL01000027.1 GCA_009911505.1 Lachnospiraceae bacterium | reverse complement strand
TTGTTCACTCCTTATTCTCTTGATTATATCTCAAATCCTTGAGAATGGGCTGTCAACTTTTTTTATACCACATCATTGCCGTTTCGTCTGTTTTGATTGTCACTTTCTGGTCGGCAGGCAGGATATAGCCAGAGGATGCCTTGTCGCTGACCTCGGACACGGTGTATTCGCCGATACGCAGCCCCTCAACAGTAATCTCACCTTTCTTGTCTGTCGTAAATGTCTGGTCGTAATCTTTGCCAATCACACGGAAAGAGAAGCCCTCCACCTTGCCGTCCGAGGAAGTCTTGACGATTTTAAGGCTGCCTTTCTGTGCTTCATTTAAAAAGCCTTTTCCTGCTTCATTCTCCACGTTACAGGTCTTGCCGTTTTCCTCAATGGATACAGGATAAACATTCTCATCAAGCACGAAGCCTGTCGGGGCGGTTTTCTCACGGACAAGGTACTTGCCGTAACGCAGGTCGTCCATCTGGTACACGCCTTTTTCCACCTCGCCCATCTCTCCGAGCAGCTCGTCTTTCTTATCCAGTTTTCCATCTCCGTTTGTATCCGAGTAAACCTCAAATACCGCACCTGTCAGCTTGTTTTCTGGGTAGTCCTTGTCTACTTTAGTCAGAGCGATATTGCCTGTAATGAAGTAGTTGACAAGCTCGATTTCCACAACTTCATCAACCTCACTGATTGTCACGCTTATTTCTTCCTCGGAGAGTACATAACCTTTCGGGCTTTCAATTTCACGGATTATCCATGTGCCATACGGAACTTCGGCAAAAGAAAAACTGCCGTCATCCTCGGATGTGGCAGTCGCAATCGCATTTTCCTTTGTATATTCTGTTGTGCCTGCCTTAAAAATGCCGATAACAGCACCGCCTAAATCTTCGCCGTCCTCATTGGACTTCTTACCGCTGACAGAGCCGTAAATCAGTTCGTTTTCAATGGCATCTCCCCCGTTGGCTGTGATATGCACAACGGCGGTTTCCTGCCCTGCGTACTCAAAATCAACAGGGTATTTTTCATCGCTGACAAGGTATGCGGAATTTGTGCTGATTTCCTGCACATAGTAGCTGCCAATCGGCAGGTCGCTGACTGCCTTTCCATGACCGTTTTCATCAAGGAAGATAACCTCAATCAGCTCATCCGCAGGGATAGAAGAACCGTCTGCGGCGGTCAGTTCCTCAGATGCATACAGACCAAACGTAACATCCTTAATCTCCCCGTTGTTTCCTACGCCGTATGCTTCATCCACTTCAAGCGTTTTATTAAGGTCGATTTCCACACGCTGACGCTCGTTGTAAAAATCCGTGCCTGCTTCCGTCACTTCAATTTCCTGTCCCGCATACACAAGCTCCACGGCGTGGACTTCCTCACTTAATACCATGCCATACGGGGCGGTCACTTCCTTAACCTCATATTTTCCAAGATAAAGCTCCTTGCTTTCTGCCGTGCCGTCCTCTCCTGTGGTAAGCGTGTCTATAACCTCGCCTTTCTCGGCTCTGACCGTTCCGTCTGTCGTAATGATGTCCTCAGCAGCGGTAATCTCATAGACCGCACCCTCAAGGCTGTCCACTTCAAAAATCGGCTGATACAGCCCCTTGTTTCCTGATACCCTGCTGAATACTTCGCCAGATTTTTCTACCGTAATTTTCCCTTTCTGTGCCATATTGGAGCGTTCCACTTTAACAATCGTGATGCCGCTTTCATCCTCGGAATTTTCCTGTTCTACGTCAAAATAGACTGGCTCAGAATCCAGAACGTAGCCATACGGAGCCTGCACCTCAACCAGAGAGTATCCCTTGCCGTATTCTAAGGTCTGCGGCGTGATAAGCTCTCCGTCTGCGGTAGTGTAGAACGTGTCAATCTTCGTCACTTCGGGATAAGTGAACGTCATTGTTACAAGCTCCCCATTCGGGTCGTAAATCTGGAAGCCTGCACCTGCATATGGGATAACCTTGCCTGTTTCTATATCCTTTTTCACAATCTTGATATAGCTCTCAAAGTTGGCGTTGTTGATAAGGTAGCGGTAGGTCTGGCTGTCC
>QXXL01000018.1 GCA_009911505.1 Lachnospiraceae bacterium | reverse complement strand
ATGCCTAGCGGCGAGGGCAGCGGACTGTAAATCCGTCACACAGAAACACCGCAGGTTCGAGTCCTGCCCCATCCACTATACGTTTGCGTGTCCGAGAGGCTTATGGTGCCACCCTGCTAAGGTGGTGTGCGGCAACGCACCGAAGGTTCAAATCCTTCCGCAAACGCTTCAGAGCCGGGATGAAATGCCCGGCTTTGTCAGTCTATATCCTCCGGCACCATATCTGTGCGGAATTCTTTGAAGACAGCCTGGCGCAGGGAGTTCTTTGTGTTCGGCATGTATTCCACGGTACATACCTGATCCGGATATACCCAGACGACATTTTCATTGCCTGCACCTGCAGGGATTGCCGTGAACGGCATTGTACCGCTTTCCCTAAGCTGGCTGATGGCCGCTTTGGTAACACCCAGAGTCACATGGCCTTTGTAGAGGTAAGCGCCGTTATGGTATTTCCCAAGGATGATGCTGAAGGTTCTGCTGTTTTTCTTGATATAGCCGCATACAACAAATTCCTCGTCTGCCATCCGCTTGAATTTGATCCAGTCCTTCGTGCGCTTACCGGGGTAATACAGGCTGGAGGCTCTTTTGGCTACGACTCCCTCCAGCTCCCGCTCGTCGGCAGCGCGGAACAGTCCGATGCCGTCTGTGGGAATATAGCGGGAAACGGCGATAAGGTCGTTCTCGCGGACAGATGACTGCAGGGCCTCTTTGCGCACAAGGAGCGGCTGGTCCATGATGCTGTGGCTGCTTTCACAGAGGCAGTCATAAGCGACGAAGGAGGCAGGATGCCTTGCAGCAGCCATTTCGATCTTGAAGCGGTCTGTCAGCAGGGTGCGCCGTTGGAGTTCAAAAAAGTCAGGGACGCCGTTCCGCAGCACCACCAGCTCACCGTCCAGCACTGTCCGCTCCGATACGCTGCGGTGGAGATCCTTCAATTCAGGGAATTTGGGGAGCAGTTCCATGTTCCTTTTATTTCGCAGGCAGGTGCGGGTTTGGTCAAAATAGCCGATGCACCGGCAGCCGTCCAGCTTCAGTTCATAGATCCATTTATCATCATTGAATGGCTCCTGCATCTGAGAGATCAGCATGGGGCTTAGGTTCTTTTCCTCGAACAGGCTCATTACGCGGTACCCGTCTTTTTCCGCCCATTCCCTTTGGACATTTCCAGGCTTTTCTGCAGTGCTTCCATCAGGTCGATCACATTGCCCGGCTCACTGGTATCGGCAGTGACGATTTCCTGCCCCTGAATCTTTTTCATGATCGCATCCCGCAGCCTTGCCTGGTACTCATCCTGGAAGTCTTCCGGGACGAAAGGCTTGGTCATGTTGTCAACCAGCATCTTCGCCATGTCCAGCTCGTTCTTGTCAAGCGTGACTTTGGGCATCTGCTTTGGGACGGCTGCGATCTCATCATGGTAGAACAGCGTCTTGACGATCATGCCCTCCTTGGTGGGATAGAGGACGAGGAGCTTTTCGTTCGTCCCCATCACAGTCTTTGCGATGGCCACTTTCTTCTGGGAGAGCAGTGCCTGGCGCAGCAGCTCATACGCTTTTTCTGCGCCGGTGTCGGGTATGGCATAATAGTCTTTTTCATAATAAATGGAATTGATCTCCGCTATTTTGGCGAACTGCAGGATGTGGATGGTCTTATCCTTCTTTGTCTTGATCTTCTCCAGGTCATCATCCGTCATCACCACATATTTATCTTTCTCATATTCGTACCCTTTGATGATGTCATCGGGGCCGACTTCCTTGTTGCAGTGGCTGCAGTATTTCTTATATTTGATGCGTGCCTTGCTTTCCTTATCAAGCTGGTTGAAGTGGATGTCATTGTCAACGGTGGTCTTATACAGGCCGACCGGAATCAGGACAAGCCCCATGGAGATGGAGCCTTTGTGTGCAACAGCCATGGTAATCCCTTCTTTCTTTTTAGGAGTAGTGTCTGTAATTTGGGCATTTTCATTCAGGAGCTGTTAAAAATCTCTTTTATTCTCTGTCTATAAACTTTTCAGTGGCAACAGTCCATTTTAATATATTCATTTTCTAAGGTGTGCTAGGTGTGAGAGTTTAATCTTGACTTTTGAGACCACTTGGTGTAGTCTGTAATAAAGACCACTTTGAGTGGTCTGTGAAAGGAGAACGAAACACATGGCAGAAATACAATTGGGTGTTATTGAAGCACGATATGCAGATATGATTTGGGCGCATGAGCCGGTTACTTCGTCTGAATTGGTAAAGATGACAGCGGTAGAATTTAACTGGAAAAGAACTACGGCACATAATGTATTGCGGAGACTAATAGACAAAGGATTGTTCCGTAATGAAAATGGAGTGGTAACGGCTGTGATTTCCAGGGATGAATTTTATTCCATGCAGAGCAGACGATATGTGGAAGATACTTTTGCGGGCTCGCTTCCAGCATTTATTGCGGCATTTATGCAGGGTTCCAAGATTACAGCGGATGAAGCGGAAGAAATCCGCAGGATAATTGACAGGACGGAGGAATAAAGGGTATGGGCGATATTTTCTTGAAGTTATTAAATATGAGCATTACTGCCGGATGGTTAATATTGGCAGTTTTATGTATCAGGCTGTTATTTAGAAAAATTCCCAAATGGGTGAATTGTCTGTTGTGGGGAGTAGTAGCAATCCGGCTGATCTGTCCGTTTTCCATTGAAAGCCGGTTCAGTATATTGCCAAGTACAGAACCTATAAAATCCAGCACAGTTGTGGAAGGGGAAGTGCAAAATTATATACCGTCCATAGACAGCCGGCTGACAATTGTGGAAAATACGATAAACCCAATGCTGACAGAAACCTTTGCGTACAATGGATCAGATAGTGCGGCTCCCTTGCAGATAGTTACATATGCTGCCGGTCTTGTTTGGTGCTGTGGCATGGTCCTGTTAATAATTTGGGCAATGGGTAGTGCTGTAAAGCTGCATAAACTTGTAAAAGAAGCGGTATGCGTCAGGGATAATATTTACATTTGTGATGCCGTAAAATCCCCCTTTATTTTGGGGATTTTCAGACCAAGGGTTTATCTTTCTTCTGCACTGCGTGAGAGAGAGATGGACTATATCCTTGCACATGAATCTGCACATCTTAAAAGGAAAGACCATTGGTGGAAAGCGTTGGGGTATTTATTGTTATGTATCCATTGGTTTAATCCTCTTTGCTGGATGGCATATTCCCTGCTCTGCAAGGACATTGAACTGGCATGTGATGAAAAAGCGGCCAAAGATATGACATTCCATGAGAAAAAAGAGTATTCTAAAGTGTTGTTATCCTGTGCAGGACAGAGGAGCCTGATCATGGTGTGTCCGCTGGCTTTTGGGGAAGTGGGAGTAAAGGAAAGAGTGAAATCCGTATTGAATTACAAAAAACCGACATTATGGATCATGATAGCAGCGGCAGCAGTATTAGTAATATTGGCGGTATGCTTTTTGACGAATCCCACAAGAGAGTATCAGATCAGAATTACAATACCTGCAGGAAGTACAGAAGCTTTTTGTTATTCAGATGAAGAAATCAGCCCTAAAGGTAATACGCTTACATTTTATGCCGGCGAAGGACTTGGGGATACGGAAATTGCATTGCTGCCTGTAGAGGTCAGGGAAGAAAACACTTATGACGAACCCGCCTATATTACACCGGGAATGCCTGTGGAGATGGATGTAGAAAAAGGCGCATGGTTTAAAATAGGCGTAAATGTGCAGAATACGACAGATGAAAGTATGGACGTGTATGTATCTGTAAAAAATGTGGAAGTAAGGATTGCTTCTGTAAAGGAAGTTGGAGATAGCAGCCTATCCACAGAACAGACGCCAGGTGAGGAAAATACTGCACAGCAGGAAACTGATGCTGATATGCAGGTATCTGATATTTTAAACGGAAGCAGTCCCGTTATTATGTCAAGGGAAGATGCAATGATTTTTCGTGCCTTTCTTGAATCTGGGGAGTGGAATGTAGGTACTTCAGACTGTCTTGATAACTGTGAACTTATACTTGATGGGAATGCGGTAAGGTATCATTCCGATTGTGGAACCTTTAATGATTCTGCTTACAACAGACATCTTTCGCTTAGTGAAGAAGATAAAGTGGAAGTGAATACTATTCTTGAAAAATATATTTCTTTACAAACAAAGGAAATGCCATTAGAAAATGATACTATACAGAATATCATGCTTTATGAACAGCCGGAAGCTGACAAGGTCTGCATAAAAGTACAGCCTTCCATGATAAGAGAGAATGCTTATTATTATTATATTCCTACAGATAAAGACCAGGAATGGCTGTCAGCACAAGTAGAGGCGCTGGATTTGGAAGGACAGCCGTTTGACAGACGTTGGGAAGGCCATAAAGAAAAAGGCTGGCAGATAATCTATAATGATATGGAAATCCGAGTGTTTGAAGGAGGGTATTTATACTATACTTATGATGACGAAAAGGGAATGATGGAGTGCTTCATAGAAGCGCCTAAGTTATGTGATTATATACAGATTATGTTGACAGAAAAAATAGGTTATCAAAATTATGATGTTTCTGATATAAAAGATATTGTATCCGCTAAGTTAGATGTTAAGTCTACTTTTACTGGCGGGCAATTTTATAGTCAGACCATAACAAACGCAGAGACACTGCAAAAGTTTGAAGAATGGTTCAGTAATGCGGAATATATGCTTAATGGAACAGACTGTGGAAACCGATATGCCTGTTTGGAATTAACGTTGGCAAATGGGGATGTAGTGAAACTGTCTATGGCTACAGACAGTTGCCCGAATTTCCATATAGATGGAGTTGCTTATGATTATCGCCCAGTGTCAGATTGGAATAATAGTGAGTTTTACAAATGTTTCAATGAAATACCGTGGGAATATGAGTAGTTTTTCAGGAACTGTTAAAAAAGGACCGGCGGCTGCCGGTCCAATCTCTTTTATTCTTTGTCTATAAACTTTTCAGTGGCAAGTGCCATGGCGGAGAGGACGAAATTACGCTGTGTCTCATCCGGAATCTCTCCTGCCAGGGACGAAATCTTTTCAAATAACTGTGTTTTTCTTTCAGGACCGGGAACAGACAGTGGCAGGACCACCAGCTTCATCAGATCATCATCCATAAGCACAATCCCGGAATGGATTTTCTGACGTATGGCGTCGAATACTGCCCCGCTGTCCATGCGGGATAAGAAAACCTGCTTTGGACGCAAGGTAAGGCAGCCACAGTCAAATACCGGATCGGCCTTTTCCACATCGCCGGTATAGATGATGATAAGGTGTAGGTCAAAATTTCCATCTCCTTTATCATATTTTTCCATGATCTTTGCAATGTAGTTCGGATATTGGGCCATATCTGTTTTATGGCATCCGGATGCGTATTCCACAACTGCATAGGTTCCGTCTTCCAGTAGGAACAGGCTGTCAATGAAGCCGTCCCTTAGCGGAATTGCCGGGAGCAGTTCACGGATGAGTGGGAGTTTGATTCCAAGTACGGCAAAACTTTTCCCTTTATATGCCTGCGCAAGAACCTTATGTAGAGCATCCCTGCCAGGACTGTTTTTTTCTTTTGACATTGTATCCATTTTTCCTCCAATCTACGATGTACAAAATCAGGGGAAGTGTTTGCTCCCCCTGCTAATAATGTGTCTGTTAAATTTTATATCCTATTCATTTTTGTAATCTGATATGACCGAGCTGACATATTCAAGATCAAGCTGCAAAGAAGAAGCAATGTCTTTACTGTCGATGCCTTTGTGATACAGCTTAATGATTTTCGTGGCAAGTGTAGTGCCTAATTCAATATTTTCCCGGTCTCTCTGCAATAAAGTCATTGTGCATTCCTCTTATAGTTTAATCGTTTTCATAGTCAGATATAACAGAGTTGACATATTCAAGATCAAGCTGCAGGGACGATGAGATATCCTCATTGTCCATCCCCTTATTGTGGAGTTTGAGGATTTTAGTGGCAGAAATGCTGCCTTCTTCTCGCCCTAATTCGATATTTTCCCGGTCTCTCTGTAATAAAGTCATATATTTGATCTCCGATATGAAAAATCAGGGGAAGTGGATACCTCCCCTACTAATATGTCTGCTGTTATAGAATGTTATATTCTTCAAAAAGCTCGTTTCTGAAGTCTGTGTCTTCTAAAGCACGTTTCAAATCATCAGTACGATTTTCTTCAAGAAGAATTTTAGTCAATGCGGCCATATTTTCTTGTCCCTGTTGTATATTTTCCCTATCCCTCTGTAATAAAGTCATATACTCGACCTCCAATTCTTTACTTTCTTTTACCTCAGTAACCTTTTTGTGGATCTCTTTTATGAGTGGGCTTCTGGCCTGCGCTGCAAAGTCATCTGTTGTGTTCTCCACATAAGAGAGAAATTCCTGCATTTCAGGATCGACATCGTGCATATTGCCCTTTGTGTTCAGGAAAATCTTGGTGGTTTCATCTCCCAGTGTGAGGGAAGGGTTTTCCACGCACCTGTTTTCAAAGGTGTATAAATGGCGCCGGTCTCCAAACGGATCAAGGTGCAGATGAAGATGACAAAGGATTTTTTCAGTTTCCTGTAATCTTCCCCTGCGGAAATGATGTCAAGGTCGATGTTTCCCTGGTAGTACCTCGATCTCTTGGGGAGAATGGCTCTTTTATGCTTTCCGCGCTCCATCTCCACATTATATACAGTTCCCTCGTTGTCGTTCAGGTATACATCGAGCCGGATACCTTTTCCGTCATAGAGCGTATTGATGGTTTTCTGCGTTGCAGGCACGGAAACCTCCCGAATGGAAACGCCCAGTATTTTTTCTAATACTTTTCTGCAGACCTCCTTATCACTCATTACCTTAGCGAAAAGGAAATCGTCCTCCAGGTTTAACTGTTGGATGGTTTTGCTTGTGTTTGGCATAGATGTACCTCTCTTTCTCATATTATAGCATGTTGCCGCCGTTTTGTCAGTTGCGGTTTTGAAAATTGTTACACAGGTTCCATAGGGAAATCCCTATATAAAATAAATACCCTGTAGTGGCCGGATACTTGAAAAAAGCTGCCAATTTCAGACAGCTTTTTTCGCAGCATGGGATATGCCGGCATCCTTTCTGTTTCTGCTCTTATGATTTTGGATTGGAAAAGATTTCCGATGTCACTTTCGCGACCTGGAATTCAACCGTCAGCCGGTCACATTTCCATACCTCCATGTGCGTCTGGATAAAGTCTTCCACATCCTCAAGCAGGATTCGATTGAATGTATCAGTCAGGGTATCTTTTAAAGATGCAGCATCTGTGGCCGTACCTTCCAGCCGTTTGTATGTCTGCTGCACCCAGTCGCACTTATTGCTAAGATAAGCATAATTTGCATGGTGGAGATTCCAGTCATACAGCATATAGCAGGAAATCCAGCGCTGACAGAGGAAAGAGGAGACATCATCTTCATGGATGGTGATGTTTTCCCAATCTGTTTTTGTCAGTGTGCTGCCGGCAGAAAGATTTGATGGTTCTGCCAGTAGGGGAACACCTGAAATGTTCATTTGCCATATCCTCCTTTCGTATTCTGTGTCCACATACAGGCAGCACTGCCTGCATTTTTGGAATCATGTAAAATTCTTTGTCAATGTTTCCCTATCAGAGGACTTACAGGAAAAAGTTCCGCTATTACCCATGCGATCCAGAGTTCAACCTTTGACCGGTCACATTTCCATGCTTCCATATACCTCTGGATGGAGTCTTCCACATCCTCAATCAGGACGTGGTTGAACGTATCAGTCAGGGTGCCTTCCAGCGATCTGGCATCTATGGTCGTGCCCTCCAGCCGTCTGCATACTTCCCGTATTCGTATGCACTCAGTTTCAACATAAGCGAATTGGGCATCGAACAGGTCCCAGTCCTGCAGCATATAGCAGGCGATCCAGCGCTGCCAGATAACGGATGAAACCACATCTTCCTGAATGGAGACCTCTTCCTGATCTGTTCCTGCAGATGGGCTGCTGGCAGAAAGGTTTGTCAATTTCACCAGCAGCGGAAAACCTGAAATGTTCATCTATCATATCCTCCTTTGTCTTTTATCCGCATACAGGCTGCACTGTCTGTATGCGGAAATCAGGTAAAAGCCTTTGCCGGACAGCCATGCTCAGGAAGCGATCATGTCCAGGAATTCCTGCTCAGTCAGGATCTTAACACCGAGCTGCTGTGCCTTTGCCAGCTTGCTTCCGGCCTTCTCCCCACAGATCAGGTAATCCGTCTTTTTGGTGACGGAACTGCCAGGCGTGGCACCGAGGCTGATGATCCTGGCATTGATACCATCGCGGGTGAAGTTCTCAAGCTTTCCTGTGGCTACGATAGTGCATCCTGCAAATGTGCTGTTATTTGTTCCGTTCATATGGGCGGAATCTTTTCCCGCCCTTTCTCCATTTCCGGATGCCTTTGCATCCAAACCATTTTCAAAGTGTAATTCTTTCTGTAAGCTGCCCCATAACAGGAGATGGTCCGGGTTGCGGAACCACTCATGGAGGTTGCTGCTCATAATGTCACCAATCCCTTCCAGGCAGGTAAAGTCAAAGCGGTCCAGTGCGGCCAGCCTCAGCTCCCGCAGGCTGCCGTGGAAATGCCCGTCCAGTATCCTGCTGGCAGTCCTGCCGATCAGGGGGATGTCCATTGCCACCACGAAGCGCACAAATGTCGTGTTGCGGCTCTCATTGATGGAGGCGATCAGGTTCTCATAGGATTTTTCCCCGAAGCCCTCCAGTGCGATGATCTCATCACGGTAGCGGTCAAGGTGGTAGAGATCCTGATAGGTTTTCAAGGCGCCGAGCTGAATAAGCTGATCCAGTGTTGCCTCGGAAAGCCCCCTGATGTTCATGGCTTTCTTTTCTGCGAAGTGGACGAAGCGCTGAAGGACGCGGCTGCCACATTCAGGGTTGTCACAGTGGAGTGTTTCCACCATGCGTCCTTTGTCACCGGCTCTGGAATAGATGCGTGCAGGCCGCCCACAGCAGGGGCAGGCCTGCGGTGCCATGTCCTGATAGTTCCCGCGGTCAAGGTTCTCCTCCACATGGGGGATAATCATGTTGCGTTTGGATACCAGGATGCGGCATCCTGGGTGCAGTTCAAGATTTTTAATGAAGGTCAGGTTATGGAGGCTCGCCCTGGATACCTCACAGCCGTCGATCTCCACCGTGTCAAACAATGCAACAGGCGCAATCTCGCCGCTGCGTCCCGTCTGCCACTCAATAGACCGGAAGACTGTTTCATAAGTGTCATCCTCAAATTTGAAGGCAATGCCGTCATTGTAATGGTGCCCTGTTCTGCCCAGGCTTGCGGAATAGGAAAGGCTGTCATACCGCATCACCATCCCGTCGATGGGGATGTCCGAGATTTCAGCAAGTTCCAGCAGGTTCTGGATTTGTTTTTCAATTTCTTCTGCAGTGGCGCCTGCCGGAATCGGTACAAAAGGACAGATTCCAAAGCCATAGTCTGTCATTGAAAGCAGGAGTGCGCTGCGGCTGTCTTTTATATCCCCAAACTCAGCCATTCCCTCAAGGACATTGAAAGCAAAGAAACTGATTTCCCGTTCCCTGCAGATGCCGGCATCCAGGCACCGGATAGAGCCGGAGGCAAGGTTCCTTGCGTTGCGGTAGGGTTTTCCGTCGCTCCCGGTGAGCGTATCCTTTAAGCGTTCAAAGGCGCTCTTATGGATGAAGCCCTCTCCTGATAATTCCAGGTTTTCCTTATAAGGGATGGCCAGCGGCACATTCCGGAAGGCAGCGATGTTATGGGTGATGAGTTCCCCTTCGTCACCGTCGCCCCTGGTGGAGCCTTCCACAAGTTTCCCGTCTTTGTATACGAGCTTTACGGTCAGGCCGTCCAGCTTCAGCATGAGCAGTGCGGCATGGTCTTTGACAAAAGAAACCAGCTCACTCACCATTTTGGTCTTGGCCAGGGAGAGCAGCGGGATGTGGTGCTGTACCTTCTCCAGGCTGCTGACAGCCTTATAGCCCACCGTCTGGGTGGGGGAATTGCTCAGGATGATTCCCGTTTCCTTCTCCAGGCGTTCCAACTCGTCATAAAGATGGTCATAAACGGCATCTGACACACTGGGGGCATTTTTGTTGTAATACTCATCGCGGTACTGATTGAGTTTATCCACGAGTTCGTGAATACGTTCTGTTGTCTTTGACATTCATTCTTCCTCTTTTCTTTTAGATTTTGCCAGTGAATTTGTGAAATTCCCTTCCCGGCCTCCTTTCCTGAACGAAAAAAGGCAGGAGATGATGGCGGCTTAAACTGCCGAATCATTCCTGCCTGCGTACAGATCTGCTGTATGATAGCCTGTAAAATGGTGTTATACAGACATAAAAAGAGCCAGAAGACATAAAGTGTCCTGCACTTTATACTTTCTGACTCCGTACAAACTTAAACAGCGTGTGCTTTTCGTTCTGGAACTGCACAAAATTCAATAACAAATTCATGATAGCACAATATATAGGATAAGTCAATTATGAAATACTAGATATTGTGTTTTGCAAGCAAAAAGGGAGACACAGTATTTACTGCCTCTCCCCGGTTGTTTCTAAAGCGGGCATTGCCCGTTTCATTTTACTTCTGGTGCCTTTTTCTCAGGGCACCATGCTTTTTTCATCATGCAGTTTCCTTTCTGTTTTCCAATTTCTTCAGGTTCTCTATATGGCACTTGACAAAGATATGGAAGCTGCCGTCCAGATGCGTCTGCCCCTTTTCCTCCATCAGCTCCATGGCCTTTTTCTGCTGCAGATACCATTCATCCTGGGATACTTTCTCCCTGTTGCATACCAGGAGGGTAACAATGGAAGTTGGATACTGGAACTCATGCAGCCGGAGGCTTTCGGCATAGCTCTGCGCGTCATCCAGCCCGTCAAAAATGTCATGGTACATCCTCTGTACCACCGGGATGCCTTTGTATGGGGCAAGGAAATCCTCTGTTACAATGTAGCCGAGCTGGTCGTCCGGGATGTCCTCGACATAATAGGATGTGGTGTAGGAGATCTGCCCGAAAGCATATTCCTGCGTCAGTGTCATTTTTTCGCCGTCAAAGGCCGCCCCGGCTTCATAATAGATCTGTCCGTCATCTTCATAGACAGCGCAGTCCTTATAGAGCACGTTCCCCGTGCTGTCCTTTTCTTCAGACTTGACCATGAAGTGGAAACAGGAGTTTTCAGAGAGGGCCTGCAGGACTTTTTCCCGGATGTCCTCCACATAGGGGAAATCTCCGGCGATGTCATCGGCTATGGCTTCCGGGACCTTGTCCTTCTCAATATTATAGGAGCCGCTGCTTTTCAGCTGTTCGTGTATGGTGCGGGAGTCATGCCAGTCGATGCCCCCGTAGGTTGATGCTGTGATATACATGGGATCCTCCTCTGTATCGTTTTTATTTGTGGTACTGGGACTGCGGATTCAGCGGGCTGCCTTCATACATATGCAGCCGGTGGGAATGCTGCGGCATCCTTTCGCGCCACTGCTGACTGGTGGTAGTCCAGTTCGTTGATTACGGCCTCAATCGTGTCGAATGCAGCCGACAGCTCCAGGTAGCGGGTGATGAATGCGGTGACCTCCGTGCAGAGCACTGTCTGCTGGCGTTTGGTCAGCCGTCCCAGAGCGGCAATCCTTTTCTTCTTTTCTTCCCACTCATCTGCGCAGAAGATGTTCTCGTTTTCCAGGAGCTCCGTCATGTCGGTGTCATAGAGCATGGCCGCCGCCGTGTTGAACCATGCGATGGCCGTCTGGTCGCAGTCGTCTTCGTCACTGAAGGCGATCTTCTTATAGGGCATCTCCCTGTAGAGATGGCTCTTCAGGGTATCCAGCTCTATGTACATGTCGGAAGCCGCAATGCTCAGCTCGTTGATCAGCTCATAGTAGTAGCTCCAGTAAGGGCTGCCTTTTTCGTTCCCGTTGTAGCAATAGTCCATCATCCTGTCCAGCCCGTCTGTTATGGACCACAGATCCAGTTTTTTGTATAATGCCATCAGTTAATCCTCCTGTTCTTTCAACGTCCATGATCGTGCAGGCAGGTGAACCTGCTGTTTTTCTGCACATTCCATTCCGTATAAGCGCCATCCCTGTATATCCTGCGGCTACAGATGGGGCAGTCCACGGTTTCAGGATTCCTCTCCTGCAGGTAGACCTTTTCTCTGCAGGAAGGACAGAAATATCCGTACAGCCGCATGGGTTCCAAAACGGCCGCAGAGCTTTGTGCCTTCCGCAGGGATTCCAGTTCGGATAAATGGTCTTTTCTGCGTCCGATGGCCTGCTCATAACGCTGATAAGGCCCGCCGATGCCGTAAAAGCCCATATTGTCATGCTGTTTCCGGGATAATTCCTCCATTTCAGACCGGGTTTTCATTTCTTCTTTCTGGATGACTGCAATGATACGCTCTTTTATCTTTTCAAGGCTTTTCATGTGGCAGCCTCCTTCCGGTCTTCTGAGTGGAAAAACTCACTGATGTCCCATGTGCCGGTCAGATATTTTGCCGCCGGGCATTTCACGTCGCTGCCATCCCTGCTACAGGTGCAGCTCCCGTTCTGGTGCATGGTGAGCAGGGAAGCCAGTGTCTCCCACTGCCTGCTTCTGTCATCTGCTTCCGCGATGTTGCTGCAGCGGTGGTATCTGCCGCAGTTCTGCTCGCAGTCGGTAATATCCTTTTCAATCCCCATGCAGACTGCAGGTGCAGTCAGGGAGAGGGATAAGAAAAACTGCGGCTCCAGCGATGCGTCATGTAGGCGGTTCAGCGCAAGTTCCAGCAGGTCATTATGGCTCATGTTGGCGTCATAGATGCCGTCAAAGTACGCACAGAGCCAGTCTGACAGTTCCGGGAATTCCTCCAGGTGTCCCGAATGGAACCGGGTGTCCGGGTCCTGTGCGGCATCCGCAAGGGCATTGGCGAAATCCTCGTCCAGATAGCGCCGCTCCATGATGCGGTAGGCTTTTTCCAGCTCATCATCTGTGAGCGTGACTGTGATTTTTTTGTTGTCCATGTTTCTTTCAATTTGAAGTTCTTTCATCTCATTCTCCTTTTTTGCTGTGTTGTGGCGGCTATGCGCTTTTTTTCTGCAGGCACGCGGGGGCGGTTTTGTAAAGCTCCAGTGGAATCCATTTCCCGTCCTGCCAGAAGCAGTGGCTGGCCACACAGTAGATAAGCGGCGCGACATCCGGATTCTCCAGGCATTCCTGTGTGATATACAGTGCAAGGTGCCTCATATAGAAAGGCTCCAGGTCGGCAAGGATCTTCTCCCGAAGCGCATTGGCAAGGGAGTCGAATTCCGCTATGTCCTGATGGCTGAAGGCTGCCCTTGAGAGCTGTTTTAATGTGCCGGAGCGCTCAATCGTCCCGTTGATGATGGGAACAGCCTCGTCGAGGTAATCCCTGTGGATGCGGATGCCGCCCAGGGTGACTCTTGCCGCATAATCCGATGCCCTGCGCTTTATGTCCGCACAGAGTGTCATATAGCCTTTCCTGTACTTTGTCTTCAGCACTTCAAGTGAGACCTTATCCCGGTTGTGCTTCAGGGTTGTTAAAAGTCTGGCCAGTTCCTCCCTGAGCAGGGCGGTTTCCTGATCCGTTCCATTCATGGCGTGTCCTCCTTCCAAAAGGGGGCCGCTGCATATTGCAGGCAGCCCCGGATATTTTGTGTAAAATGTATTGCAGGGATCAGGCTGTCACACGGAAAGCCCCTCCCGGCTGGTGATTGTAGGAAACGGTATAGATGCTGTTTTGCGTCTCAAACCGGACATGGCTGGCTGAAGCTTCCAGGATTGCCTGCACGGTGGAAGTGCGGATCAGGTTCCCCTGATAAAGATACATGGCGGGAAACCCCGGCCGCAGCACCTCCATCAGTGCGCCGGTTACAGTAACCTCACGTTTGGATGCCGGTTCCTGGTGCTGGTCATTATTTTTATTCTTGAATAGAGTAAGCATATGATTATCCTCCTTTATGCGACCCTGTAGTTCAGGCGGTAGGTGCCGTTCCCACAGGCTGTATACTGGCTCCGGTGTTCGTAGATGGTTGCCCGGATGCGGTCTTTATAGTGTCCGTTTTTCTTTGATTTTGGATGGTTCTGCAGTTTTACATACAGTTCCGTCAGTGTCATTTCCCCGCCTGCGCTTTCCATTGTCATCCGGATAAGATGGTGCCATGTCAGGGCGGTCAGATCCGTGTCGGCAATGGAGAAGCAGCTCTCTTTTGCGAAGAGGAAAGGAACCATAAGGGCGTCTTTCTTATGCAGCAGGAGCAGGTATTCCGTCACGATGGGGATGAATGGCTTCTGGTAGCGTCTGCTGTCAGAAACACAGTTGAACTGCCCCTTTACCAGAAAGGACTCAAAATCGCCCATCCGCATCATATCATGCTGGATGGAGTAGAACCTGCCCTGCATCCGGATGTCGCCCACAAGGACAGCCATGCGGCCGTCTTTTCTGAGCGCCATATAGAACTTCCGGATACAGAGGTTCAGCTTCTCCAGAAAGTCATTGTAGTTTTCGCAGCGTGACAGGTCATCAGGATGCGGTTTTCCCCACATGTTCCCGGAATACTGGATGATGTTGTGGTATGGCGGATGAAAAAAGATAAGGTCCGCCGAGTCCTCCACATCATTTTTTAAGGCGTTCCACCCGCCCATGCCCGCAGATGGGGCAGGGTTCAGGTCATACAGGATGGACCTGACGCCGAGCCGGTCAGCGGCAGCCTTGCTGGTGCCGGAGCCGGACATGGGATCGAGCAGGGTAAACTGTGAAGTATCCTTTCCGTAATAGCGCTTGGTATCGAGGACATAGCGCAGGACGGAGGAGACAACCTCCGGGGAGCAGTTGCCCCGCCATTTGCTGCTTCCGCCGCTGCCACGCTCAGGAAACGCCATGAAGGAAGTCAGGTCTTTCCCTACACGCTTCCGTAAGTTTTCTGTCCCCAGTTCCTGTGCAATGTACTGCCAGTCAGGACCAAATTCCTGTTCTAAAATAGCGGCTGCGCGCTTCAGTAAATTCTGTTCCATCATGCCACCTCCGCAAGCTGTTTTTGTGCGAACACGCTGATGCGGTCGCTGTAATCGAGCATGCTGCCGTCCCGAAAGAGAAGGCAGGCAGACTTTAAGGTAAGCGGCAGATAAGTTTCACTTTGGATATAAAAATATTCCGTATACACTTCCGTCAGGTAAGTGGCAGAATAGCGGTCTGCAAAAAATCCATAGTCCAGTGAAGATGGCGTAAGGCCGAGCTTCCGGTATTCTTCCATGTAAACCTGCGGTTCAAATTCCTTTATCAGCGCATTAAGACGGATGATGGAGCCGGCGCTCCCTTCCGTGCCGCCCTCCGTGATATTGAAATCCAGCGGCAGCTCTTTCCCTTCTATAAGGAAAGTTACGGTGCCGATGGAAAGGAAGGTATCTTTTGGCCGGTCAATGGGGATAAGGCTCTCATACTCCAGTTCCATTCCATATATTCCATTCATGTTGTCAACCCTCCTCTGCCTAAAAATCCATTTCCGTAAGGCGCATCCTCATGCGGCGGAACCGCCCGTTGATGCTGTGTACGGTGGTGGAAAATACTTCAGCGATCTCCCTGCAGGTCAGTCCGTCGGCTTTTAGATGCACCATCTGCCGTTCCGTTTCCGTCAGGCAGGAGAGCACCTCCATTGCAAACAGCCTGTCGGCGGCCTGTGCCTGCAAGTCCTTTCTGCGGTCAGGCAGGATCTCATCCAGAGCCAGCCCGTCACTTGTATAGGTATGGATACTGACCATAGGAGCCTTGCGCTTCGGTTTATTCTCATAAGAGAAATGTTTGCCCAGGCAGTCGTTCATTTTTGTCCATGCAATCGTGCTGAACTGGAAACGGGACAGGGCAGGGTTCTCATCATATTCCTGCACCGCCTGGAGATACCCGAAGATCACGATGTCATAGTAATCTTCAACGGGAAGACCTTTATGGCTTAAGAAGCGGAATACGGTGTCCTGGTGTTCCTCCGCAAATTGTCTCTGTAGATGTGTCAGTTCATGTAATCTTTTCATATGTTTTTCTCCTCCTGTATGATGGTTTCTGTTAAGATGTCTGCAAGCAATCGGGCGCATATCCGCTCCTCATCCGTGACGGTGCGGTAATGGGGCAGCACCACGGCCCCTATGGGCTGTTCTTTTGTGCCTGCCGGAAAGAGCGTATCTATCATGTGGCTTCCGTCCTCCAACAGGGGAATCTGGCTGCCAGGGCTGTAAAAATATGGCTCCAGCGCCCGGATATGGTCCTTTGCGGGCTGCGACAGCATGGGTCCCTTCGGGATGGTCGTCACCCTGGAAGCAAGCACATGCTCTGTGTCGCATATGGCGCAGGCAAGCTGGAAGTTCCTGCAGAAAGCCGTAAGGCACGGCCCCCACAGTGCTTCCCGGAAGCGCAGCGGCTGGTACCTGTCCAGGCGGATGCTGTTTCCGGCCACGCTGATCTCCATGGCGTCCCCCTCATGGAGCTGGAGGAGCTTCCTGATCTCACGCGGCACCACGATCCTGCCAAGGTCATCGAACCTGCGGATGATGCCTGACATTCTTGTTTCATTCATGTGGTCTCCTTTCTTCATAAAAAAGGGAACGCCGCAGCGGGCATTCCCTTCTTAAACATGGTTGTATGGTTATTCTATTTTTCAAACTATGCGGCATTCCTGGATGACTGTCTGGCTGCCACGGCGTTTTTGGCTTTGGTAATGAGCGCCGGAGCAATGGCGTGTTCCCAGCAGTCGATGTAGGAGGATACGCTGCTCAAGAGGTCAAAAAGGTCAAGGTCGCTTAAGTTGGCATATACCTTTCCCGTACTGACAAAGGAATTAGGCTTCATGTATGTCCCGCCGTTGGCATTTTTCTGGGGGACGCCTTTGCCGTTCTCCACTTCCACATACCATGGGAGCTTCCGGGCTGCGCCTTTGCTGTCCTTTGTGGCGCGGATGATCCGCACTTTGGATACCTTTGCATAGCCCTGTTCATCTTTGTCGCCGAAGATCTTGTCCTGCTGGAAGGTGTATTCCGAAAATCCGGCAGTCAGGCGGCTTAAGATGAACTTCGCTTCCTTCGGGGAGATATTGGCGCATACAGTGACGGCCTTGTCCCCGGTGCCTTTGGAGTAGTCCTTCATCAGGATGCCGATCAGGGAGTGCGTCCGCCTTCCGTCCGCGCCTGTCTCTCCGCCTGCATGGATATGTGCGTAGGAGGTGATGGGCGCGACCTTCAGCTTGTCCTGGAATTCCAGCAGCGTCCTGCTGTTCTTGTAGACAGCGATCTGGTTGGAGATGTAGTCTTCATTCATGTTCATATGGATACCTTCTTTCTGTTGTTTTTCAGGCGGCGTACTGGTTCTTTACCTTCTGGATGATCAGCCTGCCCAGGTTCACGGGGAGCTTCTCCAGGTTCGTGATGTCGAGGAACCCGTCCCCGTAGATCCGCTGGATGTTGGGCTTGTCGCTGCCGATGGCGGCTGCGAACATCTCGATGCCCCTGGCGGTATATTCCTTCTTGATCCCCCGCAGGTCTGCCTCTGCCTCCGTGCCGTAATAATTGTCTGCCGCAGGCTGCCCGTCCGAGATGACGATCAGGAGCCTTATGGCTTCCGGCCTTGTCATCAGGCGCTCCGCCACATAGCGCAGGGCGGCGCCGTCACGGTTCCCGCTCCTGGCGCTCATGTCCATCAGCCGGTACTGGTCCTTGTTGTCGATGGAATCGAATTCCGCATAGGCATAAAGCTCCACATCGTGATATTCCGTGTGGCCGTAGATGGCCACCGGGATGCCAAGCCCCCTGCAGAAGTCGTGCAGGATGATGGAGGCGGAGCGGGCATGGGTGATGCGGTTGGAGCCGCTCATGGAGCCGCTTTCGTCATTTAAGATGGCCACGGCGATGTCCGTCCGGTCATTGGGGAGCTTCAGCTTGTAGAACAGCCTCCCGTCATTGCGGACTGCGTTGCGCACGTTGATCCGCTTTCCCATGGGAAGGTTGTCCAGTTTTCCGCCTTCCCTGTAGTCCTTGAGTATCTGTGAGACCTGTTTCTGGAGCCGTTTGGAGATCAGAAGGAGCGGAGGCGCGACTTTCTGGTACGCTTCCATGTAGGAAGGATCGACATAGGCCATGCGGTTGATGTTTACATGTACGCCTTTATGGGCGTTGCCGTACCGGATCTTGTCCGATTCCGCCTGCAGCTCCTCTGAAAGCTCCTGCTCATAGGAAGCATAGGCGGCATCCTCCGCAAGCTGTGCCATGATGCGCTCCATGTCTTCAGCCGCCTGTGACACATAGCCGGAACCGGCATAGTCATTGGTGCGGCTGGTCCCTCCGTCGCCGTCCTCCCCGATCCCATCGGTCTTCTCCAGCTCTATCCGCCCGTCCTCATGGTCAAGGACCTGCTGGAGCTGGCTGCGTTCGTCCTCGTCGCTTCCGGGGTCATGCTTTGCTTTCCTGCCGGATACCGGTTTCCCGCTTCCGCCCGGCAGCGGTGCGCCGCCAGCGAGCTGTTCCCCCAGTTCCGTCTCCGCTTTGTTGGTGTGGTTCTTGATGTCCTCCCGTACCTGTCTGATGTAGCTTTCCATGTAGGGCCATAAAAGGAGGAGCATCCTGTTGGCGGCGTCGAAGCGCACCCTTGCATCGTCGTCATAGGCTGCATCGTCTATATAGGGGATGCATTCGTAAACGGTGTCAAGGTATGGCCCCTTGTAGCCGCCCAGGTTGTTGATGTCGCCGGTCTTGGCGTACTGGATCAGCAGGTTCGCCACGATGAACACTTCGTGGTGGTGCTGGCCTATCTCTTCCGTGACGGAATCCATCTCCTCGGCAAAGCGCAGGTTGTTGAGCAGTATGCCCGTCTTTAACCCGCCGGGGAAGGCGTCGCACATGCGGCCTTCGATATAGACGTCTTCCATCATGTTCACCAGGGAATGTGCGATGCTTGAGAGGGCGTTCATCACCGCCTCATCCTTTTCCACAAGGAATTCCCCGATCTCTCTCAGGCTTTTAGCCTGTTTCGCAGACAAGTCCTCCGGTTCCTGCGGGTAGAACCTGCCGCCGGACAGCGCCTGGTGGTAGGTTTCCAGCATGGTGAAGTCCGAGAACAGGATGTGCCCGCACTCGTGCCCCACGATCCCTAACAGGCTGTCCGCCTTCAGGCTCCTTGTGGGGAAGCTCCTGGTCAGGAAGTTGCCTGCGTTCACGGTGATGGTGCGGTTGTCCGTGTGGGCGATGTCCGCATGGGGCAGCGCGTCCCAGTAGGTGCGCACGCTGCTCCTGCGCCGGTAGCGGCTGGTGGTCCCTTCGGCAATGTCCGTCAGGTATGCCGCGAACTGCGGGGATGCAAAGAGCTGCTCATCCGTCAGCCTGCTTTTTTCGTCTGCGATCCTCCTGCGGATCGCTGTGTGTGATGTCCTCATTCGTTTTGATACCTTCTTTCTTTTTCATATTTATGGGGGAGCCGTTCCATGAAGAGCGCATCCGTTGCCAGCCCGAACTCCTCCGCCAGCGCGACGAGCACATGGGCGGGCGGCAGGCATCTGGCATTCTCATACCGTGAGATGCTCTTCTGGGTGACTCCCAGCTTCTTTGCGAGCATCTTCTGGGAAAGGCAGGGGCTGCGCGACATGCGCAGGCACCGCAGGTTCCTCGCCAGGCGGCTCTTTAACTGCTGTTCCTTCTGATAGTCCATAGGCATGTCCCCTCCTATGCGGCAAATTTCTGTTCCAGGCAGGAGGAGAGGATGTCGGCGCGGTTCTCCGGGTCGCCGGAGACGGAGGAGAGCACTGTGTATCTTGCGGCTTCCAGCACGTTCCCGCAGACCATGTAGGACTGCACCCAGCTGATGAGCTCCCGCACGCCGCAGCTCCCGTCATTGATCATGGTCTCCCGGCAGCGCTCGCTGATCTCCTGTACGGAGGCGGCCATATCCGAGACGGCCGACCTGTCCGTGCATCCGGTCACGTTCATGACGCGCTCTGTCAGGGTGTCCACGTCAGGCTCTTCGATGTCCATGATCAGGTTCATCCTGGAGATGACGGACTGGTTCATGTCCCGGCAGCCCGCATAATTGTTGTTTGTTGTTACCACCACCACGGTATCCGGATGCCTGTGTATCACTTCTCCCGTCGTCAGCGTGACGCTGGCGCAGCGGTCCAGCAGGGCGTTCAGTCCTACCAGCACGCCGGGGTTCGCGATGACCGTGGGCTCCTGTATCTCGATCAGGTAGCCGTTTCTGATCGCCGTGATCAGCGGTGTCTCCACATAGCGGAACCGCTGCCCGGAGGCATTGTCTGCCATCAGCTCCTTTGCATCCTGCGCCATCACTTCCAGCAGCTTGTCATAGACCTCTGCGTCCGTGACGGCCTCATCGTAGGTCCCGGTCAGCTTCTTATAGGCCGAGGGCGGGTCCATCTGGATGTCTGTCAGGGTTGGATATTCCGTGCTGCCCTGCGGCCTTTCATTTGTTTCAGGGAGCATCTGTCCGAGAAAATCATAGATTTCCGTATTGGCGGAGCAGGTGTAGTACAGGTAGGGAAGCCCTAACCCTGCAGCGACTGCCTTTGCGCCTTCCGTCTTTCCGGTTCCTGCAGGGCCGCGCATCATGAAGTTGCGCATGGGCTGGCTGCCTGCCGTCGTCATCTGGGCATGCCTGCAGATGGTGGTGACTTCCGGCGGGATGACGTACCAGTCCTCGATCCGGGGCACCATCAGCTCTTCTTTTGGCGTGAGTACCCTGTCTGACAGGGGATAATGCTTCACGAAATCGTCCCTGTTCACGGAGACGGCAGCGGCATGGGCGGCAGTGCCCGTAAGGATACGGAAGGTGCCGTAAAGCACGCTGCTGGGGGAATAGGCATTTCTGGATATGTTCACGGCGGTGAGCTGGGGGAGGTTCCCGGTGCTGGGTATGTTCAGCTTGATCCCGGCTGTAGGAAGCGTGTCTGCGCCCTCGATCCTGCGGTAAAGGTTGTCGCACAGGATGAAGGCTGCTTTTTCCGCCTCATCCATGTCCGTATAGCCGTCGTTTTTGCATCTGCCCAGCAGGTCATAGTTCTCCCTGAACTCGTCATCCTTCATGGCTTCCGGTATCAGCACGAAGAACAGCGCCGTCCCGGTGTTCCCGCCGTCCTTTAAGGTATAGACCTTCGGGGAGGCGGTGACGTCCTCATAACGGCCTACATTGAACTTTCCGTTCTTTTTGTTGAACACTGCCACATGGACCTCCCCGGTGCGGCTCTGGTATTCCGCCACAGTCTTTTCGCCCTGGGTGCCGATGGCGCTCTCAGAGGAGCTGCCCGGCGTCAGGCTGGTATCCATCTCCATGTAGGCAAGGATTGCCGCAAGGAGAGGGGCGTGCAGCGTCGCTTTTTTGGCAGCTACCGTGCAGTAGGAGGAGTAGTGGGCAGTGCTCACGTTTGATGCGACCTTGTCGAAAGGCTCAGGCATGCTGAGCTTCCAGGTCCAGTTGTTGAATAAAGGTGATTTTGCCATGGTTCATTTTTCCTTTCTTTTCTGTGTTCTTATATGGGGTGTCTTAGGTCCATGAGACCTGCAGGGCGTTTCCCGTTATCTTTCCCTTCAGTTCGTCCTCAGCCAGAAGCAGGACCAGTTCCTCCCAGTAGCTCTTTGCCGGGAAGGAGTCCAGGGTGCCCTTCAGCATCTCCTTTTTCTGCCTGTTGACGACGATATCCCCGTTTTCCTTGATGGTGAGCTTCGTATGGCCGTTGGCGTTCAGCTCGGTGATCTGTGATTCCAGCACCTTCTGGCCGACCAGCTCATACCATACCCTTACATCCACCACGGAAGGCTCCGGGGGCGTTTCTTCTGCGGCATCCGCATCATCTGTTTTTGGCCCGGCGCTGGTGCCGTTTCCGGAAGGCTCTGCAAAGGTGCCGATGGTCATGGGTTCCACATGGATGCGCCCGAAGCGGTCAAAGGAGATGTCCGCATGGGTATAGGCGTCCATGTTCTCCACCAGGATGCGCACTGTCCCGCCTGCCAGGATGTCCTGCAGGGAGGGCGTGTCCTTCCACTGCCAGACGGACTGGGGATAGGCGGATTTTAATTTCTCTGTGATCCGCAGGGAGATATGGAGCAGCATGGTCTCCGTTTCCCTGCTGTCAGGTGCAGGCTTTGCAGGTGTGGCCGGTTCAGGCGGTTCTGTTTCAGTTTCCGGTACTGGCTCTGCCTTTTTTTCTGCAGGGATTTTTGCTGTTCTGCCTGCCTGCTTTAAGGAAGCAAAAAAGGCGCTGCATTTCTTTGCCAGCTTCCCTGACTTCCGGAACAGGAATATTCCTGAGATTACGGCGACCCAGAGGATGACGGCAAGCACCATCAGCTTCTGGGAGCGTTCCTTCTGGAAAAAGACGGCCAGGAGGAGCAGGGAGACGATCAGGATCTTGATGCTGCTGGAAAATACGTTTTTTCTCATTTGGTTTTTTCATTCCTTTCCTTGTAAAATAAAAAAAGAGGAATCACATCCGGGGGATTTATTCCTCCGCTGCAATTCCTCTTGTACCGCCAGCTGTGCCAAAGCATCAGTTGAACGGCAGTCCATTCTCTCCACAGTCTTCCACGTTCATGAATCCGTCATCCGTGCCGGCAGGTGCAGGTGCGCCGTTGCCTGTATTGGCGTTGCTGCCTTCCGCACGCTTCCCTGTCGGGACATAGTTCCAGTCGTATACGGTGATCTTGGGGATCATGCCTTTTGAGCCGTCGGCTTTGCGGGTGAATTCCACAAGGTCAAGGTCGCCCGTGATAAAGAGCAGGCTGCCCTTTTTGACCCCGGCTTTGCTGATCCGCTCAGTAGCTTTCCCGAACAGGACACACTGGTAGAAATTGGCGTGTTCCTGTTCTCCATAGCCTTTGTTGACTGCCACGTTGAACTGGATGTAATCGGTTCCGTTGGTGCTGGTCTGGATTTCAAGGTCGGCTGTGACCCTGCCCATGAGTGAGATTTGTGTAAACATAGTTTCATTCTCCTTTCCTGATAAAAAGTTTTTGGTTGCATCAAAAAAAGTGCCAAAAAACTGCCACTTACCGGCATGGTTTTTCTGACACTCATTTCAATCATAAACAGCGTGTGCATCTATCCCGATGGGAAGCACAAAAATCAATTACAGGGATATTTTAACACAATATATAGCGTATGTCAAATGGATGGATACAAGATTTTGTGCAAAACACACGCTGTTATATAAGAAGTTTATTACCAGAGGGTTCCTTTGTCTCTGATATTATGAAACAGTTCGATTTTCCTGTCAAATAGAAGCTCTCTCATTTGCTCTGCGTTTCTTATGTCATCATATAATTGGGTGATATCTGTCTGCTTTTTGGGACCACCGGTTTTTCTGTCAAAAACCATCCCTGTATAGCAGTTGTGTGACCAAAAGTTTCTTCTCAGGCAGATAGATTTTAAGTTTTCATATTCTGTATCTGAAATGATTTCTATGTCATGAATTTTTTCCTGTTCCTGAACCATTCGGATCACCTTGCTGATACTGAAGGTTTCGACATCCATTAACCCATCATAGAAGCTTTTCCCGCTTAAAGCGGCATAGATTCCTTCAAGTTCCCGCTCTATAAACTGATAATGTTCCATCACTGTGCTGTGGGCGATTCTAAATTGCTGCAAATCCATGGTACCGTATATCATTCCTTTGCATTTTGATTTAATATTCCGATTATATCACAAACACAGCTTCCCTTCAATTTGCCCAGAGGCCTTATTTCAGCTCCTCCACGCCAAGCAGGTTGTCCGTCAGCACCGCTTTGGCCAGGAGCGGGGGCTGCCCGGACGGGATGCTTTCTGAAGTCCTGAAATAGAACCGGTAGGAAAGGCCGGGACGGACCTTATAGTCTTTCCCGATCCGGAGCAGATGCTCGTTTCCATCCTGATCGGTAAGCACAATGTCATGGGTGTTCCTGAAAAGCTTCAGCCGCACATCCGTGCAGGTGCCCTCCAGTACAGTATAGTTCTTTCTCCTGATCTGGAGGCCGAGCAGTATGGCTTTTGCAGCAGAGCCGGCGGACAGCAGGATACTGAGGATGAAAAAGGAAATATCCTTCTGATGGAGGAAGAAGACGAGACCGGTAAAGAAACAGCCGGCCCCGACGAGAAAGGTCAGGACCAGCCGCCGCAGTAACGGTTTTGGTGTGTGTTCCATGGACAGCCTCCTTAAATGATCTGGAGAGTGACCTGCTGCTTCAGGTACAGGTTGGCAACGGCGGTGAGCACGGGGAACCTGGCTTCGGAGACGCGGCAGTCCGTGACGATGCCCTCACAGTCGCTTCCGTCTTCCCGGTACAGGCAGTCCATCAGGTCTTCGCTGTCCTTTATCCGTTTTTTCCCCTTTTCCGTACACTGGATCAGTTCCGCAGTGGACAGCATCTCGTGGCGCAGCAGTGCCAGGACCTGCTTCTCCATCGGCTCCAACTTCTCGGAATGGAATACCGCCAGGGCTTTCCGGAAAGGGAGCCTGCGGCCGAGGATGAGCTTTAAGAAGGAGGCGGCTTTTACGGCGATGCCGTTCGGTGCAGGCTGGATATACAGATGCCCCAGAAGGTCATACAGGGCATCCACGCCGGTGCAGTCCTTCCCGGATGCCACCAGCCTGCGCATGATGAGCCGGTTCAGATAGTGGTCAAAATCCAGCTCTCCAAGGATATGAAGCTCCCGTTCTTTCTCATAAAATTCCGCCCGGAGCTCCTGGTAGGTCAGTATCCGGAAGGCGAGGCTGGACCAGAGAAGCAGTTCATGGGCGTCCAGTGCGCAGTCCTTTCCGCCTGCAGTGACAAGGGGGAGCCCCTTCTCGGTCAATCGGTAGTTCCCTATGGCAGTGTAAAGTGTCAGCATATTGTATCCTCCTTTTTTATCAGGCTGTCAGTTTTTCTTCCCGCAGCATTTTCCTGGCTTTGGAAATCCAGGCCGCCACATGGTTCGGTGCAACGCCGTACCGGGCGGCGATCTCCACGCCGGTATGCCCGCGGCATTTTAAGGCCAGAGCCTCGATGCCTTTCCTTGTGGTGCCGGAGCAGCGCTCTTTCGCCTGGGACAACAGGAAGAAAGTGTCCGCATCCGAGATGCCGTGGAAGCTGTCATCCGGAAGGGCATCCGCGTAGGTCAGCCCGGAGCCGGATGGCTGTGGCGCATCCATGTATTCCAGGGGCTTCTGCACTCTTGCCACCTTCCTGCAGTGGGAGATGAGGCGGTTCCTGATGACCACGGATGCGAAGGTGGGGAAGGAAGCGCCGCCTTCCGCCCGGTATTCCTGGGCTGCATGGCAGAGCGCCTCGCAGCCGGTCTGGTAGAGGTCATCGTACCCGAGCCCCTGTATGGATTCGTTCAGGGACATGGTGCCCAGCACGGTGCCCCTCACAAGGTAGAGGTGCCGTTCCGCCAGCTCCCTTTCCTGTCTGTTCATTGCAGCCATGGTATCACCCCGCTTTCTTCTGGTGTGTAATTTAGAAATTCTTAGTGGGCGTACTTTGGCCACTTAGAATTTCTTTACACACTTCTGGCCCTGCAATGTTCCCTGCCGTTCTAGCAGGCGATTTTTACATGGTTGTTCTCAAGCACCCGCCGGCATTCGGTCTTCAGGCAGTCGCAGCGGTAATCGGAGAACTGCCCGATGTGCGCCTGGGAGCTGGGGAGGGCGAAGATGTCCTGCATCCAGCGGTATGCCTCCTTTCGGGAGAGGATGCCGCTCTTCCAGATGGCGTCAAAGAGCCGGTGCGTCTCGATCCGCTTGTGCCGCAGGTCGCCGTTTGCCAGCGTACCCTTCGGCTGCATGGTTCCTGCATGGACGCCCACATAGGCATCACATTCCGGGTAGCCCGTGCAGACATATAGGTATTCGTCCAGCGCCTTTTCTTTATAGACATAGGATGCCTTCCTGAGTACGGCGCTTCGGCCGCAGTAGGGGCATCTGATCCTTGCAGGTGTGTTCCTGGTCTTCTGTTTCATTCGTGGGCCTCCTTTCGTGTCCGGGCTTTATGTATGGATTAAGTAATCTTTAAGTATATTTTAGTGGAAAGGAAAGGCGTTTCCCATAGGGGAGGCGCCTTTTCTTAAGTCATTTGCGAGTATTTTTCCAGTATTTTCCAGTTTTCCCCTGATGGGGCCGCAGGTCAGGGCATCGTGCCCTTGCGGTCCTGCGGCCGGTTCATCAGGTGGAGGATCTGCTGGATGGGGCAGTCCCTTGCGGAGTCGGTGGCAAGCTCCAGCCATCTGCTGTAGAGGCGGATGAAGCACCGGCTGCTCATGGTGCAGGCGAACTCCGTCCGGTCCACCGCCCTGCCCATGAAGCCCTCCGCATCGGAAAGCGGGAGCAGGATGGGGCGGCAGTCATGCCCCGGTATGAACAGGAAGTCCCCGCATCCGGATTCCCGCCTGTAGCTGCAGGAGCAGGAGACATACACGGCGTTCCGGTAGTTGCCCTCCGCCGCCTCGAAGAAGGCGGCGATGGTGGCATAGCTGACACTCAGCACTGGGTCCATCATAGATCACCTCCCTGGGGCTTCTGCCGCGCTTATCCGAACAGGCCCTCGATCTCGCGCGTGATGCGGGGGATTACGGTATCGTTGAAGATGAGCGTCAGGGCGGCTAACAGGAGCGCCCCCAGCACGACGGCGATGATGATCTTGACGCCATCGGAAATGTAGAAGTCGCCTGCCTCATCCTTCAGGATGGCCCTGGTGCGGGCTGCGGCACATGCTGCCTTCGTCTTTAAGGTCTGGATCGCTTTACGCATAGTTCTTTTTTCTCCTTTTCGTTCTGATGATGATGAATGCTGTTGCTGCCGCTGCTGCATAGATGAGCAGGGCGGGGAGTGATACGAATCTTTTCATAAGGTCCCTCCATGGTTGCAAAGGTTTACGGGTTACAGTGTGTAAGGATCATCAAATAGATGCTATAGGCACCACCTCCTTTCCTGCAGGGCACGGTCCTGCGGGCCGTCCTAGAAGAAGGCGCCCAGGGAGCCGACCACCTCCACGGAGAGGACGACCACATAGATCAGCAGGATGCAGAAGAGCATCATCATGGAATATTTCTGCATCTGCTTCGGGCGTTTCCCTGCTTCTTTCTTTAAGTTGTTCTGTTCGATCTGGCGCATGTCGAATACCAGCATTTTGAAGTACATCTGCTGGTCGTCCCCGCGCAGCGTCCCGATCAGGCCGCGCACGATGTCCGAGAGCATGGTGCTGCCCACCCGGTTCTGGAAGTGGAGCAGGGCGTTCTCGTAGTTGCCTGTCCGCATGTCCGCTATGGTGGTATCCAGCTCCTGCCCCAGATGCGGCCCTGCAATGCGGCGGTAGGAGGTCAAAAGCTTCAGCACGTCCCTGTCCGTGGCGAGCCCCTGCTGGATGCTGACCGCGAAGCGGGGCAGCTCTGCCTCGATGAGCTTCCGGCGTTTTTTCACAAGGTCAAATGCCTTATAATAGGTTGAGAACCACACCATTACGGCAAGCCCCATGATGAGCAGCCCCATCAGTGGCATGACCATAAAAAGGGGGATGCCCAGAAGCCCTGTCGCAGATGCGGTCAGGAAGGCTTTCATGGTGTAGCACTCCGGCGTCAGAGGGATGCCTGCAATGCCCAGTGTCAGGGCGAGCCGGCCTTTTTTGATGGGGTCCAGCCTGAGGAGCGGGGCGAGCTTCCCGGCGATCTTCGTCAGGTACACGTCAAAAAGCTTCTCGTTGCTGGTGCCTGTCTGTTTTTTTGCCAGCATCATCATCCGTGATGTCTGTGCCGTGGGGACGTCCACAAAGGCACAGGAGAGATGGTAGCATCCGAACCCCGTAAAGACGGCGGCAGCAAGGATCAGTAATCCGGTCATATCGTTACCTCATTTCTGCGCTACGGATTGGCTGGGCGGGCAGGAGGTGCGTAGCGCGGCACCTGCAGCCATTTCCTGTTCATGCCCTGTATTCGATAGGCTTTGAAAGCTGCATGATCCGGGTAAAGGAAAACAGCACGATGCTGCAGCAGATGGCGAGAGTGATCTTTCCCGGCGTGGAGAACATCAGCGTCTCGAACCATGAGTGGTTCAGCACATATAAAAGCGGTATGTTCCCTATGACAAGGAACATCATGGTGATCGCCTCCTTTTTCGGCTCGTTGATGATGGCCTCCAGCTCCGACTGGATAATGCGCTGGTCGGAGAACTTCTGCACCGTGAAGGTCAGGGTGTTCTTCATGCTGCGGTCGGACTGGCACTGGATCAGGGTGTTGCACCATTCATGGAAGATGCGGTTGGGCACCTTCATCTTCAGGGTATTTATGGTGGAGACCATGTTGGCGTTCAGCATCTCCGATTCCGTGATGAATGCCTCGAAGTGCGACTTCACGGGCGGGTTCAGGTAAGGGATGTTCTCCTTTACCGCCTTTGGCAGGTCGCCACTCCGGAGGTAGGAGGTGGTGATGACGGAAATGGCGGTCTCCAGTTCTTCGTTCAAGTGCTTCTTGTAGGCAGCTGCGGTGGAGCGCAGGTACCAGACCGGCGCGAAAGCGAACCCTGCCCCCAGGACCGGGATCAGGAACGGGTTGTTTAAGAGCAGGGCGGCAGCGGCCCCCACTGCAAACAGCAGGATGGATGCCCTTTTTACAAGGGTGAACCGCCCCTCCCTGCCGGTGGCGGCAAGGAGCTGCTCGACTTCCAGCGTCTCCCGGTTGAAGAAGCCTTTTGCCGGCTTCCCCAGCAGCACGTCCACATCATCCTGCAGGGTGCTTTTCTGTGTCCTTGCAAGCACGTGCAGGAAGTCATTGAACCGGACGGAAAACAGGGCAAATAAGCCATTAACGGCCAGCAGGAAGATGATGATCTGTATCCATTGCATTGTGTGTGCCTCCTTTCGTTGGTTTCTTCGGGACTGCTTCTTTCAGGAACGGGGCCAGCTTCCCGGCAGGGATGCCGTTGTCCAGCATCCGCTTCCTTAAGGTGTCGGAGATGCCGCCCAGCTTCCGGTGTTTCCCGATGACAGTAATTTTGCCTGTTTCGTCAGTACGGTTATCCGATACGTCATACTGGTAGAGCGGACGGTAAATCAGCTGTCCGTCCCGGTAATCCTCCCCTTCGATGATCTGCATGATCTTACGGCTGCCATCCTCCAGCTGCTTGGTGAATACCACGATAGGGTATGCCTCCACCATGATCTGCATCAGGATGTCGTCCGCCATGTTGTACTTACGTTTTGCCAGCGTCATCATCCTCCGGTAGGTTGACTCAGAGGAGTTGGAATGGATGGTGGTGACTACGGTATGCCCGGTACGGGAGCTTTCCGCCACGGACAGGGCCTCCTTTGCCGAGCGCATCTCGCCCACGCCGATCACATCCGGGTGTTTTCTGAGGACACGCTCCAGAAGAAGGTCCTGGTCAATGTCAAGGGACGGGTTCTCATGGGGCCTTGTAAGCAAATGTACCACGCTGTTTGTGGCATGGCCGTTCTCATCCCGCTTGATCAGGTCAAATTCCCGGCTGCCCTCCTCGATGGTGATGAGCCTGCGGTTGTCAGGCACCATGGACAGGAGCCAGCTCATGACGGTGGTCTTGCCGGAGCCTGTGCTGCCCGCGATGCAGACGGACACGCCGTAGCGGACGCAGCAGGTCAAAAGGTCCAGCATCTCATCCGTGGCGGAGCCGGAAGCGGTGAGCTTCTCCCTGGATACGGACTGCTGGTTGACGATACGGATGGAGGCGTTGATCCCCACCTCGGAGTCCACGATGGGTGTCTTGTCCACGGAGATACGGATGTTCTTGTCAAGGAAGCCGATGACGGAGGGCATGGTGTCGTCGATGACCATGCCGCAGGTGTTCAGGAGCCGCCTTGTCACGTCGATGGCGTGCTGGGGTGACTGGAAGCGGTCGGGGATCTTCATGGAGCGCCCGCCGCTCATGATCACTTCGATGTCATCGAAGGCATTGACGTTCACCTCCTCCACGCCGGGCATGTAGATCCATTTCTTTAAGAAGGAGATGCCCGCCATGTCTTCATAAAGGGTGTCGCAAAGCTCCTCCGTGGAAAGCCCTTCTATATGGTAGGAGCGGCTGATGACGTACTGGCCGATGAATTCCCGCAGGAGCTTCCTTGCCTCATCCTGGCTCCCCTCCCCGGAGAGCTTGTCCGCGTGTTTCTCGGTACAGTATTTCTGCACGTCCTCCAGGATCTGGTCATAGGTAAGGACTTCCTTCCCTGCGGAAGTGAAGAACATGTCATTTAAGGATTCCATGCCCATGGTGTCTCATCTCCTTTCCGGCAGGGGCTCCCTGCCTGTCATTGCCTGCCATGGCTGCATACCAGGCGCCTTTATCCGTTTTCTGGAAGCCGGCATCTTCAGGGGTTCCCGTTTCCTGCGCCTCCTTGAATCCTTCCGGCTGTCCGGCATCTTCATGGAAACCGCCGTTTTCTTCCCGCCGTGGTGCATCCCCTGCATCTTCCTGCCGGTCTTCATAAATGCCGCTGCTTTCTTCCGGCTGTGGCGTGTCTTCTGCATCCTCCGGCTGCAGGAGGCGCTCCCGGACCAGCTTCAAAGAACTGACATAGCGCTGGTTGCAGTAGGCAAGGGCCTTGAACATCTGCCCGCCGGTGCCGCAGCGCTCGATCTCCTTTGCATAAGGGAGCAGGCCGTCAAAGCCGCCGATCAGGTGGTCCATCTCGTCGATGGCATGGAAGGGGCGTGCAAGCCCGGCAAAGGTCAGGTGGCTGCCATAATGGAACTTGTCGTCCGTGAGCAGCGGCCGGTGTGCCCGCAGGTAGTTCAGGCCCCGCAGGTCCGGGGTGATGATGCGGACGGCAAGGTCTGCAGCCTCGATTGCCGTAGGCGTGAAGAAGTTGAGCATGTTGGAGCTGCAGTCCAGGATGATGTAATCCACAAGTTTCGCAGCCTCCGCAATGAACAGCTTTATCTTGTCATACTTCAGCTCCGGATAGGAGAACGGGTTCTCCCCGGCGGCATAGCCCATGACGCCGATGAAGGGGTATTCCTTCAGGATGGTGACGCGCTCTGCCACCAGGGCCGTGTTGATCTCCAGGCCGGTCAGCACGTTCCCGATGGAGGCGTCTGTTTCAAGGATGCGCTCCGGCATCCAGACAGGCAGCATGGGCGTACTGGAGTCTGCATTGATGATGAGGGCCTTATCCTTGTTCGCTGTCAGGGTTTTGGCGAGACAGCAGCAGAACATGGATTTTCCGCAGCCGGGATTGCCCCATACAGTGATGATCTTTGACATTTGCTTTTCCCTCCCTATTCATCCCCGGATGTCTCTTCCGGTGTTGCATCCTGCGGGGCATCTGTGGATTCTCCGGGACCGGCAGTGGCATTTCCCTGGCTGCCGCCCTCACCGGAATCCGTCTGTTCAGGAGCGGTCATGGAAGATTCCAGGTCCTCATCGGACAGCTCCGTGCCGTCTCCGTAAAGGGTGGACAGGATATCGGACTGGCGTTCCAGCAGTTCCTCTGACAGCTTTTCATTGCCCCGGCTGATCAGTGCGACATGCAGGACCCCTTCGTTCTCATAGCGTGTGAGCAGCATGGCCTGCTCAGGGGTGGCAAGGACGGTGATGGTCGCAGTCTGCTGTCTTTCCTCATCCTCCTCTGGCGGTGTGGTGTAGTCCACGTCAAGCCCTTTGGAATCCGAAACGGACAGGACTTTCACGAAGCGCAGTTCCGGGATGTCGGATACCGGTTCCAGCACATTGTTGTCATCATAGTGGTAGAGGCGGATGATGTCGCCGCTCTGCAGCTTGTCGGACAATGCAGTGGCCAGCGTCTGGGTGGTGACGGAGATGGCGACCATGCCGTCCGGGATCTCATTGAGGGAAAGGTCCGAGGACAGCGGGACGCTGCTGACCTTTTCCGGCAGGAGATAGTCGCCGGGATACAGATCCGCTGCGGCATAAGTGCCTGCCACATCCTCTGTCCTGCGGGCAACGCTGTCGGGCAGGTTGAAGCCGCCCACTTCCACAAGCTCAAGGTCCTCTGCGTTGATGAGGGTGCCGCACGTCACGGCAGCCTTCATGCGGACGATCTCGCAGGTGCTGCTGGTCCTGCTGGTGACGGCAGGGATGGCGATGAATGCGATGACGGCAGCGAGCACGATGCTCAGGATGCCGTAGATAAATCGGTTGTTCATTTTCATTTTGTTTCAGTCTCCTTATCTGTGTTGGTCTAAGAACTGGAATGTTTTATACAGCAGGTGGTTTCCGGCTGCGGCTGCCGCAAGGAGCAGCAGGAGCACCCCGGCGGCAACGAATAAGATGATCTTCATGGCAGTCTCCTTTCTATGGTCAGGTATTTTTATGGGACAAGCTTCAACAGTGTGGCCGCAAGGCACCCGAAAAACAGGCAGGGCGCAAAGGGGAGGTTCCCGGCCGTCTCCTTTTTACATGCTTTCCGGAAGCCCAGATGGAGCAGGGCAAAAAAGCAGGAGAGGGCAAGGGCGGCCATCAGCCCGGATGCCCCGAAGGGGATGCCCAGCAGCGCCACGAGCTTGATGTCCCCGCCGCCGATCCCGCCGTCTGTGGCAAGGGAGACGGAGAGCAGGAGCAGGAAGCCGGATAGGAATCCTAGGGCGCTGTGCAGCACGGCTTCCGGGAAGGCGGTCCCTGGGCAGGCATATGCCGCAACCGGCAGGGAAAGCAGGCACCAGGGCAGGAAGGCAAGCAGGGCGGCATTGCGTATCCTGTGGTGCCTGTGGTCATAAAGGGCGAACCCGGCAAGGGGCAGCATGGTCAGTGCATGGTAGAGGTGCAGCAGGTCATTCACGTTTGGAATACCAGTCGTCGAACAGGCTGCCCTGGATCTGCACGGAGTCGCTTACATTGACGGACAGCATCCCGGAAGGTGTCCATGCGTCAATGATATAGGTGTAGACGGTATAGGCGGTGCCGTCCGGATACCATACCGGCGTGAAATGCACGTTCCGGTTATAGGTGGAATATTCGTTGGGCTTGAAGGCAAAGGATGCCGACATGCCGCCGCTGCATGATAAGAGCCTCCAGTACATGTCATAGCCGAATTCCGAAAAATAGGAGATGGCCGTCTGTGCCGGCGCGTAGTGGCTGGACGGCGCGTTGGAGGAGAAGCCTGCAGTGGCGCTCTCCTTGATGCCGTAGCCGCTCTTCATGTTGTCGCCCTGCGCCGTGGGCACGATGTCATCCGGGTGGATCTCCATGGAGCCGGACAGGGAGGCAGAGTAGGCGGTGGAGGTAAAGTCATACCAACCGTTGTCCACCCATTCCCCATTGTCTACCCAGTGCCCGTGGCTGCTTGTGCAGTCAGCCGGGCAGTCGGAGCTGTGGCTGCCGTCTTCCCAGTCCCAGTCGCTCTCCCATTCCCAGTTGGCGTGCCATCTTGCGCTCCAGACGCTCCAGGATGCGGAGGTCTTCTGGGGGTTGGACGGCAGGGAGGAAAGGGAAAAATGTGGGTTGGTGTCCGTTGCCAGCGGATCGGGCGGCAGGTTCTCCTCAAGGGAGATGATCTTTGCGATAAAGCTGGTCTTTGCCGTGGATGCCCCGCTGACGGATACCTGTATGGTAAGGGTGGTCGGTTCCAGGGGCGTATGCCATTTTGCCCAGACTACCTGGGAGCCGCCTGCAGGCATCACGATGTCGTTGACGGTATAGGTACTGCCATTGATATGGAAGGTGACGCTTGCCGGGTCATCCGGGTTCACTTCCGTGCTGCTGGTCAGGGTGATGCTGGTGATGACGTCCGTATCCACCCGGTAAGTATAGTCAGGCGCCTGCAGTTCCGCTTCCGGCACGTCCTTGTAGCTCACGATGCCGATGCCCAGGGCGGAGAGGATCTCGTCATCCGATACCTTCCCGCTGGTGGTGCCGCCCCAGGCAGGATAGCCTAAGTCCGGGGTTTCCAGGAAGATGGACAGCGGGAGGTTCTGGTGCGTCAGGCTGGGCATCTTGCTGCGCAGCGTCCCGCCGGACATCTGGTTGTAGAGCGCTGCTTCCGTTGCGGTCATGGCATAGTTGCGGCCGCCGTGGGTGAAGTAGGCAATCGGCTCGATGACCAGCTTGTAGGAGCCGGAGACCAGTTCCTCAAAAGGGATGCCTGCCTTGTCAGCCACAAGCTGCGCGGCATACTCGGAGCAGAAATACCGACGGATGGCCTCGATGCTTGCGCGGGAGCTGCTTCCGCTGATGATGCGGGGGAGTGCAGTGCCCGGTTTGGAATAGCTGTAGCTTCCATTGGGGGACAGGGAAGATCCCGAACTGTACTGGAGTTTGCATACTTTGCCGAAGTTCAGTACATTATTGGCCACATTCGCGTTGCTCAGATCGAATGGTGTGGACGCTACGCTGCCGTCAGCAGTGACTACAGTAACGCGCACACCGTCCTGTCCGTGCCAGACATCCGTTGCAGTGCCGCTTCCCATTCCACCGCCGCCGCCGTCTAAGTTGCCCTCCCCGGATGCCAGTGCAGTCATTCCTGCAGAGAGCATCAGGATAAGGGAAAGAAAAAGCGGGAAGATGCGTTTGGTCAGTTGTTTCATGTGATTCTCCTTTACAGACAAAAAAAGGACATGGAGTTCATCCATGCCTTTTCGGTGCTTTCAATATGTTCAGTTGCCGCCCATGGTGCCGATCTGCTTGTTGATGTCCCCATCGCTGTCGATATTATCCTGCTGGGTGTTGCCGACATCAATCCACCCAAAGACCGGATCATAGACCTGTCCGGGATGGCGGCCATCAGCGCCGGTGCCTCCGGAGGGTGTTCTGGAACCGCCTGCGGGATTATCCTGGGACGGCGCGGGTGTCTGTGTCTGCTGGACAGGCGGGTCATATTCCGGCTGCCTGTCAGGGTCTATGACATCATCTGTGGTCACCGGAGGCTCTGCGGGCTTTTCCTGTAATGCCTCCTCTTTGGTGGAACTATCGGAAAGGCTTGTGGTGGAGCCTGTTTCATCCTCGGAAACCACCGTCTGGGTATTGTCAGAGGCTGTGCCCTGAATCTGGGTGCTTTCCTTTGCCGCGGTGGAAGGGAGGCTGGTATCCACAGCGGCGTTGTCTTCCCAGGTATTTGTCCTGTCAGCGGCTTTCGTGGAAGCGGGGATGAACTCCCTTTCCGGCTCCCGCGTCAGGAAGTAGGCGCCCGCAAGCACTGCGATGCAGAGTGCGGATAAGCCGCAGATGGCAAAGGTTCTTTTCCTGTCGGTAGGTTTGTTCTTTTTCATAATATAGGACTCCTTTCGTCGTGTTTGCATTATATACGCATCAGAAGGCGGAATGCCAACAACATTCCCGTCAGTATTTTGTATTATGGGAACCGGTCAGTGTAATATGCTGCGTAATGGGCGGGAACAGTTCCCCGAACATGCGGATCTGAAAAATGGCATCACAGGTCACCACATATTCGATCTTGTCGGAATACTGGTTGAACTGCAGGCTGATGTTCTCTACCCTGTAGTCTTCATTGGAAAGCTGTATCCTCTCTTCCATCCCGTTTATGAATCCGGCCCGCAGAGCCTCCTGGTAGGCAGAGCTTAAATGCAGGTCAGCCATGTAGGAGTCAAGGTTCGCCTCCCTCTGGGAATGGAAAGTATCCGCATAGATGCGGGCGCTGACATTGTTCAGCTCCATCTTGGCTGCATTGCGGATGTTCATGCAGTTGATCTTGACGGAAGCGAACAGCAGCAGGAATGACATCAGCATGATGATTGCCAGAATGATGAAGACTGTGAAAAAGGACAGATCTCCGCGCTCATTCCGGATGGTTTTCTTATACATGGCACTCCTCCTTATTTCCAGTAGTGTTCGCTGACACCGGCCCCCTGGGAGCGGACGTTGATGGGAACAAGGTTGAATTTCCAGAATCCGCCAAGGTAGCAGCGCCCCGTAACGGTAACGTAAAAGGGTGTGCCGATTTGGATGCGGCTTGTGTTGCCGGGGCCGGATACCTGGTAGGAAAGTCCTTCAACACTGCTTATCTCACTGGAGAGGAAGGAAAAGAGGGCATCTGTTTCCCCGCTGGTGCCGCCGTTCAGCTGGATCTGCTTTACAAGCTGGTCCGCGATATGGTCCATTTCCTGTTTGGTGGAAATGATGTGGAATACATTGATGATGAATGCGATCAGGATAACAGCCACCAGAATGTAAACAAAGCTGCTGATATAAGAGGAATCGCCTCTTTCGGACAGCAGGAGCCGTTTCAGTTTGTTTTTCAATAGGTCACCTCCCGGATAATAAAGAACGCAGGCGGGAAGCCGGGGTGGGACTTCTTGCCTGCGTTTCTTATATGGCGGGCCGCATATGGGATATGTCGTGCCCGTCTGTGTATGAATTATCACGATACCAATTCTAGCATATGGGATTTACCCTGTAAATCGCAAAGCTGTGCCAGTTTGGGAAAGTTCTGTGCCAATGGTGTGCCAGAGAATAGATATAGTTTCGTAAGGCAGTAATTCTCAAATTGCAGCTCTGCTATTTGTGCAGTTTGAGCCACTTATTAGGAAACTATGCATGGTGGGGAAGCAGATGCCAGGCGCCCAAGAGGGTGTTAAGTTGAATATGGTTGTTCCGTGCAATCATGCTGTGTAAATGAAATACGCTCCCTTTCCAACCGTGGCAGTATGATATGTTTTACATAGGTTTCATTCGTTTCAGCGGCGATAAAGTAACGGTCAAGTTTGGCACACGGAACAATCTCGCTTCCCGAACCTGCAAAAGGAATTACAATCAGATCCCCTATATTGCTGCTCGCAAGTATCATTCTTTCTGCCAGCTTTTCCGGTTTCTGCGTGGGGTGTCCCGTTGCTTCCCTGTAATTCGGCTTTATCCTTGAAAATTCCCATACATTCCCACAGGACTTTCCTTTTGGATTTCTCCGTTTGTCCTTTTTTTCGCTCCCATCATAAGAGATGCGGATAGCATCTATGTTGATCTCGTGCAGGGGGTTACTGTAAAACCACAAAAATTCCGTTTCATTTCGATAGGCTGCTTTTGCAGGTCGTCCTGTCCTGTAATTCCACACAATCAGATTCCGCTTGATCCAGTCAAATTTGTCTAAGACTTCAACGGAGAGCTTGTCTATCATCTGGCTGCTCCCCCAACAGTAAAATGCTCCCGTAGGCTTTAGGATTCTGTAACATTCCCTTACCCATTCCGCACACCACGCAAGGTACTCTGAAGCGGTCTGAAAAACAAAGTCAAAATCCCCTTTTATGCGGTAATACGGCGGATCGGCGATCACTAAATCCACGCTTTTTTCCGGCAATTCCCGTAGCACTTCTAAACAGTCAGCATTATAAAGACTGTTTTTTTCTTCTTGTTTGACATTCAATATCTCTACTCCTTTCCCGGATAATAAAGAACGCAGGTGGGAAGCCGGGTGGGACTTCTTGCCTGCGTTTCTTATATAGCGGGTTGCATATGGGATATGTCGTGCCCGCCTGGAATTATCACGATACCAATTCTAGCATATGGGATTTACCCTGTAAATCGCAAAGCTGTGCCGGTTTGGGAAAGTTTAGTGCCAATGTTGTGTCAAATAAAAATAAAGAAAAAATACACCATTCATATGATATTCCATAAAAAATTTGGAATTATGAAAAATTTAATAAGTTCGTTTCTTGTATTGATGGAAGTTTTTGAGTATACTAAAGACACATTCATAAGAAAGAGGTGAGTTGTATGAGTCCAGCACAGCAGGTTTTGGATTATCGAAGAGAAATAGATGAAAATCAGAAACAGGTTCGGGAAATGGTAATGGAAAGCTACCGGGACATTGCTGCAGGAAAGGGCCGGGACTGCAACGAATTTTTTGACGAACTGGAGAAAAGATATACCAATGACAGAGTATAAGGTGATTACCCTGCCGCTGGCAGAGGAGGACATTGCAGACCAGACGGATTACATTGCCTTTGAATTGAAGTCTCCGGAAACAGCGGTTAATATGGTAAGAGGTTTTCGGAAGGCAATAAACAGTCTCAGCCTGTTTCCCCAAAGCCATGAGCTGGATGAAGATGCGGAACTGGCGGGATATGGCATCAGAAAGACTTATTACAAAAACTATAAAATCTACTTCCTGATTGATGAAAGGGAGCAGACTGTGTACATATTAAGAGTTTTTCACATGTTAGTTGACAGCAGAGAAAAGATATTGCGAATTTTTAGAACGTGATGAAAGTAAAGCCTTTGAGCAAAATAGCTTGAAGGCTTAAACTTTAGGAGGATAAATAAAAGAATGGTAAGTATAGAAGCTGAATTTGCCGAACAAATTATGATAGATCTGATTACTCAGGGATACAGCGGCAATGAATTACAGGAGCATTTTCGGAAAGAAGTAAGCCAGATATGTCCAGCGATAAAGGAAATGCTTGCGGATACTAAAAAAGCTGTTGTAGAGAAAGCCTCTGAGAAACTCTTGACTATATTGGAGGAAGGGGAGCTATCTGTAAAAGAGAGGGGTTGGATGTCTGCGGATGAGGTAGAAGAAGCGATAAGTAATTCTTTGTAAAATTAACCAACAAATAAATGAGAATAGGAGAAACAGTGAATGTATAGAGGTCAAGTTGAAATAAATAATATATTGCATCAATTTCGCTTTGAGGATTTTAAGTTGTTTATTTCAGGAAATGAACGATTAGTTGGTTGGAACCAAGTAAATAAATTGGTAGAAAATGACATCATCACATTAAAAGATAGGGACAACAATTTTTTATATTTGAAAATTGAAGATAGATTTTTTGCTTCGTCATTTGAATACGGATTTAATATATCTGCATATGTGATAAAATATAATCGAAACCGATTTGATTCAACAGATAGTGATATTTCCTTTGATAATATGATATTTCGTTCGGATGTCATAGATTATTTTTTTAGAAATAATGAAATTTTTCGGAAGGAAACAGCGTGTTTGCTTATAAACGAAAACGAAATAGTTGAATCTCAAAAACCAGAAAAACGTCCTTCAGTTCATATGACATTAGATAATAGATCATATAAGATGGATTTTGGAACAATGCTAGAGGGAAGCAATCAGCCTTTTCCGTATATAATAAAGAACTATATTAAAATTTTTAATGAAAATGGTTGATTATCTCAAAAAAGCCTTGATTTACGGGCATACACGCAGGATTTCAAGCTGAATTTACTACCAATTTACTACTTTTGAGGGAAAAAGCCTTGATATGCCGCCCGGAACCCTGCAAGCCCAGACACCAGCACACAGCATTGAGAAAGAATAAATGAAAACTGAATACGACGCAAACGCGGCGTTTCTCTATCCCTACACGGGAGAACAGGAACGCCGCTTTTTAGTACCATATAAGTGTAAGAGATAAAGC
>QXXL01000237.1 GCA_009911505.1 Lachnospiraceae bacterium | reverse complement strand
GCTCTGAAGGTGGAAAATACCATTTCCGGATGGCTCTGAAGCGGGAAACTGGTGGCTCCCAAGGGGGATAATATTCAGTATACAAGCCAGTATGAAAGCAGGCGTATTCATTCTCCACATGGAAATACTGCACCGCTTTCTCCGGATTCTTTTCCTCGTTAAAGTCGATAGCCTGTTTCTTAAAGATTGCATGTATGTAACGTTCTAAGATGGGAGTATCTTGGTTTTTCGTTGAATAAATCGGTTCCCGAAACCGCCAGGGCTCCGGGCGGGCCAGTTCCGCCAGTTCATCAAGCTGGCAGTACCAGCTTGGAACATAGGCAAAAGAAAATAAATCTGGCAGTAAAGTCATATCAGTTTCCTCCATTTTGTCTGTATCGCTTTTACAAGGTGCATCTGTACCTGGACTTTCTTGTCCTCGTCAAGCACCCTGTGCAGCCTTCCATCGGCTGACAGCACCTCCCGGCTGCAAATGGAATTGTGGTAAGGCTCATAAATCCTTAAAATTTCCTCCAGTGCTTTCCGTTCGCCGCTGACTGCCCGTTTGATCAGGTCATAATTCAATTCATGGATTTCTTCCCCGCTTTTCATAATACTCGCGGATTCTGCTGAATGCACGCCGCCTTAAGTTGTAGACAGTGCGCGTGGTCACCTCCATCCTTTCTGAAATTTCCCCATCGGCTTGTCCCCGCCAGAAGCCCAAAAGCAGGACCTTCCGCTGCCTCTCCGATAAGGATAGCAGTGCTTTATATAAAGTTTCGCTCTCCACCACACAGGGCATCCCATCCGCATAAAGCACGAAAGAATCGGATGGATATATGTCCCTGCGGCCTGACAGTTCAAGAAAATAGTCTACCGGTTCATCTGAATAATGGCTGTCTCTGCGTTCCTCTGCCCGCTCCAAATCCCGGAGGTAGTTGCGCGACACTTTCTTGCAGAAAGAATCGAACATGGCACAGATTCGCTTTTCATCGGAAGGCGATGTCATAGCACGTCCCTCCTTTGTCCAGATTTGATGCGGCTGGTTTTCACCTCCTCGTTATACCAGAACGTTTTTCAGGACAGCAGACCGGAAAGGTTTTTGAAAAAACTTAAAAAAATATGCTTCAAACTTCTGACAATTTTCGACAATGCAATGTAAAAAGGCCAATCTACACAAGGCAGATTGACCTTTACGGGCAAGATATACTTGCCTTGCACCATCTAATAGAAATATCATCCTTTATAAATTTTGCTTCTTTTTCAAATTCCGAATTTCACGCTGTATCCGTCTGCATACTCCCTGATTCTCTTTGTCATTTGCAGTCAGAACCTGCAGCCTTGCTTCCAGAAACTTGATTTTTTCTGTTTCATTCATTTTTATCTCCATCCTTTCCGTTTAATACCAACGTACCATCGGCAAATCATTATTTATTCCGTTTGTAAACAGTGCCTGATGCAGGTCAATAATGCCGTTGTGGAATGTTGCTGCACATGATGATAAATACAAGTCCCACATACGGACAAACCGTTTATCAAATCTCTTTTCCACTTCATCCATATGTTCCTCAAAATTCCTTTTCCAACATAAAAGCGTTCGGTTATAATGCAGGCGCAGATTTTCCACATCCATTGTATGGAAACCATTTTCCGCAGCGCAGAACAGCATTTCCCGAAGACTCGGCACAACCCCGCCCGGAAATATGTATTTCTTTATCCACGGGTCGCCCTCATGCTCTTTCAAACTGCTGATAAAATGGAGCAGGAATAATCCGCCCGGCTTTAATGCCTGTTTCGCACAGTCCATGAAAAGCTGGTAATTCCCACGTCCGACGTGTTCTACCATGCCGACACTGACAACCCGGTCAAACTTCTGGCCAGTCTTGGGAATATCCCTGTAATCCATCAGCTTTACCGTAAGCTGATCTTCCAGATGTTCTTCCACAATTTTTTGCTGAAATGCTTTTAACTGTTCCTCACTCAAAGTGATTCCTGTACCGGATATCCCATATTCTTTTGCTGCCTTGATCATCAGAAATCCCCATCCGCACCCAATATCCAGAACAGACATACCCTCTTTCAGATACAGCTTCTGCAGGGTATGTTCTGCTTTCTGAACCTGCGCCGTATAAAGAGAATCGCCTTCCTCCTTAAAATAGGCACAGGAATAACTCATGGTATCATCCAGCCACAAACGGTAAAAATCATTGCCTATATCATAGTGTGACTGCACCTCCTGTCTCTGGTTTTTCGGTGCCCTTGAGGTAAGGATCAGCTTTTTTAATGCATTTTTATCTGTTTTGAATTTTCCCATTTCCCCTAAAAACAAATCCAGCACCTCATACAGGTCGCGGTCAACTTCTATATCCCCGCACATATAGGCTTCTCCAAGAGCAAGTGAAGTACTGGTAAGCAGCTCTTTTTTGTCAGGAATTTTATGTATTGTCACCGTGAATTGCGGATCGCCTTTACCGATTTTTTCCTCGCTTCCTTCCGCCATTAAATTAAAAGTGACTGGTATGATATTAGCCAGATATTCTTTAATAAATGAATTCATATTTATAGCCTTTCTTTGCTTGTTTATACAATCATGCTATTGCAAAATCAACTCTGTTTCTTCTAATACACCTGCTTTCTCAAATAGGCGTGCCGTATCAATGATTGGAACCAGATGATTATCTAATGCAATTATTTCTTTCATATACCTTCGACTTGCGTTGTTTAGCATTGATGGAATATCATATATTTTTTCGTGTGATACATTAACAACACCATCCACCTGTTCAGTTGAAAATGCCAAAAATCTCTTATTGAAAGCAAGAATTATCATCATCCTATTTATGGAAAACGAATTTATATCAAATAATCTATAGATATCAAATACAGATACGCATCCATAACGGCACTCCATAACCCCACATATATAAATGGATTCCTTATCAGGAACATTTGCTGTTTCTGAATTGGGGACAACTTCTTTAATATCATTTATTTTAATCCCATAAGGTTCATTGCCAATGCTTACAATCATGAATTGCTCTTCTTCCAATTTTATAATGCCTCCTAACCAAAACTTTCACTTTGTTACATCCTATTCCTCCCTTCCGCTGTCACTCAAAGCATAAATTAACTAATTCTGTAAAATTCGTTTGATCGGTCCGCATAACAACAACACTGTGTGGATTGATATAGCGGAAATACCAAGCCGCATCTAAGCTGCCCGTTTGCGGATCGACAAAATAAATCATATCATTCTGATTTTCAGCAATGAAAAGATGGCCTTTGTTTCGCATAAACCAGTCCACTTTTACGACAGCCCTGCTTTTATCCCCATATGATTTCATCAAGGCTTCTACCTTTTTCTTTGCCAGTTCTCCCGTATCAGCAGCGCAGCTTTCCAGCCTGCGATTTTTATATACCGCAGGCCAGCCTAAAGGGTTTGTCATGTAGGGCAGCGGGTCGGTACTGCTTAAGATACGCGGCTTTGCAACTACATTATATCCACGCCGGCGGGCTTCATAGGCAACTACACACCGCTGACAGTTCTCCATGTATTCATGGGTATGTGTAGAAAATCCGGGATTCGTGGCTTTAATATCTGCAATAATTGACAAATCCCTTATTTCTAAAACGTTATAGATTCTTGTTCCGTCATCTTGATTATCCATTTTTCAAGTCAGCCTTTTCTAAACCGTTGAAACTATTCATAATGATATTTACGCACAGTTCCTCACCCAATACTCTGCTGTTAAGACACAGATCATAATTCTGTGGCATGCCCCAGGGGCGATCCGTATAGTGGGAGTAGTAGATTTTTCTCCTTGCGTCTTTATCCGCAATCCTTTTTTGAATCGGTTTTTCACTTTCTCCATAACGTTCAAGAATACGCTTTGCCCGGTCTTCCGTATCTGAATAGATAAAAACGTGCAGGCAGTCGCTGTTATCCCGCAGGATATAATCACTGCACCGCCCCACAATTACGCAGCTTTCCTTTTCAGCAAGGCTTTTAATAATTTTTGTCTGTGCAAAATAAATCGTATCAGCGGGAGATGGTTCCGTGCGCCCATGCAGAGAACGGTTCATGACAAGGTTAAATAAAAGGCTGTTCTTTGCAGTAGAGTCTTCTGCAGCCTCTTCGATAAATTCTTTTGAAAAGCCGGTTTCCTCTGCAATTTTTTCCAATAGTTTCTGATCATAAAAGCCGATTCCCAGTGTTTCGGCAACTGTCTTCCCTATGCTGTGCCCTCCACTTCCGAATTCCCGGCTAATCGTTATAACTCTTTTTTTCATGGTACTGTTCCTCCATTCTTTTTTTGGTATGTTCCTGCGTATCAATTAAAAGGCAAAAAATAAAGCCTTTATGTTTTTTGCTGTATATGGCCGCAAACAGATTAAAAGATACTGCCCCAACAAAGGTTACAAATAAATCCTCCATTGTATCGTATAACCCAATATCCAAATACCCATTAAGCACAGCTTCTCCGTCATTGATCGTCACCTTTTCAATCGGGGATATGGTGGTAACTCTGCTGTCAAAACCGGTATTAAGAGAAACCGTAGAAATTTCACTTACCCATGTGTCTTTCTGCATATCCTTTTTCATAATACGGTCAACGCCAAATTCAAAAAACTCCCATAGTACCCCAATCAGCATAGAAAAGGAAACTGCCACAACCATAAGGAATACCGGAGACAGACGAAAAAGTATTTTGTCCTGCTTATTGAGAAGTACGACTAATGACAGGCTTAGTGCTGCACAAACAATACCGTTTACCGTGTGCATAATGGTGTCCCAATAGGGGAAGCGGACGAAAAAGTTTTCAACCTCCCCTAAAACAATCCCACAGACAATGAAAGCCACTATGACAATCTCCATAACTGGCGGTATATACAGTTTTAGCCACCTGTTCAAAACATGGGGCAGCATGAATAGGATCAGCGTAAGTACGCAGAGAAAAATATGCTCTGTATTCATCCGCAGGCATGAAATAAACAGGGATATGCCTACGATAACTGCCATGCCATAATAGAAAAAATTTTTTCTCAATCGTATGAACCATTTAGGACGCATTTTCGCTTATCTGCTCCATTTTCTTAATTTCCCTGAAACAAAAGGCTCCTGAAAGGATAAAAGCCAAAGCGTCTGCGACAGGCCCCGCCATCAGAATACCTGTCAGCCCAAAGAAGCGGGACAAAATAAGCATGGCCGGAATATAAAAGATTACCTGCTTTGACAGGGAAGTAATCGCTGCTTTCATGGGCTGCCCAATTGCCTGGAATAATACGCCGGCACACATCTGCAAGCCATTCAAAAATGTAAGCAGCAGATAAATATGGAAACACTTGACCGCAAATTCCTCGTACAGTGCAGATTCCGTCCCGAATATCCGGATAAGCTGCAGCGGGAAGCACTGGAAAATGATCCATGAAACAAAGGTGATGAGCGTGGCAACTCCGGCACTCAGCATAAATGTCTTTTTCACACGGTCATATTTCTTTGCGCCATAATTAAACCCAATAATTGGCTGGCTGCCGCTTGCAACGCCAATGCCAATGGAAAATGCAAGCATACTCACTTTCATACACAAGCCGAAAGTTGTGAGCGGAATATCTGCACCATAAGGAGAGAGCGCGCCGTATTTTGTCATCAGATTGTTTGATACAAACGCCACCACCGTTGAAGTCAGGTTGTTGGCCCCGCTTGCAAATCCAAGGCTTGCGATTCTTCCTGCAGTCCGGATATCAAAAGTAAAAGACTGTCTGGACAGTTTGATCGTTTTCAACCGGAACAGATAAGCGATGTTAAACAAAAGTCCGAACAACTGGCTTATAATGGTGGCGATTGCAGCACCTTCAACGCCCCAGTGGAACACAAAGATGAAAATCGGGTCAAGAATGATGTTGAGAACTGCCCCGATCATCATGGAAAGCATGGCATAACGCGGACTTCCGTCTGTTCGGATTGCACTGTTAATGGTATTTCCGACAATCTGAAAAGCAAATCCGATCACGATGATGCGCCCATGATGTAGGACGGGTTTTGCGGACATTCAAAATAAAAAAATGTGGAGGTAACTGACAATGGCAAAATCATTATTTGAGGAACTGGGCGGCAGATACGAGCGGCAAAGCGATTATTTAATACCGTGTTTAACTGTACCCGCCGAAGAAGAACAGCCGATAGGCACATGGGGACAGCGGCACTTGGACTATCTGAAACAGTACCGTAAGGTTACATACACCAATCTTCTCACAAGCGGCAGGCTCAACACCTACCTTGCCGACATCGACAAGCAGGCACAGGAACGCTTTGAAAGGCTCATAGGGGGCATGAAACAGGCACAGGGCATAACGGAACGCTTAAAGGAAGAAAATGCTTTAGAATGGCTAGGAAGAATGAATAACATAAGGGCATGTGCAAGGGAGATTGTGAACGAAGAAATCATATACGCATAGGCAAGGCAACATGGCGGCAGAGGGTAAAAGCTCTGCTGTCTTTCTTTTCGGGGAGGTTTTAAAAAGTTCATATTTGAGTGATTGAATCAATTCGCCCCAATAGCTATACTATATACCATACGCAATAGGAGTTCAGATATGTTTGAATATATGACAGCACAGGAAGTCGCAGAAAAATGGAATGTTCGCTCCATTGGGTGTAGCGACTATGCAAGGAAAACCGTATTGAGAGCATGTTAAACATAAATCGAGTATAGTTAATACTAAGAGGAATGAATAAACCTGCCGATGCTCGTAGAAAGAACTCCTATATGCCAAAAAGAAATAAGGCAATTTCACACCCATTCCACATTGGTATGATATGCTTAAACAGAGGTGATTTATATGGCTACATTACTCATTGTTGAAGATGACCGAAAAACAAACGAAGCAATATGCGAGTATCTAAAATCAGCAGGACATATGCTAATATCAGCGTATGATGGTGCTGCTGCATTACAATCTTTTGATGAATACAATATAGACTTAATTGTGCTTGATATTATGCTCCCTAAAATATCGGGGCTTTCCGTTTTACATGAAATAAGGCAAAAAAGCTCTATTCCTATACTTATGCTAACAGCGATTGAAGATGAATATACACAAGTTACAAGTTTTGATGAACAAGCAGATGACTATATCACAAAGCCTTTTTCTATGGTTTTATTGGGGCGGCGTATCACAGCTCTTTTAAGAAGAAGCGGAAAAGGGATACTGCCTAATACAATAGCATTTGGTGATGTAATTGTGGATTTTTCTGGCTATTCTGCAAAGGATAGTAATGGAAAAATTGATATTACTCCAAAAGAAATTGATTTGCTAAAGTTACTTGTGGAACATAAAGGACTGGTTCTTACCCGTACCCAAATACTTGATGATTTATGGGGCGACAGTTATCCTATTATCGACAGGACAATAGATACTTATATTAAAAATTTGCGAAAGAAACTACGGCTTGAATGTATAGTTACTGTTAAAGGTATAGGTTACAAGTATGAGGTGAATACATGAAGAGAATAAAGATATTTCCAAAGACTTTTATATATACATTAGGATTGATGCTCTTTGTTGTTGGAGTTGCCCATCTTTTGCTTTACTTATTTATTCCACACGAAATTATGGATGTTACGATTAAGGCAAGTGAGCAAATATCTTTCAGCACAGATGTTAATGTAGCACCTTATGTTAAGCAGACAATCGTAGATGCCCTGCCGGTATCTCTTGTTTGCTGTATTATTATTTCCATAGGTTGCTCTTTTTGGTTTTCCAGAAAAATAACTGTTCCAATTAAGCACATCAATATGGCAACAAAACAAATGGCACAAATGGAGAAAAATGCTGTCTGTACTATTAGCTCAAAAGATGAAATCGGTGCGTTGGCAGATAACATAAACTATTTGTATCAAAGCCTGCTGTCAGCAATTCATAATCTTGAAGTTGAAAAACAATATGTAAGCGAAAGTGAAAAATCAAAAGTTGATTTTTTGCGGATTGCTTCGCACGAATTAAAAACGCCTGTTACGGCTTTAAATGCTACTTTAGAAAATATGATACTCGGTATTGGGAAATATAAAGACTATGATATTTACTTGCCAGAATGTAAAGAAATGACGGAATATCTTGCTGATATGATACATGATATTCTTGAAACCTCAAGGCTAAGCATATCATCCGAAAAGGAAACAGCGGTACAAACTAATTTATCAGAAGTGGTTTTTGCTTTATGCGAACCATATATGTTGATTGCAAAGGCGAAGGGTATTATATTTAAACTGGAATTGTTTGATGATTTTTCGGCAGTTTTGCCACAGCATTTGTTTGAAAAAGCTATTTCCAATATTCTTTCCAATGCGGTAGCATATACAGAAACAGGCAAAACAATTTATGTATATTTTGATGAAAAAAATCTTATTATAGAAAACGAATGTCAGCCTATTTCTGATGAAATATTACGACATTTATTTGAGCCGTTTTATCGTCCAGATTTTTCCCGAAACCGTGATAATGGCGGAAATGGGCTTGGACTTTACATTGTCGCAACTTTGTTTCATGCAATGGATATTTCATATTCATTTATTCCCATGAAACATCCACAAGGAATGAGATTTATTATCAATTTAAAATAGCCTATCACGCTGAAGAAGCTCTCCAACAGTCGGGGAGCTTTTTTGATTAAAGAACTTTTGAATTTCACACACATTTCATACTGGTTCCATATTGGGAGATTATGATATAGCCGTTCACTAAAATTAACATCAGAAAACGGAGGTAATAGAATGAGTACAATTAAGAGAGCATTTTTATACGTCACAAGAAAAAAGGGAAAAAGTATATTGCTTTTTTTCGTCCTTCTTATTATGGCAACCTTTGTGCTGTCTGGAATTTCGATTGAAAGGGCTGCACGGTTAGAACAGAAAAAGCTGCGGCAAACAATGGGAGGAACATTTGAACTATTGCCCGAATTTTCTGAAAGTAACCCATATTTTAAGACAATCAATGATGATGAGGGTGGCGTGACATTATACACGGAGCGTCCTTTGACACAGGAAATGATTGATTTAATTTTGCAGATGGACGGTATAAAAAGTTGTGATGCAGACACGCAAAGCAATGTTCAGCCTAATCTTGAAATATTTAAGGGAAATGTCCCGTTAAAAGGCGAATTAAATGATTCCGCATACGCAAGAACTGTTTATTCAAGTGAAACCAATGCTTTTTTTACATCACAGAAATTACAACTAATTGAGGGAAAGCATATTACGAATGCCGAAAAGTATTCAGCCATAATAAGCAAAGAATTAGCAGATAAAAACGGCTTGAAAATCGGAGACACCTTTTCGATAACGGCGGATTGTAAAGTTGAAATAAAAATTATCGGATTTTATGAAATCCTTAAACCCGACTCTACATTTGAAAATATACCTACCTACGAAAAAATAGAAAATCAGATTTTTGTTGATTACTATACGTTGCAAGAACTTTTCAGAGATACACCCGTAGGCTATATTTCGGCAAAGTTTTTGGTCGATGACCCCGCAAACCTTGAAAAAATTGTTAAAGAAATAAGGGAAAATTCTGAAATTGATTGGCAGGCGTTTACCCTTACTACCGACAATACAGAGTATCAAGAAGCTGCTGCTCCACTCGAAAAGCTACAATCCTTGGTTGCATCAATTATTTTGGTTATTGCATTGGTCAGCGGAATAATTCTTGCCTTAATACTTACCATGTGGGGAAGAAGCCGCATCCATGAAACAGGGGTATTCCTTTCTCTCGGCATTGGAAAAGGTAAAATCGTTAGTCAATATCTGATAGAAGTTTTTATGATTGCCGTAATCGCTTTTGGTTTATCTTTCTTTATGGGTAATGCAGTTGCAAATCAACTGGCAAACAAACTTATTGAAAGTCCATCAAGTGGAGAAAATTTAAGCAATGATAAAGATGTAGTTTGGGACATAAAGGACGATTATGGTCTTTCGTTGGATGATGCTCAAGTCACAATAAAGGATGATAGTGAGATTTCTACACCACAAAATGATGAACAGAACATAATGCCGCCCGAAGCAGAGGTATCAGTTGATATTGCGGAAACAGAGCAAATCCACATTTCAGTTGATATTCTCGATATGTTGCAGCTATATCTGATTGGTTTTGCAATAATTACGGTTTCCGTGATTCTCTCATCAGGTACGGTAATGCGTTTGAAGCCAAGAGAAATTTTATCAAAAATGAGTTAAAGAAAGGAGTTTTTACAAATGTCTGTATTTGAAATTAAAGATGTATCTTACTCTTATGACAAAAGCAAAAGAATATTGACAGCGGTAAATGCCGTGTTTGAAACAGGAAAAATGTATGCCATTCTTGGAGTGTCTGGCTCTGGAAAGACTACTTTGTTATCACTGCTTGGCGGGCTTGATGTACCGCAAAAAGGTGAAATTTTATTTGATGGTGTAGATATTTCAGAGCATACACTTGAATACCATAGACGCAATCATGTTTCACTTATATTTCAAAGTTATAATCTCATTGACTATATGACACCTGTTGAAAATGTAAAGCTGACTGCAAAGCAGGATGCCCTTTTGGTGTTAAAACAACTTGGATTAACTGAAGATGAAGCGAAACGCAATGTAATGAAATTATCTGGCGGACAGCAGCAGCGTGTTGCAATCGCCCGTACATTGGCATCGGACACACCTATCATTCTGGCTGATGAACCGACAGGAAATTTGGATGAGGATACTGCTGCCGAAATAACAGAAGTATTAAAAAATTGTGCCCATCAGATGAATAAGTGCGTTATTATTGTTACTCATTCTAATGACCTTGCAAAGCAAGCTGATATGGTTTTTCGCTTGAAGAAAGGAAAGTTACAACAGTTATGAGAACAGAATGGATATGCTGCCCTATTTGTGGTGGTAAAACCCGTAACAGAATAAGAGAGGACACTATTTTGAAAAACTACCCTCTTTACTGTCCGAAATGCAAGCAGGAAGTTTTGATTGAAGCCAAGAATTTACAAATATCTGTCATCAAAGAGCCAGACGCATAAGACGCAGAGCCGATGAACGTGTGAAATCAAATCACAGTTTGTCGGCTCTGCTTTGTTTCATAAGGCTTTAAGGCAAACGCCCACCATTAAAAAAAACGAGGTTCGGTGGGCGGTATTGCTATGCCCGAAAAGACTTAACAGACACTCTCCAAACCTGTTTTAGAGTTTGGAGGGATTTTTTATGTCCTTTTTTCGGGAAGTAATCTATTTGCTCATGCAACGCAGATTTGACTTATACATAGCATATCGGGGAATGGCAGGTAGCCAGTTAAAAAAGTCCCTGCTTATGCAACGCTACTTCTCACCATGAAATCAGAAGTAGAATATCCACTTAGCAGAATATGTATCTCCTATAACCGTAGAGGTCACAGAGCCTTTGCGGTTTTTCTTTTGTCGTTTTTTATCGGAATATGCCGTAGGGCAGTTTCTGGTGTTCGTTGTCGCTCCCCGCCTCTCCATCTGGATTTCAGTATTTCAAAAATTCAGATGGGAGGTACTTACGGTGAAATATGCACCAAGAAAGGTATATATCAAAGAAAACAATGTCTATGTGGAGTTATCTTATAAGGATTTCTGCCGCCGCAGGAAAGCCGACCAGAGTTACATGGACAAGCTGTTTATCCCCGTGCAGGGCTGTCTGCTTGAAGTCATGCGAGAACAGTGCGCAGATTTTTACAAGGATAAAGAACGGTGGCGTTATCTGGAAAAACTAGACATAAACCATAGCCTGCTCTCACTGGAATGTTTTACAGACAGTGGGGGAAATATGATTGACTTTATTGTTGATGAAGCAGTGGACATTGCGGAAACGGTCATCAATGCGGTGATGGTGGACAGGCTGAAAGCCGCCCTGCCTTTATTGTCGGACGGTGAGCAGACGTTAATACATGCAATCTTTTTTGAAGAACTTTCCGAGAGGGAAGTAGGATTGCGGTTAGGAGTGACGCAGAGCGTTGTCAATAAACGCAAAGCTAAAATCCTTGCGAAGCTGAGAAAGATAATGGAAAACGAAATTTAAGGCGTTCAGCCCCCTTGTTTTTTCCTTTGGGAAAATGAGGGGGCTTTTTCCTGCCCTCTCAATTAATCCCGATTGGAGGAAAGCAGGATGGCATACGGGGCAAAGACATACACGCTGAAAGAAGAAGCCGCCGAGGGCGGCACAAAGTATTCTATCAGCTTTAAGGACGGGCAGGGGGAACACCACGAACTGGAAGTATCAGAACAGCTATTCTTTGAATTTCGGCAGATGGAACGCAGGAACAGAAATCTTCAGCAATGGAATCAGCGGCACAGGGAATTTAACGAGGTATGGGATGAAACCCTTTACAGACGTGCGTTGTGGGTTCCTAAAACCCTTGATGAAAGGATGATTGAAAAAGAGAGAAATGAAATATTTGCTAAAGCGGTTGCCCGACTGCCAGAGATACAAAGGCGGCGTTTCCTACTCTATTACGAGGATGATTTCAACTTTTACCAAATCGCCGAGATGGAGCATTGCACCGCTTCCGCAATTCAAAAATCCGTTTCAGTTGCAAAGGAAAAGGTCAAGGCAGAAATGAGGAAGTATCTCCAACCTTGACGATTACTGCCCGAAAAAGAAATCCGCTTTTTATCGGCGTGGGGATGGCGGCATTACATACTCTCACTCTTTTTCGTGGGAGTAAATCTATTTTAAGGAGGTCATGCCTATGTGCAATAAAACCAAAGACACCGCCCGAAAGGAGGAATCCCATGCAGAAGCTTCAGACAGTCAATGCCGACACACTCCTTTATGAGCCGCTTGAAAAGCCGTCCTTTGTGGTAGACGGTCTGATACCCACGGGCTTAACCCTGTTCTGCGGCTCACAGAAAATCGGCAAGAGCTGGCTCATGCTAAAACTCTGCCTCTGCGTGTCGCAGGGAATCCCCTTGTGGGATATGCCGACACAGGAGGGAGATGTGCTTTACCTCTGCCTTGAGGACACGTTCTGCCGCATACAGGACAGGCTGTTTCGTTTGACGGACGAAGCAAGCGGGCGGCTTCACTTTGCGGTGGCAAGCGACAAGCTGTCAGACGGTCTTATCGTGCAGTTGGAAGAATTATGATTTTGTCAAGATTAGTTGACACATTTTCCTCAAGGATTTTGTATCCTATGCTGCTTCTTTCAGGGAATCATAG
>QXXL01000236.1 GCA_009911505.1 Lachnospiraceae bacterium | reverse complement strand
GGATTATACTTGTCCTTTTTTCGGTTTGGATGCTTTTCAAGCATTGTAATTTCCTCCAATCAATCTGAATTTTTTTGGAAATCCAGATTGACGGGCGGAGAACGGCATCCCACGTCAAAAACAGCCCTGCGGCATGTTCTAACAAAAAACGACAAAAGAAAAACCGCAAAGGCTGTCACACCCTCACGGTTTATAGATATTTTGGTTCTTATATGTAGAGATTTGACTTCTACTTCTTGGGTAGAAAGCCCCCTTGCATTGACAAGGATTTTTTTAACAGGCTGTCCACCCATCCCCGATATGATATATGTAAATGAAAATTGCTATTTGCAGGCAATAAAAGTCCCTCCAAACTAAAGCAGGTTTGGAAGGACTTTTATTTTTGGCATGGCAAAGCAGCCCACCAAACGCTGTTTTTTTTATTTGGCGGGCTTCCCCTTACCTCTGGCACTATTTACAAAATGTGCTTTTGACCTATATTTTCTTCTCTATATTTATCACTTTCTGCGTCCACTCACGGTAAAACGCTTCTTCATGTGACACCAATAGCACTGTTCCCTCAAATTCCTCCAATGCGGTTTTCAACGATTCTTTCGCAAGCGCATCAAGGTGGTTTGTCGGCTCGTCCATGATAAGGAAATTGCACGGCTTCATCATAAGCAGGCACATTTTAACCTTTGCCTGTTCTCCTCCGCTCAAAGTCCCGATTTCCTGCATGGCGTGTTTGCTTGAGATGCCGCAGCCTGCAAGACGCTTTCTCACGTCTTTTATCGCAAGCGACGGGTAAGCATCGGAAACAATCTGAATGGGCGTTTTTTCTATATCCGCCCATGCA
>QXXL01000235.1 GCA_009911505.1 Lachnospiraceae bacterium | reverse complement strand
ACCTGCTCCGAAAAACGGAAACTCCCGCTTAATGAGGGTATTTGGCTGATAAGCGTTTTTAGCAGGGTGGATTTGCCGATACCGTTAAATCCCGTCATAACAATTTTTTCTCCCCCTTTTATGGAAAAGCTGATATCTGACAAAACAGGATAGTGGTAGCCAACATCCAGATGTTTTACTTTTAGATGCTCTGTCGTAGTTAGCGGGAGAGCCGCAAACCGAAAATGCGGCTTGATTTCTTTCTGTTCCAGAGCTTCCATTTTATCCATTCGGTCAAGCTGTTTCTGCCTGCCACGAGCCATTTTTGACTTTCTCCCC
>QXXL01000234.1 GCA_009911505.1 Lachnospiraceae bacterium | reverse complement strand
AAAAAGTCATAGTCATGCGATACTACCAGAAAAGCGTTTGGCAGGCTGGAAAGATATTCGGCAAGCCATGTAACATGTTCCTTGTCCAAGAAGTTTGTCGGCTCGTCCAAAAGCAAAATATCTGGCTTCTCAAGCAGTAATTTTGCCAGTATGACCTTTGCCCTCTGCCCGCCGCTCATCTGCTCAATCGGTCTGTCTAACCCAACTGCCGTCAAGCCCAGACCTGTTGCCACCTGTTCTATCTTTGTGTCAATCAAATAAAACTCCTTACGTTCCAATTCTTCCTGATACCTTGCCGCCGTGCTTAGCTTCGCCATATCCCCATC
>QXXL01000233.1 GCA_009911505.1 Lachnospiraceae bacterium | reverse complement strand
ATTGTACAGAGCTGATTTTCTTTTTAGGCGGAAGTTCGTTTGTAATGTAAAAGCTCATGAAACTGTTCTCCTTTAAAATTAGTGCAAATTATTTTAGCATGAAAATCAGCAGTTTGTCAAATCCTATTTTTATGAAATTTTCAGTTTTTATCTCTCATAATAGGAAATTTTATATCTTATATAAGAGGTATTGCATAATTAAATTAGATGTTACGCTTGTATAAAAACAGAGCCAACAAACTATGGTTTCCCACACGTTCATTGGCTCTGCATCTATGTGTCTGGATCTATCCTATATACTTCTTTAACCGTATTCCCATTGAAAAATACGGCTCACTTAAATATTCTTCTTTGTCAATGCTGTACCCTCTTTTTTTATAAAAGGAAACCGCATGATGGTTATTTTTAAACGCCCATATTACAATTTCTTTATACCCTTGTTCCTCCGCCTTTTGCTCGGCAAAATCCATCAGCATTTTCCCAATTCCTTTCCCTTGAAATTGGGAAGCAACATAAATACGCCAGATTTCAAATGCCCCTGCCATATCCGCATCTGCCGTATCTCCAAAAGACAACATTGCCAACACTCGCTTTTCTTCCTCCCACACATACTCTGACAGTCTGCGGGCGGCAAAATCTGTCTTTAATCGGCGTGTCCTTGCTGCACATCCATCTGAATTTAACAGCAGCGGATTGACATATCCAGAATAAACATTTTTCCAGTTCTCATTTACAATGCCGCATATCGTATCAATGTCCTTTTCCTCTAATGGTCGTATCATTTCTTTCTCCTAAATATCGTTTTTCCATTCATTCCCAACCACTGTCACATGCAGATTTTTCACTTCTATCAATCTTTCCTGCCTGCATTTCGGGCAGTAGAGAGGATAATTTATCAGAATAGTATCCTCCCTTATTCTGCTGCGGGTCTTGCTCCCGCAGACAGGGCATAATATCCATTCTGTCTGTTTCAATTTCTTGCCTGCCTTTCTTTCAAAAATAATGGTACTGTTTCCGATGCCTGCATAGCAGATATACCGTCAGCATAAGCGTGAAAAGCTCCGCAAACGGTACTGCAAGCCATACGCCCGTTACCTCTAAAAATCTCGGCAATACCAAAAGGGTCACCGTAATAAATCCAAATGTCCTCAGGAAAGATATGGTTGCCGATGCCTTTCCATTCGATAACGCCGTAAATAATGCGGATGAAAAAATATTGCATCCAGAGAACAGAAAGCTGAATGAAAAAATGCTAAATCCATTCTTTGTAATCTCAAAAACATTCCTGTTGTTCTCCGCAAATACCTTTGCAATGCTTTCTCCACCAAGCAGGGAAAATAAAAATACAAATATGGAAATCCCCGCTATAAAGCTGAAACAAATACGGACGGTCTTTTTTAGCTGTTTTACATTCCCGCTCCCATAGTTATAGCTTACAACGGGGGCTGTTCCCATAGAAAAGCCAATATAAAGCGTTGTTAAGAGGAACTGCGAATAGATGAGTACTGTAATCGCAGCCACGCCGTCCTCGCCTAGCAGCTTCATCATTGTTACATTAAACAGAAATGTCGTTACGGCAGTCGAACACTGGCTTACCAGTTCCGACACACCGTTGGAGCAGCTTTTCAGCAGAACAGATGCGTCCATGTCAGGCTTACAAAAGTGCAGCTCACTTCTTTTCATCAGAAAAAATATTGTACCGATAATTGTCGGTATCATATATCCGATGCCTGTCCCAACAGCAGCTCCCTTGATTCCCATTTGCAGTAAAACGATAAAAACATAATCAAAAACAATGTTGGCAATCCCCGCCAGAACAGCAAGCACTAAGCCTAATGTCGGTTTCCCCGCCGTCACAAACAGATTCTGATATAGCACCTGCATCATGTTAAAAGCGGCGAAAATGAGCTGTATCGTCAGATAATCCCTGCAATATGGGAACAATATTTCACTTGCACCCAATCCCCAGATGATTTCATCCAAAAAGAAAAGCCCTGCCGCTGTAATCAGCAGACCGATAACCGCCCCTGCCACGACAATCAACGTAAAATTGCTTCTGGCTTCCCCTGTGTTTCCATTCCCCATTTTCTTCGCAACGACCGCACTGCCGCCCGTCGCAAGCATCGTCCCCAGACCGACAATCAGATTGATGACAGGGCAAACGATATTGATGGACGACAAAGCGTTTGTGTCTACAAACCGTGCGACGAAAATCGTGTCTACAATGGTGTATAATCCCATAAACAGCATCATCACCATGCTTGGGAAAGCAAATCTGATAAGGGATAGGGCGTTAAAACTCTCTGCTAATGGGTTTTTCTGTGTTTCGGTCATTATCTGTTTCCTCCTTGTTTTTCGGTGGAAGCACGAAACGCTGCGTCGGATAGCCATATTCCACAAGCAGTTCCCGTTCTGCAAATCCAAGACGGCGGTATTCTTCCCGCCAGCCCGTATCTGCCTTATCGCCTGCACGGTATGTCGTTAACGTAATCTCTTTCCCATAAAGCAACTCGTCTGCCAGCTTATCAAGGAACAGCTTTGTAATGCCGAGATGCCGATACTGCGGATGGACAGCCAGAAAGTCTATACTGCCTGTGTCGGGCGAAAATCCCATCACGCCAATAGCCATATTGTCATCCCGCAATATCAGAGCCTTTTTATCCGCAATATACCGATGCAGGTTTGCGGTGTAATCTCCCTTATCCAGACATGGATAGCCGTCAATCGTGAGGCTGACCAGTTCCATCCAGTCATCCGCATCTTCGGGCGTGGCAAATTTTATATTGTCTTTTGTCAAATCCATTTTTACAAGCTCCTCCTTCAGATAAATTTCAAGCTGTAACGGGTAGAAGTTTTCCGTTTCCCGAAATTCCGCAGGGGAAGTCTTATACATCGCCTTAAAAATATCCGTAAATGCCTGCTGGCTTTCATACCCGCTTATAAGGGCAATCTCGATAATCGGCTTTGCAGAAAACACCAGAAGTTTTGCCGCTTCTGTAAGCTGCCGCCGTTTTGCGTAGTCATGGATAGTCAAGTCAACGGTCTTTGTAAAAATCCGATGCAGATGGTATTTGGAATAGTGCAGTGACGATGCCACCATATCTAAATCCATCTTTTCATGCAGATGTTCTTCGATATAGCGGATAGCCTGTGAAACAATGCGTACTGTCTGACCTTGCATTTTGCGACCTCCTTTCTTCATTCTCGCCCATGCTTTATGGGCATAGAGGTACACCCTTGTGGTGTTTCCTCGTTTTCACCCGCATTTTTTTAACATTACGAAATGTCAAAGCAGGGGTTCAATGAGATATTGTAGCACAAGGAGTTTTCTATCTTTTCATCATTCTTGCTATGTTTTAAATCATCCACATTTACAGCAGTTCTTCTTTCAATGCCTTTATCCATTCTTCGATTGCCTGCACTAATCGAAATTGCTGATGCAGAACTGCCATGCCCGTGGCAGGAATATCGGGGACGTTTTCTTTTAAGTCCATGTTCTCCTCAAGATAGGATTTCAGCACATTGATATTACTCTCAATGTTATCCAGACATTCCCTCTGTTGTTCCTTTTCCATGCTTTCTAAATTAACGATAACCGCATTAAAATCCAAGAATATGTTAATCGGCTTCCAGGATATTTCAAGCATCAGTTTCTCAAATTCCTTATTTCCTGCATCCGTCAAGGAATATACTGCCTTTTCGGGCATTTTTCCCTCTTTCTCCGTGCGGCTTGTGATAAGCCCCTTTTCTTCCAACTGGATAACCTTTTTATAGATGGATGGTGTACTGATTTTTACCCACTTTGAAATGTTGCGGTATTCCACCAGTTTCTGAATATCGTATGCACTCAAGGATTCCCGTTTCAACATTCCCAATACAATCAAGTCAATGGTCGCCATTTAAAATCCCTCCTTTTTCTATTGACAACTACTATAAATTATAGTATTATAATTCCCGCAACGCAACTACTGTATTTTATAGTAGTATAAACAACACTATTTGTCAAGAGAAAGGAGTTCAAAATGAACAGTCAAAGCAAAAAGATGGAGCTGCTCGGCAGCACATCCATAGCAAAAGCACTTTTAGCAATGGGCATCCCAACAATGATTGGCATGTTGGTAAATGCTTTCTACAACCTTGTTGACGCTTACTTTGTCGGCGGGCTAGGGGAGAGCCAGATGGGGGCAATCTCCGTGGTCTATCCGCTCGGACAGGTCGTTGTCGGTCTTGGTCTGCTGTTCGGAAACGGTGCGGCTTCTTACATTTCCCGATTGTTAGGTCGTGGGGATAAGGAAAATGCGGATAAAGTGGCAAGTACCGCTTTATACAGCAGCGTATCCGTAGGGGCGGTCATCATTATCATTTCTATGGTGTTCCTGCATCCCATACTGAAGCTCTTAGGGGCAACCGACAGCATCCTGCCTTATGCCGCCACATATGCAGGCATATACATTGTTTCCTGCATCTTCAATGTATTCAATGTCACAATGAATAACATTGTGACTAGCGAAGGAGCAGCTAAAACAACCATGTGTGCCTTGTTGACGGGTGCGGTACTCAATATCGCCTTAGACCCGTTGTTTATCTATGCGTTTGATTTAGACGTAGCGGGAGCAGCGATAGCGACCGCAATCTCACAAGTCGTTTCAACCTGCGTATATCTGACCTATATTTTTCGGAAAAAAAGCGTATTCCATTTTCGGGTTAAGGACTGCACATATACAAAAGAAACCATGTCTGAGATTTTCAAAATCGGCATCCCGACATTGGTATTCCAGATTTTAACGAGTGTGTCCATTTCCTTAATCAACAATGCCGCTGGCGATTACGGGGACTCTGCCATAGCAGGCATGGGCGTTGTCACCCGCCTTATTTCAATGGGCAGCTTGTCCGTATTCGGGTTCATCAAAGGCTTTCAGCCCATTGCAGGGTACAGTTACGGGGCGAAAAAGTTTGACCGTCTGCGTGAAGCAATCAAGACTTCCATCCTATGGTCTACGGTTTTCTGTGTGATTTTCGGTGTGATACTGGCTCTGTTCCCTACAGCTATCGTTTCCCAATTCACAAAGGGCGATGCCGAGATGATTCGCATCGGTGCAGCGTCTTTAAGGGCAAACGGCATTTCCATCATGCTCTTTGGATTTTATACGGTGTATTCTTCCCTGTTCCTTGCTTTGGGAAAAGGCAGAGAGGGATTTATCCTCGGAGCTTGTAGGCAGGGGATTTGTTTTATCCCCGTTATCCTGCTTCTTCCGATGGTCTGGGGGCTAAATGGAATAATGTATGCCCAGCCGATTGCCGATGTACTTTCCGCAGTCATAACAGTATTCATGGCGATACCGCTCCACAAAAAGCTGAATGCTATGCAGAAACAAACTTCCGCAATAAGCACGAAAGACAACGACTAAATATTTATTCTTTCTGACAAATAGAGCCGATGAGCTGTGAGGTTTCCCACAAGTTCATCGGCTCTGCGTCTGTGCGTCTGGCTCTTTCATAACAATTACTTTTAATGATTTTACATTGATTAAACTTTCTTGCCTGCATTTCGGACAATATAGAGGGAAATTCCTTATTTCTGTATCTTCCCTTATTTTCATGCGTGTCTTATTTTCGCATATAGGGCAATATATCCAA
>QXXL01000232.1 GCA_009911505.1 Lachnospiraceae bacterium | reverse complement strand
GATACCGTTCCATATCTTTCTACACTCCAAAACTATTTTACAATTACTGTTCCGCTGTTGCTCATGATAGATAAACTGTTTTCGCCCTTTCCGATGCTCCCATCCTTGCATCCGTCCGTATCGGTACTGAATTCCGTATTCTTAAGCTGTACGGTTACATCGTCCGAACCACTGGATATATGGCAGGATAAATTATCTGGCATCGCTTCATGGGACAATGATATATCTCCCGAACCCGTTTCTACAGACAGGGAATCATAGCTGTTTATGTTGCTTATATTCACTTCGCCAGAATCTGTCGAAACAGCAGCCTTTCCAACAACTGTATTTTTCATGGTAACATATGCGGATTCTGTATTGATATTAGAATCCGTGCATGAAGCATCTGTTATTTTAATATCGCCTGAAAGAGATTTTATTTTTGCACTTTCAGCTATGAAATCAGACATCGTTACATAGCCAGACTGGTTGTTCAAGGACAAAGTGGAAATGCTGACCGCTTCCAACTCCATCTCTCCCGAACCATTGTTAATGGCTAAGGAAACAGCATTATCTTTAGGAATATACAATATTATCTTCCCTGCTTCGCCAAATGAGAATTGCTCCGCCAGATTTTTGTCCGTATCATCATCCTGCTGTATCATTAGTTTTCCATCTTTCTGCACAACCTGCATATCACGGTCATCTTCGACTTTTCCCTCG
>QXXL01000231.1 GCA_009911505.1 Lachnospiraceae bacterium | reverse complement strand
TATGTGTACTTTGTCATCACTGGAAGCCATCACTTTTAAATTCCAAGAGGAAATATCCAATACAATTTCTGAAATACCTTCCGTCGAAAATTCCTCATTAGAATCTATTTTTTCCTTGTTCCCGCATCCGCATATGCCAAAAGCTATCACTAAAACCACTGCTAACAGTATTCTTTTCATATTCATAATCCGCCCCCTACATTAAATCTTTGCTTTCCACATTTACAATTGACAAAACGGCAAAAGCCAAAGAAATAGTAGTCAAAATAACGGGGAATACTGCATTGCTTGCCATTGTGAAATCGCCAATGTTCGCCTGCGTGAGAAAAATCAATAAAAATGAGGTGACAATCGTTGCCTTTGAAGATTTTATCGCCATCCCGACAAACAGGGCGATAAAACTCATGCTGACGATTACCACTGATTTTAGTATCAGTTGTATATAAAATGACAGGCTGCCTATTGAAAAATCAACAGTAAAAGATGACTGCATAAATTTTGCCCCAAAGAACACGCACATATAAATTGCCAGTTTTGTTAAAATGAGTGCGGCAAAATTAAAAGTCCAGACCGCAATCATTTGGGAAGCTAAGATTTTCTGCCGCTTAATAGGGTAGGAAAACATCAGATTCATTGTCTTGTTTTTGTATGCGCTTACAATAAAGGATGCCAACATTACACTGGTGTAAATAAGAAAAGCCATGCTGGTAAATAATTCAATGGGAGCGGAGATTACATCTGTCCCAGGCGCAGCATCCAGTGTTCCGTCTGGGTCGTTGGCAATGCCCAAAAACGCTAACGCAAAAACAAATAAGCCAAGCAGAGCCGCCATAATGATTACGCCTTTGATATATTTCCCGATATTATTCTTTTTCCATTCAAGTCTGACAAGCTTTAACATGATTTTCCCACCTCCGATGTGATTTTTAAGAAATAGTCCTCCAATGTTTCGGTATGTTGGCTGATGGAAGCAATCTCTACATCATTTGCCATTAATTCCCTCGAAATCTTTTGTGTGGTGACACCCTGCTCATAAATACGAATCCCCGAATCGTTTACGATTTTAAAATTACTTAACTGCATTTTTTCAGCTAAAACATATGCCGCTTTCTTTGTATCCTCTACGGCAAGTTCAATATACGCCGTATTTGTTTCTGCAATTTCTTTCATGGATATTTCTTTCATCATCTTTCCATGATGGATAACGCCAACTGTATCGGCAATACTTTCTATCTCTGGGAGAAGATGACTGGATATCATAAGCGTCATGCCATACTCGGTACATAGCATCCGAAACAAATCTCTGATTTGCTTCATTCCTGCGGGGTCTAAACCGTTTGTCGGCTCATCAAGGATAACTAACTCTGGCTTGCACAATATGGCACGGGCAATCCCCAGACGCTGCTTCATTCCTAAAGAATAACTGCCCGCAGGCCTATCCGCCGCATCAGAAAGCCCAAGCATCTGAAGAGCTTCCTCCACGCTGCCCTTGTTGTAATACCCCATATACTCACAATGAAGCTGTAAGTTGTCCTTTCCGCTCATATGGTCATAAAATGTAGGAAATTCAATGATACTTCCCATACGCTTCAGCACCTCGTAAGAAGTTTTTTCCAATGCTTTCCCAAACAGCGCAACCGTGCCGCTTGTCGGTTTCCAAAGGTTGGTAAGCATCTTCATCACCGTGGTTTTTCCTGCCCCGTTCGGTCCTAAAAATCCATATACCTCACCTTTCTTTACATGGATATTCACATCTGTGACTAACTGTTTCCCATCTATCGTTTTGCTTAGATGGCTTGTTTGCAAAATATAAGACATTTTTTGCCTCCTTTCCTTAATGTTGCCAGTTTTCTGGCATAAAGGGATACCCATGGGGTGTTTCCTTAGTAACGCCTTTCTCGGACGTAGCAATACGCCCAAAGGTGTTTTATGAATATCATTATAGCGATATAGATTTTCAAAACTCTTGACTAATTCTTACGAATTTCTTTCATTATTCCTGCCCATGCTTTTTGGGCATAAAGGGATACCCGCAGGGTGTTTCGCAGGGAATTTAATAAGTTATTTTTTTGAGGCTTACTGTAAAAGTTGTTTTGACATTCGGTATGCTGTCTAAAAATATATCGCCCTCTAATTGCCTTGTAAGATTCTTCGCAATCGTTAAGCCTAATCCGTTCCCTTGTATTTCCCTGTTTCTGGAATCTTCCATTGTATAGAGCCTGTCAAATACATTCGATGCAAATTCCTGTTCAATCCCTTTCCCTTTATCAACCACATCAATATATACATTGCTCTTGTCCTGACGCAAAAAAACTCCTAAATATTTTCCGTCGGAGCCGTAGCGTATTACATTTGACAATAAATTGTATAAAATCCTTTGCAGGGCTTCTTTCTCCCCCTGCACAAAAATAGCTGTTTCTGGAATAAACAGATCAACATCGAAATCTTTCTGCAATAAAATATCGTAAAACTCCAAAACATTCTCCCTGCATATCTCGTTGATATTGACTTTGCCAAGATTTATATTTGTATCGCCAGATTCCAGTTTTGCCAATGTAAAAAACTGATTGATAAGGTTCATAACTTGATTCGCTTTTGTTTCTACTTTTTTCAACATCTCATTATCTGCATGGTTCAAGCTCATAATTTCCAGATAACCCAATATGACCGTTAGAGGAGTTTTTATGTCATGGGAGATATTCGCCAACATCTTTTTAGAAGAAATTTCTTCCCTTTTAAAATCTGCCCTTATTTTCTGTCGGTCTATCAGCAGGCGGTTGATTTGTCCCCCTAATTCCATCAAAACAGGGTTGTCCGTAAATACCATTACTTTCTCGTTGCTACCAGTTTCTAAAATTTCCTCCAACTTTTTATTCATCCGTTTTATCTTTGCCTGTATTCCCCTGCCAAAAACAAAACGCTGGTATAAAACCACAAGGAATAATAAGCAGACAACAACTGCCAAAAAGAATATGATTGTTTTTTCGCTCATCCTTTCACTCCCCCAATTTGTATCCGATTCCCCATACCGTAATCACATACTGCGGTTCACGGGGATTATCCTCTATTTTATTCCTCAATCTGCTGATATGGACATTGACAGCATTTTCATCACCATAATAGGTATCATTCCAGACAAGAGAATAAATCTGTTCTTTCGTATATACTTTCTTTGGATTCTGCAATAACAGCTTTAAAATTTCAAATTCTTTTGATGTAAGCTCTATTTTACAGCCGTTTTTTGTTACAGAATACTCATTCAGATTCATAACAAGGCTTCCCGTTTGAAGTATTGGCTGCTGTTCTGTTGCACTTGCAGCATACTGTGTAGTTCTTCGGATATTTGCTTTTATCCTTGCCAATACTTCTGTGACAGAAAACGGTTTCGTTATATAATCATCTGCTCCCAGACCTAAACCAAGCGTTTTATCAGAATCGGTATCTTTTGCCGATATAATAATAATCGGGACAGTGCTGTTTTCCCTGATTTTTTCCATGACTTCGATTCCGCTTATCTGAGGAATCATCAAATCAAGCAAAACCAGACTGAAACTATCCGAAAAGAACCTGTCGAGGGCACTTTTGCCATCATACGCTGTAATTACTTCAAATTTCTCTGTGGTCAAAAAATTCTTTAGCATGGTACTGATTTCCATATCATCTTCAACCAATAAAATCTTACTCATTGTCCGATTCCTCCTTATCTCTTTTCTTAAAACGCCCATCTTTGGGCTTTGATGCAGTCTTTGGAATCAGCCACACATTGCTGATTCGCATTACATCGGGGATTCGGTTTGTAGCGCATAATACCTGTATCCTCCGTTCGGACAATCCCCATTTTTCAGCCGCTTCTTTTACATTCATGTAATCAAACATTGAAATAACCTCCTTCATAACTGATATTATAATGCGTCAAAGCGAATAATACAATTATCGAAAAAGTGTTATTGAGAAAAGCAAGAGATAATTTTTCCTAAAACAAGAAGTACAGTTTCTTATGTATGGAAATTTCACATCGTTTAAGCAGAACTTTCACTTCTGTAAAATATAAGTGAATATTCTAACGCTTCGGAGCCACCGTTTTATAGCTTGAGAGCCACCTCGGATTTTAACACTTTAGAGCCACCA
>QXXL01000230.1 GCA_009911505.1 Lachnospiraceae bacterium | reverse complement strand
CACCTTATACAGAAAAATAAAGTGCGCAGTTAGATTTGCTGTATTTCTAACTTACACACTTTATTTTACACTCCCCATAACCATGCAACAGCGTTTTTTTTATTTCCGTTTCTTTCTCTGGCCGACATAGCTTTTGAAGTATTTGGACTTTTCAAGGATATGTACAAGCTGCCGGAACTCCGCATCAGACAGCTTGTTATAATTGATACCCAGCCGCTTGCAGTAAAGCGCAGCCTGTCTTTCAAGAGGGCTTCCCTTGAAATTTGCAACATCCTCTAAATCCTGCTTCAATTCTTCGGCAATGGTAGTCGGCGGCGCACTCTCACTGTCGGACTTGTGTGCGGCACGAATATCCCGGACGATTGCGCTTATATCATCCTGTATCATGTGGCTGAAATATTCATCATCCTCAATGTGTGCAGCCTGTAAAATCCGCAGGTGCGGGTCATCTTCTCCTGGGCGGTAGCGTTCTATAATTTCGTGCCGGACAGTATCAACAAGGGAGTTGAGGTTCTGAATCTGCATGGAAGCAATCCCGTCCACATAAACCTCAATGTCAGCCAGAAACTTTATAAAATCCTTGTGGGTAGCAAGTTCACACAGCAGGCGGTTGTTGATCCGGCCGCTTTTCAGAAGCGCAACCATTTCATCACTCAAATGCAATTCTGTTAAAGGCGTGTTGGCCTGCTCCCTGTTTTCCGTCAGGCACAGGATATAATCCACAGATACCCCATAAAACTTTGCCAGCTTCAAAAGGCTTCCGTGGTTGATTTCTTTATTGTTGTTATTTTCATTTTCATAGCTTCCGAGAGCCGAGCTTGAAATACCAGTGGCCGCTTCCAGTTCTTCCAGCTTCAAATGCTGCTCCACCCGTAAATCCTTCAGCCGTTCCTGAATTGTGGTAGCTCCTTTCATATTCCCTTATTCCCCTTTCCTGCGGCCAGCCTGCCGCAACAGAACCATTATACCACATTCATTCCACAATCGTGGAAAATTTCGGATTTCAGGCTTGATTCCTACTTTGTGGATATACGGCACAGGGTACAAAAATGTCCTATGATATAGGCAGTTCATCGATGGATTATTCCAATCGAATGACCGGCCTGTATGGGATATGCTCCCCGGCGATGTAG
>QXXL01000229.1 GCA_009911505.1 Lachnospiraceae bacterium | reverse complement strand
CGGAGGAACCCTGACCGCAACGAGCGTACCAAGGAGAGCGAAACGCCGCCAAAGACGGGGGCAGGAACGACAGCAGAGGGAACCGGCAAAATGAACACCGAAACACAACAATTTCACGGGGCATAGTCTGCCCTGTCCGTAATACCAAGGGGGATTTTGGGGCGGCTCTACGGCTGTATTTCCCTTGAAAATCACCCCGAAACGCTACACAAAAAACCACTGTCCGCCCATTCCGGCTGTTACTGCTGAAACGGGCGGTTTTTCTATGAAGGAGGCACTATGCCGAGAATGTCAAAAAAACGGAAGAAAGAACTTGCTTTCTTCCTGAATGACCGGGGGCGCAGAAGCTACAATGGATTCTGCCGGAAATGCCAGCATGAATGTAAGCAGAGTTTCCGGGCTGTCATTATCGACTGCCCCCGCTATTCATCCAAACGAGCCAAAAGGAGGACACCACCGAATGGATTACGAATTTATGATAACCGGAACACCCCTGCCGCCCTGTATGCCGCTCCCAAGAGCGACGCTCCGCCTGCCGGTCAGCAGCACGGCAAAAGTCATGTATGCCCGCCTGCTGGATGAAATCCTGACAAGGGGAATCGAGGACAGCAACGGGATTTTGTTTATCCGCTTCCCTATTATGAAACTTGCGGCGGCACTCTCCCGAAGCCCCCAGACCTGCAAGCGTTCCTTGAACGAACTGGAACAGGCCGGGATGATTATGCGTGTCCGTCAGGGAATCGGGGAGGTCAGCCACATCTATATCCTGCTCCCAAAGGAGGACACCGCCCATGAATGAGAATCTGGAAAAACTGAATCAGAAGATTGCAAAGACCGAAGCAAAACTGCGGCGGGCGGAGCATAAAGAAAAAATGCTGGAACACCAGATAAAGACACTGAACCGGAAGGAACGGACACACCGGCTCTGCACCAGAGGGGCTATGCTGGAAAGCCATCTCCCCCACCCGGAATCCGTGACAGATGAGCAGGTCAGCACCATCTTAAAAGTCCTGTTCTGCCGGAGCGACACCAAACGTCTTGTGGAACAGGTTCTTGCTGAAAACCGGAAGGAGGACGCAGAGTGAAATTTTCAAAAAGCGAACTGGACATTATCTACCAATATGCCGCACCGACCAAGGCGGAAACCCTTGCGGGAATGAAGGAAATCGTGCCGGTGATAAAGGATTTATTGACAAAGGCAATCGTGGAGAACGCCATCCGAAAACTGGAAAAGATACCGGAACCGGAGTGCAGCCAGTTTGTTGCCGCAACAAAAGCACGGTTCCTTGCAGAGCGTGATAATTCCATCCGCCGGCGTCTTGCGGCGGCAAAGGTACAGGAGCCGATTATGCAGGGGCATGACCTGTCAGGAAAAGAACGGTTCCGACCGGAAACCCGCCACATGATTACGCTGGAAGTACAGAAGGATTGCTTTGTCGGCTTTAAGGGGGAGCGGTTCCGTTTCTATCTCTCCGATGAAGGCTACCGGAACGCAAAGCACAGCGAACAGGAAGGGGAAATCAGGATAAAGAGCCATGCCGCCGTTGTTGCCGGGAAACTCTATCCTGACAAAAAGCCCAGACAGCAGGAACGGTAAAAAAAGCCAGTTCCAGAATCAAAGTGCGCCGGGCGCATCTTAATTTTTTAAGGGAAGTTTTAACGTGGACGAGCCGGGCGCGCTCACGTTGACGGCTTCCAAAGTGACAAGCTGAAAAACTCCCCTCTGGAAGAGGGCGCAATTATACACCACTTGGGGAAGTGGTGCATTGCGCCCTGCCGGGAGCGTCCTGCGGACAGCGGATGATTTCCGTAGATTTCCAATCTGTTCCAATCATCACAGGGGAAGCTACCCTTCCCCTGCGCTGGCTCCGCCAGCTACCCCTTTGTGAACTTGCCACCCGAAAATCTTTCAGAAAGTCTATTCCATTTGGCAAGTCAAAGCTGTATAATAGAGCCAGCGACAAATCGCAAATTGTAGAGGTGAATGTAATGTGGTTTTGGTGGTTTATGCTTTGCTGTGATTTAATGATTCCGTTGCTGATGATAGTTATTGGACGGCTTATGTGGAAGCGTCCGCCGCAAAAGATAAATTCTCTGATTGGATATAGAACCTCTCGTTCTATGAAGAATATGGATACATGGCATTTTGCTCATCATTACTGTGGAAAACTTTGGTGGCGAATTGGCTGGATTATTTTAGTTCCGTCACTTATTATTCATCTTCCATTTTATGGAGCTTCAGATGATGCTATTGGAATTGTCGGCTTGATTTTGACATTTATTCAAATTGCTGTTTTGATAGGCTCTATATTCCCGACAGAGAAGGCATTAAAAAGAACTTTTACAGAAGAAGGGCTTCGTAGATAAATTCCTGTTTGATGAATCAAAAAATCGAAATTTGCAGATGTGTAAAAATATAATTCGATTTTTTTTATAATGATAAAGTCGAGCAATGGTTTCCTAAAGCTACTATAATTTGTGGCAAGGAGGTAAGGAAATGCTTAAGCAATTGAACGACACCATCAATTATATTGAAGAACATTTATTGGATGAAAAAGTGATTGACGAAGCAATGAAAAGAGTCAGCGTTTCGGAACTACATTTTAAAAATGTTTTTTTCTTTCTAACAGGTATGTCTATCAATGAATATGTTAAAAACCGAAGATTGTCTGAGGCAAACTATGATTTGCTTCATGGCAAAAAAGTGACGGATATTGCTTTTAAGTATGGCTATCAATCGATGGATGGGTTTACACGAGCATTTAAAAACTGGTGTGGTTTCTTACCCTCCGAGATTTCAAAGAGGGGGGAACATAAAGTGTTTCCCAAATTTAATTTCATAGTAAAAGTAAGCGGAGGAAACAGCATGGAATGCAGAATTATTGAAAAATCGGCATTCATTTTTGTCGGTGTAAGTAAACGAGTACCGATGCAGTTTGAAGGAGTTAATAACGCAATTGTGGATCTTGCAAACAGCATCACGCAGGAACAAAGAGAAGAAATGCATCGTCTGCAAAATATGGAACCGTTTGAAGTTGTCAATGTTTCCTATAATTCAGACACAGAGTTTAAGAAAGAAGAAGGTTATCTGACACATTTGATTGGTGTTTTGACAACAGAAAAAGAAATCGGTGCAGGCTTAGAAACTTTGCCAATGAAAGCAGGAACATGGGCGGTATTTCCAAATGAAGGAGAGTTTCCGTCCACACTTCAAAATACAATGGCAAGAATTTATGCAGAATGGTTTATGACAGCGGATTATGAGCTGGCAGAATCCCTTTCGTTTTCGTTTACAAAAATGAATCCTGATAGACAAGGACATGCGTATAGCGAGATATGGATTCCTGTAGTGAAAAAAGAACGATAAGAAACGGACAATCCTATGAAAAAAGAAATATTATTTCAGTTAGATATCGCGTGGCAGTTGTTTGAATATCATTGCCATAACCTAAGCGAAGAAGAACGGAGATAAATAATTTTTTAAACGAGGGGAATTCAGATGAAAGAAAACAAATATGATGATAATATATTTTTTCAAAAATACAGTCAAATGAGTCGCTCACAGCAGGGACTAGCCGGTGCAGGAGAATGGGAAACATTGAGAAAGCTGCTGCCGGATTTTAAAGATAAGCGTGTGCTTGATTTAGGATGCGGCTATGGATGGCACTGTATTTATGCGATGGAACACGGAGCGTCTTCTGTTGTAGGTGTTGATATTTCTCATAAAATGCTCGAGGTAGCCAAAGAAAAAACACATTTTCCACAGGTTGAATATAAATGCTGTGCTATAGAAGATGTGGAATTCCCAGAGGAGAGTTTTGATGTAATATTAAGCTCACTTGCGTTTCACTATGTAGCAGATTATGAGATTTTAGTAAAAAAGATATATAGAATACTGAAGTCTGGTGGTAAGCTAGTTTTTACGGTTGAACATCCTGTTTTTACTGCCTATGGAACACAAGACTGGCATTATAACGAAAAAGGAGAAATACTGCATTTTCCGGTGGATAATTATTATTATGAGGGCAAACGGACAGCTGTGTTTTTGGGAGAAAAGGTTACAAAATATCATAGAACACTGACCACATATCTAAATACACTGCTTTCAAATGGTTTTATAATAAATCATATTGTGGAGCCGCAGCCGCCAGAAAACATGATGGATATTCCGGGAATGCAGGATGAAATGCGTCGTCCCATGATGCTGATTGTATCGGCGAACAAAAAAGTGGATAGATAGAACTAAAACACCTATAAGGTATAAATGGAGGTAATTTATGTTTAAAGAAAAAATTATTATAGAGATGAAAGAAGTATTCAAAGAAATTCCTTTTGGCATAGAGCATACTCTCAAAGTTTTGAAAAATGCAGAAGATATAATGAAAGGAGAAAATATCGGAGAGGAAGAAAAAGAATTCATCAGTATTATTGCTATACTACATGATATTGGTGCGGTTGAAGCACAAAAAAAATACGGTTCTATTGATGGTGTTTATCAAGAAAAGGAAGGACCAGAAGTAGCGAAAGAAATATTAAAAAAGGTAGGCTATAACAAAAATATTGATAGAATATGCTTTATAATAGGCAACCATCATACTCCATCTATAATTGATGGACTTGATTTTCAAATACAATGGGAAGCTGATTTGCTTGAAAATTTAACGGTTATGGATAAAGAAAAAGAACAGGAAAAGATAAAAAAGTGTATAGATGAAAACTTTAAAACAAACACAGGAAAAAGGATAGCTTATAATCGCTTTATTTTAGATTAGTAGTAGATTATTACAGTCAAGGAGAATAAACTTATTATCTGTTAAACACTCTAAAATTCCAGTTTGTCGAACTGACAGCCTATCAAAAAACTAAATAATCCGCCGTCCACCAGCGGCACAACCAAGCAGGAAATCTAAAAAGGTATCCTGCTATTTTTTTGCCCGGAATCCGGGAGAAAGGAGGGCGCACTCTTGCCATGCCCGCACTGTAAAATCACCATCATCAAACGGAGTAATAACGAATCCGCCGTTTCCGCCGCTGCCTACCAGAGCGGCGAGAAGCTGTTCTCTGAATACGACCAAGAGCAGAAATACTATCCTTACAAGAACGAAGTCACCCACAAGGAAATCATGCTCCCGCCCCATGCACCGCCGGAGTTTGCAGACCGCAACACCTTATGGAACTCCGCCGAAGCGCAGGAAAAACAATGGAACTCCCAGCTTGCCCGGAGGTTCGTGCTTGCCATCCCAAGGGAAATCCCGCCGGAACAGTACGCAGACCTTCTCCGTGACTACTGCCGGGAGTTTTTTGTTTCCAAAGGCATGATTGCCGACTTCGCAATCCACGACAAAGGGGACGGGAACCCCCACGCCCATATCCTGCTCACCATGCGGGCGATGGACGAAAATGGCAAATGGCTCCCCAAGAGCCGCAAGATATACGACCTTGACGGGAACGGCGAAAGAGTCCGGCTCCCGTCCGGCAGATGGAAAAGCCACAAGGAGAACACTGTAGACTGGAACGACCGGAAGTACGCCGAAATCTGGCGGCAGGGATGGGCGGACACGGCCAACCGCTATCTGGAAGCCAACGACCGCCCGGAACGGCTTGACCTGCGCTCCTATGCCCGACAGGGGATTGACAAAATCCCCACCGTCCACATGGGGCCAGCCGCCTGCCAGATGGAGAAGAAAGGAATCCAGACCAACATCGGCAACCTGAACCGGGACATCAGAGCAGCCAACTCCCTCATGCAGTCCATTCGCCAGATGGTGCGCCACTTAAAAGGCTGGATTGCCGATTTAAAGGAGAAAAAGGCCGTGCTGCTGGAAGCATTGGAGCAGGCCAAGGAGCCGACACTCCCGGAGCTGCTTTTCCAGTATCTGGAACTGCGGAGCGGGGAACGTTCCGACTGGACTTCCAGAGGGAAGCTGAAAGGAACCGTTGCCGACTACAATAAAGTGCAGGCGGCGATGGACTTCCTGCGGAAAAAAGGAATCTCCACCGTGGGGAGCCTTGACACCCGGCTGGATGAAATCAGCAATGCCGCCGTTTCCGTCATGGGGAGCATGAAAAAAAGCGAGAAGCGCATCAAAGCCATCAATACCATGCTGTCCTACATTGACAAATACGAAGCGAACAAGCCAGTCCATGCGGAGTACGCCGCCATCGGCTGGAAGAAGAAAAAGGAGAAGTTTGCGGAGAGCCACCGGGGGGAACTGGACGCTTACAATGCCGCCATCCGGTATTTGAAAGCCAACCTGAAAGGCAATTCCTACTCCCGTAAAGATTTAGAATCCGAACGGGAACAGCTTACCGCCGCCCTGCCCGGACAGCGGAAGGAGCTGGAAGCGGTTCAGGCAGACGTAAAAATACTCCGTGACGTGCGCCATTGGCTCAATCAGGTATTGCCATCCGAGCAATACCGCCAGACCGCCGATCCGGGGAGGAAACCGTCCGTTCAGGAGAGCCTGAAAGGGCGGCAGGAACGCATCCGGCAGGAGCAGGCAGCAAAAAGCCAGCCGAGCCGGACAGAGAAACAACAGAATATGGAACTTTAAACAGGCACTTGTTTTGTGATTGGAAACCGCAGACAAGCGCCTTTTTCTTTTGAACAGAATTTATTGACAACGTGAGCGACATTGTGTCGCCCACGTTGGGATTATCAGGAGGGAACGCCTATTGAACGTATTTGAAGCCGTGAAGCAGTCCGTCACCACAAGGCAGACTGCGGAGCGTTATGGAATTAAGGTAAACCGGAACGGGATGTGCGTCTGCCCGTTCCACAACGACAAAAACCCAAGCATGAAGGTTGACCGCCGCTTTTACTGTTTCGGCTGCGGAGCCACCGGGGACGTGATTGACTTTGTTTCCCGGCTCCACGGTATCGGGAGCCGGGAAGCCGCCCTCATGCTGGCGCAGGACTTCTCCATCCCTTATGAGGACGGAAGGAACACCGGGAGGGAACCTATCCGGCCACGACTGCGGAAGGAAACAGAGGAACAGAAATTTAAGCGCATGGAGCGGCACTGTTTCCGGGTGCTGTCCGATTATTACCATCTCCTGGGCCGCTGGAAGGAGGAATACGCCCCACGCCAGCCGGATGAAGCA
>QXXL01000228.1 GCA_009911505.1 Lachnospiraceae bacterium | reverse complement strand
AACCCCCGGTTTGTGGAAGCCCTGCAGAACATGAGCCGGGTGGAATACCTGATGGACGTGCTTCTCTCCGGGGACATCCGGGAGCGGGCAGAACTTATCACAGGACACGGAAAGGAAGTGAGGAACCTTGAAAGACGAATGGCAGAATTTACCGCTCCAGATACGGCAGGAAATAGCGAACATGGCAGACAGCGCCGAGCCGCCCCGGAGCGTTGAGGAAGTCAAAGCCATGCTGGAAACCACCGAGAAAGGCGGCTTCCGCAACAGCATGAGCAACTGCCTGACCGTGTTCCAGTGCGACCCGCTCCTGTCCGGGGCGGTTGCCTACAACCTGCTGACCGACCGCACCGATATTTTAAAGCCAATCGGCTACAAAAGAACC
>QXXL01000227.1 GCA_009911505.1 Lachnospiraceae bacterium | reverse complement strand
GGACATGAAATATATCCGGCTGTATCTGGAAAAGACCTATGGCCTGACAAGCGAGAAAAAGATACAGGACGCCGCCGACCTTGCCGCCAATGAGAACAGCTACCACCCTGTCCGGGATTATTTAAACGGCCTGACATGGGACGGAACCGGGCGGATACGCTCCTGCCTGCGGCACTTTCTGGGAGCCGGTGAGGATGATTACACTTACCAATCCCTGCGCCTGTTTTTGCTGGGAGCCATCCACCGGGCATTTTCCCCCGGCTGCAAGTTTGAAGTCATGCTCTGTCTGGTAGGCGGGCAGGGAGCCGGGAAGTCCACCTTCTTCCGCCTGCTGGCAGTCAAAGACGAGTGGTTCTCCGATGATTTGCGGAAGCTGGACGATGACAACGTGTACCGGAAGCTG
>QXXL01000226.1 GCA_009911505.1 Lachnospiraceae bacterium | reverse complement strand
GAGATGTCGGAGATGATTGCCACCGCAAACGCCAGGAGCATAGAGGAAATCAAGTCATTTTTGAGCCGCCAGAAGGAGGTCTACAAGATACCCTATGAAACCCACCCGGCAGACCGCCCAAGGCAGTGCGTGTTCGGCGGCACGTCCAACGCCCTTGACTTCCTGCCCCTTGACCGCTCCGGCAACCGCCGCTTCATCCCCATACAGGTATGTCCGGAACAGGCTGAAACACACATCTTAGAGGACGAAGCCGCTTCCAGAGCCTATCTGAATCAGGTATGGGCGGAAGCGATGGAGATTTACCGGAGCGGCAGA
>QXXL01000225.1 GCA_009911505.1 Lachnospiraceae bacterium | reverse complement strand
CTGACATTCAGCCCGGAAATGGTGCGCCATTTAAAGGAACACCAGCGGGACTTCATGCCGGAGGACACCAAGGCCGGGATGATACAGGCTTTCCTTGACAGCTACCCCGGCGATACCGTCTGCTCCAAGCAGCTTTACAGAGAAGCCCTGAACCATGATTATGACGAGCCGAAACAATGGGAGATACGGGAAATCAACGAGATAATGAACCAGTGCGTCATCGGCTGGAAATATTTCTCCAACCCCCGGATGTTCGCCGGGTACGGCAGGCAGAAAGGATGGGAACGGGAGCAATCGGCAACGGGGCGGGAAAAACCCCGGAGGGATTTACGCCAGTGCCGGAGCAGATGGAGCTTCCCTTCTGAAAAAATCCGGTCAGGGACAGCCCGTTGCTATCCCGTTGCCGAGCTGGTTGCCGGGGGAAATCCCGTAACTGCGGGCTTTTCTCCCCTTTAACAACCAAAGCAACAGAAAAATAGAAGAAAAAGTATAAAATAACCCAACCGCCAGACAAGGATTAGTTCCAAGGTTTTTTGAAGCCCGTTGCCGGACTTCGTTGCCGCTTCCCTGTCTGGCCTTTTCATGTATGGAGGACAACTGCCTATGGCGAAAAATAAAACAGAGATTCATGTCATCACAGTATTTGACGGCGAGCTGGACGCTACAGACGTTTTCGTGAGCCTTATCGCACAGAAACACAGCAGAAAAATGGATAAAGAATATCTTGCTAAAACACAAGAAATGAGATATAATAAAGACGAGGTTCACAGTGACCGTGTTCCGTCTGGATTGTGCGGGTAAACGGTTATGATGAACACTTTTGGATATACAGGAATGGACGCACTCCTTGCCGGGAGCTTCCGGGCAGCTATCTATTGCAGGCTGTCCAAGGACGACGACCTTGACGGGACGAGTGCCAGTATCGAGAACCAGCGGGATATGCTGGAAAAGTTCTGCGAGAAGCAGGGATGGGAGGTTACGGCAGTCTATCAGGACGACGGCTTCACCGGCCTGAACATGGAACGCCCCGACCTGAAACGGATGTTGAAAGCCATTGAGCGGAAGCAGATAAACCTTGTCATTACGAAGGATTTATCAAGGTTAGGCCGGAACTACTTGCAGACCGGGCAGCTTATCGAGGACTTCTTCCCAAGGAACGGCGTGCGCTACATCGCCATGAATGACGGGATAGACACCATGCGGGACAACAACGACATTGCGCCCTTCAAAAATATCCTGAACGAGATGTACAGCAAGGATATTTCCAAGAAAGTCCATTCTTCCTATGTGCTGAAGGCGCAGAAAGGCCAGTTCACCGGCTGCCTTGCCCCCTTCGGCTACCGGAAAGACCCGGAGGATAAAAACCGCCTGCTGGTG
>QXXL01000224.1 GCA_009911505.1 Lachnospiraceae bacterium | reverse complement strand
CCCGGTTGTCCGGCTGATTTTCGGGTATGCGCTGGACGGGCACGGCCCCAACTACATCCGGCGCAGGCTGGAGGAAGGGAAGCACCCCTGCCCCACATGGTGGAACCGGAAGCGGGGACACCGGAACATCCGCACCAAATGGGAAAAGAAAGACCCGGAGAACGGGCGGTACGTCTGGGACTTCTCCGTGATTAAGGAAATCCTGATGAACCCCGTCTACACCGGCGCAATCGCATCCCAAAAGACCGAGTACCGCTTTAAAATCGGCACGATCCGGGACAAGAAGCCGGAGGACTGGATTGTGGTGGAGGGGACGCATGAGCCGCTGATAGACAAAAAGAGTTTTGCCATTGTGCAGGAGAAGCTGAGATCCCGCCAGCGGCCGGGGCAGTCCGGGGAAATCAACCTCTTTGCAGGGCTGATAAAATGCGGGGAGTGCGGGAAATCCCTCACCATCCGCACCACACATGAGAAGTTCCCGAAGCGGATTTTCTCCTGCAAGACCTACAATGCCTATGGAAAACAGCACTGCACCCAGCACCGGATTGAATTTGACACGCTCTATTCCCTTGTCCTGAAC
>QXXL01000223.1 GCA_009911505.1 Lachnospiraceae bacterium | reverse complement strand
ATCCGGGAGTGCGCCGCCGCTGCCCTGACCGACAGTGAAGCGGTGGCCGGGCGGCTGACCGACACCTGCGAAGCCGAACAGAAAGGCCAGCGGGAAGCGATGGAGCGCACCCTTGCCAAAGACGAGGAACGGATTGAAGTGCTGGAAAAAATGGTGTTGCGGCTCTATGAGGACATGGTTGCCGGGCGAATCACAGACGCAAACTTCAATCTCCTGCTGGAAAAGACACAGAAGGAACAGGCGGAATTAAAGGCAAAAGTCGAGAAAGGCAGGAAACGCCTTGCCGATGAAATCCGGCTTGCCGTGGACGCAAGGCAGTGGGTGGAATCCATTCAGGAATACCGGGACATCACCGAACTGGACGCTCCCACCCTGAACCGCCTGATTAAAGAAATCGTTGTCCATGAAACCATAGACAGCGACAAA
>QXXL01000222.1 GCA_009911505.1 Lachnospiraceae bacterium | reverse complement strand
ACTCCATATATATTTCTTGACGTGCCGCCGCCCGCCAGAAAGCTGTATTGTTCCTACTAATTGGGGATAACACAGCTCATGGCGGGCGGCGGCATTATCGTCATCGGCACGACCCTCATCCCCCTGCTGTCGGGGCTGTTTTAAGGGCGGCGGCTTATGGACTTTCTCACCGACTGGCTCACGGACTGGCTGAAAGAGCTGCTGATTGGCGGCATCATGGGGAACCTTGAGGGGCTCTTTGATACCGTCAATGCCCAGGTCGGAGAGATTGCGGTGCAGGTAGGGACGACCCCGGCGGCATGGAACGCCGGGGTTTTCTCCCTCATCCGCCAGCTTTCCGAGACGGTGATTTTACCCATCGCCGGGCTGGTGCTGACCTTTGTAGCCACCTATGAGCTCATCCAGATGCTCCTTGAAAAAAACAATATGCACGAAGTAGACGTGGCGAACCTCTACAAATGGATGTTCAAGACCGCGTGTGCGGTGCTGATACTTTCCAACACGTTCAATATCGTGATGGCCGTCTTTGACGTGTCGCAGAGCGTGATTTCCCGTTCTGCCGGGCTGATACAGGGCTCCACGGCGGTTTCCCCGGATATGTTAAGCAACCTCCAGACCACGCTGGAGGGGATGGACTTGGGCCCGCTCCTTGGGCTGTGGCTCCAGTCCTCGGTCATCGGCCTTACCATGCAGGCGCTGGGCATCATCATCTTCGTGCTGGTGTACGGAAGAATGATAGAAATATACCTGCTGACCAGCCTTGCACCCATCCCCGTGGCGACCCTCTCCAACCGGGAGGTGGGCGGCATGGGCCAGAACTACTTAAAATCCCTTTTTGCCGTGGGCTTTCAAGGGATGCTGATTTTAGTCTGTGTCGGCATCTATGCGGTGCTGGTGCAGGGCATCGCCGCCGGGGGCGACCCCATCGGCGCGATATGGGGAACCGTGGGCTATACGGTGCTCCTCTGCTTCATGCTGTTCAAGACCGGGACAATCGCCCGCAGCATCTTCGGGGCCCACTGATTTAGCGGCACTTCGGGACATTTTCGAGCTGTTGACAAACCTCTTGCCAAAAAGATTTGCATATACGAAAATATATGTGTAGATGAATC
>QXXL01000221.1 GCA_009911505.1 Lachnospiraceae bacterium | reverse complement strand
GGGGTAAGTGCGCCTTTTTTGCTTTAAAAATAATTTCGATTTTTCTCATTTTGCTATTGACATTTATTAGCTGGACTGCTGTTCCCTTTCCATGTTCTTAAAGAAGTTCATTGCAGATAATCCTACAATGCAGACTATGATGCCAGTCGGGATTAAGACAAAATATACGGCACTGTAAAATCTGTCAAACAAAAAACCATACACGATTTGTCCTATGGGCTGGACGCACAAAGTAACCGTTGATGTATAAGCCATCACTTTTCCTATTAAATGATTTGGCGTCCTCTGCTGTATGATTGAAACAGCAAAAATAGAAAATATACTGATAACAGCCTGCATACCGCAAAATGATACAACCGTAACTCCATACTTTATAATAACATTTACTGGCAAAAGGAAAACAATGCCGGCAGGGATAATGAAAATACCAAGAGTTGCAAGCAGGACAGATAATTTATGTATTTTCAATTTCTCTGCCAAAACTCCTGCGGCAATGCTCCCTAAGATTGTAGCGACTGCCAACGCACTTTCCGCTGCCCCATAATATTTTGGATTAAATCCGAGGACAGGCCGCACAAGAAATGGAAGTCCGACTATGGTAATGCCCATCACAAAAAACCTTGATAATGCCGTTAAGAGCAACATCTTTGATATGCTGGTCTGTTCTTTTGTAATATACTGCATACTTGATAAAAAATCCTGCTTAACAATCTGAAGCACACCGCCTTGACTTTGAATACGCTGATAGCTCAATTTTATAAAACATTCAAACAGGGCAGTAATAAAAAAACAGACAACGCTCGCATACATTACGGGTTTTAGCCCAAGCATGGCATACAATACGCCGCCCAACATAGGAGCAATCAGATAGGATAAAGATGCCACTTGATTTACAACGGCATTTCCTTTCATAATATTGTCCCCTTGTAACATGGTAGGAATACACGCTTGAACAGTAGGCGTTTCAAACGCACCCAAAATAGAAAGAATAATAAGCAACGTACTGATTACAGCAATGGCATTGTTTTCCGACAGGAATAGTGCCGCACATAAAACGGATACGCCAGTCAATGCGTCTAACGCCACCATAATATTCCGTCTGTCTGCCCTGTCCGCCAAGATGCCGCCAAGCGGTGACAAAAGAATAGTCGGGATTGTAGCAGCAGACAATATCCCTGCAAATATAGCTGCCGAACCAGTCACTTCCAGTACATACATGGACAGTGCCAGTTTCAATATAAAATTTCCAAACAATGAGGTTAGCTGCCCTAAAATAAGGAGCGTGAAATTTTTGGTAAATAATTTTTCTGTCATGGCTGATTCCCTCCTTTTTCATTGATTTTTCCTGCATTTTCTGGCATAGAAGTACGGCCCAGGCCGCCATCTCTTGACACTTCGTGTCAATTCACCTTGTGCCCGCAGGGTGTCTCTGTAATATCAGTGATAAATTTTTCTGTAAATGTTGTCGTATCATCATCATAAAGTGGCAGTCCCATATAGGCTAATACTTCCTTCACAAAATGATATTTATGATACAGTTCTTCCTCTGTTGCAGGGAATACCGAGGGCATGAGCCAGAAGTTGATAAGCGGCAAAAGCTCGGAAAGCTCCTTTGTGTATTCCGTCTTGATAGAACCGTCCCTTTTTCCCTCTTCCAACAATTCCAACCACAAGGGAGTTAATACACGCCTGTTTTCTGCAACTGCCGCCGCTAAAATGTGCGGGTCTTTCAAAATCGGGACTGCCTGCATATTTATCTGGTTTCGTTCAGCGTCCGACTGATTCAACGTAAGCAACATCCTGATTTTTTGCAGACCATTCAAGTCATCCCTCCCCTTGACTGTTTCAAATGGATTGTCCTCGAAAAACATTTGATTGCCTAATGCGTACATTACTTCCTCTTTGCTTTGAAAACAACGGTAAAACATTCCTTTTGCTCCGCCCACCATATCCATAATTTCGGAAATTGAAGTTTCCTCATATCCTTTAGAAATAAATAAGTTTTGGGCAGCATTTAGGATTTCTTTTCTCCATTCCTCTGGTGTCTTTTTTACAGGTCTAGCCAAATTTTATTGCACCTCCTTTGTATTTAGTTATTGACTTAAAGTCAATAACTATTTTAGCACCATTATTATATTTTTGCAATAGCCATAATTTGCCATAGCACAAAAATCACTTATTTGCAAAACCCACAAAATTCTTGACATTAAAAAGCGACAGAGATTTCTCCCTGCCGCTTTTGTCCACTTATGTACAAATGATTTCCTTGTTTACAATCTCCCTTGCACAAGCTCTTATGTTGCCTAAATGTCCTACCCATTCTAAGGCATTTTCGGCCTTTAGTTGTTCCGTTATGCCCTGTGCCTGTTTCATGTCCTCAATGAGCCTTTCAAAGCGTTCCTGCGCCTGTCTGTCAATGTCGGCAAGATAAGCGTTAAGTTTGCCGCTTGTGAGAAGATTGGTGTATGTAACTTTGCAATATTACTTCAGATAGTCCAGATGCCGCTGTCCCCATGCGCCTATCGGCTGTTCTTCTTCGGCGGGCAATCGTAAATCTGGAATAAAATATCCATTTTCTTCGTGATATGTACCGCCTAACTGTTCAAATAGTGATTTTGCCATCTTGTAAATCCTCCGTATGAATTGAATTTACCTACAATCCAATCATTCTGGCTGATTACAAAGTCTTTGGGTTTTAACTTCCTTATGAAAAATTAACCATACTGCGTTTTTTTATATGCAATATCCAAAGTCTTTTTATTCTTATATGTGCATTATACACCTCTGATAAAGTGATTTATTAGTGCATTTCCAAAGCGAAATG
>QXXL01000220.1 GCA_009911505.1 Lachnospiraceae bacterium | reverse complement strand
GACAAGGAAATGGGATTCCGTCTGAAGAAGGCTAGAACCGACCAGAAGCTGACCTATGAAGAACTGGCTGAAAAATCCGGCGTTTCCTCCCGCTATATCAAGGAAATCGAAAATCATGGAAATGTGCCAAGCATTGAAAAGCTAGGGCAGCTCATACGAGCCTTACATATTTCCGCCGATCCGTTTTTCTATCCAGATGCCCCGGCAGATAATCTTGACTACAAGCGTCTGCTGGTCTATCTGTCACAATGTACGGAGGAGCAGATTACAACAATCCTTGCTATTGTGGAAGCCTATCTTCGGACATACAAACATCCCAAAGATAGGCTTCAACAATCCTTGCTATTGTGGAAGCCTATCTTCGGACATACAAACATCCCAAAGAATAGAATATCCCCAACATCTGAATTTTTTCGTGAGTATTTCTGGATTTTTCTGAACCATGCAAAAAGGTGGCTCGCCTTCTGTCCTGCCAGCCACCTCTTTATCTATCTGCTGAATTTTTTAAGAAGCTCCTTTATCCGCATACGCTTTTTTATAATGCCAAGTCCGTCAAGAACCTGTACGCTGTCCACAAATCCCTGATAATATGCCCGCTGTTCCTCCTTGTAATGGGCATGATCCACCACATCCATATAGCCTTCCAAAAACTCCCTGTCCTCTTTCGGCAACTTGGAAAGATATGCTTCAAATGCCTTCTGCTTCTTTTTCAGTTCCCGGCTGGCTGCTTTTGCTTCCTCCGTCTGGACGAAATACTCCCTGTCCTCCGATTCGCTGCGCAGCTCCTCAAAGACATCCGACAATGTTTCAAAAACTTCATTCATGCTTGTTTCCACCTTTCTCTGTTAAAAATATTATTGTATTTTACAGGCAGTATTATCAATCCCTAATTCTCTTTCCACAAGATAATTTCCTTACACTTTATCTTTAGAAGTATATTATCAACAATATTTCGTAAAATCAATGGTAAGGGACTTCATCTTTAGAAAGTTGGTGGTAGGATATTAAAATCTATTGGAACAAGGAAAACAACTCCAAAAACCTGATTGGTCAAAGGGTTATGGAACTGCGGACGGAAAGGAAGCTGTCGCAGAAAGCCCTTGCCGAGCAGCTCCAGCTTGGCTTCAAGTGAAAAATCATCTTAGAATCGGAGGGATGAATCTGAACTTAGCAGAGAAAAATGTGGTCATACATGGTGCGGAGGTTATGCTTACCAATAGGGAGTTTGAAATACTGTATTTGTTAGCGCAGAGTCCCGGCAGGGTATTCAGCAAAGAGCAGATTTATGATATTGTCTGGCAGGAACCGTATTCATTACATCCTTCAAACTGTGGATTTTCACTTATAAACTGTAACATTCTCCGGCAGACATCTTCCTCCTCTTCCGAAAAAGACAAAACTACTATTTTACTCATTAAAATCACCTGCTCAGTACAAACCATTTTACATTTTCTACAATGGCACTTCCAAATATAATTCCATTCTTTATAACCCACTCTTAATCTTCCTACACATCACTTCCTTTTTTCAAATATATTCTGCATATCTTATCTCTGAGCAATACCAATATCCCAATTGCAAGAAAAATTGCAGATAAAATTAAGGACACAATAATACTCCAGTTAAGACACGGAATACTTCTTCCCCATATTCTATACAGTTCGTTTCCTGTGTAAAAATGCCAAAATTCTGTCATATGTACGGGCATAAAATTAGCAAACCAGTGATTTATTTCATATACATAGAGCTGATCTATCACAATCAACATGATATAAAAGATTGCAATAAGAGAAGCACTTGCCAAAAGATTCTTTAAAATAATCGTTACCATAAGTGCAGCGCTAACCATGAAAATCAATCCTAAATATCCAACCAAAAGATTTATCATAAATTGTTGTAAATATGTAATATGATAAAGTGAAAAAAAAACTCTGGCATTGCTTTGTATCGGCTGATTTCCACCTTCAAAGCCAAAAGGCATCATTAAAATGTTGAAATAAATCATCATACTGGCAAAATAGAGGACTGTAGCTGCTAAATAAGCCGATAATATCCTTGATAAATTTAACCGTTTTTGCCCAAATCTGGCAGAACGAACCAGTTCTTCCATTTGCACACCAGAATCACGCCCGAACAGTGGCAATATAAGTACAGTTATCACAATATTCAGCAGGATACCAAAACCACCCATATTTTCTGCCAATACCTTCCAGCCTTCCGAATAACCCATTGATATTACTGATAAGTCACCAGCTTTATCCATAAACCTTGCGATTTCCGTATCTGTATAATTATTTTTAGAATCCATCATGAGATTTTCATTGATTTTGTCTGACCTTATTTGTAAAAGACTTTCCATATCAGCTTCAGATAATTCCTCTAATGTTTTCCCTTCATAATTAACAGAGATAATGTCACTAATGTTTTCATTATTTAGGTATCCATATCTGTTTTCATTATTTTGCATACCAATGAAACAATCCTTATCCAAATATAAAGCCCTGGATTTTTCTTTTGCTTCGGACAAATTTTCATTCCAGTCAGACACTATTCCCTGTGTATTACGCACAATATACCTGTCCAAATTTATTTTTGTATGGTAAACCGAAACAAACATAACAAATCCTAAGAAACACCATAATACTACCCTGTTTATAATTTGCTTACATTCCACAATTACAATTCTCATCTTCTATCACCATTAATCAATATAATATTTTCTGTATGACATTTTAATTCCAATCCAAAGCAGCGCTACATAAAATACCGTAAAAATAATAACAATTACAAAATAGGGAAGTGCCATATTACCAACAAAACAATATCCTGTAAGCAATGAATCGCTTATGAAATTGGCAGGATTAAACATCTTGGAAAAACCATACACATTTTTTGACTTTAAAATCCAAAAAACTACAATTGCTGACAAAATGACAGCCACTTTTCTATTTTTCATTTTTATGGAAGTCAACATAACTATATTGCCTATAACAATTGCCCCTAATAAACCACCGCCAAACAGAATGAGAATTCCTTCCCCAACTGTAATATTATGAAGGCACTCAAACCAAAACATCTGGGCTGGTAAATTCCAGCCGTCCAAAGTGGCAATTATACCATTTACAATAAGCTGTACTCCAATAAAAATAAAATAAATGCTTATTATAAACATATTGCCTGCAATCCATCGGACATTAAAATTGTTTTTTCTTCCATATTTTGAGGATAGTGTCAATTCTGTAATTCCTCCTGTATAATCCTTTGCAAAAATTCCTGACAGTGCAAATGCCAAAACAACGAATATTAATCCATAATCCAAAACAAACCACGCCCGCAGGTTCGCCAATCCCTGATAATATCCTGTTTGGTAAGGTATGTTTAATTTATCTACCTTTTTCCCTAAAATATTCATTTGCTCTTCTGTATAGGGATTTACTTCTGCCAAATGTTCCTTTACTGTTTCTTTATAGGTTTTATAAAATTCATCCTCAGAATCTAAAAAGTCATATTCCAATCCAATCTTGTCATTCCCATTTGACATATATGCGCCATAATATGCATAATTAATAAAATAGTTAGGCACCATAAATTTAGTCATGCCTCCGGTTCCTAAAAACCCCCTATGCTCTTTTAAATATGATTTGTCAAAGCTGTTATTATACTTATCTACCAGCTCCCTGATATACGTTCCATCCATTGTACCTTTTATTTCTTCCGATGCCTCTCTTAATGCCCTGTAAGACGCTAAGCCTTCTACAATCTGCCCTTCGCTGTCAATTGCCCTATATTGCAAATTCAAATATATAAAAAGATGTAATATTACCACAGCACACATGGCTAAAACAGCTACACCCGTTATTTTATTCCACATCTTACGATATTCCATGTAAATCTGTCTTTTCATTTTTCCTCCTATTGGACTACTGTTTGTATGTATTTCCATGAAACAATACTGTCCACTCCTTCCCTTTTCCTTCCCTTACCAAAATAATATACTGCCATTCCCCATTTTCAGAATATTCGCAAAGAAATATATTATCTGCATCATAACTATTCGCCACGCCTTTATCCTCATCATCATAAATTGCTGTCATTCTGGGATCTACGCAGCAATACAACGGTGGTTTTATCTTAAGCGTATCTTCAATATATTTTTCTGCCGCTTTAAATGCTTCGCTTACTTCCTTTGTATCAAACCTGCTCGTATAACTGGTATCTCCGACACCAAAACCATAATCTTCCTCATTAGGAGCAACAGCAAGTACATACCCATCCGGTGTATCACTTTCACCTTTTGCCCTATCGCTGCGGTAATCGGCTAAAACCTGTTCGATATCTTCCCCCGACTGGCTGTCATTTTCCTCTTGTGATACTGACTGATTTACATTTTCTGTTTCTCCAGTAATGTCTTCTATCATAATATCGGTATGGCTATGGCTATTTCCATTATCTGTGCTTTTAGACGAACATCCTGTTACAAATACCAAAGCGCAAACTCCTGCAATTCCAAACTTTAACCAGTTTTTTTTATTCATTTTCGTTCTCTCCTTTTTTCATAATAAACATATAATAATCTTCCAGTGTGGGCGTTACAGGCGTATAATCCATATCCGGATACGCTTCCCCAACAAAACGGATATGAACCTCTTTTCCCGCTTGTTTTATATGAATAACAGCCTTCTCTGAATTAACCTTGTGCAACATATCCTGCCTAGTAGCCACTTCCCATACTTTCCCTTCCACATCTTCCACTAATTCATCAATACACCCGGTTTTAACAATCTCACCTTTTCGAATGACAATCAATCTGTTCGCTATTGCCTCAATGTCCGATACAATATGTGTGGAAAGCAGGATTATTTTTTCCTTTGCCATTTGGCTTAGTATATTAGAAAACCTTATTCTTTCCTCTGGATCTAAACCTGCAGTTGGTTCGTCTAATATTAAAATTTTCGGATCATTTAAAATAGCCTGTGCAATTCCAATCCTTCTTTTCATCCCTCCCGAAAAAGTCCTTACTTTCTTTTTTGCAACATCTGTAAGATTTACAAATTCCAACACTTCCGGAATTTTTTTCCTTAGTTCATCTGCTGAAAGCCCTTTCAGTGTTCCCATATAATTTAGAAAATCAGTGGCTGTAAAGGCAGGATATACGTTATATTCCTGCGGCATATATCCGATTAAATCTCTGTAATCCTCATTCATGTCCACAATATTTCCCCCATTATATGTAACTTTTCCGCTGGTGGGAGAATCAACTGTAGTAAGGATTCTCATCAGCGTACTTTTTCCTGCTCCGTTTTCTCCTAAAAGACCATATACCCCCTTTTCAAGTATAAAATTTACATCCTTCAATGCTTCTTTCTTGCGATAGGACTTGCATAAATGTATTGCCTGCAATTCAATTTTTGAACTCATTATTCCATTTCCATTCTATAAAATTTCCTGCAAAAAACACTCAGACAGGATATTTCTATTCTATCTGAGTGTTGTGACTTACTTTTGGTAAAGTTGTGTTATAGTTGTAAAATTATTGTGTTACACTTGCAAATTCTCTACAATGCCATTATCTGATAGCGGATTATTGCATTACCATAATTTTTTCCAGTTTGATTCTTCTCCTGTATGTCCAAAACCTCACTATTAAATCCCATACTGTAACATTGCTGCTTTACATATAATCTGCCTCCATTTACAACAAGCGTCGCTTCTGTTTTTGAATCCCCTAATTGAACAGACTCTTTTTCTGAAACTTCTAATCCTGCAAGTTCTGCAAAAAGTTTCAAATTATCATAAGGTTCTTCGTGCATACTTCCATATAATGAGATTTCTGCCCCCCAAACTTTTCCAGTAACTGCATTTAGGTAAAGAACGGCACTCATTGTCTGACTTGAAAAATTCACTGTCCAAAAGCTATAATACGGTTCTAATAGTTGTTCGTCTGATTGGCTTTGTATGCCTACGCTAAGTGTTGCTTTCGTAAAATTTGCATCCGAATTACCACTTTCCTTCTCACCCATATTCATTTTAATCAGCCATTCTTCTCCCATTTTGATTGCATCTTCCATAGAAATTTGTCCCTCTACCGGATTATGCATTGTTTCACCGATACGTTCATTCCAGCTTTTTATCGCATTTTCAATCTGTATATTTGATAACAAACATCTGTCATTATTATAATTTCCCTGTAATTCATTTTGTATATTGTTTTCCCATTCATTCCATGCACATACCGGCGACTCTATTTCCGCTTCTCCAGCTTCTGTCAATAGTTGCTTTTCTCTTATTTTTATAATAAAATTCATTCCCGCCATACTGCAAACCATGAAGACCAATGCGAGAAACAGAGTTATAAAGGTATATTTATATCTTCTGATCATTACTTTCTCCTTCTGACAAATGAAACTTGATTTTAACTATCGTTCCACTTTTTCCATCACTTTCAATCTTCATTTTAGCTTTATGGATTTCAACAATTTTAGACACTAACGCTAATCCCAATCCAGCACCATGCTGTTTTCTTGAACGTGATTTATCAACCATATAAAATGCTTCCGTAATCCTGTCTATCTCATCCGAAGGTATCCCTCTGCCATTATCTTTGATACATACGAAATAACTATTTTTTCTCTTTTTACCAGTGAACCAAATATCTTTGCTCTCTGCTTTTCCGCTGTTGTCTATTAAGTTTAATATCATTGTCTTAATCAGATCATAATCTACATCTATATATCCATCCTCTATATCTTCATGTAATCTAGTTCCATATTTACTGCATATCGGCTGCATACTTTGTTTCAAATTTTCAAATAATTCTTTGACAGACAAACCTTCCAATAAAAAGTCCTGTCTATCAAGTATGAATAAATCCATAAGCTTTAGTGATAATGCTTCCAGCCTCATTCCTTCGTTTAAAATATATTCTGCTGCATCCCTGACCTGATTTCTTGGCAGTTCCCTTTGATACAACATATCCGCATATCCAATTACCGATGTCAATGGAGTTTTTAATTCATGCGCAAAATTTGCCGTAAACTCCTCTTTTGCCTTTGTTGCATTGGACAATTCTGATATTTTTTTCTCTATCTGCCCTGCCATTTGATTAAAATCAGATGCCAGCTCTGAAATTTCATCTTTTCCCTTTATGCAAATTCTTTCCGAATATCTTCCTTCTGCAATCCTTCTTGTTGCTTTGCCTACTTTCCTTATAGGACTGGCTATCAAATCAGTCATCAAAATAATCAGTGGAAAACTTATGAAAAACAGAACCATGTATATCTTTTGCAGATATCGAATCACATCTTTTTGTCTGTTCACCGTAGCGCTTATATTTGTTTCAGTAACCAGATACCCTTCCGTATTACCTTGCCTGACATATTCACTTGTATAAATATAGTTTTCTCCTTTGCCACTCAACATTTGAAACTCAATTTTGTGATTTTCCGATTTTTCAGGCATCGTCATTTGAGGCTGGATAGAAATATTGGAAAAGACACATTGTCCATCTGTTTTATAAAAAGCTATTGGGACAGTAAAATTTTTAATTAAATTCATGTTATCCTGATTTTCTACGAACAACTCAGGCTGCAAATATAATATGGACTGCAAAATATATTTATTATGTTGAAATTCCTGAAAAGCATATTTCTTTTCTTGGTCAATAGCATTTTTATATACAAAATTTACCAACAAACACCCTGTCACTTGAAAAGCAATTCCAAATAATACTACAAAGCAAAGAAATATTTTATGAAACAATTTCATTCATTTCCCTCCAGCCTGTATCCGACACGAAATACTGTTTTTATTTTTCCTTCCCAATTCAGTTTTTTCCGCAAACGCTGTATATGGGAATCCAACGTTCGGGTATCTCCCATAAACTCCTCATCCCAAACTTTTTTATATAATTGCTCTCTATATAAAGCAACATTCTTATTCTGTATTAGTTCCACCAGCAAATCAAATTCCTTTACTGTTAAATCAACTACTTTTCCATCTTTATTAACAATTCTTGAAGCTACATCAACCTCTACCCCTGAGAAAATAATTTTTTTATTTATTTTCCCATATCTTCTAAGCAAGGCTTCTACTCGTGCAAGTAACTCACCTATCTGAAAAGGTTTAATAATATAATCATCTGCTCCTAATTTTAATCCTTTAATGCGGTCATCAACACCACTCTTTGCAGTTAAAAAAATTACAGGCGTTCCAATCGGTTTTACATATTCCAAAAGTTCATACCCATTTATCTCTGGTAACATGATATCTAAAAGAATTAAATCAAAAGATTCCTTTTCAATATAATCTGCCCCCGTTTTTCCATCATAAGCGCAAATACAGCTATATCCCTCTGCTGTTAAATTAATGTTTATTAAATTAGCAATTGCTTCCTCATCTTCTACTATCAATATTCTCTGCATTTTATAAACCTCCAATCTATTTATTGTACCATAGAGTTGTGACTTAGTTGTATCATAGAAGTTAAGTAATCTTAAGATATCGACACACCCTCCGGGAGTGTCGAAAGACAAGAATAGCAAGCACTGCTCATGTCCGGACACATGAGCAAAATTCCCCATACTTCCCTACCGTCCGTATGATGAAATTTCCATAGGGAAGTATCCCTAACCCTCTTTGCTTTTCTCTGCATTTTTCTCCAGATTAAACGCATGAATGAAAAAGACATGCATATTTTGAGTTTTTTTGTTATATTTTGCTAATAAGTGATAGGAGTACTTTCTTTTTGAACTAATTTATAATACACTGTTTTCGAACAGCATTTTGTGTATGTGGGGGGACAGTATGGCAAAAAAAGATACCAAACTTGAAAACTTATCAAAAACAGTTCATATGCTCATAGAGGAGATCCGCCTCTCGCAAACAGAAGGGCTGGACCGCATTTTCATGGATGTTTATTCACAGCAGGCCGATATGATGACGGACAGCAGACAGCAGGGCAAAGTGAAACATGCCTTCAGGGACATTCTGGGCATAGTATTCTTTGGTGTGCTTGCCGGAAATGATGAATGGGAGGATATCTATGATTTTGCGATGGATGAAAGAGAAACTTTAAGAAACTATCTGGGCTTAAAGAACGGAATTCCATCCCATGATACGATGCAGAGGGTCTTTGCCATCATCCGGCCAGATGAACTGCAGGGGATGCTCAAAGAGATCCTGGTTCAGATGATAGAAATGGCCGGGCAGCACCTTGACCAGTATCTGTATCAAAATGAAGAACTGGACTGTTATGTACGCGACGTCATTGCGGCAGACGGAAAGGAAACCCGGCATACCGCGAAGAAACACGCAAAAACCCCAGAAGACTTGTGTAACCTGAACGAATTTAATGTAATGTCCACAGAATGGGGTGTCTGCCTGTCCAGCACGAGAATTGGCGAGAAAACCAATGAAATTCCTGAAATGCAGGCAGTTATGAAAGGATTTGACTGCCGGAAATGCATCGTTACCGCGGACGCCATGAATGCCCAGAAAGAAACCGCACGGGTTATTGTGCAGGAAGCACACGGAGATTATTGTCTTGCACTCAAAGGGAACCAGAAACAGGCTTATGAAGAAATTCGGAATTATTTTGCCTGTAAGGATCTGCTGGAAAACATACGTCAGAAAGCAGGACAATACCAAATTGAAACAGAAGAATCCACCTATGCCATAACCATAAGGGAATATTTCATCACGGATGAGATCCGATGGTTTGAAGACCGCAGCAAATGGGAAAAACTCCAGTCCATCGGGTATGAGAGAAAGACGATAACCAGTAAGGAAACAGGAGAGTCCCATATAGAAGAACGGTATTATCTGTGCAGCATCAAGCCAATTGCAGAGTTATTTGCGATAGCAGTCCGGAGGCACTGGAACATAGAAAACAACCTGCACTGGACACTTGATGTTGTATTCAGGGAAGACAGTCTGGGTTCCAAAGAAAAGAAAGCAGTCCATAACCTGGGGCTGATCAGACGGTTCGTCATGTTTATTATAAAGTTGATGAAAACGTATTATGGACGAAGCATGAGAAGAGTCCGGAAAACGATAGGGAGAAAACCCGAAACAGAACTTCCGCTTATTCTTGCTGTCCTGAGAGTATTATATACCAATGATTTATTGGATTCCATTGATGAACTGGCCAAATAATTGGATGGCAATTAGAGAGTATCCGTTCATGCGTTTATTCTGCCCATTTCCTAAACCCTCTTGCAAAATTCGCAGTGTTGGTTTATAATCATCTTAGAAGCCGGAGGATATTGCACGTCCGACGGTTGTTCAATCGGAAACTTATAAAGCGTAAAAAATTACGGATTACAAGGCTATCCTCTATGGCAGTAGAAGATAGCCTTTTCCGTTACTTGCGGTTGTGTTTATTGTCTATGTATGTCAAGGCTGCAAAAATCACCAGCACCAACGTAAGCACTTCTAACATATTCATACCGACCTCCTTTCCGTTTCCAGAAAGGACAACCGCAGACTATCCCTACTCGTTCTAATCTGACTAAGAGAATTATAGCACGTTATGTCGAATAATGCTATAAAAGATTTGCGTCAATCACTCCGCCGCTTCCAATGCCACCTCTGTAAATTCCGCATCGCTCATGGTTTCCAGTTTCCCTAAAACCTGTCCGGCAAGCTCCACCATGTCACTGTCCTGTATGTGGGGGATCACATTCTTTATATCAGCAATCATGCCCTTTCTGTCCTGCCCCTCAAACACACACATCAAATTGATTTCTTCCACTGTAAATTTATCCATCGCTTATATCTCCCTCTCTGATTTTTTCTCTGTCCCCTTTTCAGGGACTTCCTTATCTGACTTATCCCTCTGCTCGATGACCGCTTTTTTCTCCGCCAGTTTTTCCTTTATGGAAATTCTGCCTGTCTGCTTCTCTTTTTCCTCTTTCGGCTTCTCATTGTTCAGAACGTTATCAATCATGTTATAGTTACATTCTTCCAGTTCCTCAATCTTTGCAAGCGGCTTATATTCCGCCAGCTTATCTAACAGCTCCTTCGCCTTCCTTGCGGTCTGTACGCCCTCGCTGTCATCAAGCTCCGTACCTTTCCCGAAAATATCCGTCATGCCTTCCCGGATACTGTCTGAAATAAGCGCATTGAGGAAATCATTCAGATACCCTGTATTCCCGTTCCTGATGTCCTCTGTGATGTTCGCTATCTGCGCTTCCCTGTCCTCCACTGTCTGATTGTACTGAACTGAATATTATCCCCCTTGGGAGCCACCAGTTTCCCGCTTCAGAGCCACCCGGAAATTTCTTCCTTGAGAGCCACCT
>QXXL01000219.1 GCA_009911505.1 Lachnospiraceae bacterium | reverse complement strand
GAATCTTTCAAGGTTATTCCACTGTTCAGTTCTCAATGTGCATTTTCTGTTTTTGTGTCGTTTTCCGCGACAGCTATGTTAGAATACCATAGACTTCCATGTCTGTCAACACTTTTTTTAAAATTTTTTTATTTTTTTAAATAATTATTTAGGGAAGCGCAGCAGCTGATAAATGACAGGATAGAAATATCTATCCTGCCATTCTCTTTTCACTCCATCCCCAGCACTTTCATAATAATCCAGATCAAAAAATTATATTCATATAAATTCTTTAATAATACGCTTTCCTCTATCCACCCTAAAGCCATTTCCCCTATCTGCGTCCCGCTGCACAGTCTAACCACAGAAAATATTCCCCACACAATCATGAACCCTTTTAATGCCCCTGCCGCAGCCCCAAGCATTTTATTTGCCCCTTCTATCACTGGAAGGTGCGATGCCACATCCAATATATGCCATAAAAGGCTCATAAGGATCCCTATTACCAACATTACTGCCAGAAAAGAAACCCCTTTTAAAAGATATCCCGCTGCTTTTGCCGCAATCCCCTCATATATACCAGTATCCTCCAGTACTCCGCCAAATACTGCAATTGTAGGATCTGTTATTTTCGATCCTGCCAGTTTTGAAAGATAACCCTCACATGCTTTTTGTATAGCGCCTTTTATTCCGGTGTTCTGTTCCAGAAAAGCCGCCAGGTGCGGCGATGCAAAACTCCCGAGGGCAAATGCCAGTGTCCATGCAAACAACGAGTAGATTACCCTCAAAAACCCAGTATGATATCCAACTAGCGCATAAATTGCAATTATCGCAATTACAATAATTTCAAATATATTCATGTTTGCCTCCCTTTATTTTAATTTGACCTGTTCCATAACCCCGTCTAAAATAAAGGTATATCTTCTGCCTGTTTTTCCTGAAAATATCTTATAGAGTGCATTGTCAAATTTATATGTAAATTTTTTAACCCCCCGAAGGGTATATATGGTACATTGGAATTCGTCCCGTATGCATATTTCGTGGTTGTCTAAGAATTCGATTTTTTGATATGGCATGGTAAAATCCTGTTCTAAATGAGGCTCCCCATCCATACTATATACTTGTATTTGGTGGCTGTCTGCCGAATCCCCTTTGCTGTAAACCAGTCCAAAATAATCGTTATCATAAAAAATACTTTTCACTTCTTTTTCTAATTCAATAGCTAATTTTTCTTCTGGTTTCTGCATTCCTTCAAACAGGATTACTTTATTGTCACCAAAGGCAATCAGGCGGCTGTTTGAGGTAAAGGCCACTTCCGGCACAACAGTGTCTGCATATGTATAGCTGCCTACCATGTTGTCGATCTCATTCTGGCCGACAGATGAGAAATTATAAAAAGAAACCGTGGTCTGCGCTGTGCCCTTACTAATATCCAGGATAGATACCGCCAACTTGGTTGCGTCCTCTGACAGGGCAATATCCAGCGGATACCCACTGTTTGTTACACGGATTTGCCCGCTTGCTAAATTTTCACCGTTTTTGTTGTACAGTTCCAGATAGCTAACGCCATCCTGCTGCGCCAGCACAGCGATTGTCCCCTGAGAAGCTATGGATATGGCTTCTATAGGCTTGGTAGTTTTGATACTCCCCTGTGTGCCTGTGTTGTCCATTATATAAATCTGGTTGCCGTACAAGTCCGCAACCGCCATATAGTTTTTATGGATATCTACCACAGGCTCCTGCATTTCAAATGCCTGATTCCAAATCGGATTGTCAGATGTGTCCAGGTAAAATGCCCCGTCGTTGTTATAACGCAGGATATTTCCGGCAAAACTTTCGTATTTGGTGGCTTTGCTGTCGTTGCGCTCAATTTGGGAACGGATCTCAAAGGACTGGTATTCTTTAAAGTTATAGTACAAGCCTGCGGTTATAACAATCACAGTTATGGTTATTGCCGCTGCGGCTATACTGGCTGCAATTTTTTTTCTGTGTATCCGGATTTTACGCTCCAGCTCCCCAGCATTAGCTTTGGCTGCGCTGGTTTCGACTGTGTAAAATTTTTGTTTTCTTATGTCTGCCATTCATATGTTCCTCCGGTGTTTCTCTTAACCCTATTGATCTGTTTTCCCATTATAGCACAAGTATTTTACCCGCGGCTACTGCTTTGTACATTTTTTATGGAAGTATGATTTTCTGGCCTACCCATATATAATCCTGGTCTTCTATGGCATTTGCTTCACACAGCGCTTGGATCATAGAATAATCGCGGTATATTTTATAACAGATCCCGCGCAGGCTATCGCCCTGCTGTACAATGTAATACCCCTGGCTGCGATAAGATTGCACATTGTCCCCCTGCGGTTCTTCACTGTTTTGTGATGTATCACCGGCCTGCTGCCCTTCAGGCTCCCCTTGGGGCGATTCATTGCTTTGCGGCACATTTTGAGACAGCTCCCCTTCGGCTATACTCTGTGGAACCCCATTGTTTTGCGGCACGTCAGCGGACGGCTCCTCCTGTGGCAATCCATTGTTAGCCCCTTCACTTGCGGGCTTTTGCCCCGGTACATCCGATGCGCCCCCTTCTGTCTGGGGGGTGTCATTTTGCGTTGTACCTATTGGGTATATATTGCCGTTTACCGTCTCAACTGCTACTTTGTTATTTTCGTTTTCTTTTTCCTCTTCAGTGGATTCAAGCGCGCCGGACATAACAGAGATAGTCTGTTCCATATGATCCATCCTGCGGATACTCCCTAACAAAAGCACACTGAAGGTACAAAGTACAAGGACCATTAAAAGTGAGCTTAAGTAAGAAAGGACGCCTGTCCTACACTCATATGACTGTTCTTTTTTTTCTCGCATCATGGCACGGTAATGCTTGGCAGCCCGATCTTCAATATCTTCTGACGGCTGGCTGCTTCCAAAAGCATCCTCCCGTTTGCTGATCATATATTCCTGCATGCCTGGATTCTTTTCATAATAAATAAAATAACCCTCTTTCCGGGTCAAATGCCCGCTTTTCCAGACATAAAACGCTTCCTCCCTTTCTCTTGAATCCATTAAAAAGAAAAACTGGTAGGGGCTGATAAAATTTTTTCGGTGCACCTCTTCCATTTCTTTTGTAACCTCCAGCTCATTTCCGGGAATGTCAAGCACCCAGCCGACTACTTCGCTTTTACCAAAATACTGTTCAAGCTCTTTTTGTATCCGTCTCCAGGCATCTTCGTTTAATTCCGGCAGCTCCTCGGAAAATGCGCCGTTTTCCACCCGGATGGCCCCGCAGATAAATGCGCAGCTCCTATTGGAAAAGTGGTTGATTTCCCCTACGAGAATTAAAAGCCTTGGCAAAAGCTCCCCTGCCCCATATGGGATACCCTGCTGGCAGTCCCCCATAGCATAAAGCTGCGTAGGGTGCAGATATGTATAGACATAATCCTCCATGTAGATCCGGAAATCTTTTTCAGGGTTTCCAATCTGACGTATATTTTTCGGAAGTTTACCCTCTGCGTTCTTTTCTGTCTGCTGTATGATTTCGATCATGTACATTCCTCTCTTTCTGCATGTTCTGCCGCAAAGCACAGCGGAAACCATTTTTCAGATTCACTCTAACACAGTCAGGGTAAATTTTTTGCAAATCCTTGGTAGCGCGAAAAAGAAAATCTCGACAAAAAAACGCGCCAGATCTGAAAATCCAACGCGCTTTTTGCTTTTCCTATAACTCCCGCCTGCCTTCTAAGGCACGCAAAAGCGTTACTTCGTCAATATATTCCAAATCCCCGCCAACTGGGACGCCACTGGCAATCCGTGTAACCTTAATGCCAGTTGGCTTGACTAGCTTGCTAATGTACATTGCAGTTGCCTCGCCCTCCAGGCTGGAATTCGTTGCAATGATTAATTCGTCTACATCTTTTTGCAGCCGTACCATCAGCTCCTTTAGGCGGATATCCCCCGGGCCTATCCCAAGCATCGGGGAAATGGCTCCGTGCAGTACGTGGTATACGCCTTCGTATTTGCCTGTTTTTTCGTATGCCGCCAGATCCCTGGTGTTTTCCACTGCCATAATAGTGCGGTGGTCACGTTTACCGTTCTTGCAGACAGGGCAAAGATCATCGTCCGTTAATGTACAGCATTCTTTACAATAACGGACGTTATTCCTGGCTTCTGTAATAGCGCCAGCAAGGCTTTGTGCATTTTCTTTGGGCATGTTTAAAATGTGGAATGCCAGGCGCTGGGCTGACTTGCTCCCGATCCCGGGCAGGCGGGACAGTTCTTCTACCAGGCGGTTAATCTGGCTACTATAGTATTCCATACTGTTACCGCCTTAAAATGGCATGCCGCCTAATCCGCCGCCAATCCCCCCTGTAATTTTGGACATGGATGCAGCAGAAAATTCATCTAGCTGGCGAAAGGCTTCATTTGTTGCCGCCATAATCAGATCCTCCAGCATTTCGATATCATCTGGATCAACAACTTCTTCAGACAGCTTAATTCCTGTAATTTCCCGTTTGCCGGATACAGTAACTTCCACAGCGCCTCCGCCTGCCGTTGCCGTAATCTCTTTTTCTTCTAATTCCTTCTGTGCTTCTTCCATTTGACGCTGCATTCTCTGAGCCTGTTTCATCAGGTTATTCATATTCCCCGGCATCCCGCCGGAAAACCCACCCCGTCTTGCCATTTTAAATTCCTCCTATTCATCTTCATAGGTAATCTCCATATTGATCACCTGCTCTAAATCTACATGGGTGTCTTCTAAAGGGCGTTTTACATCATTTTCTTTGATAGTAACCGCCACTTGCCGGCCGGTATATTCTGATATCGCCCCTTCTAACTGCAGGCGCTCTTCCTCCCTGCCAAAATAGCCTGCCGCCATTGTATCATCAAATACCAGCAGCAGCTCATTCCCGCTGCCAAGCAAAAGCCGCGCACGGCTCAAATATGTCCGGGACAAGCCCGGCAAACCAGATACAATTTGGCGCCAATTTTTAACTGCTTCTTCTACGTCCTTTGGAACTGCTTTAGGCAATTCGGGCGGTACGTGCTTTTCCTCCAGCTTATGGGGCTTCTTGGGCTCATAAACAGCCCCTTCTTCCAGCCTCTTTTCCAATTGCTCTATCCTGCCGATCAAAGAGCCATAATCCTGTTCCATCTGAGGGCGGCAAAGCTTGATAAGGGCAATTTCAAGCAACACCCGCTTTTGGGCTGCATATTTAATTTGATTGGACAGCTCAGAAAAAATACGGATAAAACGGATCAGCGTTTCTTCCTCTACCTGCCTTGCATCCTCTAAAAGCCGTTTCATATTTTCCTCGGACATATCAAGCGCTTCAATTGTACCGTCTGAGCTTTTAAGCAGCAGCATATTCCGCAAATACCAAATAAAATCAGCCACAAACTGCCCAAGCTCCCTGCCTTCTGCAACCAGGTTTTCAACAGCAGCCATAGCCCCTGCCACATTCTGTGCAAGCACATTTTTAAGCACCCCACGAAAAACTTCCGTATCTACTGCGCCAAGTACTTCTAAAACTTTGTCATATGTCAGCTTTTGCCCTAAATAAAAAGCAATACACTGATCCAAAAGGCTTAATGCATCACGCATAGCGCCATCTGCAGCCCTGGCGATGTAATGAAGGGCTTTCTCCTCGGCGTCCACCTGCTCAATAGCAAGCAGTTCTGTCATGCGTGAATAGATGGTGTCTGCGGAAATCCGTTTAAAATCATACCGCTGGCACCTGGACAAAATTGTAATTGGTATTTTATGCGCTTCTGTCGTTGCCAGGATAAAAATGACGTAGGACGGCGGCTCCTCGAGTGTCTTAAGCAGTGCGTTAAACGCCCCTATAGAGAGCATATGCACTTCATCAATAATATAAACTTTATATCTTCCTTCTGTAGGGCGGTAGGTGACTTCTTCACGGATTTCCCGGATGCTGTCTACACCGTTATTGGATGCGGCGTCAATCTCAATGACATTCATGGAATTGCCCCGAGCGACAGCCCGGCAGGATGCACATTCCCCACAAGGGCTGCCGTCCGCCGGGCTTTCGCAATTGACCGCTTTTGCAAATATCTTGGCTATGGTGGTCTTTCCGGTTCCTCTTGTTCCGCAAAACAAATACGCATGTCCGATCCTGTCCGCCTTAATCTGGTTCTTTAGTGTCGCCACAATATGCCCTTGCCCCTTGACGTCTTTAAACTCACTGGGGCGGAACTTCCGGTATAGAGCAGTATAAGACATGGTTTTTCCTCACTTTATATATTAGTCTCCAAAGCTGATCCCCATAAATTTGGCTTCTTTTACAATCTGGGAATCCTTTTCTACCATCTTTAGTTTGCCTGCCACTTTTCCTAATGGCACACGGACCGTCTTGCTGCCCTTCATTGCAATCATATTGCCGTAATCTTCTTCGATAATTGCCTGCGCTGCGGCTGCCCCAAGGCGGCTGCAAAGTGCACGGTCGTACGGGCATGGGCTCCCACCCCTCTGGGTATGCCCCGGCACGGTCACTCTCGTGTCAACCCCAAGCTTTTTCTCAATCAGGGCTGCTACTTCATAGGATACAGACGGGTAAGGGGATTTCTCCATCTTCTTAACGTATTCTTTCTTGCTTAATTTGGCGTCTTTTTTGGAAATCGCACCTTCCGCTACTGCAAGTACGGTAAAGCCCTTGCCTGCTTTGGTACGTTTCTGGATTGCTTCGGCTACTTTATCGATATCGTATGGAATTTCGGGAATTAGGATGATATCTGCGCCCGCCGCAATGCCCGCATATAAAGTAAGCCAGCCCACTTTATGTCCCATAACTTCTACGATAAATACACGGTTATGGGATGCTGCCGTCGTATGGATACAGTCGATCGCATCGGCTGCAATGTTAATCGCGCTCTGAAAACCAAATGTAACGTCTGTACCATAAATATCGTTGTCAATCGTCTTTGGAAGGTGGATGATATTTAAACCCTCTTCCCGGAGCAGGTTCGCAGTTTTCTGGGTACCATTTCCGCCTAAAATCACCAGGCAGTCCAGGTTGAGTTTGTAATAAGTATGCTTCATTGCTTCTACTTTGTCGAGCCCATTCTCATCCGGCTGGCGCATCAGCTTAAACGGCTGCCGGGAGGAACCTAGAATCGTTCCGCCTTTTGTCAGAATACCAGAAAAGTCTGAAGAGGTTAAAAGGCGGTATTTGCCGTAAATCAGGCCTTTGTAGCCTTCATAAAAACCATAAACCTCCAGTCCGTCTAAATTATTGCTCAATCCTTTTACTACTCCGCGCATTGCCGCGTTGAGTGCCTGGCAGTCGCCACCGCTTGTCAACAATCCGATTTTCCTCATAGTTTTCTCATCCTTTCTGTTTAATATTTTGTTGTAGGGTTGGTGTCTTCTTGTTAAAGCCTATTATAATATATTTTCCTGGCATTCACAACACTTCTTAGCTTGACTTTTGGAAAAAATGTGTTATAGTGGATAAAGAATTGTTTGGAGAGTTATCGAAGTGGTCATAACGAGCCGCACTCGAAATGCGGTTGTCCTTTACTGGGCACGTGGGTTCGAATCCCACACTCTCCGTTATGAGTTTTGCCTGCAGGCGGGATACCGTTTGTGGGCTTTTTTCATCCCACACTCCAGATTGTCCGGCAGGATAGAGAAACCGGCGTAGCCTTTGCCACGCCGGTTCCGCCGGAAACTTATATACTGCCATCATGAGCCTTTACTTAGCGGCTCCTTTTTATGTCTTTATTCCGGGCATCCTGCTTTGAATCCTGACCCCAAACGTTACCTCTACAGTTAACTCAGCCCAGGCGCCCTTGCGGCACACAGGAGTGTTTACTTAGGGCTGCTCCATCCCTGACCTGACCCGGTTCATAAATTCCCATTGCGCAAGACCCAGGCGTCATCGCCACTTATAGAGGGCAGCTTCACAATCAAAAACCCGAGGCAGGATATCACCCCAGCTATAGCGGATTGCTGGTACAGGGTACCGCTAACACCCCGGCTGCCCGGAGACTTTAGTATACCTTTTTTTTAATGCTTTGTCAATCTTCATAGGTAAATTAATTCTTGAGCACCATACCCCGGCTGCCGCACACTATATGCAAGGGCCTAATTTCTGCCGTACACAGCCCACAAATTTTTGATCTGCCCGCTTAATGTTTCATAATCCCACTGTCTTTGGCTATTCTTCTTCCGATTTGGATCATTCACCAAAAACCCATTCACATCATATCCCCGCAGCAAAATAAAATGGCCCGTTGTAGTAAAATCCCCAGGCGCCATGCTGCAGACCACAAGCCCGCCCTGATCCAGCACCGCCTTCATCCTGTCTTCACTCAAAGGAATTTGTTCCCCTGTCAGCCCAAGCCCATTTGCCCCTTCCGTCCAAAAGCTCCAGCTTGTCCCTTCCTCGGAGTGGTACCCGCCGTCCTGTGCATACTCTGCCATCTTCCGCGGATTCATCCCCAAATCATCTGTAAAATAAAGATACGCCATCGCCATACATGTAGGCCCGCACCCTGCAAGCCCAATCATGGCATCCCCATACGAATCATATCCCCACCTCTTATCCCACTGCATCAAAAGCGGTACGCTCCCTGTTTCATAACTGTCTGAAAGATCGATTGCTTTCCCCTGGTATTCCTCCCGATTCGTATAATTTTCTGCAAAATCATACATTTCTTCATTCTGCTCCAATGCTTCCAGCAGCTCCATTGGGTACTCTTTCTGCTCTTTTTTCACTTTTTTCTCCAGTTTTCTTATCTTTTTAGGCAAACTGTCCACAAAACTGGTATCCAAAACATTGGCAATCCAATTCGTTTGAAAACAAATTGCCAGCAAAGCAATGGCCGTCAAACACAAAATCCCCGATCTCAACAGACGCCGTCTCTGCTGCCTGCGCCTTCTTTTCCGATGTAAGCTTGCCCTGTTTTGTACTGAGCCGATCCGATAACTGTCTAGCCTGTCCCGTTCAACGGAAATCAGCTGTAATTCCTGTTCTTGTGAATACATAATAAAAACCGCCTTTCCTGTCCCTTTATTATATAGGAAAAACGATTTTTTTGTTTTTAAATTCATTGTTGGTTTATTTAAGATTTCATTAATTATGCCAAATGGCATGGGGGTATCTTTTTTTTCGTACGCAGTTCACGAAAAAAACTGCTCATAAGCTCCGAACATTCTGCCTCTAACAAGCCCTGTTCAATTTCTACCTGATGGTTGAACTGCGCCATTTGCAAAAGGTTTAATACCGATCCGGCGCACCCTGCTTTGGGGTTCATTGCTGCTATGACTACCTTTTGCATCCGTGACTGCACAATTGCTCCTGCACACATCTGGCAGGGCTCTAACGTAACATACATGGTACAGTCCTCTAACCGCCAATCTCCGCATTTTTTGCTGGCTTTTTTGATTGCGGCTAATTCTGCGTGGGCTAAGGCATTTTTTTCGGTATTGCGCCTGTTGTACCCGCGCGCGATAATTTTCCCTTCCCGGACTATAACACAGCCGATGGGGGCTTCGCCTAACGCATATGCTTTTTTTGCCTGCCGGATTGCTTCCCGCATAAATTTTTCTTTAGAATCCGCCATATCTTTTCCTTCCCAATGCTTCCACAGTATAGTATACTAATTATATCACTTTTGATTCTGTTAGGGGAGTTTTTTCAGATGAAATTTAAATATGAGACACGGCGTTTAAGCTTAAAGCTTTTAAAACCGTCTGCCAAATACGCCCGTCAAGCGCTGGATTTTTACAATAGGAACCGTGCTGTTTTTGAGCGTTACGAAGCGCTTAGGCCCAAGGATTTTTATACGGAAGGCTATCAAAAAGCAATGCTGGAGCATGACTATAACCTGGCAATCCACAGCAAATGTTTCCGGTTTTGGGTATTCACCAAAAACGATCCGGCACGCATCATCGGTTCAATCTGCTTTTATGATATTATCCAGCCAGTTTATGGGCGATGTGAAACCGGCTACAAATTTGATGAACGGTACTGGCACAGGGGTCTTGCCAAAGAAGCGATGGAACTTGGGATCACCCTCATGTTTTATGAAGTGGGGCTTCACCGCATTGAGGCATATGCCATGAAGGATAATACAGCTTCAATCCGACTGCTGGACAGCCTGGGTTTTCAATACGAAGGAACCTGCCGCCAATACGCCCGCATCCGCGGCAGGTGGGAAGACCATCTGCTATATTCGCTCATTAGATAATCCTATACCAATATCCAAAGTTGCCTGTTTTATATTCTGCCGCTTTCGCGGTCCGAAAACCAGGGAAGCCAAACATAGAGGCCATCAGGCGTTCCTGGTTTTGAAATATGCCGGGTATCCCCAGGAAATATTCTTTTTTACCCCTTTCTTCCGTTTCCCCAAGTAAGATATGCCTGTAATTGAAAAAACCGTGTAAAAGGAAGCTGTTTTTCCCCAAATACCAGTATTTTTGCGGAAACTCCCTTAGATCGTTTAAATTCATGCGGACGCATTCAAGCTCCTGCCCCTCAAATGGAAAGCATACTCCTGATTTTAGCCTGAGTTTTCCAAAAACCCGTTCCCAGCCTGTTTCTTCCTTAAAATTTTCAAGCGGTAGTTCTGTTGCATGGATAGTACGTTTTTCCTGGGACTGCATCTGTGGGATATCCAGGCCATTTTCCTGAGGGGCGGATACATCGCTTTGTAAAACAGGGCTGTTCTGCAAGGGCGTTTGTGCAGCTGTATCCGGATACTGTATTTCTTTCTGGAATTCGGGCTGCCCTTTTGGGCTATTCTCTGGCCCAGCTGCATCCGGATGCTGTGCTCCATTCGTTATTGTACCGCCTCCTTGAGGACTCGCGTCAGCCTTATCTTCATCCGGGTGTTGCGTAGTTTCCTGGAATTCAGCTGTACCCCGTTGTTGTAAATCCTGTTGGCCTTCTACATCTCCCCCAGCCGTTTGGGAAGGCTTATTGTTTTCATCTTCAGTTTTTGCCTGCTCCTGTTTGTTTTGTATTTTAAAATTTTTGCCGGAAATTTTCCCTTCCTTCCATTGGCTGGCCAAGAAGGTATCCCCATCCAAAGGAATGAATATCCCCTGCATATCATTCATAGACATACCAAAGTTTTTCATTTCTTTTACGTCAAACGCGTAACGCACATCGCCGCTGCCCTTTACAATTTCCATACTCCCAACCGGGATCCCCTGCATAATTTCAGTTTTTCTTGCAAATAAATAAACTGTGGTTTCGGTTTGCTCTATACTTATATTGCGGATATGCACTTCTACCCTGCATATACTGCTGCGGATTTCAATTTTGGCAAATCCGGCATTATCCTGTTTTTCGTCATTTTCGTATTTATTAATATAAGTGATAAAACGCTGTAGCCCTGCCATATTACTCCTGATTTAATATTTTTATCACATGGTATGCTGTCTTGAAGGAAAATATGACGGATTACAGGCCGCCTCCTTATTTCACAACTTTTTTAAATTTTTTCAAAAAAACCCTTGACAAGCCTTCTATAATCAATTATAGTAAATACCGAAAACAGTAATAGTTACTATTTTTAAGAAGGTGAACTGTACAAATGCTAAAATATAGCCGACAGCGTGAATCCATCAAGAATTACCTTGACGCCCACCGCACGCATCCGACGGCAGAAACAGTTTATCAGAATGTGAGACAAGAATTTCCAAATATTAGCCTGGGTACCGTTTACCGGAATTTAAACCTGTTGGCAGATATGGGTGAAATATTACGGATTTCTCCAGGCAATGGGCCGGATCACTATGATGCTGACTGTACGCCGCACTATCATTTTATATGTAAGAGGTGTGGGAATGTCCTGGATATTGATATGGAACATCAGGCACAGCTTGATAAAGCCGCGGCACAACAGTTTGACGGCACCATTACAAATCATGTGACACATTTTTTCGGGCTTTGCCCGGAGTGTAGCAATAATTAATTATTTAAAAGAAAAGGAGATTATTATTATGGCAAAATTTGTTTGTTCTGTATGTGGTTATGTTCATGAGGGAGATCAGCCGCCAGAGGCATGTCCTATCTGTAAAGCTCCCGCTGAGAAATTCACAAAACAGGAAGGGGAAAAGACCTGGGCTGCTGAGCACGTTGTAGGAGTTGCAAAAGGGGTCAGCGAGGATATCGTTGCAGACTTGAGGGCAAATTTCGAAGGCGAATGTTCAGAAGTTGGTATGTATCTGGCTATGGCAAGGGTTGCCCACAGGGAAGGCTATCCGGAAATCGGTTTATACTGGGAAAAGGCTGCTTGGGAAGAAGCAGAGCATGCTGCTAAGTTTGCAGAACTGTTAGGCGAAGTAGTTACGGACAGCACTAAAAAGAACCTCGAAATGCGCGTAGATGCCGAGAACGGAGCTACTGCAGGGAAATTTGATTTAGCTAAGAGGGCTAAAGCTCAAAACCTGGATGCTATCCATGATACTGTGCATGAAATGGCAAGGGATGAAGCAAGGCACGGAAAAGCGTTTGAAGGCTTGTTAAAAAGATACTTCGGTTAATCAAAAAACAGCATAAAACAAAGCTTTCTAGAGGAATAGGTGCATATGTGCGCCTGTTCCTCTTCTTGCTTTAGAGTGGAGTTAACGGGATAATGTGAGCCGCCGTTCCACAGATAAAGTTTTCCGGCGGCCCCATTTAATTTACATTTTAGATCCCCGTTTCCGGATTATAGGTATGCCATCCGTCCACGTTAGAATATGGTTCATATTTTTGATACCACGCTTTATATGCATCCTCATATGCTGCCGGCACATGGATATGGCAATAAACTGGAAGTACCCCGTCTTCTGCATTATCCGGATCGGCCACTTCCGGCGGGACGCTTCCTGTAAAATATACGTTATCGGCATTGATTATGGTAAGGCCTGGCACAACCACATGCTTCAGGCTGCTGGGATAAACTACCTTCCCCAGATTTTTTTCACTGAATGTATCACAATTGACCAGGCTGATATCACCCGTCAGCTTCTCCACCTGCCCGGATACCTGCAGATCCCCCTTCTCGTCCGGAATGGCAACGGCAAGGCTCTTATCCGCCCTCCGGTAAATACACTGCCCGTCCCGTGCAAAGGCCGGGTTTTGTTCCGATACCACGACGTCTTTGATTTTGCTATTCTCTCTTATGCTAAACAGGTTAAATGCTTTCCCCTCTATTTCGGCAACGGAATCCGGAATATAAACCACTGGGGACACCGCACCGCTGAACGAATACGATGTAACCTTTTTTACCCCGTCCGGGATGGTATACGCTTTGCCACCTGTTGCCGCAAAAAGCAAAGCTTTGTTTTTTTTGCGGATTAAGGCGTTCCCGGTGGACTCAAACGTCTTGTTCTTTTTGGACAGCCTGATCTCTTTTAAGGACGGGCACCCCCACAGTGAAGAATTCTGAAAGGAATCCATCTGTTCCGGCAGGACGATGGTTTTTAATTTGTCGCACCCGTAAAAGGTATAGATATCAATTTTCTTTATTTTTTTGGGAAGCTTAATCGTTGTTACCGAATTCAGGCCACTGAAAGCGGCCCTGTCGATGACTTTTACCGAATCCGGGATCCGGATGGTTTTTAAAGCCGCCGATGCGGTCTTTGCGCCGCTGCCATCCCAATTATGCCAGGGCTCGATATATGTACCAAACAACGTGGTATATGCTTCATTATCGTCCCCTTTTCCACGGTCCGGGCATCCAAGCCGGGTAACCTTTTTGCCCCGGATGGTTTTGGGGATGGAAAGGGATTTGTTTTTCTTCCCTTTTATCTTAATTTTGTAAACCCAGGCTTCTTTTCCGTTTTTGGAAGGGTGGATATAATAGGTAAATGCCCCCTTCGTCTGCACTTCCTTTTTGCCTTTGTCCCATGCGCCTGCTTTGGCAGAAACCGGCGTATCCGCGGCAGCCACAACCAGCATTGCCAGTAATATGGCACAAAATACGGTGATCCATCTTTTTTTCATAATACATTCCTCCTTTTTTCGTTAGGCAAGGCCAGCTTTATATCTCCAAAATCATTTTATTCCCAGCGGGCCAAAATTTTCAGGACCTGATCAATTAATTTTTACGCCGGAAATCCTGTCAAGGCCGGGCTAAAAGCCCGTTAATTTCTGCCTTGACAGGTCTTCGTAAGTAAAAAATAATCGTTCACGGCCCGGGGAAGGGATTCCATTTGTTCATACTCCGTCTTCCACAACCCCCAATACTTTTAACACCCCAGCCACTGAAATTCTTTTTAATCATTAATACTGGCTCTAGCAGCCCTTGCGAGCTTATAATCCGAGCCGCATTGAACCAAATATGTATATAATTTGATCTTTCTATAATTATCTTTGTCATCTGCATATTCCGGAGCATCTATTCCGTCATTTATTTCGTTGTAATCACCATATACGTTACTGAGGGCGCAACTAACAACTCCCTCCAATGCATATTGTGCCGAATCATTTCTTCTTGGGACTACGCTTATATTATCCGCTCCAGCAATCGTTCCGCTTGGAGCAGGGTCATCATGGACAATTAACTTATTGCTGCTTTTTCTATACATATCATGCGCAAAAACATCACCTATATAATGCATAGCCATGCCCCATATAAAATACTTTCGGTTTTTTGCATCTGTCGTTGCATCATTTCCGTAATTTGCACCTACGGTAGTCCCGTACAGTTTATCCACATAGTTAAAAATCTGTTTCCATGTTTTGTCATTAACCTTAGATGGCACACCATTACTCATAACAAAAGTATCCCTCATTGTTTTATACCTGCTTTGGGTGGACATTCCTGGTATAGTTTGCCACTTGTCATCTGTAAATGTGGACGTATTTCCGGATTTTAATGCTATTCTGGAAATAAGCTCATAAATCGCGATAAAATTAACCCCCGATTTTCCATGCCAGTTGGATATTTTGGCATTCCCTAATCCATCTATTCCGTCCGGATAAATAGCGCCAACCTTCATTATTTTACATCTTTCACTGGTTATGGACGTGCTGTTTGTAGTAAATCCATACTCGACAAGTGCCTGATGATTCTTTCC
>QXXL01000218.1 GCA_009911505.1 Lachnospiraceae bacterium | reverse complement strand
ATAATTCTCATCATCGCTTATGTACTCAAAGGTTTCAGGCTCTTTGGTATTTTCGGGCAATTGTTCTTCATTTACTGCAGCGCCATCAAAGTTCTCTGCAAATTCATCATATATTGCCAGCGCATACTCTACGTCCAAAAGGCCGCAGCCGTCTCCATTTGCAATGTTCTTCGCACTATAGGAAAGCAACTGGCGGATAAATTCATTGGA
>QXXL01000217.1 GCA_009911505.1 Lachnospiraceae bacterium | reverse complement strand
AAGCCAGCAGACGAAAATCTACTGGTTTTGCGGCATTTAAGGAGGTGACTTTACATTATTTTTCACTTTACATTAGCACAATAATGTTTAGCTCAACATTATTGGGCATCGACCACCCGCCACGCGAGGGAAAACCCGTCTGCCATGACGCATCCGGCATTCGCCCATTTTCCCTTTGGAGGTCCAGGTACAGGAATGCCCCCGTCTTTGACGGAGCAGACCGCGTTAAGGACTGCCCTGAAATCCTCCCCATTGTTTGAGGAGAAGGCTCCCGGCACGTTCTCCCATACGATAAATCTTGGGTATCTCCCATCTGTCGCACACCTCATTTCCTTTATGATCCTAATCGCCTGAAAAAATAAGCTGGACTGCTTCCCTTCCAGCCCCGCCCGCTTGCCCGCAATCGACAAATTCTGACACGGACTGCCAAATGTTATGATATCCACGGGCTCCACCTCATCCCCGCGGATGCTGTTCACGTCACCGTAATGTTTCACGAAGGGCAGCCGCCTTGTGGTCACCCTGATAGGGAAAGGCTCCACTTCCGCAGCAAATACCGGGCGGATTCCGGCAAGCAGCCCGCCAAGCTCAAAAGCGCCGGAGCCAGAGAACAGGCTGCCCAGCGTCAGTTTCCCATTCTCATCCATCAGAGCCACCCCCGTCCAAGTCATCACAGGTGATGCCCGTCAGTTCCGTCACCACATCCTCGCAGGAAGCCACCGCCGCATCCCATCCCCGGCTGAATGATTCCGATGCGTCACACCCTCCAAGACTGTGTATCCTGCGGAATACCTCAATCAATAATTCCCTGTCACTCATTTTCTTTCACCTCCGTCAGTTCCGCATAAGGGATTTTCACGCCATCCCTCTCCACAAATACATTTTCCGCAGAGCCAGCCTGTTCGATATAGCGGTTCACTATCACATCCGCATATTTCTCATCCAGCTCTATGGTGTAACAGATGCGGTTCGTCTGCTCACAGGCAATCAGCGTGGAGCCGGAACCGCCGAAGGGGTCAAGCACGATGCAGTTGCTCATGCTCGAATTCTTAATGGGGTATGCAATTAGTCCCACTGGCTTTGAGGTTGGGTGGCTCTCGCTTTTCTTCGGGCGGTCAAACTCCCATATGGTGGTCTGCTTCCTGTCGGAATACCAGTTGTGCTTCCCGCCCTTCTTCCATCCGAACAGGCACGGCTCATGCTGCCACTGGTAGGGGCTCCGTCCAAGAACGAGGCTCTGTTTTTTCCAGATGCAGCACCCGGAAAGGTAGAATCCCGCCGCCTTGAACGCGCTACGGAAATTTAAGCCCTCGGTGTCGGCATGGAACACATAGATAGAGGCATCGCTCTCCATGTTCTGCTCCATATTTACGAATGCTGCAAAAAGGAACTGGTAAAATTCCTTGTCGGGCATGTTATCATTTTTTATTTTTCCGGCGCTCCCCTCATAATTCGCATTGTACGGCGGGTCCGTCACCACGAGGTTTGCCTTCGCCCCTGCCATCAGCACATCGTATGTCTCCGGCAAAGTAGAATCCCCGACCACCAGTCTGTGCCGCCCAAGCGTCCACACGTCACCCATCTTTGCCACGGCGGGCTTTTCCAGTTCCGCGTCAATGTCGAAATCATCCTCGGTCACTTTCTTATCGTGGACGGAATTGAATAGCTGCTCGATCTCCGGCGGCTCAAAGCCGGTGAAGGACACATCAAAGTCCGAATCCTGCAGGTCGGCGATCAAATCCGCCAGCAGCTCCTTGTTCCATTCGCCCGTGATCTTATTGAGGGCGATGTTCAGCGCCTTCTCCTTCTGCTTGTCAATGTCAATGACGATGCAGTCAATTTCCTCATATCCCAAATCCGTGAGGACTGTGGCTCTCTGATGTCCTGCCACAATGGTCATGTCTGAGTTGACGATCACCGGCTCCACATAGCCGAACTCCGTGATGGAATTTTTTATCTTCTGGTATTCCTTATCGCCGGGTTTCAGCTTTTTCCTCGGATTGTAGGATGCCGGGATAAGGTCGGCAATCCTGATCTTCTTAAACTCCATTCTCTAATCCCTCCAGAACCTTGCCTTGATGTAGCAGTCATAACTGCAATACTTCGGTTTCCTGCTCCGGTAAAAGGAAAACTCCCTGCCGCAGCATTCACATTTCTTTGTGACAATGGCTTTCCTGTTCCCCTCCTGCGGATGTGCTTTCCACCACTGCCTCCGGCATCTCTCTGAGCAGAACTTCCTCGGCCTGCCCGTCCCCGCCTGTTCGGTTTCCTTCCCGCAGCAGAAACAGATGCCGTTCTGCACCTCCCGCTCCTTAAGGTTCTTCACGGTTGCCGCCACATAACCGCCCATCCCTTTTGCCTTGCAGTGGTTGCGGACGATGTCGCGAGAAAGCCCCAGCGCCTCCGCAATGGCACGGTAGCCCATACCGTTTAAGCGCATTTCCTTCACCTGCGCCGCCTCAAAATCGGTCATTTTCCCTCCACCTCCATCAAAAAAGGCCCAAAAACCACCGTTTTTTGATGGTTTTTAAGCCCAAAAACATGGGTTTTTCGGTACTTTCACGCAAAACTAAAGTGCCTGAAAGCCTTGAAAAATCAATGTTTATGTAAGATTTTGGGGCGATTTCCTATCCCCCCTGTGCGAATTTGCGAAAACGCGCGTCTGAGGGGGCGGCGGTCGATATTTTTCGACAGTTGTAGAGATAACTCGCCCCCCTTCCCCATGCAGATTTCCACGGGAAATGTTGTGCCTTGTCGGAATATGGAAGAAAAGGAACTATCACGGAAACCGTCAGTATCTGTACTCCTGATAGCGGTCCTCCGTCATGGTTTTATGGTCGTGGCAGTTCTTACAAAGGCTCTGCCAGTTGCCCTCATCCCAGAACAGTTTCGCATCCCCTCTGTGGGGGATGATGTGGTCAACCACGGATGCTTTCACCAAGCGTCCCTGCTCCATGCACTTCACGCAGAGAGGATGCGCTTTCAAGAAACGTGTCCGTGCTTTCTCCCACCTGCCATCGTATCCACGGGCGGATGCGCTGGCACGGTCAGAGGCGTGCAGCCGTAAATGTTCTTCACAGTACATCCCGTCCGTCAGCTTCGGGCATCCCGGATGCCTGCATGGTTTCATCGGTTTCCTCGGCATGGCTGTACGCCTCCTTCCCCTTTTACTCCTGCGGCAGCCTGCCGCACAGCGCCCTGTAGGTCTGCGCCATCATCCTGCCCCACTTCTCCTGCTCACCGGCCACAGCCTTTAGCTGCTCCGCCAGTGTGTGCATATGGAACCGCGGCGCGTAATTGTCCAGTGTCTCGTTGATGTCCGTCAGATCGAACCGCTCATGCAGGTTCTCCGCCATCACCGCGTTCATGCACTCCAAATCCTCTGCCAGCGTCCCTAAGATCAGTTCCTCCAGCTCCGCCGCCGTGCGGAATGTATGGAACACTTCAAAGTGCCCGTGTTCCTTATCGTACACATAAAAGAAATGTGTGCCGTTCCTGCCAAGCGCGATGTCCGCATCCCGCTCTGAAAAATAGTCCCGGTACCGCTCTGCCATCTCCAGCGCTTCTTTCCAGCCTTCCGGCATCATGCTAAAACCTCCCTCCCTTTCTTGGTGTGGGCATTTTAACTCTGAATCCCGTTTATGGCAAGGTGGTTTCCTGCTTATCTCCCAAAGTGGCAGTATGCTTAAAATACCGCCGCTTTCTTTGTCACTATCTGGTATTGGCTGCTGCGCCGCTCCTGTTTTACACTGTCTCCCGAAAGGAGGTGCAGGCCATGACGGACGGGGAATTCCTCACCCAGACCATCATAGAGCGGATGGACCTTATCTTCCGGCGGAATAACAAAGAGCCGACAGAGGAAGAAAAGGCAGAGAGGCAGGAGCGGGACGCACAGTTCCGGCGCATCCTTGACAGCCTCCCGGAAGATGACCGGGAACTGTTAAAGGGGATGCAGACGGAGGCGTTCCGCAGGGCTGCCCGCGAAAACGAGCTTTATTACCGCGAGGGGCTTAAGGACGGCTTTACCGTCTGCCGGTTTGTGAACGGCGGGTAAAACAGACAGGCGGCAGTGAAGGAAAACATCACCACTTCCTCACGCCGCCGTAATATTTATCAGCGATGGCCTCCTGCTGGTACTCCGGCAGGCTCCGTAATCTCTCGCTCACCTTTTCCAGCGACTGCGCCTGTTCCTCCCTTGTCTTATGGAAGTGGCAGGTCCCGCCTCCACACTTCCCACATTTCATCACGCTGCACTTTCCATCCTTCATAGCGAAACAGTCCATAACGTCCACCTTTCCACCCTTTCCGCAAAAGAAAAGGACAGCGGTGAAAGGATAAAGCCCGCTGCCCTGTGCGGAGGCGTGAAAAAAGCCCCGTGGATTTTCCATCAGGGCTCCCTACACTTCTTCGCATCATAACCATAGCACAATATTTTTTCCTTTGCAATAAACCACTTGGTAAACCATCCAGTAAACCACTTAGTAAACCAGTCAGTAAACCATCACGCAAAACCCTGTCCGCAAACACGCATAAACACTGGATTCCTGCTTACCCCGCCCTTGAAAAAATGTCCTCCTGGACGGGAAAAACTTTTTCAAAAAAATTTTTTTATTTTAACTCAGCATCACTTCCAGGTCGTTTTTCTCCCGGATTTCGTAAAAAACATCCATTTCTTTCAGTGCCTTCCTCCTGTATTTCCCGATCATGGTATGGGAGACGCCGTACTTCTCGGAAAGCTCCTGCCAGTCCATCCCTTCCACCACCATGTCCGTTATGACCTCCGGCAGCTTCCCGCTTAAGCGGCTGACGCAGTAATGGAAAAACTCGATCTCCGCCTTTTTCCTGCGGTACTGCTCCAGAAGGCCGTCAAACATCTCATCCTCCAGCCTGTCCGCCGTCTTGCGGTAATTCAAAGCCACGGATGCCGTCCTGTCGGAAGTCTCTCCCTCCTGCACCTTTTCCCCTTCCGGCTTTGCAAGGCACATGGACTTTATCACCTCGTCCGCATCGATGCCGCGGAAATTGGTGATGCGGAATTTCAGTAAATCCACCTCCTGTTTTCTTGCCGCATAACTCCTGAACATTTCTTCTGCTTTCATCCCATGCCTCCAATCCTCGCTTTTACCGCATCCACAAGTGCCGACTGCCCGCAGTCCTTTTTCTCCAGTGCAGCCATCACCCGCTCATCCAGTGTGCCTTTGGAAATCAAATGGTGGATCACAACCGTCTCCTCCTGCCCCTGCCGCCACAGCCTCGCATTCATCTGCTGATACAGTTCCAAAGACCATGTCAGCCCGAACCACACCAGCGTGGAGCCGCCCGCCTGCAGGTTCAGCCCATGTCCCGCCGATGCCGGGTGGAGCGCCGCCACCGGGATTTCCCCGGCATTCCATCTTTGCATATCCTCCGCCGTGCCCAGCTCCACCGCCCCGGTGTGCTCCACAATCCTCTGTAAATCATGCTTGTACCAGTAGGCAATTAACACAGGCTTGCCGTTCGCCGCTTCGGTCAAATCCTCCAATGCTTCCAGCTTGCGGTCATGGATGTGCTTTACGTTCCCGTACTCATCATAGACCGCGCCGTCCGCCATCTGTAAAAGTTTGTTGGCTAATGCCGCCGCGTTCACCGCGTCTATGTCGCCGTCCGAAAAGGGAAGGAGCATATCCCGCTCTAGCTGCCCATACAATGCCATCTCCTTTTCGGTCAATATGACCTCCACCCGGTTATAAACACATTCCGGCATATCCAGATAATCCACGGCCTTCATACTGATGCAGATGTCAGAGATCAGTTCATAGATCATATCCTCCGCACCCTCCCGCGGCTTATAGGAGAACACCATCTCGCGGCTGCGCTTGTCCGGCACGAAGAACCGTTCCCGGTAGCCGCCGATGAACCGACCAAGCCTCTGCCCCATATCGAGGATGCCGATTTCCGCCCAAAGGTCGATTAATCCATTCGGCGCAGGCGTTCCGGTCAGCCCCACGATGCGCCTGACCATCGGGCGCACCTTTTTTAATGCCTTGAACCGTTTTGCCTTATGGGACTTGAAGGACGAAAGCTCATCAATCACCACCATGTCGAAATCCCATTTATGGTTTTCCACCAGCCACTCCACGTTTTCCCTGTTGATGACATACACCTGCGCTTTCCTGCCAAGTGCGGCAATGCGCTCCTTCTCGGAGCCAAGCACCGCCGACATCCCAATCCCGGAAAGATGCTCCCATTTCTCCAGTTCGGAAGGCCAGGTCAGGTAGCACACCCGCAAGGGTGCTATAATCAATATTTTGCGGATGTCAAAATAGTCAAACAATAATTCCCATATGGCGGTGAGCGTGATCACTGTTTTGCCAAGACCGCAATCCAGAAACAATGCGCTCACCTTATGGCTTATGATAAACTCCTTTGCATACTCCTGATATTCATGTGGCACATATCTCATCCAGCACACCTCCGATCTGCTCCACCCCGTCAACCACATAGACGGGGAATCCTAAACTTTTAAGCTGCCGCATCCGCTTCACCTGCAATGGCCTCGGCTTCTTCCCCGGAGCCTTCAGCTCCACAAATGCGATTTTCTTTCCCGGCAGCAATACGATTCTGTCCGGCACCCCATCCAGACCGGGTGAGGTGAATTTCACCGCCATGCCTCCCATCTTTTTTACTGACACCCTTAGGTGCCGCTCTATCCTGCTTTCCTCATCCATAAAATTATCTTTCCTTTCCGCCTTTGCCGGAAAGCTGTCCTCGCGCGTATATAGCGCATTTGTGCGTTTACGCCTGCACACTACTATATATTTATACATTCTAATATATAAGTAAGTATCAGCAACATAAGCAACCAATGACTGCTAACGCCCTGCCTGACGGCTTTTCCGGCTGTTGCATTTATTCTGTTTTTCCGGCATCATTTATGGCAACAGCAACTCCCCGTCCCGTTGCACTCTGATTTATGCGTTTCCGTTTTTTGCTTTTGTCTCACGGTCACGGCAATACCCGCGCACAATGCCATAGATGGGGAAGCGCACCTTATTGTCCGCTTTCTTCCACCCCTCGATGTTCGCCATGATGGCGCTGATCTCATTGGCATCCTGCCTCTTTAAGTTCCCGCGCTCCTTGCCGAAGCACTCGCACCATATCTCCATGTTGCAGACGCGCTCCCGCTTACGCACGCCCGGCTCACGCTCGCCGCCGAACTCGGAGCCGCAGATATAGTTCCTGCGGTCAAAGATATCCATCTTATCCCACCGCTCCGGCAGGGGCATCTCAAGGTAGTCACGCACCATGCCTTCCCGCTCGTCCACCTCCATAGCGATCTGCTGCTCCTTTAATGCCATGCCCGCCAGTTCGTTATCGAGGTGCAGGGGCTCCCCTTCCTTATAGCGGACCAGCGCCTCCGCCCATATCTGCCGGATTTCCTCCTCCGTCATCTCCCATAAGACGCGGGCGGCATCCCCCGGCGTCTTTACCGGCCAGAAACGGCGGTTCCCCGCAGTGTCGCGCAGGTACCCGTTCTCCGCGTTGGTGGTGCCGATGAACACGCACTGCCGCGGGTGCGGGGTAGCCCTGCGCCCGAAGGATGCCCGGTAGATGTCGTTCTGCCGGGAGAGGAAGCCCCGGAGCGTCTCGATCTCCGTCTTCTTAAGCCCCGCCAGCTCCCCTATTTCCAGAATCCAGTAGCCCTGCAGCTTCTCCGCAGCCATCTTGTCCTTCGTGTCATTTAAGAGCAGGGAGTCATTGAACCACTCGCCGCACAGCTTGGAAATCAGCGTGGACTTGCCCTTCCCCTGCGGGCCGTTAAGGACCAGCATGGTGTCGAACTTACAGCCGGGGTTCATCACCCTTGCGATTGCGCCGCAGAGGGTCTTGCGGGTGACCGCACGGACATAGGCGTTGTCGGACGCGCCGAGGAAGTCCACCAGTATGGTATCCACCCGCGGCACCTTATCCCACTCCGGCAGGGAAGCGAGGAACTCCCGGATTGGGTGGTAGGAGCGGTCATCCGCCACCTTCGTCACCGCAATATCATAGTTCCTTGCGGAGAACGTGCCGTAGGTAAGGTCCACATAGGAGATAAGCTGTGCATCGTCCGCGTCCCGCCAGAAGCGGCTCGGATGCTCCCACGGCACTTCCCCCTTTATCTCCATGCCGTCACTTAACTGGTTGAAAACAATGCCTTTCAGCTTTTCATCGTTATTCAGGATCAGCAGGAGATTCCTTAATGTGTTCTTTACCACAGTGGAGCGTTTCTCATATTCAAGCTGTTTCAGCCAGTCCTCATTCTCCCCGGAGAACTCCTTCTCCGCTATCTCCATACGCTCCCCAGCAATGGTCATCTTCACGTTCTCATCGTTCACGGCAAACTCACACATTGCCTTAAAGGACGGCAGCTTTACCGCCTCCGTGTCTTCCGGCACTTTCTCATCCAACCCGCCGAACTTATGGATGCGGACAAGGTCAAAGGCATTCAGCAGCTTCCCGCAGGCCGGGTCGGTGGCATGGTGGGAATAGGCGAACACATCGTCATAGACCACCACCCCGGCAGAAGAATCCGCAGGGATATAGTCAAAACGTCCCTGCAGTGCGCTTTCCTGGTATATATCCTTTAAAAACACGTGGACAGCCTCATTTATTCCGTAAGTCCTGCAGAACGCCCCGATCACGCCCTGTTTCCCCAGCGGGTCCTCCTGCTGCTTCCTGCCCCTCTCCACAATGCCTCCCTCACGGACGGAACGCGGAAGCCCGGCGCAGTCACGCCACCCCGGATGCGCCGCAAGGTACCTGTCCGGGTCAAGCCACTCCCCGTCACAGCGTTTAAACACATATTCCCCGTCCGCAGGCGTGGTCGGCCAGTACATCAACTGGTGCGGGCGGTGGGAGCATTCATCGAACTGGTCTATCCCCCATTCCGCCGCAAAGAGCCGCGAGATGGCGGCATATTCATCCGCCGTCACGTCCCTTGTGAGCGGGACCACCACCCTCACTCTCGGAGCCTCCGGCGTATGCCCGTGGGTCGTGTACAGGCATGAGGCATAAGGGCAGAGCATCTCATAGCTGTCTATGAAACCAATGCCCGCATGGTCGGCATCCTGCGTCAGCATGGAGCGCCCTTCCACCGTGTCCCTTTTGCGCCGCCCGCCTTTCAGCTTTCCCCCTACAAAGCCGCCCTTGTCCTTTGCCCGGTCACGCTCGGACTTCGGCAGCTTCGGGTATTCCTCCACTGTTTCCGGCGTCCGCACCGTTTGTGAAAGGCGCTCGCACAGCTCGTCAAAGGTGACCTGCTGGTTCACCCATCTTTTTGCATGGCAGCTACTGCCATAGGCGATTGATAATTTACGCATTCCCCGTCCCTCCGATCTCATATTCCTTCGCGGCATACTGCCCCGGATTGTTCCGCTCACGCCCCTTCCGGTAAGGGTGTATCCATACCCTCCTGCCGGATTTATAGTTCCGCCAATGCCCGATGACTCCCCAGCTTGGGCAGTTCATCTTCCTGCTTTCCGCACAGTATTTTGTCATTTCCTCTTTGGACAGCCGGATCACACGGACAGCTTTCACTTTGCGGAGTCCCTCTTTCTTCCTGCCCTTCCCCCGGCCCTCATGCCTGACAGCCGGCCTCCCCTGCCCGGTGACGAACACGGACGGGCGGTCATACAGGGCTTTCTGCACAGCCATGTACAGCAGCTTTACATTCCTGCTGAATTCCGCATTGGCCTGCCCGTCCGCAAGCATGGGATTGTCGTACCGGGTCCATACAATATGGGAGTAGGTCGATGTGACTTTTTCCCCACCCTTTGAGAAGATGAACTGCCCTATTGATATGATCTCGTCCGCATGGCTCCCCCCGTTGTTGATATGGACGTATGCGTCAATAGCATGGCGGGAATAAGCCTTTGTGCCGCCCTGTTCATAGGACGGTCCTTCGGGCGGCAGGATCGTTTTCTTGAAAGCCACCAGCGTCTCCTCCTGTCTGCCCTCCTTCCGCACGATGCACGTGAATTCAGGCAGCGCTGGGTTCATGACCAGCTCCGAGCCTTCATATGGCATCCCTTCCAACCGCCCTGCAAGCGCGTCAGCCTCATCTTCATCCACGACAATACGGTCCAGTTTCTCCCAGCCGCAGGGTTTTTTCCATACTTCTGACCACATATCCGCACTTGGGTCTTCCAGATCAAGCACCTCAAGGCCTGATGTGCAAACACATTTACTTAAATCCATAACTTCATCTCCTCCTACATTTTCTGATAAAAATTGCATTGATAGCCATCAGCCCGGAGCGGTAATCCCTCCGCCCACTCTGGCTGTACCGCCATAACCTCACACATCTCATCCACGAAACCGCTGCCCTCCGGCACTTCCGCTATGATCTCATCATGGCAATGCATGACTATTGGATAGCCTTTCTTCTCCACCCGGAGCATTGCCTCCGCCAATAGGTCACGCGCCGTCCCCTGGACGATGTTCTCCACCAGCTTGGGGCCGTAGGTCTCTATCCTGCTCCACTTTTTGTTTTCAGAAATACCCTCATAGGTCAGCCCGTCCCTGCCGAACTTGTTTACAGCCATCCGTGGTTTCACATAGGACAGCTTTCTCCCAGAAGGAAGTGTGATAAATAAAATCCCGCTCTTATATTCAAAAATGATTTTTCCGACTTTCGTTTTCTGCTTTTCCCTGACCGCTTTTATTGCGGCGGCATCCACATCCCACCAGAACTGTGTGATATGGGGATTGGCTTTCCGCCACGCTGCCACGAGCGGAGGAAGTTCCTCTTCTGTCAGCCCCATATCCAATGCCCCCATTGAGATGAGAGCCCCAGCCGCCCCGCCGAAGCCCAGGCCAAGCTCCGCTAGTTTCCCTTTCTGCCGGAGCGGGGAGGTTTTGGTAATCTCCTCCATCGGCACATGGAACATGGAGGATGCCGATGCTTCATAAATCTTCCCGTGGGAAGTGAACACATCCAGACGCCACTGTTCCCCGGAAAGCCATGCCAGCACCCTTGCCTCGATTGCGGAAAAGTCCGCCACCACAAAGCGGCATCCCGGCTTTGGAATGAAAGCTGTGCGGATTAATTCTGATAAAACATTCGGAGTGGAATCATATAATAATTCGATATCCTCAAATCTGCCCTGCTTCACAAGTTCTCTCGCCAGTTCCAAATCGGGAAGATAGTTTTTTGGAAGATTGTGCAATTGCACGTTTTTGCCGCTCCACCGGCCTGACCGATTCGCACCATAAAACATCAACATCCCGTGTACCCGCCCGTCCGAACAGGCAGACCGTTCTATGGCTTCATACTTTTTCACGGATGTCTTTGCCAGCATGAGCCGCAGCCGCAGCAGTTCCTCCACTTCCCCGTCCGTCTCCGCTATCATCTCCGCCACCGCTTTTTTGGAAAGGCTCTCCGCCTCCATCCCCATGTCCCCAAGCCAGCCTTTTAGCTGTACCACGGAATTGGGATTTTCCAAACCCGTCAGTTCATAGGCGCGTTTCGTTACAACCTCTTTATGGAGACGCTCACAGGAAACCGCATTCTTTACCAGCCCCATATCCACCAGCACGCCCCGGTCATTGATGCGCTGGTCTAAGCGGTACAGTTCCATCTCGCTTTCCGGGATGGGGAAATTGTGCAGTTTCCTACGGATGGATTTCTCCACGTCCACATCCCTTTTGCAGTAGGTCTTGAAAAGCTCCCACTTCTCCGGCGCATGGCAGGGGAGGTTTCTGGTCCTGCCGCCGTTAGCTTTGGTGGGCTTGCAGGGGACGCAGAAATACCGGATCAGCTCTTTTCCCTCTTTCATCTTCTGCTCATCCAGGCCAAACACCCTGCCAACATCCTCCAAAGACCGGGGCAGGGCGAGCATGGCCGCCTGTACCGCGCTGCAATGCCAGGACTCCGGGGGAATGTATCTCCCGAAATGCTTTGATAAGCAGGTGCGCTCAAAATTTGCATTGTATGCCGTCTTGGTCACTGACACGTCAAAGATGGCATCCTCCACCTCTGCAGGGAGTTTCTCCCCCTGTGCCAGATCTATGATCTGTGTTTCCCCTCCGTCAAAGGAATAAGCAAATAATAAAATCTCAAAAGCAGGGCTGTCCGCATAGGCGTATACCCCGCATTTGATCAAATCCACATCGCTAAAGCACTCGATATCGGCTGCTAAGATTCGTCCCATTTCATGGCTCCTTCCTGCGTATTTGCTTTGGATGACGGGCGGCAGTCACCCGCCGCCCCGATATGCCTATCCAAGAAAATCTTCCTCATCATCCACTTCCACCGCGTCAAAGTCATCCTCCGCGTTCGTCCTGCCGCCCAGCGACTCCCCGTCACGCAGTTTCTGGATGTTGCCAAGCCCTGCGGCGATTCCCTTATTGCCGTTGGTGGAAAAGCCGTAGAAGTTCACGCTGATCCTGCCATAGCACCCGGAATACACCTCCGACTGGTCAAGGATGGGCTGTACGTTTTTATCCACCACCTGCGGCGCCTGCTTGCTGTTGGCGTTGAAGAAATAGCTGTCCGCATACGCCTCATCCTCCGGGCGGTCAATGTCGCCGTCACGCAGGGGCAGTTTCAGGTTCGCCGGGACCTTGCCGCCCCACTTGGAGACGGAATCCTTCTTCGCCTGCTCGATTGCCCTCTTGATCTTCTCGATGGTTTCCGTGTCCGACTTTGGTATAATGGCCGATACGGAATACTTCGGGTCCCCATCGCTCACTGCGTTGGGCTCCCAGCAGTGCAGATAGGAAAACCTGCACGGTACGATCACTTTTGTCAAATTTGCATTTTCATTACTCATGGTATTCATTCCTCCTTAAAATCCGCCTCTGCGGTTGCTGCGGCAATCTCCTGCCTTTTATCTGATTCCGGTACTAAGGTCACTTTGCCCTGGGGCTTGTAGACCAGCTTCCCAAGTATCTCTGCAAATTTCTTCTTCCCAAGCAGCCGCTCCATCTCCGTGATGCCGATGAGCGTCTTTTTGTAGATGTCCGTGTACCCGGCTTTCTGCGCCGCCTGGGCCACTTCCTCCTCATCCGTGTATTTCCTGTTGCTCCTGCCCTCGACTAACTTAAAGCCGGCCCACTTCTTCCCTTTCGTGACCGCCTCGTCCTGTGCGTAGGCGTAGACGTCCGCAGACCACTTGGCAAGCTCGTCCGCCACTTTCAGGACTTCCGCTATCTCCTCATCTGTCAATAACGGCGGAGCTTTGAATTCCATCTGTGCTAATCTTAAATATTCCTCCGCCCTCGCCCTGCAGGTGTTCTTCGCCTTACAGAACCGGCACCAGTCGCCGGACTTAAACTCGCCCTCTCCCTTGATGGCAAGCACGGCCTTTGGCTTTAACTCCATCTCCACCCATTCCATCAAATCCTTTACGGAAATTTCCCATGTGCTGACGGATTCAAGACGCGGCTGGTAGATGGTCATGCGGATCATTTCAATGTCATAAAGGGCATCGAACAGTTCCAGTGCGCCAAGCCCGTATAACATCATCTGCGGGTTCCACTCCGCATCCACCGGCACACCTTTCCCGTATTTAAAGTCAATGACGGTAAGGACATGGTCAGCAATGATCAGAAGGTCGCCCGTCCCGAACCCCTCCGGCACATAGGCGGAATAGTCCAGCCGCTGCTCGATCAGCACCACCGGGTCCGCACATTCCTGCCTTGCCAGT
>QXXL01000216.1 GCA_009911505.1 Lachnospiraceae bacterium | reverse complement strand
TGCTCCATCGCAAAGGCCACATACCCGTCCGTGCATTCCTCCATCTCGTCACAGTGGTAATCCGACACCGGGCGTTTTGACCGCCTTTTCAATGCTTTTTTTAGCTTATACTCCGCAAGGGCGTGGGCGGCGGTGCCTTCCTCGGCATAGACGCTGCCGCCCGGCTCATCCTTGAACTGCTCCTCCAATCGTGCGGAAGGCGTGCAGGAGAGCCACCGCTTGGACGAGGATGCGGAAAGAAGTGCATGTCTG
>QXXL01000215.1 GCA_009911505.1 Lachnospiraceae bacterium | reverse complement strand
ACCTGCGCTTCCTGCATCAGCGCCGGGTAGTCCTCCGGCTTCACCGCCGAGAGCTTCGCCGCGCCGTACTTCTGCAAAAGTTCCTTGATCTCCTTCGATTTCCCCTCCTGTGTCTTCTGCGCCATCAGCGCACGGATGCCCTCCAGCGTGGCAGGCTGTTCCTGCTGTTCCTGCTGTTCCTGCACCGCATCCTGTTTCTGTGCTTTCACTGCATCCTGCTTCTGTTCTTTCACAGCCTTATCCTTTGTGCCTCCCTCCGCTTTGGCAAGGCCCCTCAGACCTTCCGCCACGATGGAGAAACCTTCCGCGATCCTCAATAATTCACTTCCCATTTACATTCCCTCCGTTTCCTTAAAAATGATTTCTTTTCCCTGCTCTGTGGCATAGGCGATCTCCGCCGCCATCCCTTCGGTGGCTTCCCCGAACACCCACACCTCGTCACACAGGGCGAGCAGCTCCATCCCCATAGCGATGCCGAGCCGCCTCTCTTCCTCTATCCCCTCATTTAAGAACTGCGGGAATAAGAGGTGCGGCGCAATGGGGAGATGCCCTTCCTCACACGCCATGCGGCAGTAGGCCGCCGCTTTCCTTGCATTCCCTTCCATGTCGCCGCGGAAGGGGCTGCAGATAAAAACCTTCTTACGCATCAGCGCCTCCATCCTTTCTTCATTTTCCTGTCATGCGCCGCTTTTGCGGCTTCGTAGGCTTCCACTTCCTTCTCGATCTGCATCAGCTTGGCAGCGAGGCTTTTCGCAACGATGCTGATTGCCTGCAAGATGCCGATAAGCTCCTGTGATTTTTCCATAGGCTCCGTTCCCTCCTTTCCGGGGCAGATGATCTTGTACCCCTTCACTGTCGTAATGACACTTTTTTGAAAACAGGCAATGAAAAATAAAACTTTTTTGAAAACCGTTCGACAAACATATCTTTTCCTGTCGAATATGGAGAGAATCACACGTCAAACCCATGTTCCCGGAAAAAATGGCGCAGTTTCTCTATGACCTTGTTCTTGCGGAAATCAAGCGTCCGCCTGTTGCCGCCCGTCACCCGTGCATACTCATAAACGCTCATTTCCTCCCCGAACACCTTCATGGCAAGCTCCCGCTCTTCCGGCAGGAGGGAATCCATCGCATCACGCAGGACATCCAGCAGCATCCTCTTTTCCGCCAGTTCCTCCATGCTCTCCGCAAACAGCTCCGTCCGCATATCATTCTCTTTCCATTCCTCGTAGGATTCTTCCGTATAGCCGTTCTGCTCCATTGCCTCACGGTTTCTCTGCTCATGCTTTTTCTGCTGCCACCACGGCCTAAAGTAATTCCTGTATTCTTCTTCCGTAACATCCAGTGTGAATTCCTCGTTTCCAGATTTGAATGTGATTTTCCTAACAGACATAAAGCGTTCCTTCCTTTACGCCTTCGTAAAGTTAGGAACGCTCTCATTCAGATGTGGGACTGGT
>QXXL01000214.1 GCA_009911505.1 Lachnospiraceae bacterium | reverse complement strand
ACTCGACACAATGCGGTCCCACTCGCTCGGTACATATTCAGTTATCCGGCATGGCTGACCTGCCAAGCCGCACAATGCAAATTTCCAAAAATTTCCATTGATAACTATAGTATGACCATAAAAGAAACGCTTTAATCTATAAAAGTAAAAATAGCAGGATACCTTCCTGCCATTCTTTCCCACTATGTATATTTATCTTTTTCCTTTCGGTTTCCAGTACACCTTTATT
>QXXL01000213.1 GCA_009911505.1 Lachnospiraceae bacterium | reverse complement strand
ATGTTTGTAGATAAGACCATACTTAATGACAGCATTACGCTTGCTAAGCGCTTAAATTTCTTAAAATTCATACTGTGGATTTTTTGATAAGAAAAATGAGAAGAAATAGACTCAAACAATATGCCTTAATACCAACATACAAAAAGACATCTGATAATTACAGATGCCTTGAAAATATAGGTTAAATCAGATAGAAAAATCAGCCGTCCAAAATGTATCTGTCATATGGCCTTTCCCCCATTCTCATTCAGAGATCCCCCGATAATAATACATTTTCTTGGCATCATCAATAATTTTATTCTTTATACACTTTAATGTATCACAGGAGGCTTTTGCAACGCCCTTTGCCGCCCTGGCAGGGAAGCCGTGGCAGCAATCACAGCGCTAACAACCAACAGCAGGTAAAAATTAATGCCTCTGGTTACGCACATCGAAGCCGTCAGGTATGCACCCGGGAAGATAGCGGCAAACACTGTTTTATACATCAGCTCCGTAATCCCCTGGGCCCCTGGCAGCGGCAGCATATCCACCGCTATATAAACTGTCGCCTGAATAAACATAACAGAGCCCATAGAATACCCGGACAGCCCCATCCCTTTGTATATTAGCCAGGTTAGAAAAAACACAGAAAACCGCTGCACAAACGTAAACGCCACTACCACTGCGATATGCTTTCTATGTTGTAAAAAAAATACCACGGCTTCATGGTAGCTGTCCGCCATATCAAACAGCTTCTGCCTGCGTGTGCCAGACGGCTTTAAAATATGCGCCTTTAACAGCAGCTTTTCCCCACCAGTGACAATGCCCCGAAAACATTTGGGGCTTATCATAACAAACAGTAAAATACCCACCAGGGCTGTATTCAAAAAAAGACCCAGGTAATATAAGTAGAGGTACCCCTTTAAATAAGCACATAGCTCTGGATACCAAAGCACCAAAATACCAATACCAATCAATACCAATACCAGCTTATATGCTAAGGCCACTGTCATCAGTACCACCGTACTGTCTGAAATTTTAATACCAGCCTTCTTCATATAATAAAGCTGCATGGGCTGCCCTCCGGTTGCAGAGGGCGTAATACCGGAGTAAAAAAAACCAATAAATGAATACCTGATACAGGAAAATGGCGAGACTCCACAGTTTAACGCACGAAGCAGATACCATATCATAATGCCCTCTGCCGACACAAAAAATAGCCCCGTTATGATTGCAAGCCCCAAATATACTGGCTGTATGCCCCGAATGGCCTGCCAGACAAAATGCATATCATTTCCGCGAAAGATTGTATAAAAAGTGAGGAACATTAATGCCAAAAACAGGCCTATGCTGCAAATGTTTTTTCGATTCATATAAGCTCTCCCATTGTGAAAAATCGTATCCGTCCGGTTCTTTAGATAAGAAACCTTCCAGTGTCCCTTCATAGACAAACTCAGTTTGCGGCAATTCATAAAAATCCCGCGGCGTAACCAGGGAAAAATGCTTCCCAAACAGATCTATCCCATTGTCGGCTAAAAGCCTTGCTATAAAAGAAGAACAGGTGTAATGCCGTTTCTGGTAAAACGGAATATTCATCAAAAGAAACGGCAGCCCCAGCACACAGTAATGGTAACGGAAACGGTTCTCAAAGCACTCTTCCAACTGTGCTGCAATGGCCGCTTTCTGCCAGCCCGTACATTCTAAGCTTACTACCTTGTATCTGGCAGTCGGAAAAGCACTGTAAATCGCGGCAAGATGCTCCTGTTCAAACCCCGCAACCACTGGGATAAACGGGTTTCTGCGCCCGATACTGTACGTCTCCTTCAAATCCGCATCCAGCCCAATCGCCACATGTACGTAAGAAATGCCAATCGTTTTGCGGATCATGGATGCAAACAGCCCAGGTGTATCAACCAGTGCAAAATATATTTTTTCCATAAAAATAAACTCCTTAAAAACAGATTCTTCTGTATATTTATATTCAATTAAACTGGTAAATGCGCTTTGCTGCCCGGTAGCCTCCAATCGTGACTGCATCTCCCAGCCATCCGCCCGGCAAATATGTAAACCCGCTTAATGTCTTATATTTTAAAATATGGTATAGCTTGCGGTTATGCGACCGGATAAAATGCCAAAGCGCTTCCCTCTGCCGCTTCGCCTCTGGTGTCCCAATCAGCAGCAGATGTATACAGGAAATCGACATCATAATAGAAATATTCCTGGTTAAATAACGTGCCAGCTTTGGCTGCATATGCGATAGGCCCTCTAGATCTGCTGACATTGCCACTAGCTTTGTCACACGGATCTGCTGGTCGATCCGGCTCATTAAAACCTTTTCGTTAACTGACTGATCTTCCCTCCCCAGAAAATAATGGTACAGATCCAGATCTATGTAGCACAGTGTTTTCACATACGGCAGCGGCTGATTGGCAAACAAGTTGTCCACATAAAACGTATGCTTGGGAAGGCGTATGCCTGATTCCCTTAATACCTCCGTTTTGTACCACAACGCATGCATAACCAAATACTGCGATGGTCCAAACGGACGGATGTCTTCCCAGCCACAGATTTTGCCAGGGGTAAATACGTTGCGGTAAGGCATGCATTTCACCTTGTTTTCGTAAAGGTGGTCATACAGGTAATTACAAATAATGAGATCTGGCTCCATCCCGGTCGCTTCCTGGCAGCACATCTGCCGCAGCAGCTTTTTCAATGCATCTGTATCAAGCCAGTCATCGGAGTCTACAACTTTAAAATAACGCCCGGCTGCGGCAGAAAGGCCTGCGTTTACCCCTGCGCCGTGTCCGCCGTTTTCCTGGTGGATGACCCGGATTATATCCGGATAAGCTTTGGCATAATTGTCTGCAATTTCACCTGTGCAGTCGGTAGACCCATCATCTACAATAATAATCTCCACAAGCTCCCCTCCTGCCAGAAGCGTGTGGATACAGCGCTCCATATAGGCTGCAGAATTGTAGCAGGGAACGGTAAATGTAATGTATTTCATAAGATTGCTCCTTTCCTCTGTACGTTTCAATTTATATAACGATTGTATTTTGTCGTTTTCTTCAATTTTTTTCAGTTTTTATCATAACATATAATTTTCACGATTTTATGTAAGGATCTCTTAATTTTTCTTAAGAATTGGCCTTTAGGCTTATACACCTGCCACTGTATTTTCCATAAAGCCTGTATCTGCAAAATAATAAAGGGATTGCGTGAGCAGTCCCTTTATTATGCTGCCTGGCAAACACCCCCGTACTCCATCCGGTTAGAAATCAATGTTTGGAAAATCCTTCCTGCCATCTGGATTATGGTGCTTGTCCAGGGATACTTTTACTGCTTTTACAACGTCTACTAATATATACATATCCTGCACAGAACAGGAATTAAGGATCTCTGCTAATTCCCCTTTCATAATTGTTTTATTATTCTTAGGGAAATCATAAAGAAGCTCATCTGTCTGTACACATAAGGCATCTGCTATATGAATAAAAACAGGCAAGCTCAATTTTGTATTTCCTGTTTCAATATGGCTCATGTGCGTTGCTGAGATGCCCACTTTTTCTGCCAGCTGCTCCTGTGATAAATTATATGCTTTTCGGAATTTGCGAATGCGCTGCCCAATCTTATAATAATCCATAACCTCTTTACCGCCTATACAATTTATTTACACTTGAATTGTATGGGCTAAAATGATATTATTACATAAGTTGTATAGGCTAAAATCTGCCCATATAATTCAAGTATTAGATATTTTCCAACAAGTATTCTGAATCATATGAGATAAAGAAAGGAAAACACAGTATGACAAAAAATGAAATGAAAGATTTGCTGTTTGAAACTTTAAATGAACACGACACATTGTTTTCTGATATAACATTAAATGATACTTTAAATTCTTTGATCGTTACTTCCATTGACAAGGATCGATTTATCATTACCATTGACAACTTAAAAGAACCCTAAACAAAAATTCAGGGGAAACAGCGGCTCATACAAGCCGTTGTTTCCCCGTCATTTTTTCTTCGGCTTCGTCAGCCTATAGCTTTCTTCGATCATCCTTTTTATTTCCTTGTCCGGCACCGTTCCATCTAAAATAATGGAACTCCAATGTTCTTTATTCAAATGATAAGCTGGTAAAACCGATGCATATGCCTTACGGCGTACCTCCCGCCATTCCGGATCTACTTTGACATTGATCCACGTATGCCCTTCCCGCCCAAAAATCCAGGCAAATACTTTGTGGTTCCCTTTATGGCGTATCACTGTCCAATTGGGATCGTGGAACGGTTCGTCCCTGTAAACATCCTGATATGTAAGACAATACGCAACAGCTCTTTGTTTGTCTTCCATCTTTATCCCCTCCGTAAAAGTTCCAGAAATTTTTCTACTTCTTTCCATGCCATCACAGACTCCGGCATTAGCTGCATGGCCATCTGAAATACATGGAACATGCCTTCGTAAATGTGAAAACGGACTTTTACACCCTGTTTTTTTGCCTTCTGTGCGACTGTCTGTGCATCACTCAAAAGCATTTCATAGGATCCTACCTGTATAAGCATGGGCGGAAACCCGGTTAAATCGCCAAACGCCGGGGAAATATAAGGATTCCTAGGATCTTCTAAACCTAGATAATCCCTGTTATAAATCAGGCTGTCCCTCGTATTGCCAAACAAGGGATCCTTCTCGAAGTTGGTTTCATAAGATTCCCCGGAAGCCGTCATATCTGTCCAGGGCGACATAGCAATAATCCCGCCGGGCAGTTCTATGCCATGATCGCGCAAATACAAGCACAGGGCAAGGGCAAGGCCGCCGCCTGCAGAATCTCCCGCTACAATAATCCTATTGCCCGGATAACCGCGATCAAGCAGCCAATTGTATGCTCTTACAGCATCCTCAAGCGCCGCTGGGTACGGATCCTCGGGAGCTACGCGGTAATCTATTGTAAGTACTGGCATCCCGCCCCCCAGTTCATTATATGCAGCTGCAAAAGTACGGTATGCATTGCGCATCGCGCCTACATAGCCGCCGCCGTGCAGCTGTAAGAGCGTCATATTAGAATTGCCCTGCTCCGGCTCCAGCCATTCCATGCTAAATTTATCCATATCTATCTGCGTCATATGGAAGCCATCTGGGACATTCCATGCTGGCTCTACCAGCTTTTTGCGTAATTCGCCATTTTTAATTTTTTTGCCAATCAGATGATCTGATGTAAAGCGTGCTATCAGTTCCCGGATCATGATTCCGCGCTGGCTTGCGTCTGCTTCTTTTTTATCTTTATGGTTCATGGTTTTCTCCTTATCTGACATGAAAACGCCTTTTAAGCTCGCTCCTTGCCCTCCGGTCCCCTATGATTACTGTGCCCAAAAACAACAAAACGGATACTGCAAACGCGAAACCGCTGATAAAGGTTTCTGTCACAATTCCTAGCCAAATCAATAGCAACGGGACTGCGCTTAAGAATATATTGCTGATCTCAAGCATAATATAACTCTGCCAATTCCGGCGGTTGACAAACATCAGAGCCAGAATAAACAAATCCACCAGTAAAAGTCCTCCAGGAAGTACAAAATTGACAGACCATCCGTGGTATCCAATCACATAGTCAATTAATATAACATATAATATGCCAAGGAATGTCAGGGCCAGGAATTTGGACCGGTATCCAGCGTTGTCATTTAAGATGGCAAACCTTGCCACAAAGTATAAATAAGAAAATCCTGCCCCAGTAATCACACTCCAGTATATTCCGTCAAAATATTTGTAATTCAGGTATATAAACAGCACTTCCATAATAATCGCAAGAAACAGGAAAATGCGGACAACCAGATTCAGCTTCCTTGTCCGGAACCGGATGTTAGGGTATGCGTTTTCGGGAATGCCTTCTTGTTCTAGGACGCACTTACACAAGGGGCAAACCTGTGCACTGTCTTTGATTTCAATTTTACACTGCCTGCATTTACTCATAGTTGATTCCTTCCATTGCCATTCAGGATCATGTTACCCAAAATACTTCTGTTTTATTATATCGTTTAACTTGTTTCCTGGCAATAGAAAATCTGCCGGGTACGAATTTACATACCCGGCAGTATCCTATTTCACTTTTACAGTCTTCTTTTGCCCTTTTCCTTTCAACAGATCTGTATAAGCTTTCTTCTTCGCTTTAGGAACCTGGATCTTCGCTTTTGCATGAATCAGCTTGAACGCCTGTTTGCCTACTTTTTTTAACCCAGTGGATTTTATGCGTATATTTTTTAATTTCCTGTCGCCATAAAATGCTTTTTTCCCTATTGTCTGCACATATTTCCCAAGCATTACTTTAGTAAGCTTAGGCAGCAAGCTAAATGCCTCTGGCGCAACAGACGTTACCTTACAGCTTACGCCGTTTATAACTACCGTATCTTTTACCGTAACCGCTTTTATGCTGTTCTTTATTACACCATATGCTTCGGCCTGTTTTTTGCCTGCGTTGGTGACACGGTAAAGCACGCTGCCTGCTACTGCCATATCTCCTTTGGCAAGTACTTTTGCATGCGCTTTTTTGGCTTCTTCCAATGCCTTATTTAAAGCTTCCTGCGCCTGGGCCTTCTGTTTTTCTATTTCTGCTTTTAGCCGCTCTGCTTCTGCTTTCTGCCTTCTTGCTTCTTCCTCGGCCTGCTGTACCCGCCTGTCGGCCTCTGCACGCTCATCGTCAATCGCTTTCTGCAGCTCAGCTATTTTAATCGTTAGGCCTTCTATGCTGGCATTGGTTATTTTAAGCTGCTCTGCCAATGCTTCCGCCTGATCCTTCCAGAGCTTAATTTCTCCGTCTTTTGCCCCGACATCGCCTTCCAATTCCCGAATCCTGTCATTTGCTTCCTGTAAACTGCTGGAAAGCTCACCGGCTTCTTTTTGGGCTGTGGACAATGCCTGGTTTAAGGCGTCTATCGTTGTCCTTGCCGTTTCTAACCGTTTATTTAGGTTTTCAATATCTTTTTGCGCGCTGTCCGCCTGATCCTGCAAAATCTCATTTTCCGATGTTAGCTCAGTAACGCGGTTTTGTGACGCAGAAAGTTCTGTGGTAAGCCTGGTAACGTCCTCCTGTGAAGCAGTAAGCTGATCCGTAAGCGCTTTGACACGTTCTTTCCAGTGTTGTACCTCTTCGGAGGAACCGCCATTTTCTTCAAGCTCTGCAATTTTGTCGTTTGCCTCTTTTAAATCTGCCCTCAAGCTTTCCACTTGCCCGTTTGCTTCTTCTAGCTGCCCCGAAAGTGTGGCTGCTTCTGCTTTTGCTGTGCTTAACTCTTGTTCCTTTATAGTTATCTGTTCCTGCAGGCCCAAAAGCGCTTCGTCTTTTTCCCTCATCTGCAAAACCAAAGCCCAGTATTCTGCTGCCCCTGGGACTTTTAGCCCTTCTACGGCTTTTGCCAGGCTTTCCATTTGGGTATTAACCTGGATCTGAGATGCGTCCCCGTCTGCATATACGTCTTCTGCTGCCTTTATGGCCGCGGCCAAAAGGATATAGGATTCTGTGGTATAATCAGTTTCGTTTAATGCTTTCGCCGCATCGATAGCGGTTTTTAACGGGCCTTTATTGGCTTCGTTTGAAATCACCAGCTTCGCGTCCGCCCAGTCGCCGTTGTCGTGGCTGTTAGTACCGATTTTGTCCATATACAAGCGGATACGCGACATACCTGTTACACAAACGTTAACATATTCTGCCTCGCTTCTGGTATCTAATTTGGCGGATTTGTGAAGCTGCTGCTCCTGCCCGTCCTTTGTGCCGTATACGATAAAATATACGCCGTCGCCGTTCTGGTTCTTTTCTGCTTTAAAGTAGTCTATCCCGACATACATACGCAAAAACAGGTTCTGATCCGGCGTTAATATCTGATCGAAAATACCTAAATCGTAAATAACCTCGGCATCTGCATTTGCCCCTAACCCTTTTTCAAACGGCGTCTTTACCCCATTTACCCTTAAAGAGATTGGACCGGAATTGCTGCCGTTGCAGTATTTGTCTTTTTCTACAGATTCCCACCCGGACGTGGCGCTTACCCACTCCAAATCGGACAAATAGGTCACTTCACCAATTTGCGGGCGTTCTTTTACCATAAAGGCTGCCGGGGTGGCGCTTATTTTAATTTCCTGCCCCGCCGTGTCTACTGCGGCAATATCTGTTAAGGAAACCGTGTAGCTGCCTGGTGCGGCATCTGCTTTTACATCCAAAGCAATCTCTGCAAAATCAGTTGTATCCGCCGGGATTCCAGCTTCGCTTGTATAGGTAAATACGGTTTTGCCGCTAACTTCTGCAGAGGTGACTGTACCTGGTATGCCATCCTTTAACGTAACAGAAGCAGGTTCAAATGCAGTTTTATCATAGTCAACCGTAAAGCGGATTTCTTTTACCAGGGAATCGGACGGCAGGCTGCCAAGCTGTACGTCTATTTTCTGGGACGCCCCCTGGATAATATCGCCTGCGGACAGTATTGCCTGTGTGCCGAATTCTTCTTTACTGAGCTTGACAGAAACCTCTGTAATTTCCATGTTGCCGTTTGCAGTATAAGGGGTTGCATTTTCCATATATACCCTTAATTTTTCTGCATACACAGGCTTGAACTGTATTTTGGCAGTCTTTGCTATAGTTAGCTTCACCTGGTTTTGGACTTTTGCCCAGCCCCCGCCATCCCAATACTGTACTTCTAGTACAGACGGGATAGCCTTTCCGCGGCCGTCTGAAAAAGCAAGCTCTATCTGGTTCATTACCTGTGACTCATCCCAGCTAAATTCTATGTATTCAGATCTCCTGGACGCGCTGTTTGCCGGAAGCAGTACGGATGCCCCCCTGCTGTATGCGTTAGTCCAGCTTGTAGATGCATCGCCGTCTACCATTTTTTCAGGATAGTTGTTGGTAGAACCGGTAAAGGATGCCGTTGCAGCTGCTTTTTTTGTCGCAAGCTCTGTACCAGCTGCGGCTTCCTCACTCTCTGTCACAGTAGCCGAAGCTTTCAAGGAACAACCGTCGATTACACCTTCTGCTTTGCCCTCCGTAAGTGTCCCCCAGGTTACGGCGCGCATTATGCTGTATTGCCCTGCACTGCTGTTATAGTTTACTTTTACTGCGGATGGAAGGGTTATCCCCATGCCTTCCGGTATAGTGATATTAACTGGATCTACAGATTCTTCTGTGCTTGTAACAGCAATCGCCTGCGGTGCGCTGCCTGTGCCGTCCTGCGTTACTTTAATTGCTGTCTGTGACGGTTTTAAGCCGTCAGCGGAAACGGTGAGTACAGCATCCCCGGCTGTTTTGCCCGATTTTAAGATTACCAGTACTTTGCCGTTGTATGCGCTGCGCTCGGAATGGGTGTTTTGTTCTACATTACCGTATTTATATAGCTCTGCACTTTCTTGTTTGCCATTGTCTACGCCAAAGATAGTAACCGCCCCGCCAGATACATCAAAATTTACCAGGTGATCTGCGTTGGGGACCATATTGCCGTTTTCATCTACAATGGTGCATTCCACATAGGAAAGGCTGCTGCCATCAGCTGCAAGGACGGTTTTGTCCGCTTTTGCCTCTATGGTATATGGTGTTCCAGAAGTTGTAACACTGTCAGTTGCAACAATTTTGCCGTCTTTATCATATGCCCTTACTTCGAGCGTTCCTGCTTCGTATGGCACATTCCATGTCAGGTGGAGCTTGCCGGAATTTAATTCCCCTTCATCTAAGACTGCGCCAGGGCTTGTATAGCCTCCTGGGTTGGCGTTATCGCCCCAGGTCTTATCATCGCTTGTCTTTTCAGAGGTTTCGTAGTATTTTTTGCCATATGCAGTCTCTTTTTCATCAAAGCTTTTTTTGCCAAGCGATTCGCCGTTTAAGAACAGCTCAGCGCTCTGCTGGTTACTGTTGACCCAGACCTCTACTTCTTCACCGTCGTGCCACTGATCCCAGTTGCCGGGAAGCAGGTGCACCATAGTTTCATCTATCCACTGGCTCTGATAGAGGTAGAAGGAGTCCTTTGGAAAACCTGCCGTATCTATCGTCCCAAAGGAAGACACGCCTACCGGGAAGATACTATACGGCGTCGGCTCTCCCAAATAATCAAACCCGGACCAGATGAACTGGCCGATAAAGCTCTTTCTATCACGGTCTTTTTTAAGCCCGTATTCATTAGACATCGTCCAGGATGCAAAGTCGTTGTCATAGTTGGATCCTCCCCTGCGGCCTGGCGTCTGGTTGATGCCTGTGTTGCTGAACTGCGGGTCTAAATACACGCCTCTGGAAGAGGTCTGTGACGAAGACTCAGATTCAAAGAAAAAGGTTTTTGTGCCTTTCTCAAGCAAGCCGCTCCCAATGGAGAATCGTTCGATTAACCCGTCTACAGATTTAGAGGTATTATAGTTTAGGCCGTAGCCGTCTAAAACCTGGTTTACTAATCCCCATACTGAGTTGACAGCCGGGACGCTTCTCTCCTGGTCGCCGCCCATTATTACATAACGCGTGCTGTCTGCCGCTTTTATATCGCGCATTAAACGGACGGCTTCCGTATATTCGTTTATGCCAGACGGATTGACGCCAAGCACATCGTACTTTGACGCGTCATACCAGCCTGGTTTTGTGCCTACGCCCCGCACTTCATTACCAATAGACCATGCGATAATGGACGGTTCATTTTTATCACGGGCAACCATTTCCTGAATCACCCAGTCGCTCCAAAGGTATTTTGCCCCTTCGTATTTGGTTGTAGATTCGGGCATAACGGTGTAGCCGTTTGGTTTTAGGCCAGCCCATCCCTGCGGAATCTCCATAAAAAAGAAATTGCCAAAATCATACGTTGCTTTGGGCTTGCCCCAGCCGTCGTATGCTTCCTCTACCACAAGAATACCTTTGCGCCTGCAGACCTCAATCGCCTGTTTGGACGGAGGGCAGTGGGAGGTACGGTAAGCGTTGACGCCCATTTCCATTAATTTACTGAACTCGCGATCATATGCGTCGGTATAACTTACCGCGCCAAGAGAGCCGGAATCGTGATGGAGATCTACGCCCTGCACTTTGGTATATACGCCGTTTATGTATAGTCCGCCGCTCTTTGGATCGCTTGTCGTCTCCTGTATGGACGCCCAGCGGAAGCCGTATTCCATAACTTCTGTATCAATCAGCTTATAGCCTGCATCGCTCCCGTTTTCTTCCGCATACAGGTCTGCTTTTACGGTATATAGGTATGGCGCGCCAATATTCCATGGATACCACAAGTTAACATTATTAATCTGAATGGCTTCGTTGCCAGATAAGGTAAGGCTAAATGCCGTCGATGGGTTCATTGCCGTCCTCTCCGTGCTCTTTTTGGCAACTTCCCTGCCTTCTGCATCGAAGACACTTACTTCCATGTAGACATTAGAGTTTACGGAATCGGAATAGCCTTCTGCTACAACGTCTAAATATGCCGTCTGGCTGTCTTTATAATCAGATTCCAGCGTCGGCGTCGTTAAAGTAATTCCGTTGCGGTTAAAATGCGCCAGGTTATCGATGACAAGATGTACCGGGCGGACGATACCGCTCCCGGTGTACCAGCGTCCGGACGGCGACATATTCTGCACCTTTACAACCAGAACGTTTTCGCTGCCGTACCGGATTTTCTTTGTAATGTCTAACGCAAACCCAGTATAGCCGTTGGGGTAGCTTCCCACCTCTTCCCCATTCAAATAAATAACACTGTTCTGATAAACGCCTTCAAAGTCGATTGCAATTGTACGGCTTCCTTCAAACGCGGCGGGAACCGTAAATTTTTTGCGGTAATAACCGAGACCTCCCTGCAAATATGCCTGGGAATCCTGGGAGGAGCTTACCTTTTCCCCTTCGATACTAAAGTCGTGCGGGACATCTACGGTACGCCATCCAGCGTCGTCAAAATCAGATGCTATAATTTGGCTGGTCGTATATTCCCCCGCGTCCTTTACGCCCGCTGCTGCAAAACCTCCGTCCGCTGCTTGTGGTGTGCGGGTTGCGAGGTAAAACTGCCAGTTGCTGTCAAAATCCACTGCGCCAAGGGCGTCATCAGATACGTTTTGTACCAGAGCGGACGTATCTATAATCTCTACGGCCATGGATGCGCCGTACTCTTTGCCGTCTACAATTACTTTACCGGGCACGTCTACGATATCTCCCGGTTTTGCGGCAGCAACTGCCAAAAGGGCCGCGGCATCCCATGTAACGTCACACATGGCGGATGTACCGTCTGTGAAAAGGACAGATACCTGGGCCGGGGCGGTAAAATTCGCGGATGATGCAACTTTTCTGCTAATAGCGGGTATACTGTCTACTTCTTTTGGTACAGATGGGGCTTTGCGATAAAGCTTTACATTATCCAGATTAATATATTCCCCTTTTATTTTTACAGAAATGGATATGTCACAGCTTCCAGTTTCATCTACTGTGAAAGATTCTGTTTCATATGTAATCCACTGATCCCATTTCTCAGGCTTTAGATTAACGGCCTTTCCCCCAGCCGTAAAAGATGCTGTCATAGAACCGCCGTCATTGCCGCCCGCCGCCGATATGGCTGCTTTATAAATGCCAGGCTCCAGATCTTTTACTGTCTGGGAAACGGTATAGGACTCCTCTGTGTCTGAATGGTTGTACGCCTCATATATATTTGTCGTATTATTCTTGGCCCATTCATTGATGAATACCCTCCAATATGCTTCTTCTGTGTCACTGTTCCCCTTTCCCTGAAATGTCCAGGAAGCCTGTCCAGACTCAAAATCCCCGTTGGGTACTTCAACTTCAATGAAGCCATCTTCCTCTGCATAAGCCGGTATTGCCATGCTGCCAGCCGCTGTGGTAAAAACCATGGCAAAAACTAACAGGAATGACCAGAATTGCTGTAGATGTGTGTGTTTTTGTTTCATATCTTTCCTTCCCTTTCTTTGATTTAGTAAATAAGCTACTTTTATTAAGTCTAACAAGGATTGGGGAAGTTTTCCAGAACACATTCTATAGTTTTTGTTTTCATTTTATAGATTAGCAGTACAGCAAACTGTAGGGAGTGGATGGCAAGCTTTCACGAACTCTTATTGTAAAATCTTATAAACCAGATCCTCCAGCTCTGCTACATCGCCCTCTACGCAAGAATCTTCAAACAAAATACGCATACGCCCTGAATCCAACAATATTTCCAAATCAGCGTTTACCTGCATCATAACAAGCTCCCGTATATTTTTCTCTATGGCAAGAAAAATCAAATCTGTTTTATAGCAGCATTCCATAAACAAAAGCTCCTGTTTCAATCCCTTCACAGATTCAATCTTCCGGAACCGTACATCTAACTTTGCTTCCATGCTGCACAATGCCGTAGACTGTACGTCGTATTTGCTGTATAGCTTGTCCATAGTCTCCTGGCAGGCTGCGTATGTATCTTCTTCTCCTAAAGCATAAACAACTACCAGCGGCAGTTCTCTATATAAGCCCATCTTTTTTTTAAGCAATATATCCCCTTCTGCCCCTCGCACTGGATAAGGTTTTAGATTTTGAATTTCCTCTTTTATATACTTCCCCTCATTTTTCCAAGTATTAAACTGCGCAGCCGCAGCCGGGACTGCAAAGCTATTGGAAGGAGGACACCCAAGCTCTTTCAGCAGGCCGATATTGCAGTTGGCATACAATCCCGCATAAAATAAATCCCCATTATTATATGCCAGTCCGCCTGGATGCAGACAGTTTATGGTATCTGACTGCACGCCTGCCACAAATGGATATGCAGTCGGGACAGTTATATACCTTCGATTGTCCAACGCAGCCATTAGAATGCTTTTCTGTGCAAGCTGATACACTGTTTCATATATTATACTTGAATCGGAAAGTATGGAGGATACTGCGCTCATACAGACAATATCCACATCCAGTTCAAGGCATAGCTCAAGCCCTTTCTTCAAATGTAATATATTGCCCATGGGCTTCTCTAATATTTTTCCACTATCCTTTAAGATCTGTATATTGAAAAGCTCATAACCGGACGTAAAATAATCCAGCACCCTTGCACAAATTGTTCCATGGGATGTTTCTGACGCCTTTCCTCCGCTTCCTTCCCCACAGGCATTGTAAGTATAAAATTCCCTGCAATGCAGGCTCTCAGGACATATACTTGTATCTAATATTGCAATTTTACTCATAAATTCCCCCTAATATATTAGATCGAACTTTTCACATCCATATACTCCTGACCACGTTATTGGACACCTGCCAGCTAAAGGATTACTCCATATGGCCAAAAAATCTTCTGTAGGCCAGCCAAAACCGTAGTCAGGCAGAGGGCAGGGTGTTCGGCTTTAGCCCCTGAACACAGACCCAGACGCACATCCTGCCCTCTGACTGACGGCCCCTTTGCCATCCACTCCCTATAGTCCGCTCTAGAGCATTTTTCAAACACGCTCTAGTACTCCATCCGGCCAAGGCTTCACCCAAAGAGTATGATATGGCTGGAGAAAGCACAACTTCCCTGCTCTGTTTCCAGTGTGATGGTATCCCCTACATCCGCTGAAGCAGCCGTTTGGGTTCTATTTCTAATATCTGAACCAATGCCAGCAGGACACTTACATGGGAAATAACGATTACCAGAACGATAAGCAGCATTATCACCTTAGGCGTAACTTCCCCGAAAAGTACTATTTCATCAGCAGAAACCTTCTCTGGCTCTGGAAACATGCCTTCCCTTAATGTCACACGATACGTTTGCTCCTTTTGATCAGGCATCATTATATGCTCTGCCGCATGAGAACAGGCAAAATTCAATGGAATAGATAACAAAACAGAAACACTTAATGCCGCTATTGATATCCATAAGCATTCCAACAGCATCTGACCTGCTATTTCTCTTTTTTTCACACCCAAAGAAACAAGTACCCCAACCTCATACATCCGCCTGTGTACAATCAGCTTCATCAGCAAAAAGAGAATAACCCCTGCGCCTACAGTCCCTATTGCCGATAATATAACCGAAAACGAACGGATCTGTCCATACGGTTTCGCAGAAGCTTCATATGCAGCATGATCTGGATAAACAAGCAACCCACTTATATCAATATCCTTCCGTCCCTTCATTTCCTGTATAATGGCGTCTGTTTTTTCTGGATCCTCTACAAAAAAGATAACTTCCGGATATCCAATATCTGCCAACTCCCCCTCCCAATTGCCCTCTATATACTCATTAATCTTTGCATGTGTATGCATATCCACAAAAATATCATTTTCCATATAACCAGATTCCGTTGTCCATTCCGAATCTTGCTGGGAAAAATTCATATGGAAAATACCTGTAACTTCAAGCTGTATAGGATCCCCCCATGTTGTCTGTGGGCTTTTAGAAAACCGGTATGCTGCTTCTTTTACTTCAATCATAATGTGATCCCCTATGGAAAGCCCATTCCGTTCTGCCAGCTTTTCTGAAATAACGGTTTGGAATGAATCACCTTCCCGCAGGTTCCTGCCTTCTGATATTTCCAAAGCCCCTGTACGAAAATTTTTATTCAATTCCCCATTTATACAGGAATATGCCAATATCTGCTGTTTCGACACCTCTACATGCTGTTCTGTTAATGTTTCATCTGGCGTAAATTCTGACCAAAATCCCGCCCTTAAGCTTAAACCTGTCCATACAATATCAAATTCCTTAGGCAATGTATAATTTGTAACACCATCCAGTTCCAGAACTTTTTCAATCGTTTGATCCGTAATTCTTGTCCCAATATAAGTGCTGTCTGTATACCCATTATCATCCACTACAATTCCTACATTTGCTGCATTTTCTGTATCTATCCTAAGGACAAATCCAGTTCCAAGGGTTTGACGCAGTCTGGTAAGCTGTTGCTCTGCTGCATTTTTTAAAGAAAATGCTGTTAAGATAAAACCTGACATAACAACTATATAGAAAAATAAAAGTACTGTCCGTCCCTTTTTTCGAGCAAGGTATAACATTGCCCGTTTCCATACCGACACCTTATTTCTCACCCCCTTCTATATTTTTAAGGGGAATACCCTAAAAGACACTATTTTTCTCTAGAGCGTGTTTGAAAAATGCTCTAGCAATGCCCTGCCCTTTGCCGCCCGCCTATATAAATCCTAAAAAAACTTTTCAGGTTAATTAAGCATTTCAAGACTAAACCTGGCGCAAAAACTACATTGACCGTAATAGATTTTT
>QXXL01000212.1 GCA_009911505.1 Lachnospiraceae bacterium | reverse complement strand
TCAGCAAAGTGTTACATCTTATATTTTAGCGGTTTATGAGCCGCGATTTTTACTATCAAAACACGGTTCAATGATGACGGAAAGGAGGCATGAGCTGCATCAATATATTTGATGTATCCCATATGAACCGGCCGTAAAAAGGAGGAAAAGAAAAATGATATTATTTTTGATGATTGTAATTATACTCATAATTTTAGCGTATTTAACATCTGGTAAAATAAACCAGAAATCTGACAGCAGAACTCTCCGTACAAGTAAGAATGTACAGGAAGTCGCCAACTTACTTAAGCAGATGTCAGGAGAATTAAGGGCCAATGTTAATAAGATTGAAGACGATCCATTCGGCAAGTTTGGTGCTTCCAAAGATCTGGCGATTATGCTATCTGGAGAAGAAAGAGGACTTTCCAGAGATGTGTGGGCAATTCATGTTTATGTTACGGCAACAGCCAATGGATGCGATGTAGAACTGATTGCGCTTGGTGAGGGGCTATCCGCTGGATACTCCGGTACATATTATCGTGGGCGTATTAAGTTATCATCTAGCAAAAAACGTCGGGATAAAATTGCGAACAGATTCTAGCTTATAAAAGATTACCGTTTGGAATCTACATCGTAAAAATCCAAACAAGAAAGGGGTTCTCATGAACAGAAATAATAAAAAGAGAAAACAAACAGTCTCCATGCTGTTAACATTATTTTTACTTATATCAGGCATTTTCTTTGTGCCAGCCACAATATACGCTGCCGGATGGCTAGATTATGCGCAAGATTTAACAATGGGGAATACGGTGAGCGGTTCTTTGAAGGCTGGGGATTATCGTGGTTTGACTGAAGATGGTGGATCGGCAAGATATTGGCATATATACAGGTTCACTATGCCTAAAGACGGGCTTCTGAATCTATATATTGAATCTGCTTCATCAACGTATCTAATGTATTCCAGCTCTACCAGGCCGGATGGATTTGCTATTTATTCTGCTTCTAACCCAGATAATATCATTTGGCGTTCTCGATATGGGGAGCGCGAAATAAGAAGAGAGTTTAGTTCTTCACGCGCAATGTACTATGGCTCAACAGAAATCTCACTAAGCCAAGGGGATTATTATTTTGCTATCCGAAGGTTTAACACAAATGACACCCCATATTACCTCACCCTCAGCTATAAAGAGCCGGTTATCAACGTTACATCAATTACCCTAAGCCCATCCCGGCTGACGTTGGAAGCTGGCGAACAGAGGAATATTGCAGCCACGGTTTTACCAAACAATGCCACTAATAAAACTGTCCTCTGGAAATCGAGCAACCCCTCGGTCGCAGATGTAGATAATGGCACAGTAAAGGCGGTGTCAAACGGGACAGCTTCCATTATTGCGACGTCAATAGATGGAGAAATTTCTGCAACGTGTGCGGTAACCGTTAAATGCACCCACAATTACCAGGCTTCGGTTATTCCAGCTACTACAAAGTCAAACGGCAGTATTGAAGAAGTTTGTGCCAAATGCGGTGAGAAAAAGAGCCAGACTATTCACCAAATCAGCAGTGTCAATTTGTCCAAGACATCCTATACCTACAATGGCAAGCTAAGAAAACCAGCTATCTCTATTATAGATACGCAGGGCAGTTCTCTGATGAATGGCAAAGACTATCGGGTGTCTTACCCCGACATTTCTGCCCAAGCTGGAATCTACCAAGTGAAAATTGATTTTATCGGCAATTACTACGGAAGTGTCAACAAACAGTTCAAGGTCTTGCCTAAATCCATTAGCTTTACTAAGGTGACATCCAAGAAGAAAGGAATTGCCCTCAAATGGAAGAAAACTGCAGCGGACTGTGGCTATGAGATTGCTTATTCTACCAGTAAAAAGTTTACGAAGAAAAGCAGCCATATTATAGATGTTAGAAAGAGCAGGACAATTTCTAAAACCATCTCCCGGCTCAAGCCTAAACAAAGATACTACATCAGAATCCGTACATATAAAAATGTCACGCTTAACGGAAAAACCACGAAACTGTATTCTGGCTGGTCTAAAGTGAAGACGGTCAGAACGAAAAAGTGAGTTTCGCCACAAATATGTAAAAAATCATTTGTAAAACGGTATGGAAGTTTTTATGCAGAGCGTTCAGCTAAAGTATGTAGATAAACAATACCTCAATATATAGAAAATGATAGGAGAGAAACATGGGCAACAGGAAAAGGAGCAGTTTTATAAAACGCATGGCGGCATTTGTTCTGACAGTATGTATAGTGGCAGGAATGCTGCCAGCTGTGGAGTCTGTGGAAACGCAGGCTATGACCACGCAGAGCGCAGCTGTCCAGTGGGCAAGGGACCAGGTCGGCTCGCGATATAATGAGGGTTTTGGGATACAGTGCGTTGCGCTGGTTAGCAAGTATTGCGATTACTTGGGCGTGCCGCATATTTACGGAAATGCAAAAGATTATGTGTCCAGTGCCCTTCCGGCAGGGTGGAGCAGATTGGCAGGCGCTGCGCCGCAGCCGGGGGATGTGGCTATCTGGACGGGAGGATATTATGCACAATACGGCCATGTGGCGATTGTCTTATCAGCAAACGGGAATTCATTTGAAGTAATTGACCAGAACGGGGGCGGAAATCAAGAAGCCGGGACAATCCGGACGAAACCTTATGGAAATGGGTATTGGGGCGTATTGCGTCCGAACTTTAATCCGGAGCCGTCTGTGCCTGTTATCCCCCAGGGGTTCCCACTGCCGGAAGGCGCGCCTCGCACTATCTCAGACGGCGATTACTATATCGCATCTGCATTGACGGGGACAATTTTAAATCCCGGCCCGTCGTGCCTCACAATAAGTGGGCTTCCCGGAGCGGAGGATGACAATTATGCGAATGCGCAGCTCTGGCCGGTTCTGGGCCACAAAGAGCATATATTCACTGTCACATGGCTTGGCAATGGGTTTTATAAAATAAAGCTCAAGGGTTCAGCCAGCAAATGCCTGGATGTACTCAATGGCGACACGGCAAGAGGGGCAAATGTCCAGCAGTGGGAAGACAATGGGACGCCCGCCCAGCAGTGGCAGATCAACCAGACGGATGACGGGATCGGCTACACTATCCAGTCAAGATGCAGCGGCTGGTTTTTGGACGTTGAGAATGGGAGCACGGACGCTGGATCCAATATCTGGCTATGGGAGGGAAATGGGACGCCCGCCCAGCGCTGGTATTTCATCCCATGCGGCAGCGGTGACAGGCAGGATATTCCGGATGGCGATTACGAAATTATTGCCAGGTCTGACGGCGGCAAGGCTATTAATACAGCAGAAAACGGAAATAATGTTGAGCTGAATGTCCGTGGTGATGATGGGAAGCACGTGTTCCAGGTGACAAATCTTGGAGATGGATATTGTAAGATCATTAATAAAAGTTCAGGCCTTTCCCTGGACGTCGCTGATGGGAAAAGCGTAAACGGTGCGAATGTCCAGCTGTGCAGCTGGAGCGAAGGGACAAACCATGCGCAGCAGTGGCTTATCAGGCCTTGTGGGAACGGGTACTGCAATATTGTATCAAAACTGGACGGTTTGTACCTAGATCTGTTAAATGCCAAAACAGACAGTGGAACGAATGTCCAAATGTGCGTGGGCTGGGGCGTTGACGGCGCGGACTGCCAGCAGTGGCGATTTGTCCCATGGGGCCGGTCCATTGGCCAGACAGTTGAAAATGGAGAATACCGGATTGTGCCGCTGACGGACGAAAGCAAGGTTTTAAGCACGGCAGGAAACGCGGCGGAGGATGGAGCCAACATAGGGATAAACCCAATGGAAGCAGATGGGCGGCAGACGTTTGACGTCCAATATCTGGGCGGCGGATGCTACAGCATCATAGATACAGGCTCGGATCTTGCCCTTGCGGTTGCCGGCGGAGGATTGGATAACGCATCCAATGTGCAGCTGGCGGAGAAGGATTCTACAGATGCCCAGAAGTGGATGATCCAGGGCTGCGGCGATGGAACATACCGCATAATATCCAAATCCAGCGGCCTGTACCTTGATTTGGAAGATGCCGGAACGGACGGCGGAACAAATGTATGGACGTGGATGCCAACCCAAACAAACACCCAGAAATGGAACTTCATGCCTTATGGGACGGGGGATAAACCTGACGGCAATCCAGATGATCCGGAAAACAGCAAAGACAATGAGGTGCAAAGCCCTGTTAGCTGCCCCCACGCTTACCATATTTCTATTGTACCGGCTACAGCTTCTTCTGACGGGAGTATTACAAAAAAATGCAGCAAATGTGGGAATACGGAGTCAAGGCCGGTTTATGCCATTCAATCTGTCAGCCTGTCCAAAGACTCATATGTTTACAATGGGAAAGCACAAAAACCATCCGTCATCGTCAAGGACAGCCGCGGGAAAACCCTAAAATCAGGGACAGATTATACAGCCGTTTACCCGAAAGGAAGAAAAAATGTCGGCGGTTATGCGGTGGATATTTCGTTTAGGGGAAATTATACAGGCACCGTAAAGAAACTTTTTACAGTCGTTCCAAAACCCGCCAGGTTATCCGGAATAAAACCGGTGCCAAAAGGCTTTACTGTAAAGTGGAAAAAACAGCCGGTACAGATTACGGGTTATGAAATTTCTTACTCTGCTAAAAAAAAGTATACAAAAAAGACCGCAAAAATTATAACAGTAAGTAAAAGCAAGACATCAAGAACGGTTTCCAGGCTGAAACCGAAGAAATATTATGTAAGAATCCGCACTTATAAAAATGTAAAAATAAATGGAAAAACTACTAGGCTTTATTCTGCCTGGTCTAAGCCAAAAAAAGTTTCTGTCAGATAAAAACATGCTCCCATCTACATATGCGGATGGGGGCATGTTTTGAAAGGAACTTATTTCTTCCGTTTCGGAGGGCTGAAGAAATAGCGCTGCGCCTTCAAAACCGCGTCCGTACCGCCTGCAATGCAGACTACAACAGCTATTGCTGCAGTTATGGCAACAGATAGTTCTGGTTTTTGCCCATAGCGGGTGGATTAGTCTCAGCAATGGTTCGGCTAACTCTTTAATTTTAAGACTATTTCCACGATAGATGCGTATCATTTTGCCGGTTTTTCCTTCCGTTGCCTCTGCCTAGGTAGTGTACAATGCGAAAGAAAAATGGAGTAAATAGATTCATATGTGGTTTTTATTAACCAGTGTTACTGGAATATAGAAATCTACGCAAACTGCGTATTATTGCTGCTGCCACGTACACTTTAGAATGTGAGAAAGTGCCACCGCGACAGTTTATCAACGGTGGCACTTTGGTAGTTATGTAGATTATTTTAGATTACGAACATTACTTCAATCTGGATACTAAGTAGGTCAAAATAGGCTCTGTATTGGCGTGGCACATTCTTACGCAGACCGGTTCTTTCCAGGATCATCACATTGCCAGCCTCTCTGCGGCTGTATTCCAGCGGCATCCCCCACTGGTTGTCATAGCGTTCTAACACGGGGCTGCCGTCAACCAGCGTAATCTGGAAAGCCTGCGTGGACTTTAGGATGACGGCGTCCATAACCCTTGCCGATGCTTCGGGGATGTAAAATGTCGCCGTAATCGCCTGTTCACAAGCAGCTTTGATAGGTAGGGTAAACGAGAGGGCGGATTCTTCCAATATGCCGCTCTTCAGATCATGGAATACCCCAAGCTTCACCGTGTAAATACCATCGCTCTCTACGGAAAATGTCCTGCCAAAATGCTGCTTGTCAAGCACGGTCAGGATGCCGCCATCATCAGATGTAATACCTAAGCCCGGTGTCGATGGCGTATCTGCCTTTTCTATCGTTGGCGGAATTGTTTTACTGGACTTTCGGATGTTTTCCATCATAATCTTGAGTTCATGTGGGTTCATAATGTTGTTCCTCCTTGTTTGATTTTTGTTTTTATTGTGAAGCCGGTCGGTAAACGGAAACCGGATTTTTGCCTGGCATCGGATGGTTATATCAAATCCCTTATTTTGGGATGGCTGCCAGTATAACGGTCCCTCTCAACCCCGCCGTAACCAAAAAGCCCAGGTGCATGGATGGCCTCCAGCTGGCTCAGCCAGACATACCCCCACTCCCACTCAAAAATATGGAAGTAGCCGAACAGTTCCCAATCCCCATTTTCCAGTTTCTCGCCTTCGATGACCAGCCACGTCCCATATCCATATGGATAGAAGTATTTGACTAATACCTCAGCATCAAGTCCTTTGTTTTCCTGGCTCCCAAATGGATGCCTGCTCAATTTTTTTTCAATTTCTTTTATCATCAGCTTCATTGTGTTTTCCTCCTCGTCTGGTTTTTATTGAGGGGAAGCAGAAAAACTCCCCCTCTGATTGGTAGTCAGATTCCGAGCCGGTTTTTTAACGCTTCCGGCAAAACTTTTGTTAAACTTTCGCGCAGCCGTTTCATTTTCCGGGAAATAGCCGAATCATGCTTTTCTAACACTTTAGCCACTTCTCTTTGTTTCATCCCGTCAGCTACAAGTAGGGTAAGCATAAAGATGTCATCTTCTTTCAAAGATTTGAGCCATACGGCAATCTCTGGCGTGTCAATATCGTCAATCCAGGCCATCTTGCCCCACTCACAGATTTCTGCCTGCTGGACGCTTAACCGCTCCCCGAACTTGTCAAGCAGTGGCGAGCGCCCCTCATCGACTTCATCGCCATCCGTAAACCTCATACCATCATAGGGTTGCGTATGTCTGTAAAAACGCCGTTCGTTATTCAGATCGTCAAGCATCTGGCGGTGGATGGCCTCAATGTTTTCTTCCGACACTCCATCTTCCCGGCAGATGGCTGCTATTTTAGTGAACTCTATTTCCATTTTCTTTCTGTTGTAACCATAATTATTGATGTAGCCCATATTCCTGCTCCTTTCTGTTGGCGGTGTTCCGCCGGAGCGTCTTTGGAAACACAGAAAAAGACGACAGTGCGGAACACCAATAGTTGATTGATGTTGCCGTACTGCCGTCGCTTAGAACCATCAGGCTGCGGTCTCACGGTATAGTTAAGTTTTAGCTGTTATTACTGCCTACTTAGTAAGCAGCATACTGGAATGGCACTCGATTGGCGTACCCGGAGGCACAGTAATCACATAGCGGCATCCCTTGATTACAATCTCTATCACCCCCTCATCTGGATACCACTTAGCGACCAGTTTACCCATAGCATTGCGAAGTTCTTCGGTTGTTGAACGTTTCATGATGGTTACCTCCTTGATTCTATTTGACTAAGCGAACCACTTATGTCTAATAAAAAGATAAGCTATAAATAAGTAAAAAACTGAGTTCCTGAGATGAATGAAGAAAAGTTGAGATAAAACGGTCGAAAAATTAAGACAAATTGAGGCAAGTTGAGAAGATTTTTCCTCTTGACAAACCTGTTTCTATTTTCATTATGCTTGACAAAAACGAACATGTGTTCTACAATGGTTATTATAGACTAATATGCGTCTACGAACTTTTCCATGTGTCATTATTGTCCTTCTCGATGATTATGCCACTCACCTATGTTTTTATAAGATGGGTGACAGCATAATCAAAGGAGGGCAACAAGATGAGGAAAATGAGTTACCAGATAGAAATTGACAGAGATGCCGATGGATATTTTATATCAAATGCGGATACGGATGATCTTTGGGACTGCCTGCCAGGAAAGGCAAATGAGCAGTATCCGCCAATCAGGATAAAAAGTATTCCATACGGTCATAACGAGCCGGCTGCTAATTTGTCGGATTTCGTTTCATCGCTTGAAGATGATGGGCATTGTGACCCGGAAAAGACGATATATTTCAAAGACCGGGAAGAATATCTTAGTGCTTTACGTGGAGAATCGGAAGACTGGAAACTGATTGGGATACAAGTGGATGATGTCGGAGCAACCCTGAAATTTGCCTATAAAGATAAGCGTCATGGAGAAACGTTGTTTCTTTATCCGGTAAAAGGTAAGTGTCTCAATCTCCTGATTGAGGTAGAATATCCCGATGGGAATGCTGAGCGTTATCTGTTGTACTTAGAAGATGTGGATTATGGGCTTATGGTCAGATTGACAGAATACGAGCTATGGGGGTACCGTGAAATATATTTTAAGCAACATTCGCATATCCCCGAACATCCGGATAATACTTCTTATTTTTATGCCCTTGTGGTTGAGTATAAAAGATAACTCCTCTTCTGACACATTTTTCTGAAAGCCATGAGATGCTCATGGCTTTTTCTTTTCAATGCTCAGAAAATATGTTACGATATGTATATTTTTAAAATGCTAGGGGGCAGACAAATGTCTGAAAAAGAGAGAATAGATACTGACGACCTCGCTTCCACACTGCGTGGGCTAAAGAATTTGTCAAAGAATGATTATAAAAAAGCTCTTTATGAGCTCCATTATGATGGCCCAAGTTTCAAAACGCCAAAACAGTTTGATGCTTTTCTACTTAAAGTAGTTTATGAACACTTTGATACCGTCGACACTGACTATATCCTCATATCTTTAGGGCTGTTGCTTGGATACGAGCGTGAAATTGGAATTGGCAAACATTATGAAAAATACCTACGGGACAGTAGTTACATACAAGACGTTTATTCTGGGGGCTGTAAAGAGCCTTACGATTCTGTTGACGGAAAACAGAAAAACCGGTATAAAGCCGCTCTTAGGGATTTAGCAGATGGACGGATTGAAAAGTTGGCGGAAGTTATAGCAGAAATTAAAAAGCAAAAAGATTTTGAAGAGTATATAAAAGCCGCTCTTACTGATTACTATGATGAATCTAACAATACAGTCAGGCTGAAAAGACCTTATTACGCAACAATAAAGCTAGAGGATACCATATCTAAATCTGCCAAACAAAAGAAGAAAAATTCAAGCAAGAAATTGCATTTTGAGTTCGTCCATAAAATCTCAGTTACACCACTAACTGCTGCTACTGTATTCATGTTTTTGTTAATGGTTGCGATACATACGTACAATGGCAAAACTTCAGAAAAGGAAATATCTACAGCTATAGAGGACTCAAAGAAAATAGTGCCAAACAAAATCGAAATTAAATATAAAAATATACAGCTTCCTTTGGGCGGGGACTGTTACCTATCCGTAAAAACTGAGCCGTCTGAATTGAACCCTAATGATTTATTCTATGTGAGTTCAGATCGTGACGTGGCATATGTGGAAAATATACATAGCAATCATGTGATAGCGGTAGAGAACCTGAAAAATAGTGCCAAAAATTACTCAGACATCGTGGTTACCAATATTAATGGTAGCGCCCAGGATACGGCAACCGTTACTGTCGAAGGGGCAATCCAAAGCAAATCCGAACTGGATGGCAAGAATAATGACGACACAGTTCCTGACGATTTTCAGGGGAATATAGATTAATGTGGGATTGCTATGAGGAGGTTTCTAGATGAAGATTTCTAATACAACTTCTATATTGAAAATGTGGGCAATAACTTCTGTCGTTATTATTCTCCTGCCTCCCATGGCGGTTTTCGCATGGGGTGACAATTATGCCGATCCGGAAACCGGGGAGAAAGGACGTCTGAGTTATACAATTGAAGAAATAAATAACGGAGCTATTGGCGCTACGCCAATTTCTGACGGCGAAGACTATAAAAACAGTGATAACTATCCAGGCCAGATTATCTTCAACACGATTTCTGACAGCACAATCGGTGATGAGAAGAACTTCGTTGGTGCGCGCGAAGTGGACCTGCTTGACGATGGTCGTGCGGAAGGTGCTACTCCAGATACAAAGTGGCGCGGCAATAATATCACTGTTACTGATGGGGCATATTATGTCATCCGCCTCTACGTTCACAACAACAACCCGAATGGTAAAGACGCTGTTGCCGAGGATACTCGCGTCAAGTTCAGTATTCCAAACGGTACCAGCACAGAAGTCCAAAATGATGATGGTTCCGTTAATCAGCAAATCCAAGTTAATGGTTTTATTAGCTCTTCTAATGCTACTCCAAGCGAGTACTGGGATTACGTGAATTTCAATAGCGAAATTCCGTTCCACCTTGACTATGTTTACGGTTCGGCTTTACTGAACAATAACAAGACTCAGGAAGAAGCTGCCAAGGGCGGTTATCTCGACAACGCTGGCTGGAAACTCAGTGATGATATCGTTAAAGCTGCCAGTACCGACGGTGTTTTGATTGGTTATGAAAGCCTTGATGGCCGTATTCCTGGCTGTTATCAGTATGCAAATTATGTCACTATAATGGTAAGAGCTATATTTGATTACGAATATACCGTTGAGCAGAAAGTCCGGATTGCTGATAGTGATAATGATTGGGAAGATGCGATTGGAGCCAAGGTTGGGGATAAAGTGGAGTTTCGGATTGAGTATAAGAATACGAGTAATATGAGACAAACTGGCGTAACTATTAAAAATATCCTTCCAGAGAATCTACGTTATGTTGATGGAACAACCGAACTTAAAAATTCCAACCATCCTAATAAGGCGACCGCAAAACATGACTATCTCGTAATGGATGGAACTAAAATTGGTGATTATGAACCGGGAGCAAACGCCTATGTTTACTTTACTGTTGAGGTCGTAGACGAAAATCTTGAAGTAGGTGCGAATACTCTCACTAATTGGTCACAAGCAGGAGTGGGGCTAAAAACAATCCAAGACCATGCTTCGGTCATCGTGTACAAAAACGCCACATGGTTTCCTGTTGTAACAACTATACTCCTTGTCCTGATTGTGTTATGCTTGGCAATTATCGCCGGGCTGTTGTTTTACAGGTGGCGAATACAACGGAATCCATAAGCAAAAACACAACCACTTACCTATTATGTCCTTTTAAGGGGCGCTTTACGGCGTCCTTTTTTGATGCCTGCAATTCTATTTTTCTATTGCATTTATGTCTTTCGAAAACTTTTCCAAAAAATTTCTGTCCAAAAGTTAATTTCCGCGCTCCTCCATTGACTTCCAAGTGTAAGGGGAAAATAACAATTCTCTTTACAAAAATATATCACAAGGAGGACTTTCTATGAAATCACCAAATGTTGAATTTGTAACTGAAGCATTTTCCGGGGACGTGGTTGACGCTCTCCCCACCAGGCGTGGCATCGGAGGGCTGTTGGCTCCTAAATCTACAAAACTGATGCTGGAAAACGCTATGCTGGAAGCCAGCCAGAACAGGTGCCGGGCACTTTTAGCCAAGAACGCACTGGAGGATACCGGAGCCATGGCGCTGGCGGTCGGGCGTCTTACCCAAATGGCTCCAGCTGGCAGAGAATACTACCACAAAATTCTCCGGGCTTACGCTGAGACAACTGCCCAACAGATAGAGAAATGGGGGCGGTACTAATGGCTGAGGTTATGATTTTACTTGTACTTAGCATCTGTCTGGTGCTGTTGGTTTTATTCCTGATTTTATGTTACAGCGACTACCGGCATCTTAAGCAGGAGAATAACCATTTTAACCGCATGGTAAAAGAGCAGTTTGAGATGAACTCTCGCAGCCTGAACGCTTATGAATCCATGCTCCGCGAAGCCTGCCGGTCGTGGGCA